>VEQF01000007.1 GCA_018883365.1 Candidatus Nanopelagicaceae bacterium
TAATCGCACCTTTAGAACTTCGCGTTCTAGCATCAACCTTGGTTCATTTGGATCTGGTCTCCAATTTGCAGTCGGTACGGATTCCGCTACCGGATTTCTCGTGGAAGAAGAATTTTTCTTCACAGCGGAAAGCACCACCTCCACTTCCATGCCCAACCAACCCGCCAAACTTCTTGCGTATTCAGGTCGAAGTGAAGCATCTCTAATTTTTCCAATTAAAGGGGCCGCCGCATTTAGTGCAGAGACACGACCATCGGCATTAGTTAAATCAAATTGCTTTATCGCACTCTTAATAGCAAATTCAAAAAGAGGTACTCGGCGAGCAATTAGATCTCTTACTGCAGCATCGCCATGATGTTGGCGCAATTCACAAGGATCCATTCCACTTGGCTCAACTGCAACAAAGGTTTGAGTTACAAATTTCTGATCATCTCCAAATGCGCGAAGCGCTGCTTTTTGACCAGCTGCATCTCCATCAAAGGTAAATATGACTTCGCCGCGGAAAGCATCATCATCCATCAATAAACGGCGCAAAATTCTGATGTGCTCATCTCCAAAGGCCGTTCCACATGTGGCAACTGCGGTGGTGATTCCAGCTAAATGCGCCGCCATAACATCGGTATAACCCTCAACTATTACCGCTTGGCGCTTCTTTGCAATCTCTTTTTTCGCCCGATCCAGACCGTAAAGAACCTGACTTTTCTTGTAAATCGGTGTTTCTGGAGTGTTCAGGTATTTGGGTCCCTGATCAACTTCATCACTAGCTAATTTGCGGGCTCCAAAGCCCACCACATCACCGGAGATGTCTCGAATTGGCCACATCAATCGATTTCTAAAGCGATCGATTGGACCTTTCTGACCCTCCTTGGACAATCCCGCCAATGTTAGTTCTTCAACTGTGAAACCTTTGCCACGCAGATATTTTGTTAAGGAATCCCAATCATCTGGTGAATAACCAACTTCAAATGATTCACATGCAGCTCTATCAAAGCCACGTTTTACCAAAAGATCTCGAGCATGAGCCGCCTCAGGCAACTGCAATTGCTCCTGATAAAAAGTAACCGCGGCAGCATGGGCTGCAATTAATCGTGATCTTTGGCCAGTTGGCGCTTTGGCGCCACCTTTTCCTTGTTCATAGGTGAGTTGGTAGCCAATTCTTTCGGCGAGACGTTCGATGGTCTCAGTAAAAGTCAAATGATCAATCTTCATTACGAAGGCAATTACATCTCCGCCAACCTGACATCCAAAACAATGAAAATATCCCCGGCTTGGCGTTACATGAAATGACGGACTTTTCTCATCATGGAATGGACAGAGTCCCTTCTTTTGACCACCGCCAGCTCCCTTGAGTTGTACGTACTCCCCTACAACCTCATCAATCGGAGAATGTTCACGAACATAGGTGACATCTGCATCGCGAATTCTTCCTGACATAACGGTAATCCTATGCCCCAATCAATTTCTCATGAAGTGCGTAGGCTCCAACATCAGTTAACGACGCTACCTGATCAATTACGACTCGGAGTCGCTCTTTATCGGTGTTTGCTTTATTCCATTCCTGAAGGAAAAAGCTCTCTAGGCTGCTTGGTGCTTGCGCAAATACCGCCTCAACCAGCTCGCCAATTAACTGTTGTTGTTTGGCATATCGCTCTTGTGATTTTTCCGCACGAATTATGTAAAAACCAGCCATTGATTTGAGTAAAGCGACCTCAACCTTTTGCGCCCTTGGCACCAATAGATTCGCCTCATAACGAACCAGGTCGCCATCGCCAAAGTGATTACGGGTCTCTCGTTCTGCCGCCAAAGCAAACCTTCCAATGAGCTGGCTTGTTAAGTCTTTAAGTTGAGCCAAATGTCTATGGCTGCGATCAAACTCTTTGGGCCAACAGGAAAGATTTCTTAAGGCAACTAAGGCTTCTTCGGCTTCACGCATAGTTAAATATGGAAGATAGTCTTTTACCGCAGTTTCATACAAAGATGTAATGTCTTTTTCTAAATCAGCTAATTGAATTTGTCCAGTAACTAATCCATCTTCAAGATCATGAACTGAGTACGCGACATCATCTGACCAATCCATAATCTGTGCCTCGATACAGGTTTTTCCTTCTGGTGCAGATTGACGAACCCAATCAAAAATAATCTGATCATCCTCGTATACCCCAAATTTTCGAGAGTTCTCGAGCGAGCTCCAGGGATACTTAGTTGCTGCATCTAAAGTTGCTCGACTTAAGTTAAGTCCGACCGAGATTCCATCGGCATCAACTGTCTTAGCTTCAATTCTGGTTAGCAATCTAAAACTTTGTGCATTGCCTTCAAAGCCGCCGATTTCAGATGCGATTCTTGCTAGAGCCTGTTCGCCATTGTGTCCAAAGGGAGGATGTCCTAAATCATGGGCTAAGCATGCGCTTTCCATTAAATCTGGATCTGCACCTAGAGCTGCACCTAATTCTCGACCTACCTGCGCGCACTCAAGTGAATGAGACAAACGGGTTCGTGGAAAGTCACTGGCCCATGGAACTGCAACCTGTGTTTTAGCCGCCAATCTGCGAAGTGCAAATGAGTGAATGATTCGAGCTCTATCTCTTGCAAACTCGGTTCTACCTTTGCGCTTGGCCGGCTCATCCAAAAATCTCTCTCGATCAAAATCAGAGTAAGCCTGATTTTCATGAGCGGGGCGCAGGACCATAGTGTTCTTAGGCTACTTCTTTATTTGATATTCAGGCGAGATGGTCGCTTATATGGATGCCGCGACGACCCAATGTTACATATGCCAAATATGCACCGGCCTCGCGAACCAGATACTTAAACCCAACTTTTTCCAAGCTTGCTATGCCCACCTTGGTCGGCGAGCAAGTGGCAATAAATCCCTGATCATTTGCCATCGTCATAGATCGCAAGCAGTGATAAGGATCGGTAACAATCACTATGTATTTGATTTGACTCTGCATTTTAGAACTTTTTATTTTCTTTGAAAAAGCTTTAATGCTTCTAAAGGAGTCTCGGCCGTGCGGAACCTCAATCACAGCAGATTTTGGGATTTTGTTGTTAATTAACCAATTTCTTCCAGCGCGCGCTTCGGTAAATCTATCGCCAGGAGCACCAGCACCCAGGGTATAAATTTTTGGAGCAAAGTTATTGCTGTAAATTCTTGCAGTTTCTTTTAGTCGAGCGGTCAGCACTTCACCTGGTCTTCCATCTAATTGCGCTGCACCCATAACTACAATGGCATCTGCCTTGCGGATAGTCTCATTGTTTGCGGTGTACCAAGTTTTCGCCAACGCCCAGGTTGGAATTACAAGTACAACTAGAAGCAAGAAAGCTAGAAACCTAAAAGCAAATTTAAATAAAAGCATCAGCCACCAGATCCAGAATCAGATCCATCAACACTTACCAATTCCTCTGGATCATCCAGCCAACCTTGCGGAAGAGTTACCGCACGGCCATGACTAGTCCTGCCCCGTGGAGCATCTCCAATCGCCTCTGGATATGGTTGATCTACCAACTGATCCAATAGATTTCTTAACTCTGCAAGCGATGAAACCATTCCAAATTGCGATCTCATTCCACCCTCTACGCGGAATCCTTTTAAATACCAAGCCATATGTTTACGTAAATCTCTGCATGCACGGTGTTCATCTTGGAAGTAATCAACCAATAGCTGAGCATGGCGCCACATAACTTCACGAACCTCAAACAACCTAGGAAGTGGACGTTCTCCTTCGCCATTAAATGCCCGCACCAGATCGGCGAAAAGCCAAGGTCTACCGAGGCATCCCCGGCCAACAACTACGCCCGCACAGCCTGTTTCTTGGACCATCTGAATTCCATCTTTGCCAGACCAAATATCGCCATTACCCAGAACCGGAACGCCCGTAGGAGCCAAGTGCTCAACTAAATTCTTAATTTTTGACCAATCGGATTTGCCTTCATAAAACTGCGCAGCGGTTCTGGCATGCAACGCCACCCAAGCAACTCCAATATCAGCTGCGATTTTACCTGCATCTAAATAAGTCTCATGTTCGCTATCAATTCCAACGCGCATCTTTACTGTTACGGGAATTTCATATTTACGAGCCGTTTCAACTGCAGCAGAAACCAATGATGCAAAGAGTCTTCTCTTGTAAGGCAGAGCAGATCCGCCACCTTTTCGAGTTACTTTCGGAACTGGACAGCCAAAATTTAAATCGATGTGATCTGCTAAATCCTCTTTTCCAATCATCTCGACGGCTCGCTCTAAATCAATAGGATCTGTGGCATAAAGTTGTACTGACCGAGGTGACTCACCTTCACCCGGAACAATCATGCGCATCGTTTCTTCATTGCGTTCGGTCAGCGCTCGAGCGGTAACCATCTCTGAAACAAATAATCCAGCGCCTTGCTCTCTACACAACAAGCGAAATGCCGAATTTGTAATTCCAGCCATCGGTGCCAGAACTACCGGCACCGCAAGATCTAAACCGCCACCACGAATGGGAAGATGAAGCGGTTTTTTATTTAACAACCCAGTAGCCGAGGTGCTAACCATGACTCGACCTGATCAATGCTGATGCGCTCTTGTTTCATGGAATCTCGTTCTCGGATTGTTACCGCGTTATCTTCAAGTGATTCGAAATCAATTGTGATGCAGTACGGGGTTCCGATTTCATCCTGTCTGCGATAACGACGGCCAATTGCTCCGGCATCATCAAAATCAACATTCCAATTCTTGCGAAGCGCAGTTGCTAAATCGCGAGCTTTCGGGGATAGATCTGCATTTCTTGATAGTGGAAGCACAGCTACCTTTACTGGAGCCAAACGATGATCCAGCTTGAGCACTGTGCGCTTTTCCATTTCTCCCTTTGAGTTTGGTGCTTCATCCTCTGTGTAAGCATCCATTAGGAAGGTGAGTGCGCAGCGATCTACACCAGCTGCAGGCTCAATTACGTATGGGAACCAGCGTTCATTCTTCTCCTGGTCAAACCAGGAAAGGTCTTTGCCGGATTTTTCCGAGTGCGCCTTCAGGTCAAAATTGGTGCGGTTAGCAATACCTTCAAGCTCGCCCCACTCGGTTCCAGTAAATTCAAACTTGTATTCAATATCTACTGTCCGCTTTGAGTAATGAGATAGCTTTTCTTTGGGATGTTCAAATAATCTCAATCGATCTGGATTGATTCCCAAATCAATGTACCAAGCTAATCGAGTATCAATCCAAGTTTGATGCCATTCCTCATCAGTGCCTGGCACTACAAAGAACTCCATTTCCATTTGTTCGAACTCGCGGGTGCGGAAAATAAAGTTTCCTGGGGTTATTTCATTTCTGAAGGACTTTCCGATTTGCCCAATACCAAATGGTGGCTTCTTACGTGCGGTTGTGGCTACGTTATCAAAATTGATAAAGATTCCTTGCGCAGTTTCCGGTCTCATATAAGCAAGACCTGATTCATCCTCCACTGGACCAAGGAAGGTTTTAAGCAATCCGGAAAATTGACGCGGTGTTGTGAATTTTCCTTTGTTGCCGCAATTGGGACAATTGACTTCCTCTAATGATTGAGGTTTGCGGTTGTGCTTCGCTTCAAACGCTTCTTCTAAGTGATCCGCTCTATAACGCTTGTGGCAATCGGTGCACTCTGTTAGCGGATCGGAGAAAGTTTCCACGTGACCGGATGCTTCCCAAACTTCACGCGCCAGAATTACGCATGAGTCGAGACCAACAACATCCTCGCGTCCCATAACCATTGACTTCCACCATTGGCGCTTGACGTTGTTTTTTAACTCCACACCGAGTGGGCCGTAATCCCAAGAGGCACGTAATCCACCATAAATTTCCGATGACGGATAAACGAATCCGCGTCGTTTTGCTAGACCAACAATTGTTTCTAAACGATCTTGTGCCATGGTGTTCTCCATCCGGCTGGCTGTCGGCGGTGCGCACCGGTCGCAGCAATCTCACCGTTGATGATGAAGGCTGGGCGCAGAGCTCAATTTTAGCCCCCAACCACGCTCAACTTGAGCCTATTTTTGAAAATGAAAATCATTTTCATTTTCTGCTAACGTATCGGTATGAACCTCGCAATCATTCTCGCCGCTGCCACCGCCCTCGCCACCGCTGCCGGAGGACTGCTTGCTCTACGCGCTAAAGATCGCCTGCATCTGGTGCTTGGACTCGCTGCCGGTTTATTGCTTGGACTCGTCGCCTTTGATTTATTGCCGGAAATATTCGCAATGTCTCAATCCGAATTCTTGGGTGCACCCGCAGTTTCGATTGCGCTTGTGTCTGGATTTTTATTGCTCCATATCTATGAGCGCGCTTTCGGTTCCCATGAGCCAGCTGAGTCAGAGTATGGACATGATCATGAACACTCAATAAATGTTGCTGGTGGACTTGGCGCACTTGCTATGGGTGGCCATGTATTTCTTGATGGCTTGGCGCTCGGTGTTGCATTCACTATTGATGAGAAGCTGGGAATAGCGGTCTTTGTTGCGCTTTTGGTTCACGCTTTTAGCGACGGATTAAATACAGTTTCACTATTAATCAAAAGTGGTAAGTGGACTAAGAAAGGTGTCTGGTTGTTGGGCGTTGATTCACTCGCCCGAATCAGCGGTGCCGCACTTGGAACTTCGCTTGCGCTAAATGAAGACTTCACAGCTATTTATTTGGCAGCGTTTTCCGGAATTTTGATTTATCTTGCAACCAGTCACATCCTTCCTGAAGCACATGCTCGACACGCATCACGATGGACCTTGGTGGCAACAATCGCCGGCGTTGCAATCATGTGGGGCTTAGTAAGCCAGTTGCATGGATTACATAATCATGGGTCTGATTCTCACGTAGAGCATGAGATTGATGGCCACGAACACAATGAATAAATCTGAGATTAAAGTAATTGGCGTACTTGAAAGAGTGGGTGGCTTCGCCTCCGCTCAGGAGCTCTATCAATTGCTCCAAAGAGGCGGAGAATCAATCGGTTTAACCACCGTTTATCGTGCTTTGCAGTCCCTTGTGAGTGACAAAATCGTGGATCAGCTGCGCCGAGAAGATGGTGAAGCTATCTATCGATTATGCGGCGACAATCACCATCACCACTTAGTTTGCAAACAGTGTGGTTCTACCGTTGAAATCGAGGGAAGTGCAATCGAACGTTGGACCAAATCAATCGCTGAAGAACATGGTTTTCGCGAAGTTGGTCATACCGCAGAAATCTTTGGTATTTGTCCTAAATGTTGAGTTGAAAACCAATCTGCTCTAGCTTTTGCAGATTTGGTTGAGTCGCGGGAATGACCCAGCGTTTGTATCCCTCATTCTCAAACTCCAAAATCAATACAGGGTTTCTTTTATAGACAACACAGAAATCCTTGCCTTTTCTGTGTCTCATGGTTCCCAACATAATTACATAAGGAAATCCGGTGCCTGGTGCCCTAATGCCACGAAGCACTTTCATGGTCCAGGGTTTGGAATCAAAAGAAATCTCTCGCAAATTTGAAACCGCGGCTCGAGGTGATCTACCAAAAGCACCTAAACATTCAAGCCAACTTAACTTATAAGTTAAACGATCTCCTTGGATTTCTAACATAGCGCAATTTAATCAAAGATCGGGCCAACGTTGCGACTACGTTTAATCTCAAAAAAACCTGGGTAACTTGCGACCCCCACGACTCCATCCCACAGACGTCCAGCTTCTTCCCCTTTGGGTGCTGGCGAAATCACCGGACCGAAGAATGCAACTCCATTAACGGAAATGATTGGAGTTCCAACATCATTTCCAACTAGAGAAATTCCTCTTTCATGACTTTCGATAATCATCGCATCCAACGATTCATCATTCATTGCAACAGCTAACTCTGGGCTTAATCCAACTTCACTCAAGGCTGCCGCCAAAAGCTCCTGTGAAACCTTCTCTTTCTTGAGGTGAATCCGAGAGGAAATCGCGGTGTACAACGGAAGGGTTATTCCGGCGCCACTGTCCTTTTGGGCCGCAGCGATTACACGTGTGCAGTGCCACGAAGGCAACAACTTGGCTTTGTAATCATCAGACATTTCTTTGTTGCGATTTAAATGGGCTAAGGAGAAAAGGTTCCATTGCACCGAAACATCTCGGACTTTTTCAACCTCCAGAATCCACCTAGAGGTCATAAATGCCCACGGACAAAGTGGGTCAAACCAAAACTCGGCACTTGTTTTTGGCATCATCAAGCCTTTCCAAATCGACGGTTACGGTCTGCATAGATTTCAATCGCTTTCCAAAGCGTTTCCCGAGTCACATCAGGCCACAAAACATCCAGGAAAACCATTTCTGCATAAGCAGATTGCCACAAAAGAAAATTAGAGGTCCTTTGCTCCCCCGATGATCGCAAGAACAGATCAACATCACTCATTTTTGGCTCATCCAAGTACTTTGCAAAAACTTTTTCATTTATCTGCTCCGGCTTTAACTTCTTTCGCGCAACATCTTTAGCTAATTTTGATGCCGCGTCTGCTATTTCAGCTCTCCCGCCATAGTTAACACACATGTTTAGGGTCAGAACTTTGTTCTTTGCGGTCATCTCCTCGGCAATTTCAAGCTCTTCAATGACCGACTTCCAAAGCTTTTGTGGTCTTCCCACCCATCTAACTCTTACACCCATGCGATTCATTTCATCACGACGTCTTCTAATAACATCACGATTAAATCCCATAAGGAACTTAACCTCTTCGGGAGATCTGCGCCAATTCTCGGTCGAAAAGGCAAAAGCAGAGAGCTCTTTAACGCCAATCTGGATTGCTCCTTCAACTACATCAAGTAATGCGCCCTCTCCTTTTTCATGACCTTTAGTGCGCGGCAGGCCTCTTTTTTTTGCCCATCTTCCATTGCCATCCATTACTAAAGCAACATGGTTTGGAACTTTGTCTCGCGGCAATTTGGGTGGCTTCATGAACTTACTCGCTCGACCATAGGTAGGGAGCGCAACCCCTTTTCTAAATGCCACTGTAAATACGCTGCAACTAAACCTGATGCTTCTCGACGATGTCTAATCTCGCTGATATCTGCGCTATCCCAGTCGCCCGTAAGTAAATCAGACATTAAACGCAAAGTTTCAATTGATGGTGTTGCAGATGCTGATGGTTTGCAGTTAACACAAACTGATCCGCCACCAACTAACGAAAAGTACTTGTGTGGGCCTGGAGCTTCACAGCGGGAACAAATTGTCATGGATGGCGCATACCCGGCAATTGAAAGTGATCGAAGTAGGTAGGCATCGAGGATTAAAGATGGGTCATGCGATTCATGAGCTAAAGCTTTCAAAGCACCCGTCAAAAGCAAAAACTGTTGGCGAGATGGTTCGCCCTCATTTGAAGTAAATCTTTCCGCAGCCTCCAATATCGCAGAGCAGATAGTCCACTTCTGATAATCATGAGAAATCACATCACCAAAATTCTCTAAGCTCTCAACTTGAGTTACTACATCAAATGTCTTGCCGGTGTATAGCTGAATATCAACAAAGCTAGCTGGCTCTAATCGTGCGCCAAACTTGGATTTGGTTCGTCGTACACCTTTTGCTACAGCCCGAATTCGGCCATGCTCACGACTTATCATTGTGACAATGCGGTCGGCTTCACCCAATTTTTGGGTGCGAATTACTACCGCCTGATCCCGATACAAAGCCACGAGCACAAGGTAATTGAAACTACTTGCGAAGTGCGCGATTTACCGCCGAAATCACCGCTTTAAGTGAGGCCGTTGTGGTTGACGGGTCAATTCCGACTCCCCAATAGGTCCCGCCATTGACTGTGCACTCCAAGTAAGCGGCAGCGTTTGCGTCACCACCTGCACTCATCGCATGCTCGTAGTAATCAGCAACCTGAACATCAATTCCGTGAGATTGCATCACCCGACAGAAAGCGGAAATTGGACCATTGCCTTCTCCCGAAAGAGTTATCTCTTTCTTGTTATCTAGCAATTCAACGCTGAGTTTTACATTCTTGTCCGCTGAACTGCTCTGAGTCAGCCCAACAAATCTGAATCGTCCCCATTGATTATCTTCTGCCGGCAAATATTCATCAACAAATATGCGCCACATCTGCTCGGGGAAAACCTCTCCGCCTTGATCATCGGTATGCCCTTGAATCACCTGACTAAATTCAATCTGCAATCTTCTCGGCAAATCCAATTGATGTTCAGTTTTCATAATGTAGGCAACTCCGCCCTTTCCAGATTGGGAGTTGACTCGGATAACCGCTTCATATGAACGTCCGATATCTTTTGGATCAATTGGCAGGTATGGAACCGCCCAAGTGAACTCATCAATTTGCTTGCCCGCTGCCTTTGCATCATTTGCCAAATGTTCAAAACCTTTTTTGATGGCATCTTGATGCGATCCACTAAATGCGGTGAAAACTAAGTCTCCGCCATACGGGTGACGTTCTGGAACCCTTAGCTGATTGGCATATTCCACAGTGCGACGAATCTCTGGAATATCGCTGAAATCAATCATCGGATCAATTCCGTGACTCAACAAATTAAGACCCAAGGTCACAAGACACACATTGCCGGTTCGCTCGCCATTTCCAAATAAAGTTCCTTCAATGCGATCTGCGCCCGCCAAATATCCCAATTCCGCAGCAGCAACACCCGTTCCACGATCATTGTGTGGGTGCAAACTCAAAACAATGCTGTCGCGATACTTAAGGTTGCGGTGCATCCATTCGATTGAATCGGCATAGACATTAGGGGTCGCCATTTCAACGGTGGCTGGCAAATTAATGATGGTTTTCCATTCGGGGGTTGGTTGCCAAACATCATTAACTGCGTTGCATACCTCAAGCGCGAACTCTAGTTCGGTGCCGGTATAGGACTCTGGCGAGTACTCAAAAGAAATCTTGGTGCCCGGAACTGTGGACATTAGCTCTTTGCATAGCTTTGCGCCATCAACTGCAATCTTTTTGATGCCCTCTTTATCAAGTCCAAAAACAACTCTGCGCTGCAAAGTAGAGGTTGAGTTATAAAGATGAACTACCGCTTGCTTTGCACCCACCAAAGATTCATATGTGCGTCGAATCAGGTTTTCTCGCGCCTGAGTTAAAACTTGGATTGTCACATCCTCGGGGATCAAACCATCTTCAATTATTTTTCTGACAAAATCAAAATCTGTTTGGCTGGCGCTGGGGAATCCAACTTCAATTTCTTTGTAGCCCATTTTCACCAACAAGTTAAACATCGCCAGTTTTCGCGGAACATCCATTGGATCAATCAATGCCTGATTGCCGTCTCGCAAATCTACCGAGCACCACTGAGGTGCCTTAGACATTTGTTTTTCTGGCCAGGTGCGGTCACTCAACACCACTGGCACAAAAGAGCTGTAACGCTGCTTTGGCATCGCAGATGGTTTTTGTTCTGGAAAATTCACTTGCTAACTCCTTAAATCGAATTGGGTTGAACCGGATTAATTAACCGGTTCAGCAAAACCCCGCAGCGAGGAGACCGGTTAATTGGCCTCGCCACGGCAGCGAAGAAGGAGTGAGTTGAGAAGAAGCAATTCGCTGCGTTTCATGTCTTCAGATTACCTAACCATTTAGAGAACTGGCAAGTATCGATCAAGCTCGAACGCCGTTACCTGCTTTTGATACTCCTGCCATTCGGCACGCTTGTTACGTAAAAAGTATTCAAATACGTGCTCGCCCAAGGTGTCTCGTACCAGCTGGCTCTGCTCCATATGTGAAATCGCTTCATTGAGATTGGCGGGCAACGTCTTGGGATCTGAGATTTTCTCTAATGCATAACCTGCTTCAACGCCCTTTAAACCTGCAGCGATTGTGACCGCGAAAGCCAAATAAGGATTGCACGCAGAGTCAGGTGCTCTAAATTCAATTCTGGAGGAGTTTTCTTTCTTGGGCTTATACATAGGGATTCGAATCATCGCATCGCGATTTTCTTTACCCCAGGAAATCTTCGCCGGAGCTTCTCCTCCACCATGAATTCTCTTGTAGGAGTTAACCCATTGATTGGTAACAGCAATGAATTCCGGTGCATGTTTGATTATGCCGGCAATAAATGATCGACCAATTTCAGAAAGTTGGTCCTCTTTGCCGGCCTCATAAAAAGCATTTTTCTCTCCTTGGAAAAGTGAGAAATGTGTATGCATTCCAGATCCTGCATGTTCAGTAAATGGTTTAGGCATGAAGGAGGCATGAAATCCCTGATCTAACGCCACTTCTTTTATGGTGTGACGGAAAGTCATTATGTTGTCTGCGGTGCTTAAAGCATCGGCATAACGCAAATCAATTTCCTGCTGACCAGGTGCACCTTCATGATGACTAAATTCAACAGATACCCCCATCGCTTCCAACAGAGTAATTGCCTGTCTACGGAAATCATGTCCGACCGCTGTTGGTGTGTGATCAAAATAGCCGCCGTAATCAACTGGAGTTGGTTTAACCCCTGCAACTGGAGCATCCTTAAACAAGAAGAACTCAATCTCTGGATGGGTGTAGCAAGTAAAACCCATCTCCGCAGCTTTATTTAAAGTTCGCTTCAAAACATTACGCGGATCAACAGGAGATGGAGTGCCATCTGGCAGCGTAATGTCACAGAAAATTCTGGCCGCTCCTGGCTTTTCAGTACGCCACGGCAAAATAGAAAATGTTGCTGGATCTGGTTTAACCAACATGTCAGATTCAGTTCCACGAGCAAAGCCTTCGATCGCAGAGCCATCAAAACCAATTCCTTCTGCAAAGGCGTTTTCCAACTCCGGCGGCGCAATCGCAACTGATTTCAAAAAGCCCAAAACGTCAGTGAACCAGAGACGCACAAAACGAATATCGCGCTCTTCAAGAGTACGTAAGACGAACTCTTGCTGCTTCACCAAGGATGTTGAGTCTTTATTGCTTGCTGACATGAGCCGAAGTGTGCACTGCTTGAGTTACGGGAATGTTACAAAAAGCCCGCCTGGCAAGCGAGAAGAGCTAGATTGAAAACATCTCCGAAGCATCGACATCGGTGCGTTCGGCGACATCACGGGTAACGACTGAATTGGCGCTGATACGAGCACCTGTCCCCACGGTGACATTTCCCAATACTCTCGCACCAGCGCCAATCACAACTTTGTTGCCAATGGTTGGATGACGCTTTCCATTATCAAAGGAACGCGCACCCAAAGTGACATCGTGATAAATCATCACGTCATCACCGACTACAGCGGTCTCTCCAATAACAACACCCATGCCGTGGTCGATAAAGAATCGCCGACCGATTCTCGCGCCCGGATGGATCTCGATACCTGTTGCAGTTCTTACCCAGTTCGCATAGATGCGCGCTAACAACTTGAAACCGCGTCGCCACAAGAAGTTTGCGATGCGATAACCCCAGATGGCATGTACACCTGGATAGGTCAACGCGACCTCTAGTCGATTACGCGCTGCTGGATCGCGCTGCAACGCGGTATCGAGGTCTTCAATAATGCGCTTTAACACTTAAGCATCCATTAAATCTTGATAAAGAATTGTTGAGAGATATCGCTCGCCAAATGAAGGAATGATTACAACAATATTTTTTCCGGCAAACTCACTCCGTTTAGCAACTTGTGCTGCTGCCCAAAGCGCTGCACCGGATGAAATTCCAGCCAGAATTCCTTCTTCAGCAGCGGCGCGGCGTGCATACTTAACAGCGTCCTCCGCTGCAACATCGATTACCTCGTCGTAAACGCCACGATCCAAAATTGGTGGAATGAAGTTTGGTCCGATTCCTTGAATCGGATGTCCACCAGGATTTCCACCATTAAGAATTGGTGAAGCAGCCGGCTCTACAGCAAATATTTTCATTTCAGGTTTGCGTGACTTTAGAACCTGTCCAATTCCAGTAATGGTTCCACCGGTACCAATTCCGGCAACCACAACATCTACTTGGCCATCAGTATCTCGCCAGATTTCCTCAGCGGTTGTTTTGCGGTGAATTTCTGGGTTCGCATCATTTTCAAACTGACGCACCAAGACCGCACCATTTGCGCCTAACTCTTCAGCTTTTGCAACAGCGCCCTTCATGCCCTCTGATGCCGGAGTAAGAACTAACTCCGCTCCAAAAGCCCGCAGTAATGCACGACGCTCTTTTGACATGGACTCTGGCATGGTCAAGATAGTTTTGTAACCACGAGCTGCACCAACCATGGCAAGTGCGATTCCAGTGTTACCGGAGGTCGCTTCTACGATAGTTCCACCTGGTTTTAACTGACCGCTTTTTTCTGCAGCATCAACCATCGCAATTCCAATGCGATCCTTAACGGTGCTTGTTGGGTTGTAGAACTCAAGCTTGGCATAAACATTTGCTTGTGAACCATCGGTGATTCGGTTCAAACGCACTAATGGGGTATTTCCAAAGATTTCTGTAATGTTGTTGTAAACCTTCACTGCATTCTCCTAATAATAGAAATTGACTGGGCAAATAACGGAAAACTTTTGCTGCAAGAAAAAAGCAGCGAGATTACTTACAGCAGCCGCAGGAGTTTGCGCGGCCAAAATCGATTACGCGACGGCGGGTAAAGAACCATTGACGAATCGAGAACATGGCAGAATTTTAATAAATAATGAGAAATGCGCTAATTGCAAATCATTTGCAAACTAGCTTTACCGCTCTTTCCTTATCGTTCTTTCCACCGCGAGGTCATGGGAAGGCGTCGATCTTTACCAAATGCGATAGCGGAGACTTTTGGCCCAGGTGGATATTGCCGTCTCTTGTATTCGGCACGATCAACCATCGCAATCACCTTATCTACCAAATCTTGATTGAAGCCAGCGGCCACTAATGCTGCGGCATCGCCATTTTTATCAACATACAAATCTAAGAGTCGATCTAAAAGCTCGTACTCCGGCAAGGAATCAGAATCCTTTTGGCCCGGGCGCAATTCAGCGCTGGGCTCCTTTGAAATTGAGCTTTCCGGAATTGGTGGAGTCTGATTGTTTTTGCGGGCGGTTTCGTTACGCCACTTAGCAAGATTCCAAACATCTACCTTGAAGACATCTTTGATGGGCGCAAATCCACCAACAGCATCTCCGTAAAGGGTGGAATAGCCAACCGCCAACTCGGATTTATTGCCGGTCGCCAAAATTAAATGTCCTTCTTGATTTGAGATTCCCATTAACAAGGAGCCTCTAACTCGCGCCTGAACATTCTCTTCTGCCAGACCGGTTAATTCCGTTGCAGCTTTAAAACTCTGCACAACTGGCTCAATTTCAATTACGCGATAACCGATTCCAAGGTTGTTTGCTAAATCCTTGGCGTCAGTAAGTGAGTGTTCAGAGGAGTACTTGCTGGGGAGAGAAATGCCAAAAACTTTATCTTTGCCCAGCGCATCTACCGCAATCGTCGCAACAAGTGCCGAGTCGATTCCACCAGAGAGTCCAAGCGCAACTGATTTAAAACCATTTTTTAAAACATAATCCCGCAAACCAGTTACCAGCGCCTGCCAAATCTCTTGCGCCTCAGGTATGCGCTCTGCGATCTGATTTACCGAAGTATTTGGATGTGAGGTTTGATTTACTGAATCGGTAATAATCAAATCTGGATTGGAGGAATTGACCGCTACCTTGATATCGGTTATTCCAAGATGGCTTTGAAATTGCGGCGCCCGGGATAGCAAATCCCCATTCTCATTAACCACTAATGAATCTCCGTCAAAAACTAGATCATCCTGTCCGCCCACCATATTTACATAGACCAATGGAGCACCAATTTGGGTGACCCGTTTTTTTACCAAAGCCAGCCGAGCATCATCTTTGTTTCTTTCATAAGGACTGCCATTGGGTACTAAAACAAGGCCAGGTTTGCGATTGGCCAATTCCGAAACTGGTCCAAGGTCCTGCCAGATGTCTTCACAAATTGCGATTCCAATATCAACGCCGCGAAACCTAACCACTAGAGATTCAGATCCAGGGGCGAAGTTTCTGAATTCATCAAAGACGCCATAATTTGGTAAATGGTGTTTTACATATCTAGCTTTTATTTTTCCATCATGGATAAGCGCTACGGCATTTAACGGCTTAGCCCCTTCATCAAGGTATCCAACAACTGCCAACATTTCCCCCGCGCCAAGCTCTTTAATCTCGCTGGCAAGTTGAGCAACTTTGTCTTTAGAGGCTTGGCGAAAGGCTGGGCGTAAAGCTAGATCTTCTACTGGGTATCCAGTTAAAACCATTTCTGGAAAAACTATTACATCAACGCTCTGATCTTTAGCCTTTGCGATTTCTGCTTTGATTAACTCGGAATTTCCAATCAAATCCCCAACCACTGGATTGATTTGGGCCAGCCCGATTCGCAACACGGTATTGCCTGTGTTGGTCTTCGATCCGGGGATAGGCACAGTTCAAGAGTACCGATAGACTTCAACTCATCATCCCGGGGACCGCACCTGCGGCCTCGAGGAAAGGAAAAAATGGCACGTTTTACGATTGCAGATCTTGCTGCCTGGAAGAAGGCTGGCAAGAAATGGGCAATGCTCACCTCTTATGACTCCGTTACCGCTTCAGTTTTTGATGAGGCCGGGGTTCCAGTTCTGCTGGTCGGCGATAGCGCCGGGAACAACTTTTTAGGCGAGGAAAACACCATTCCGGTCACCGTTGATGAGTTAATTCCGCTGGCCCGGGCCGTGGTTCGCGGTTCGGAAAAGGCTCTTGTTGTAGCTGATCTGCCATTTGGCTCCTACGAAGTTAACGCTGAACAGGCACTTCAAACTGGTATTAGATTTTTAAAGGAAGCAAAAGCTCACGCGGTAAAACTTGAAGGTGGGGTTCGCGTAAGTGAGCAGATTAGAAATTTAGTAAAACATGGCATTCCGGTGATGGGCCATCTTGGAATGACCCCTCAGTCGGTAAATGCATTTGGCGGGTTCAAAGTTCAGGGACGAAATGAATCAGGGGATGCGATTTTGGCCGATGCTCTTGCATTACAAGAGGCTGGTTGCTTTGCTCTGGTTTTGGAGCTGGTCCCCGCAGAGCTAGCCCAGCGAATTACAGATGCCTTAAATATTCCAACCATTGGAATTGGTGCAGGCATCAACTGCGATGCCCAGGTGTTGGTTTGGACAGATCTAATGGGGCTCACCAAAAAGCCGCCACGATTCGCGCGGGCCTATAAAGATTTGCGTTCTGAAATGATTGCTGGCACCAAGGCTTGGCTAGCGGATGTAGATAATCAGCAGTTTCCAGCCGAGGCTGAAACCTTCCACTAAAAGTTAGTCCTACACTTAACTGTGCGGCAATACGCAATAGATCTCTCCCCGCTCCGCAAGTATCGGGATTTCCGATTGCTCTGGGTAGCAGGCTTCTTCTCCTACTTCGGTTCGATGATCACCTTTGTTGCTCTGCCCTTTCAAATCAAAGAGCTCACTAATTCCTATTGGGCGGTTGGTCTCATTGGAGCGGTGGAAATAATCCCGCTGATTATCTTCGGTCTTTACGGTGGAGTTTTGGCTGATTACGTAGATCGCAAAAAGATGATTTGGTTGACTGAGTTTGGCACTCTAATTGCAACCGTCATTCTTTTCTTAAACTCATTACGAGATGAACCAAGCGTTATTTTACTTTTCATTATTGCAGCGATTTTCGCTGCCCTGAGTGGACTTAAGCGGCCCAGCCAGGATGCAATTCTGCCCCGTTTGGTTAATCACGAGGACTTGCCAAGCGCTAGTGCATTGATGAGTTTGCGATGGCAATTCGGCGGCATAGTTGGACCATCTGCTGGCGGCTTCATAATCGCAAGTCACGGCGCTGGAACCGGTTACTTAATTGATTGTTTAACTTTTATTGTTTCACTCGCTCTTCTATGGCAGGTGCGCAGCGTTCCCCCGTTAAGCAAATCAACTCCCCCATCTGTGGCCTCACTTATGGAGGGCATCGGTTATGCATTTCGTCGCAAAGATCTACTAGGTACATATGTTGTTGATCTTGCGGCGATGTTTTTGGCTATGCCGATGGCGCTGTTTCCATTTTGGGCCGATGCCCTGGGTGCTCCATACGCTTTAGGATTTTTCTACTCCTCAATAACTATTGGAGCAGCGGTAGTAACTCTGGCAAGTGGCTGGATGCGCAACTATCCGCACCATGGCAGAGCCGTTGTTTTCGGAGCACTTGGTTGGGGCGTGGCAATTACCATCGCCGGAACCTCAGACTCGCTGCCCGTTGTTATTGGCTGCCTAGTGATTGCCGGCGCATTTGATCAAATCAGCGCCTTGTTCCGAGGTTTTATTTGGAATCAATCGATTCCGGATGAATTAAGGGGACGTCTCGCTGGAATTGAAATGCTTTCATACCTACTCGGACCACTTGGCGGACAGGCGCGGGCAGGTGGAATGGCCGCTATGACATCACTTCGAACCTCGATTGTTGGGGGTGGATTACTTTGCATTGGTTTTGTGGCAGCGATTGCAGCAACCATGCCCAAGTTCCGTAACTACGATGTCAGAACTAATGAATTTGCGGTCCGACAGGCAAAAATCCATCAAAATCTGGAAAAAAAGTAAAAAAATTTTTTAGTTACCCTTCGGTATTTACACCCTCTTTTTTCCCGCTAAAACTTAAAAATCGCCAAAATCCTCATTTTTACGCGTGGAAAATCGGATTTTTGCGGGTCAAAAAACTCCAAATGCACATTTTTTGCAAAAAATAAATCGCGACACGCAGGCGGTTTTTTTGCGCAAAATAGTGGAAAGTTTTCGTAATAACTGTCACGATTTGCCCTGAACAGGTTCGGTGACGGATCGGACCTCTCTGAAAGGAAATCTACGTGGCTGCAAAGCGTCGTAAGAAAGCTGCTGCTAAGGCTGCAGCACCAAAGCGTCGTCGTAAGAAAGCTGCTGTAAAGGCTGCTGCTCCTAAGCGTCGTAAGAAGAAAGCTGCTGCTAAGAAGGCAACAGCTAAGAAGGCTGCTCCAAAGCGCCGCAAGAAGGCTGCTGCTAAGAAGGCAACAGCTAAGAAGGCTGCTCCAAAGCGTCGTAAGAAAGCTGCTAAGAAGGCTGCAAAGTAATCTAGCAACTGAATTACAGAAAAAGCCCGGCTGCATATGCGCCGGGCTTTTCTCTTTGCAATAAAACTACTTCTTAGCTTCTTTGCTCTCTTCAATAAATTGTTTTCTAAGCTCTTCAGTTACATGGTCAAAAATTCCGGCCAGCGCCTCTTGCTCCTTGACTGATAGCTGATCAATCAATCTCTTTCGGACACTTTCGACATGGCTTGGGGCTGCAGCCACAATTGCCTTCCAGCCTTTTTCAGTCATTACCGCCCAATACCCGCGGCGATCCTCAACACATTCCTCGCGTCGCACCCAACCGGCATTTTCCATAACCTTCATGCGATGTGAAAGTCGAGATTTTGAAAGCATTGCTAACTCTGCAAGTTCGCTCATTCTCATTCTGCGACCGGGGGCTTCAGATAACTGAGCCATAACTTCATAATCCGCCATCGTTAAATCATGGCCATCAAGATCAGTATCAAGGGCATCGAGCAAACGTCTTGAGGCGATTATGTATGCGCGCCAGGCCTTCATTTCACGGGCATTTAACCAACGTGGTGCACTCTTTTTTGGCATGCGAGAAGAGTACGGGAAAATTGATTTAGTTGAAAGTTGAACAAGATAATCGGAGTCTTCAACTAATTTTCGAGGTGGCAATCTATGCTTAGCGAATGACTGAAGAGATCGCGACACAAACGAATCCAACTCGGCCAGCTTGGTGGCGTTGGTTTTTAGGCGCCGGAATGATTTTTGCCGGTTGGCAATTTGTGGGCCTAGTCCTCACCATTGGCGCAGCTGGGTACTTTGGCTACGACCTAGAAATTCTTTTTTCGACCGATGAGAGCGACATGGCGTTGGTGCGAACCCAGCCAGCCTGGAGCACTGGAGCCACCGTGCTGATCTCATTTATACCGCTATTTCTCTTCACCATTTTGGCTTACAGATTCATCTTGAACCGCCCAGTGAAAAAGCTCTTCACTACTCACGATAAGTACTCCTGGCGAGCCACCTGGATTGGATTTGCTTCCATGTCCTTGATTCTGCTCACCTTTGCCGGCGCCGATATTTTGCTTAATCCAGACAGTTACACATTTGCTTGGAAACAGGCGGCTTTTTTCTCCTATCTGATAATTGCGTTTACCTTGCTTCCGATTCAGACCACTGCAGAGGAGCTCTTCTTTCGAGGCTGGCTGCAGCAATGGCTTGATAACGGCCGGAGAAAGAATTGGGTTGTCTCACTTATAGGTGGCTTTCTATTTGCCGCTCCGCACATGGCTAACCCTGAGGTTTCGGGAAATGATCTTTATCTGCCATTGGTCAGCTATGGCGCAACAGGCTTCATGTTGGCCTGGGTTACATACCGGGATAAAACTTTAGAGAATGCAATTGGCGCGCACTTTGCAAATAACTTTTTGACCGCGACCTTTGTATCGACTGCGGATTCCGCACTCCCTTCGGTCAGCCTTTTCACCACACCAGCTGTTTCATGGGGTCCAGCCGCGGTAGTTTCAGTTGTTATGGTTCCAATTTTCATTTGGCTGACCGGCAAATGGCGCGCTAAAGTCTCGGTATGACTCAAAAAAGCGGTATTTTTCAAGGCAATTTCAAATCATCTATTCGAGCCCAGGATGACATGTATCGCCATGTAAATGGTGGATGGCTAGATGTCGCTGAGATTCCATCTGATCGTGCCGCTGACGGGGCCTTCTATTTTTTGCGTGATGAATCAGAAAAGAATGTCCGAGCAATTATCGAAGAGCTCGCTAAATCCGCAGGTCCAGCAGGAAGCAACGCGCAGAAAATTGGCGATCTGTATGCGGATTTCATGGATGAAGCAGAGATAGAGAAACTAGGCATCAATCCAATCGCTGGTGATTTGGAGCAGGCCCAGAGTTTCAAGAATCTAGCCGAGTTCACCGCCCTACTTGGAAAGTTTGAATCACGCGGACTGGGTGGTTTTTTGAATGGCTGGGTAACATCTGATGCATCAGATCCCAGTACAAATATCGCCTACATCTATCAAGGTGGAATCAGTCTTCCTGACGAGGCTTACTACCGCGAAGACACCCACGCCGAAGTACGTAGCAAGTTAACAACCCACATTGAGCGCATGTTTGAACTCGCTGGAATTTCAGAAGGCGCAGTCCATGCTGCACGCATTCTCGAGTTAGAGACAGAGATTGCCTCATATCACTGGGATACGGTCCGTAGCCGCGATGCGGTCCTTACATTCAATAAGAAGAGCTTTACCGAGATTTCAGAGCTCGCAGCGCCCTTCAATTGGCATTTATGGGCAGATAACGCTGGTGTTCCAAGAAATGTCTTGGATTCTGTAGTCATTGCCCAACCAGATTTCATTGAAAACATGGGCAAGATGTTTGCCGCATTTGATTTGGAAAAGTGGCGTTCTTGGATGACCTGGCACCTGCTTTCAAGTGCCGCTCCATATCTCAGCTCGCCATTTGTTAACGAGAACTTCGCTTTTTACGGAACCACTTTGACAGGCATCCCCGTCCTAAAAGAGCGCTGGAAACGCGGTGTAGCGCTGGTTGAGAGCGCATTGGGCGAGGCTGTAGGTCAGTTTTATGTAGATCGACACTTCCCTGCGGCCGCAAAAGCTCGGATGGTTGAGTTGGTTGATAACTTGATTGAGGCTTATCGAATCAGCATTAACTCACTGGACTGGATGAGTGACGAAACCAAGGTTAAGGCGCTAGATAAACTCAAAAAATTCACACCGAAGATTGGTTACCCCGACAAGTGGCGTGATTATTCAAAACTAGAGATCAAGCGTGGCGATTTATTGGGCAACTTGGCTCGAATCTCCAGATTCCGCGGGGAATTTGAATACAACAAAGTTGGCAAGCCGGTCGATAAGAGTGAGTGGTTGATGACGCCACAAACCGTTAACGCCTATTACCACCCGCTCATGAATGAGATTGTTTTTCCGGCTGCAATTTTGCAACCGCCATTCTTTGATTTGGAGGCGGATGATGCCGCTAATTACGGCGGAATTGGTGCGGTAATTGGACATGAGATCGGACATGGCTTTGATGATCAAGGGTCACGCTATGACGGCGATGGAAATCTCTCCAATTGGTGGACGGAACAAGATCGCGCAGAGTTTGAAAAGCGAACCTCGAAGTTAATTGAACAGTTCAACGCACTTGTTCCTGAAGAGGTACCAGATACCAAAGTAAATGGCGCGCTTACTATCGGCGAAAACATTGGTGATCTTGGTGGATCAACCATCGCATACAAAGCATACAAACTAGCTTTAGGCGGTAAAGAGGCACCTGTCATTGATGGCTACACCGGAGAGCAAAGATTTTTCTTGGGTTACGCCCAAATTTGGCGCTCCAAGATCCGATCTGAAGCGATGAAGGTTCGCTTAGCTACAGATCCTCACTCCCCTGGAGAATTTAGATGCAATCAGATTCTCAAAAATCTTTCTGAGTTTCACAGCGCATTTGGTGTAAAGCCGGGCGATGAGCTTTATCTTGAAGAAAGTGAGCGGGTGCGAATTTGGTAGCTCTCTTTTGAGAACTACCAAGTAAATCTACTTGCTCGCCAAGCGAGCTTCGCGACGCTTTCTCTGCTCTTCAGGATCTGGAACCGGAACCGCGGCAATCAGCTTGCGGGTGTATTCATGTTTTGCCCGCTTCAAGATATCGTCACGATCGCCCTCTTCAACTAGCAAGCCATTTTGCATAACTGCAATTCGGTGAGCCAAGATGTCGACTACCGCTAGATCATGGCTAATGAACAAACAAGCGAACTTCAACTTATCTTGCAGATCAAGCAGCAAATCCAAGAAGCGTGCTTGGACTGAAACATCAAGTGCTGAGGTTGGTTCGTCAGCAATCAAAAGATCTGGGGTCAAAGCGAGAGCGCGTGCGATACCTACACGTTGACGCTGTCCACCTGATAGCTCATGTGGGAAACGGTTGCGATAAGAACGAGGAAGTTCGACCTGCTCGAGCAAATCCTCTACTTTACGGTTTAGTTCATCGCCTTTTGCAAGTCCGGCGAGAAGAATTGGTTCACCAATTGACTCACCAATTGGAAGGCGTGGATTTAATGAGGATGCAGGATCTTGGAAAACAATTCCGGTGTGACGGCGAATTGGGAAAAGTTCTTTCCAGCTTGCATGACTAATGTCATTGCCCATGATTTCCAACTTGCCGGATTTGATTGGCAACAATCCAATCGCAGCGCGACCAACAGTTGTCTTTCCGGAACCTGACTCGCCTACCAAACCTACGATTTCACCAGGGAAAATCTCCAAATTGAAATCTCTAACCGCAACGAACTCAGGAACGCGGCCACGCTTTGGATAAGCGATGGTGACATTTTCCATCTTCATAACCGGCATCTGTTCGCGTGCTTTTGGATCAAGGGAACGTTTTGCAGAGGATCCTAGTTTTGGAACCGCTGCCAAAAGCTCCTTGGAATAAGGGTGTTGCGGGCGATTAAAAATCTGATCTGAGGTGCCATGCTCAACAGTGTTTCCATCCTTCATAACCAGGATTTCATCAGCCATATCAGCTACAACACCCATGTCATGGGTAATCAGCAGAATCGCAGAGTTAAGTTTTGTGCGAAGTCCACGCATCAAATCAAGAATTTCCGCTTGAATTGTTACATCAAGGGCTGTGGTTGGTTCATCGGCAATCAGCAATCCTGGATCGCAGGCCAAGGATTGAGCGATCATTGCACGCTGGCGCTGACCACCAGATAGTTGGTGCGGATACTTATCAAAGGAGCGTTCTGGATCTGGAATTTCCACCATCGAAATTAATTCGATAGCGCGCTCACGAGCCTGATTTGGGCCCATATCAAAGTGGGTACGCAAAGTTTCTACGATCTGGAAACCGATTGTGTAAACCGGGTTTAGAGCGGTCATCGGCTCCTGGAAAATGTAGGCAACCTCTTTGCCACGAGCTTTGCGAAGAACTGATTTTGAAGCGCCGAGCATCTCTTGACCTTTTACCTTAACGCTTCCTGAGGTGCGCGCGTTAGAGGCAAGAAGGTTCATGATTCCCATAGCGGTAGTTGATTTACCTGAGCCTGACTCACCAACGATGGCAAGGGTCTTACCGGCGTGGACATCAAAGTTCATCTTGATAGCAGCTGGGTACCAAACACCATCAACCCAGAATTCGACGGTGAAGTCGCGGACTTGAAGAACTGGTTCGGACATTTAGGCAGCCCTTCTCTCTTGTTCGATTTCATTACGTGAGATGATTGCAAGGTGACGAATTTGGAGACCTTTAGACCACGAAGTGGTTACATCATGGCTTTCGGCGCATTCTTTGCCATAAGCGCTCTGGTTTACATCAACATTATTGATTACGGATTCCGAAACGCTGCGAGCTCCATTGCATGGGGCTTGGTAGTTTGCAGCATTTTTTACATTATCTTCATTCATCCCAAAGTTATTTTCTTTGACGAGGGACTTTTGATTATCAATCCCTTGCACAGCTACAAGATTGGCTGGCATGAAATTCGCGAAATCGATGTCAAGTTCACCATGTTTGTAATTCACGAAATCTCCGGCGCTAAAATCCATGTTTTCGTAGCTCCCGCCCCAGGTCGCTATCACGCCCGCACCATCCATGCCAGTGAAATGCGCGGCATCAAGACGGGTGACAGCGGCACCATTAAAGCCGGCGAAAGTCCGCGCAGCACCTCTGGTCTTGCTACCGCAATTGCTAGAACTAAGTTTGATCAATTCCAAAGGTTCAACTCCCCTGGAACTATCGATTTCGAATACAACTTCAACAAGAGAGCTCTCTACATTTTCAGCGCTCTGCTTGTTGTGGCCGTAATTGCCCAGATTCTTCATCCTTAAGCTACCTCTGCACGGCTCTCTAGTTTGCGAGCGTTTGCTTTATCTTTACGGCTCAAGCGACGACGTTGACGTGGATCGAAAGCATCACGCAAGCCATCACCAATGAAGTTAATACAAAGTGCAATAGCGATGATAAAAAGACCTGGATACCAGAACAACCATGGACGGGTTGTGAAAGCATCTTGATAGGTGGAGATCAAAAGTCCTAGTGAAACATCTGGCGCAACAACGCCGAAGCCAAGATAGCTCAATGCAGTTTCAGTCAGAATTGCACCTGACATCAATAGTGTTACCGAAACAATGATGACACCGACCGCGTTTGGCAAAATGTGCTTGAAAATAATGCGGCGATTTCCAGCGCCGGCCACACGTGCTGCGTCAACGAATTCACGTTCACGTAAAGTTAAGAACTCACCGCGGACCAATCGCGAAAGTCCGGTCCACGAGAAAATTCCCAGAAGTAGAGCCAAGAAAGCTGCACCCTTATTTCCATAATGGAAGCCGATAACCGAACCAATGATGATTACTGGAACAGTGATGATGAAATCAACAAGACGCATCAAAACGCCATCGACCCAACCACGGAAGTATCCGGAGATTGCTCCAATTACTGTTCCCAATGTTGCAGCAATGATGCCGATAATGAACATAACAAGAATTGAGCGCTGTGCTCCGCGCATAACTAGGGAGAGGTAGTCACGTCCGATGTCATCCTGACCAAATGGATGCTCACCTAGCGACATTCCATCGCCATCAAAAAATGGGACCGCATCAATTGTTGGACATCCAACGGTGCCACCTGGGCAGTCCGCGTAACGCAACTCTGGCATATCTTCGAAGTGATACTTCCACCAGCCCGGGATTACAAATGGTTTTTCCTTATTTCCTAGGCGCCAATCCAGAGATGTGTAGACGATTGCAATAAGTGAAAACAGGAAGATCACCGAAATCATCGCGGCACGGTGGCGGATGAAACGGCGGAAGACTATTTGTCCCTGGCTTAAGCCTTCAGTCTCTTTGTTGGCAATGGCGTTTTCATTCGCCTCATTGACGATTTCAACTTCTTTTCTATTTCGCGCCATTATTTACCAGCTCCTACACGGATACGAGGATCAAGCACCGAGTACAACAAATCCGCAATTAGGTTAGCCAAAATTGCGAGTGTGGAAAGGAAGAGAATTACGCCCATAAGCAGGTTCAAGTCAAATGAGTTGATTGCTTTATTAAATAATGTTCCCATTCCCTGCCAACCGAAGACGCGCTCAGTAATGATTGCACCGCCAACAATTCCGGCAATATCTCCAACCATAATTGTGGTCAAAGGAATCATCGTGTTTCGGAACGCGTGACGCATGATTACGGTACGCTCAGTCAAGCCTTTCGCACGCGCAGTTCGGATGTAATCCTGATTCAAAACATCCAACAAGGTTCCGCGAGAGAAGCGGATGTAACCTGCGAATGAAATCAAAGTCAGCGCAATGGTTGGCAAAATTAAGTGCATTGCGAAATCTAGAACACGTACCCAGAACGGAACCTCAGTCAACCAAATTGTTGATTGACCAATCGTTGCAACCGGGCGGTAATTAACATCATCGCTTTCAATAAATGGTCTCCAAGCCTGCATCATCTTGTCGATCAGAATCAAAACTCCAATAAGAGTTGAAGTAATGATGCTGGTACGGATAATTGGGCCGCGATCGATTCGAGCAAATATATAAGCGCCACCAACGGAAACCGCAAGCAAAATCAGGAAGAGTACGAGCATGCCAAGTCTTGGTCGGTTTGAATCCAAAACCGCTTGAGCTGGGAAGTAAGAAACAGTTCCAACCGCCACCATCAAAAGCGTGGTTTTTAGCGCGTTTTTATCGGATAGACCCATGGACAGATAAGTAACTCCATAAGCGATACCCACACCAAGGACGGCAATTGCGATTGGTCCAAGTCTTGGATAGGCGAGCCATTCAGTTGCACTGATGATGCTCAAGAAAATTGAGTTAGCGACAAAAACACCAATGAAAATTAAAGTAACGCGCTTGCGGGTGCCGCTGATGATCGCGGCCCAGAAGAATCCTGCCGCGGCGCTTAATCCCACAATCCAGCCCGGCGTTATCTTGGCCGTGACTAAGAAGTCATTAAAGTCAATCGCTAAATACTGCTTTAGCAAAACCGCTACCCAGAAGATTGGTAGAGAGAAAAGCAAGAATGCAAAGAAAGTCATTCCGTAATCAAAACGGGTGTACTGACGCAAAGCTGAAGTAATTCCAAGTGCGATACCTAAAACAATTGCAACAAAGGTAGCCACCAAAACAAGGCGCACAGTGGTTGGGATCGCCCCTGTGATTGCATCAATTACCGGTTCATTTTCGCGGGTTAGACCAAAGTTTGGATTCCCGACAAATACTCCGAGCACGCCGCGCAGCCAGATGAAATAACGCAGTGCTGGAGGAAGATCAAGACGCAACTCACGGGTTAAGGTCAAAATCAATTGCTCTTTATTCGGAGCATCGCTGAGACGTAGATCGGCAAGTGGGTCGGTTGAGTAAGCAGATAGGTTGTAGAGCAAGAAGCTAGATCCAAAGAGAATTACGACCAGCGCGCCCAAGCGTCGCATTACATAAGCCAGCATTCTCTTCTCCTTTTAAACACTTTTAGAATTAAAGCTGAATTTCAATTTACTAGACCACTTACATGTATTAAGTGGCACCTGGGCGATTTTACCCAGATGCCACTTAATTTACTGCTATTTAGGCTCCCCCGCTAAAGGAGGAGCGGCTCAAATTAAGGTTTCTTAGGCCTTACTTTGAGTACTTCCACTCCCAATAGTTCCAAACCAACTGTGGTGACAATGGATTTGGCTTGACGTTTTGCAGCTTCGCGTTGACAGCTGTTACGCCTGGGTGCTGGAAGATTGGAAGAGAAACTGCATCCTTCATCAGTTCCTTTTCAATCTTTAGGTACTCAGCCAACTTAGCCTTAGGTGAGAGCAATACTGCACCTAGCTTGGTGTTAGCAGCATCTACAACCTTGTTCTGGTATCCGAGGTAGTTGTTACCGCAGTCAGAGCAGAATAGGTTTGCATTGCCTTGCTGAGTTACAGATGACTTAACCCATGCGAAGAAGAAGGCATCAAATGCGTTTGAAGCCAAGTTACGTGACCATGTCGCGCTTCCTGGAGCATCAACGTTGATACCAGCTCTTCCTAGAGCAGCCTTCACAAGCT
The DNA here is from genome assembly GCA_018883365.1 of Candidatus Nanopelagicaceae bacterium. GTDB lineage: Bacteria > Actinomycetota > Actinomycetes > Nanopelagicales > Nanopelagicaceae > MAG-120802. Next base: position 28,022 of record VEQF01000007.1, read on the forward strand.
GAGCAGATGCTGCACGGCGTGCGTTTGAAGGAGTTCCCCAGTTCAACTTAACGGTGAATCCTGGGTTAGTTGCAGATGCATTTGGATAGTACTTCTTTACCAATGCAAGAGCTCTCGCTTCACGCTCTGCTTGTGATCCCTGGGTGTACTTAGACACACCAGAGTTCTTGATGACATCTGCATAACCTGGCTCGCTTGGGAATACCAATAGTGAGTCCATGCGTACAGCCTTCTCATTGATTGGCTTGATCAACTTGTCCACGATTTCATCACGTGGGTAAGCGGTCAAGAATGCGGTACGTAGATCAACTGCGCGCTGATCCATACCCTTGAATGGTCCGGTGTAGTTATCAGTTGAACCTGCAGCATTATCAACACGTAGGTCGATGTGCTCGTAAACAGCCTGGTCTCCACCAATCACCTTAGCGGTTGGGATTGCCTTAAGTAGGTTCACTGAGTCTGCGGTTGGCTGACCCTGGTAGATATCTACTTCCTGGTTACGAAGTGCTTGTGCAGCAGCTGTTCCATCACCAATAATGCGGAAGACAACGGTCTTAATTCCGTTTGTTGCTGGACCTGATGGGTTTGACTTGTGCTTTGGATTTAGAACCAAAGTAACAGCCTGACCAGGTACAGCGGTCTTCAAAATGTATCCACCATTACCAACTAGAAGTAGTGGGTTGGTTGAATCATTTACAGTGTTGATGTTGTAATCATTTGACCAGATTTTTCCGGCAGCTGTCATCAACTTGGTGTTGTAGCTGTAGAAAGCCTTCTCAAACTTGTCGCGAGCAGCAATGTTTGCCTTTACGCTCTGCAAGCTCTTCTTGCCCTCTGCCATTAGAACCAAAGTGTGAACAGGTGATGGACCAGGTCCATAAATCTGCCAATCTGGAATCTTTGCATCGTATTCAATGGTCAAAGACATCTTGTCCTTTGACAACTCTGGAAGACCAACATGGTGCTCGTCATAAACTCCACCGTATGAGAGTGAGTTAAATGCTGGAGCTACTTCGTTATCTGTTGGATCTCCAAGCTTTGCTGTGAATGAATATGAGCTTGAAGCAATAACGTGTGACAAAAGAAGGTCGACGGCGTTGATTGGTGTGCCATCTGACCAGACCTTGCCCTTATTTACTGTGTACTGAACTTTGAACGGCTTCTGGCTTACGATCTTGTATGAACCAAAAATCTTGTTATCAACAAGCTTTGGTGAGTTGTCGTAATAGTTGAAGCCAAAGCCCTGCATATATGCAACTTCACTGTTGAATGTGAGGTTCATATTTGAAACGCTTGGATTCAAACCAGTTAGCTGATTGCTGGTAACAAGAACTACAGTTGAACGAGTTGCAGCGTTCGCCGGTGAAAGGGTTCCGACTGCAAGACCCGCAGCAGCTGCAGTAGCAATTGCTACCTTCGCAATACGAGTTACTTTCATTTCTTCTCCTAGTGATAGAAATTAAGGGCTCGGTATGAGAAGTCGACTTCTCCCACACCTTTACCCTTAGGGTGGCGAGAGTCTGCCCTATTTATGCGTATTTTTTCAATTTATTTGAACATTAACTTTTGTTATCAAAGCCCTAAATTGGGGTGATTATCAGGCTCTCTTGCCCTCTGCGCGGGCTTTTTCAATCTTTGCCGTGGTCAGTTTGGGAACCGCAAAAATAAAGAGAATGAGCCCTGCGGCAGCTGCTATGAAATAGGGGGTTCTCAGGGCCAGTTCGCGGTCCCCAGTCATCTCAACCAAATCCACAATTGCCCCGCCGATCAAGGTACCTATCGGGATGCTCCCCCAAGCGAAAAATCGATAAACACTATTTACCCGACCTAGGAGCTCGGTCGGGATAATGCTTTGTCGAAGTGAAACAGTGATCACATTCCAAAGCACCGCCAAAACAGTTGAAATTGCGGTCAGCAACCAGAAGAGCTGCCAGCTTGAGGTAAGCCCAATAATCAAACTAACAACTGGACCGGACAATAAGGTTAAGTACAACGAAGGACCGCTTCCTAATTTGGCAGAAATTTTCGGGCCGAGAATTCCACCCAATGTTCCACCGATTGCTCCGGCAGTACCTAAGATCGCAAAAATAAAAACTGTGGTTTGCAATATCTCTTGCGCAAACAAAATAAATACGGCGGCGGTTAACGCGCCGATTCCATTCAACAACCCAAGAATTATGGCCATCGGTCTAAGTAGCTCATGGCGCCAAAGCCAACCAAAGCCCTCTTTTATCTCAGCTCTGAAATTCAACTTTTCGGATTTCTTAACCGGTTCGATGCTTTTCATACTCGGTATCAAAGTTGCAATTAGTGCAGCAGAAACAAAGAAGGTTGTTGCATCAAAATAGAACGGCAGAAAAATCGCGATTCCTAATAGAAAACTTCCAAGTGGCGGGCCAATAAAACTATTGGTTACAAATTCAACTGACCACATCTTGCCATTGGCACTCTCGAGTTGATCCTCCTCAACAACCGAGGGCAAAAGGGTTTGCGCCGAGTTATCTCGCAAAACTTCGGCACACCCAAAAAGCAAAGCGGTAATTACCAAAACTGAGTACAGCAACCAGTTTGTTTGTAGATCAGAAATTGCCCCAACTTCATCAAGATCTGGCAGGCTACTTTTTTGGGTGGTTACCGTTAAGGCAACCGCCAGCGCAAGAAAGCCGCGGACAACATCCATTGCGACAATGATTTTTCGTCGATCGAAACGATCGGTGATAACCCCCGCCGGCAATGTAAAAAACAACCAAGGCAAGCGCGAAGCCACAGCAACGGCTGCAATCAATAGAGGTGAGCGGGTTACAGCAGAGGCGAGCCAGGGATAAGCAATTCCAGAAATTCCATCGCCGAGATTGCTGGTCGCGTGGGCGGTCCATAAACGCCAGTAATTCTTTCCTAGCGGCTTACTTTTATTCTCGGATTTGCGCCTCAACTTCACCACAAAACCTTATCTAATTGCCTGTTATAACTTTAACTAGTTCAATGTGCGCCATGGCGTTTTCTTTTGAACTAAAAAAATCTATTCCTGGATTTCAGGGACGTTCAGGGGAAATCAATACGCCTCATGGAAAAATTAAAACACCGGCCTTTATTCCGGTGGGTACAAAAGCTACGGTGAAATCGGTATTGCCTGACTCAGTTGCCGATGTTGGCGCTCAAGCCGTTCTATCAAATGCATATCATCTGTATCTACAACCTGGACCAGATCTTCTTGATGATGCTGGCGGATTATCAAAATTCATGAACTGGGACAAACCAACCTTCACTGATAGCGGGGGCTTTCAAGTAATGTCCCTGGGAGTGGGTTTTAAAAAAGTTATTGATATGAACTCAGGTTCTCTTAACTCCGATGATTTGATTGCCGAAAAGCGAGAGCGTTTAGCGCATGTCGATGACGAGGGCGTTACTTTCAAATCCCACCTTGATGGATCACTGCATCGCTTCACCCCAGAAATATCAATGCAGGTGCAACACAAAATCGGTGCTGACATCATGTTTGCCTTTGATGAGCTAACTACTCTGCACAACACCCGCAAGTACCAAGAGCGCTCATTGGAGCGAACTCGACTTTGGGCATTGCGTTGTCTGGATGAACATAAAAGACTGACAGATGAAAGAGCATCTAAGCCATATCAAGCGCTCTTTGGTGTTTTACAGGGTGCTCAATATGAAGATTTACGCAGAAAGGCCGCTAAGGATCTCGGAGCGATGGAGTCTTCCGGGATTTCATTTGATGGTTTTGGCATGGGCGGTGCACTAGATAAATCAATATTGGGAACCATAGTTAGATGGATGGCAGAGGAATTGCCGGTAAATAAACCGCGTCACTTGCTCGGAATTGGTGAACCAGCAGATCTATTTGCTGGGGTAGAAAATGGTGCTGATACTTTTGATTGTGTTGCACCGACACGTGAGGCACGAACTAGCGCGGTGTATTCACCTGATGGAAGATTCAATGTCTCAAATGGAAGTTATCGAAAAGACTTCTCCCCTGTTGATAAAGACTGTGCTTGCTATACCTGCACCAACTACAGCCGGGCTTATTTAAATCACCTATTTCGCGCCAAAGAAATTCTCGGCCCTACCTTGGCCACAATTCACAATCTTCACTTCATCGTAAACCTGGTCGAGCGAATGAGACTTTCGATTGAAAACGGCGATTTTCAGGAATTCAAAAAAGATTTCTTAGGCAGATATCAAGCACGTTCGGTATCTACCGAAGCATCTCCTACTTGAACAATTTTTCGGTAGGTCACAACTGCAATAAGAGTTGAAGCTGCTCCCCCAATCAAAAGCGGGAGTCTTAAACCGCCTCTAGCAATGTAGCCACCGAGGATTGAACCAATTGGCATTAACCCCCAAACAAGAGTTCTTCTAGCTCCATGTATTCGCCCGTAAAGATGAGCAGGGATAAGAGTCTGATAAATGGACATCAACAAAATATTCCAAACCGAGATGCTCAATCCCATAACTACTGAAATGACTATGAAAATCCAAACATTTGGTGATAACCCAGCAAGGAAAATCATGGAAGATGATGCAATCAAGCTGAGAGCCAGTGCCTTACCTCGCCCTAAGGCTTTAGGTGCATTCGGAGCAATTACTGAGCCGAGTAAAGCCCCTACTCCTTGAATCGCAAGCACGGCTCCAAACATTGCCGGTGCAACGTCAAGCTCTTTTAGGATGAAAAGAGGTGCAATTGAAGTGGAAAGAGAGTAAAAGAATCCAATCACTGTAGTGATCAAAACTAGACTCAAAATTTTCTTATCTTGATAGAGATAATTCAAGGCAAACTTGATGTCGCCAACTAGGCCAAGTTTCTCCTGAGCATTTTTCTCTTGTTTCTCTGGATCTAAGTTTTTCTCGAAAGAGGACAATGCAAGAACAAGAGCAGCTATGACAAATCCAGTAGTTGAAAAATAAAAAGGTAAAGCTATAGATACGGCATAGAGAAAACCGCTCAATGGTGATCCGGCGAATTGAGCGACTATAACCTCTGAGATCTGCAGTCTGGCGTTTCCTTTTTCAAAATTAGATTTATCCAAAATCTGAGGCAGCACTGCCTGCGCGGTTGTATCGACCAAAACCTCACAAATACCAAATAGAAATACACAGACCAACAAGATCCAAATGTTAATAAAAGCTTGCGAAATTGAGAATGCGACAAACAGCGCAAGCATCGATCGCATTAGATTTCCCATCACCAATGCTTTTCTACGATCAACACGGTCAACAAATGCTCCAACAGGTATTGCGAAAAAGAGCCATGGCAGCAGGCCGAGTGCGCCAAGTAAGCCAATTAGAACTGGATCTTCGGTGAGAGAAACCGCCAATAACGGGGCCGATAAACGCAGGACACCATCAACCAGGTTGGTAATCAAGCTTGTGGACCAGATTCGGGAAAAATCTTTACCTAGTGGGATTTTCTCACTCACGCGAAAACCCTACTAGATTGAAAATTACTTCTTGAGCAATTCCTTCATTCGAGCAATTTCCAGTTTCTGAGTCTCTATGATTGCTTTTCCTAGAGTGGAAGCTCGAGTATTTTGTGAATCAACAACCATCTCCGCCATTTCAATAGCGCCTTCGTGATGCTTAATCATGCCCTCCAAGAAGAGGCGATCGAATTCTTCCCCAGATGCATTTTTCAGTGCAGCCATCTCATCATCACTCAACATGCCATCCATACTGTGGCCCATATGCGAGCCCATCCTTAAATCTCCCCAGGATTTCATTTCTGCGATTTCTGGGCTTTGCGCATTCTTAATCTCGGTTGCTAGTTCAATAACTTCCGGGTTCGTTGACTTTGTAAGCGCAATTTCCGACATCTCAATGGCTTGTTCATGATGAGGAACCATCATTGCGGCAAACATTAAATCGTTGCCAGAAAACTCAGAGGCGGCATTATTTGCAGAAACACACCCGGAGAGGAGCAATGGGAGCAGCAACATCAGAAATTTCTTCATACCTCTCATAGTAAAGTAAATAGGTGAGTTCTGCGCTGCATAGAGTTGAAACCGCTGGTGTTTCAGATGCGGTAACTCTTGCCTCAATAATGCAAGCCTCTGATAAACACTTAAATCCGCAGGCTGGTGAGGTTGGAGTTTTAGAAGCTGAGGAAATCCTCAATGGTTATATAGACTCAATTCTGGCTCGCAAAGTTATAAGTACTGAAGACAACTCTGTTTACGCAATCATTACCGTACACCCAGATAACTCTCGAAAGCGAATTTATGCCGATGCCTGGCAACTTCCTAACGCCGAATTAGAAAAAGAAATCCTCTCGCAAACTATTGAGCTGGCACGAAGTATTTCACCGGAATACAGGCTTTGGATTGGTGTTAACACCCTTGATGAGAGTTACAAAAACACATTAAAAAGCTTTGGCTTTGAGTTACTTCGCACCTACTGGGGTCTATCCGCACCAGTAGAAAAGTCTGAATTTCCAAATCTCCCAGAGGGTTTTGAGCTTAGAACAGTATCAAGCGAAGAGGATTTCAAATTATGGTGGCAAGCGCATCAAGACTCTTTTAGCAACCATTTTGGCTTCGCGCCACGCGAGTACGGCGAATGGCGCAAGATGGTTGAAGATGAAACCGGAGTAGATCCGGAAGGTCGCAAAATTTTGATTCATAAAGGCAGGGCAATTGGTTTCATTGAATGCTCAGATATTAAAAAGGATTTGAATACCGGTTATGTAAATGGCTTGGGCGTTACAAAGGAGTTTCAAGGTCAACGCTTCGGAGAACTTCTTTTGCGCTGGGCCTTTGCTTACTACGCAGCTCTACATCGCATCTCTATCGAGCTAAATGTCGATACCGGAAATGAGTCCGGCGCATTGCGGCTCTATGAAAAACTCGGCATGAAGCCAAAACAATCATGGCAGCAATTCGAAAACCCTGAGTGGAGCAAAGTCGAAATTCTCTAGCTGGGTTGGAAATTACTTGCTTGCTGCAACCGCTTGATCTAAATGGGCGCGAACATGCTTCGACATATATGCCACATAATTAATCAGGGAGATGGGTTCGCCATTTGCCTTAATGCCAGTTTTGTTAAGTTGAGAATCGCTCAAACCCTCAAGTAAATCCGAATTATTGCGGCGTAGTGCGGCAAAGGTTGCAACAGATTCTTTCGCATCGCGGTTTACCTTTATAGCGGCGAAAGCATCCTCATCCCAAGATGAAAATTGGTAACTCTCTTCAGTCAATATCATTCGAATACGCAATGAGAGCGAGATCTCGGCATCGCAAATGTGTGCCAGGCACTGAGATGCGGTCCATCCCCCATCGCTCGGCACCTTATCTAGACTGAAGGAGAAAGTGTCATAAAAATCTTGCACCCGAATTACATCATTTTGGTAATCCTCGAATACTGCTTTAGACATTGCCAACTCCTAATCTAGATCGCGCCGAAGTGTCGTACGTACCGCCACAAGTGAAAATAGCGCGGCGTAGCCCAATAACACAAGAGTGGCCATAAGAGGCGATAGGTAATTCTCAATGGTGAAGTTGAAATCGTTGGAACCAAAATCAAGATCCACTAATCCAGTGATTGCCCCTGCTGGTAGGTATTTGCCGACCGACTCAACAAATGCAACTACCAAGCCTTCGACTATTAGAGTCCAGATAACCGCTCCGGTTACAGCCGCGATTTGATTCTTCACCAAAGCGCCGAGCCCAACTCCCACGATTCCAAGAACAATTCCCGACAAAACTGAGGCGCGGAAAATCTTCCAAAGTAATTCCGAGGTGACTGGAGCGTGAGGCTCGAAAAAGCCCAGCGTAATTACTCCCGCCGAGGTCGCAATCAAAAATGAAAATACCTGCACAACTAATCCAGCAATCGCAGCCGCGATCAACTTTGCAACTAATACGGTGCTGCGTTTGGGAGTAACTAGGAATGTTCCGACCGCGGTTCCGTGCCTAAACTCATTGGTCATAATGAGAATGCCCATAATTAAGGCGAATAGATAACCACCAGCCGCATTGGCAAAGACTGCGTTGATTCCCTCTGGTGTATTTGTGCCAGAAAAACCCATTCCCATTCCGCGAGATTCGGAGTTAAAAACCAAAATCGGAGCAACTGTGCCAAGAGCTGCGAACAATCCGCTCCACAAAAGCAGTAACCAATTGCTTCGAAGATAAATCAACTTACGAAGTTCTGATTGAAGCAAATTCTTCATGCGCTTCTCCTTGCTGTAAGAGCTAGAAACGCTTCTTCTAAAGTTTTGCCCTGTCTAATCTCATCTATCGAACCCTGGGCTACGACTTTTCCTTTATTGATAATCAATACATCGTTCACGGTATTTTGCATCTCTGCCAGCTGGTGGGAGGAAACCAAAATAGTTCGACCTTCGGCCGCTAACTTTGTTACAAACTCACGGAGCCACACGATTCCAAATGGATCTAATCCATTGGCTGGTTCATCTAGAACCAAAATCTCGGGATCTCCCAACATTGCTATTGCTAACGACAAGCGCTGTTTCATTCCCAAAGAAAAACCTTTGGTGCGTTTATTGGTTGCATCCTCTAGCTCTACTAATTTCAAAACCACATCTATTCGGGCGAAGTCAATTCCAGAAGCACTCGCCATAACTTTCAGATTTTGTTTTGCAGTTAAGCCAGGATGAAACCCCCGGCTATCAAGAACCGCACCGACCTGTTTGATTGGATCATGAAGCGAGCTGTAAGGGCCACCATTTACTAAAGCACTTCCGCCGGTCGGAGTAACTAGTCCCAACAAGCAACGCAAGGCGGTGCTTTTGCCAGCTCCGTTCGGTCCAAGAAATCCGGTAACGCGACCGGAGATGACCTGTGCTGAGAAATCTGAAACCGCCAGTACATCCTTGTATTGCTTTGAAAGATGGCTAAATTCAATCTTCACAGAGCTCATTGGTCCTCTTTTTCACTTGGTTCTGCATCAATTTGATCTATTGGCTTTATCCCTAGGTAGGTTAGTACCGCAAGGACCCGACGATGATTTTCGTCCCCAGCTTTCAATTCCAACTTGCTTAGGATATTCGAAATATGTTTTTCTACCGAACCCTCTGTTATATAGAGAGATTTGGCAATACCGGCATTTGATTTACCTTGCGCCATCAAGGCCAAAATTTCGCGTTCTCGATTTGATAGTTCAGAAAGCTTAGGCTGCAGAGATTCTTTATCCATAGCTTCTCTGACTTCGCGCTCACTGACTTGCCTTCTACCTTTAAACTTCTTAAGAAAATTCTCAAATTGCGGCAATAACGATCCGGAGAGAAATCCATCGACTAGCTGTGCGGTAGCTCTAGCAATTCTAGGGATAAGCAAAATTGCCAAAATGGTTAGCAGTATCCCAATAGCCAGTCCAGGATATGAGTCAAGATTCCAAGACAAAACACCGCTATCAATCACAACTCCCTCAGCGTTAGATTCACCAAACTCGAGACGAATTTGGCCTGAATCAGCTATAAATCTAATGCTGCCGACAAACTTTTCACCTGCGTCCACAACCTCAAAAGTGCGGCTGAAGTTTGAAAAGGCGATTACGCCGACCACGCCGAGAATAACCAGCACTCCGGATAGTCCAGTCACCACCAATACAAATGCAATAAGCGACCAGAAAAATCCGATGAATATGTAAATGATCGCCATCCAGCTGCGTATAGATGTGATTCTCTCTTTGGCTCCATCCCAGGAGAAGAAAGGATGTCTAAACCAGTTCTCTGTAATCGGAAAATCAGTCCCAAGCATGAAGTTAGCTCGTCTAATCTCCCATTCTGAAACCTTTTGCATAGAGCTAAGCAGAAATAGAAAAATCAATACGGCAAGTGGGACAAATGAGCCAGATGAAAACCCGATCATCGCAAAAACAAATAAACCGACCAGGATTGGCAGTGAGGCCAAAACATAAAGAACTTCCCGTACCCGTCTAACCAACAAAGTTTTTACCGCTTTCATGGAAACAATTCTCGACTAATGATCTGATTATTCATAAGGGTGCTAGCAGGTGTTTCTCGCAGAAACTGATAACCCCAGCTAACCTACCCATATGAGCGCAGAGGTAATTAATCGCGGAAACGTTGTTGCAAGAAATGGCGTGGTGGCTGCGAGCCAACCGCTAGCGGTCTCAGCCGGTCTGGAAATTCTTCGTCGAGGCGGATCTGCAGCAGATGCTGCAATTGCTGTCAGTGCGGTTCTATGTGTAGTCGAACCGGGGGCTTCGCATTTAGGTGGTGACGCATTTGTAATAACTCATCATGCATCTGATAAATCAAACCTTGCTTTTAATGGAAGTGGCGAAGCGCCCCACTCTGCAACCGCGGAGCGATTTCCAAATGTAATAGACCATCACGGGTTTCGTTCGGCAACAGTCCCGGGCTTAGTTTCAACTTGGTTTGCGATACATGAACAGTTTGGCGTACTGCCAATGTCAGATTTACTAGCACCGGCAATTGAATATGCCCAGTCTGGTTTCCCAGCAAATAATGGCTTCCTCCGAAGAATGAAGCACCATCTTAAGCTCTACCCAGATACAAAGGTTTTTGAAACTCTTGGGATTCCCACCACAATAGAACTCGGCGATTTGGTAACACAGCCATATTTAGCCAACTCTCTGATTCAGATTTCAGAGCGCGGTAGATCGGCTTTTTACGCTGGAGAGATTGCGGAAAAACTAATTAATGCAACCAATGGCTGGTTTAATCATCAGGATTTACTACAACACCACACCCGCGTTTCAGCTCCATTAACAGTTTCTTATCGCGACTTTTATGTTCATGGTCAACCTCCACCAAGTCAGGGAATGATTCTGTTAGAAGAGTTAAAGATTGTCGAAGGTTTCAACCTTACTAACTTGTCAGAATCCGAGCAGATTCATTTGATGGTTGAGGCAAAAAAATTAGCCTTTGAAGATCGCTACCGTGTTCTAGGCGATCCCGAACATCTCGAGGTGAATGTCGAGGAATTACTATCTGATGAACATGCCGCGAAACGACGGGCGCAAATATCTGTTGACAAAGCAAATGTTCAACCAAGCAAAGAAAATCAAGAAGGCAGTGACACCACTTATTTCCTAGTAGCCGATCGTGATGGAAATGCTCTGTCCTGGATTCAAAGTGTTTTCCATGGCTTTGGTGCCTCGTGGGCGATTCCAGAAACCGGAATCATTATGAACAATCGTCTGACTGGATTCTCTTTAGATCAGAAATCCCCCAATTTCATTACTCCAGGCAAGAGACCGGCTCATACTTTGAATGCATGGACTATTACTCGAAAAGATGGATCACTAAGTCACGTTGGAGGAACCCCTGGAGCAAATGTTCAGGTTCAAACAAATCTGCAGTTGATTGTTAATGCAATCGATTTTGGATTGAATCCGCAGCAAAACGCGGAAGCTCCTCGTTGGCAGCATTTGAATAAACCAAGTGAAACTTCACTAAATGAAAACTTTGATGGGGTGCTTCAAATCGAAGGAAGGTATCCTCAGGAAATTCAAGCGGATCTAGAGCGAAAAGGTCACTCCGTTCAACGACTCTCTGATTATGGCCATGGTTCTGCGGTACAGATTCTTCACGTGCTAGAAAATGGAACCTACATGGCGGGTTCAGACCCGCGCAGTGAAGGTCATGCTGCGGGCATTTAGATTCACTAGACTTAAATCATGATTTCTTATGACGAACTAGGTGGCCCACTCGACCTGGTTATGGGGCTACCTTTACATCCGCTTGTAGTGCATGCCGCAGTAGTACTGGTTCCCATGGTCGCAGTAGCCGCTATTGCGATGTCTTATTGGCCCAGCTTTTCAATTCGGTATGGAAAACCAATATTAATTTTGGCAGTAGTAGCTCAGGTTTCGCTTTTCATTGCAAAAGCAAGTGGCGAGCCATTTGAAGAGAGACTTGGTAAAAACATCGAACGCCATGCCGAACTTGGCGAGATAGCACCACTGACTTTTCTCCCGTTGTTAGTTTTGCTCTTTATTCGTTGGCGCATGGATCGCTCTGGCGCAACCGTTGGATCTGCAAACATTCGTCGAATGGTTTCGATTCTCTTGGCAGTCTCGGCGCTCCTAGCTTTGGTATTTATCTACCTAACGGGACACTCGGGTGCTGAATCAGTGTGGGGTTGGCTGGCTAAGAATTAGTCTTTCTGCCCAAAGCTTTGAATGTTGCAAAGCTGATTAGACCGCTTATTAGAGATGCCATAATTACGGCGAAAACCGCTAAATCTTGAATTGCTGGATCACTGAAGGCCAAGTTTGCAATAAAGATAGCTACGGTAAATCCGATTCCTGCTGCACTTCCGGTGGCCAAAATGTCAGTCGCTTTTGCGTCAGAAGGCGTTTCGCCAATCCTCAAGCTCTTGGCTAGGTAAGTTGAAAGCAGCACTCCAATCGGTTTTCCAATAACCAACCCAAAGAAAATTCCCCATGCAATTTTGGAATCCACAGCGGCCTGCATGGAATCTCGAGAAATTTCAACACCGGTATTGGCAAAGGCGAAAATTGGCACAATCAGGTAGCTGGTCCAAGGATGTAATTTATTTTCTAGCCATTCAATGACTGAAACAGTGCCGTCCTCAGAATCATGAAGCTTCGCATTCTTCTTTGGAATATTGGGTGTCATTAACCCGAGCACTACGCCAGCTAAAGTTGGATGAACGCCGCTTTTATACATGCAGTACCAAAGAGCGACACCAAGCACTACGTAAATCCAAGTTCGCTCAGAGCCCATCTTTTTGAAAGCGTAAATCCAAAAAATGGTAAAGCCAGAGGCCAGTACCCATGAGATCTCAACGCCAGTTGAATAAACCAAAGCGATTATCAAAATTGCTCCGATGTCATCGATTACCGCTAAGGCCAAGAGAAATGAGCGCAAAGATGCCACCGCATTGGTACCAACCATAGCTAGCAAACCAACAGCCAAGGCGATGTCTGTTGCAACCGGCACTCCCCAACCCTTAGGTTCGATATCTCCAGCAATCAACAAATAAATAAACGCAGGAACAGCCATTCCGCCTAGTGCTGCGATAAAGGGCATAACCGCTTTTTTGATTGATGCTAGGTGGCCAGAACTCAACTCCCTTTTGATTTCTAGGCCGACGACAAAGAAGAACAAGGTCATCAATATGTAATTGATGGTTTTCAAGGCTGTTAATTCGATCATCAAACCTTCGAGACCCAACTCGAAATCAAAATCTAAAACCGCGTTGTACGAGTCACGCAAAGGTGAATTTGCAATCCCCAATCCCAGAGCCGCGGCAATTAGAATCAATGCTCCGCTAGAAGATTCCCGATGCAAAAAATCCCGCAACGGTGCAATTATGCGATTCACAGCACAAAGGTAGCAGTTCGACTTTTCTAAGGCCCATTATTTGTTGAACTTTCAACTATCACTGATAAAGTCGGGCTGTGAGTTCAAATCCAGCGAAGAAAAGTGCCGCCACCTCCCAAGAATTACATCCATTACTTCAAGAGAGGTGGAGTCCTAGGGCTTTTGATTCTTCTCACCGAATCACCGATGATGAACTAAGCGCGATACTTGAAGCAGGACGGTGGTCACCATCCTCTAGCAACTTTCAACCTTGGCGATTTATTGTTGGTAAAAAAGGTGGCGCGAACTTTGATCTGATTTCCAAAACTCTTCAAGGTTCAAATCAGCAATGGGCCCCAAATGCTTCGGCTTACATCGTCTTGAGCGCAGTCATGGTTAATGACAACGGAACGGCTCGCCCGGTTTCACTTTACGACTCTGGAATTGCCTCTGCCTTTATGACCATGGAATCAAATCATCGAGGGTATGCGGTCCATCAAGTTGGTGGCTTCGATAAGCATCAGATGAAAAATGTTTTCAATCTCTCGCCAGAAATTGAACCAATTGCAATACTTGTAATTGGCAAGCAAGCCAATCCTGAATCTTTAACAGATGAATCTCTAAAAGCTCGCGAAACTTCGACCCGCGCACGAAAAGAGATTTCAGAATTGATTATTGCTCGCGATTAACTTCTTAAAGTTAGCTCTGACGCCAGCATCTCTTTGACCATTGGCACAACTTTGGTGGCATAGAGCTCGATAGATTTCATCAATTGGCTATGTGGCATAGGCCCATTGGAATACTTGAAATCAAAGCGTTGAACGCCAACAGATTTGATGGCATATGCCATTTTGCGGGCCACGGTCTCAGGAGTTCCAACATAGAAGGATCCATGTTTAACCTCATTGATGAAATGTGCTTTAGAAGTTGGACCCCAACCACGTTCACGACCAATTCGTCCAAACATAGCTTCATAGTGTGGCCACAACTCTTCAATCGCCTGTTCATCATTGTCGCTGATATGACCTGGAGAATGAATTGAAATCGGAAGTACTTCGTGACCAAACTCTTTCATTGCCGTGCGGTAAAGATCAGAGAACGGTGCAAATCGAGCAGGATCTCCACCAATGATTGCGATGGCTAACTTTGCATTTAACCTTGCCGCTCTAACTACAGACTCTGGGGTGCCTCCCACGCCAACACGAAGCGGTATGGAACCTCTTTCGGTTTTGGGATAAATCTCTTGATTCTTTAAAGGAGCTCTAGTTGTGCCGGACCAGGTAACGGCATGCTCTTTCAAAATCTCTACTAACAATTCCAGTTTTTCTTCAAACAATGTTGCGTAATCTGAAAGTTCATAGCCAAACAATGGAAATGACTCTATAAAGGAACCACGACCTGCTGTGATTTCGGCTCTTCCATTTGATAGCGCGTCAATCGTGGCAAATCTTTGGTAAACCCGAACTGGATCTTCGCTGGAGAGTACTGTGACACCTGTTCCTAGTTTGATGCGATTCGTTCTGGTCGCGATTCCAGCTAAAACCGTGTCTGGTGCAGAGACTGCAAAATCATCGCGATGGTGTTCGCCGATGCTGAAGTGATCTAAACCGAGTTGGTCTGCGAAAACCGCCTGCTCAACAACATTTCTGATTGTCTGGCCAGCTGAGATGCGATTTCCTGCATCATCATTTTGCATGTCACCAAAGGTGTCGAGTCCGAACTCCAGCTTTTCCACATCAATCATGGGCTAACCCTATCGACTTTTGTTGAACTTTCAACTAATAGATTCTCCCAAATCGCGCCCTGCGGCATCGGGGTCTAACCTGAGGTGGTGAAGCGCATTCTCTACATCCCCTTTGATCATCTACACAGCAAATACGGAGTACTGCGTAATTCCAACCCGAAAGAAGACCTGGTCGTTCTCGTGGAAAGCGAGCGAATGACCACGGGCCGACCGTGGCATCCAGAAAGACTTTTCTACCTAATTTCTAGTGCGCGCCATTTTGCAAAAGAATTACAAGATGCGGGCTATCAAGTGGAGTATGTAAAGTCTAAAGACACAATCTCTGGCTTGAAAAACATCGTAAAGAGATACGGAAAGCTTCCAATTTCTTGTGCTAAACCATCATCTTTCAAACAGTACTCCGCCTTGCAGGATTTCGGTGTGGAGTTTGTTGAAAATGACTTTTTCTTAACTTCTCGGGAGTTATTTTCCTCTTGGGCCAGCTCTCAAAAAAGCCACTTGATGGAGAATTTTTACCGCAAACAGAGAGTTCGATTGAACATTTTAGTCGAGGGGACTAAGCCGGTTGGTGGCGAGTGGAATTTTGATAAAGAGAATCGACTCCCTCCCCCAAAAAATTACAAATGGCCCGCCTACTTAACTCACGATAGAGATGAAATTGATTTAGCTGTCGCAAAAGAGCTAAATCACACACCTAAGAATTACTGGGCGACCACTCGCGCAGGTGCGAAAAAGCAATTGGATTACTTCCTTAAGCATCACTTTGCAAACTTCGGACCTTATGAAGATGCGGTCACAACAGAGAATTGGGCCTTGCATCATTCTTTAGTTAGCCCCTACATAAACAACGGCTTGCTACATCCATCAGAGGTCATCTCAGCGGCATTAAAAAGATTTGAAAAGGGAGACATTCCAATCGCCTCCGCTGAAGCATTTATTAGGCAAATCATTGGCTGGCGCGAATATGTAAATGGAATGTATTGGTTTTTAGGCGAGGAATACCGTTCAAATAATCAGCTCAATGCCAAGCAAAACTTACCGGTGTTTTTCCGTGATTCATCTAAAACTCAAATGAACTGCATGCGTAACGTGATTTCAGATATCGAAGAAAGAGCCTGGGTGCACCACATCCCCCGCCTCATGATTCTCAGTAACTTTGCTTTGATTTCAGGCATAAACCCGCAGCAATACTTGGATTGGATGCGTGAGGTTTTTGTAGATGCAACAGATTGGGTAATGGTTCCAAATGTAATTGGAATGGGGGTTCATGCCGATGGCGGAACCATGATGACCAAGCCTTATGCGGCAGGCGGTGCTTACATCTCAAGAATGACTAACTACTGCAAGGGATGTTTCTTTGACCCGAAGAAAAGAACTGGCGAAGACGCCTGTCCATTTACAACCCTGTACTGGGATTTCTTGGATCGAAATCGAGAAGGCTTCTCACGTAATCATCGCATCGCACAACAATTGCGTGGCCTTGATCGACTTAGTGATTTACCGGAGCTACGGGTCCGCGCAAAAGAAGTAATTAAGCGCAGTGGCGAGGGAACGCTTTAGCTATTTTTGCTCCGATTGTTGTTTAGCTAATTCAGCTTTGACCTCGTCCATATTCACGTTTTTAACCGCGTTAATAAGTTCTTCAAACTGTGGCGCTGGAAGTGCTCCAGCTTCGCGATAAAGTAAAACCCCATCACGAAATGCCATTAACGTTGGAATCGATGAAATGCCAGCTGCTCCAGCTAATTGTTGCTCAGCATCAGTATCAACCTTGGCGAATGTTATTTCTGGGTGTTGCTCTGAAGCAGCCTCAAAGACTGGGCCGAACATACGGCAAGGTCCGCACCAGGCAGCCCAAAAGTCAACAAAGACAATGCCCTGATTGCCCAAAACTGTTGACTCAAAATCTGCGTTCGTTAAATTAATCGTTGCCAAGGTAATTCCTCTTTATCTGTTCATTAATTTTATTAACTAGTAAGTGCAGGTACATACCTGATCTTGTGGCACACCAGCAAGAGCTTCTTCAACATGCTGCCCACAGCCAGACCAAGTCCATTTTTTGCAGCGATCACACATTACTTTGCTACACATTTTCTTATCCTCTCTTAAATAGTTTCGCGAAGAAACCTGGTTCTTTTGGATCATTTGCGTGACCCTCGCAGCGTTGCGAGGCGGGAACACCACGCATTACTTCTTTAACATGTTGGCCACATCCGGACCAAGTTGTCTTGCCGCATTTGCGACAACGCACTTGACTGCACATCTTTACACCCCGACTTTTTGTTGTAGTTGAGCTGGTGAATTACTCCAAAGGTGGTAACCACCATCTAGATTTACCGGTTCAAATCCAAGATTTTTCAATAATAGAGTGGCGGTATGGGCCCGCTGCCCCACTTGGCAGGTAACAAGTATTTTTTTGTTAGAGATTTCGTGGTGGCGATTTCTAATTTCATCTACTGGAATATTGATAAAACCAGGAATCATTCCCTTTGCGCATTCGCCCGGAGTACGAACATCCAACAATGTGTAACCCTGCTTGCGATATTCATCAATCTCATGCCATTGCGCAGTTTTGACTAATCCCGAAACAATATTTTCAGAAATGTATCCGAGCATGTTCACTGGATCTTTCGCGCTGCCAAATGGCGGTGCGTAGGCAAGCTCTAAATCAGCCAATTCTGGCGCGGTTATTCCGGCACGAATGGCAGTGGCGATGACATCAATTCTCTTATCAACCCCGTCTTTTCCAACGCCTTGTGCTCCATAAATCTCCCCGGTATTTGGGTTGATAAGAAGCTTTAAAGCCAAAGTTTCTGCGCCGGGATAGTAACCAGCATGCGATCCGGGATGAGTATGAATTGCACGGTGCTCGATGTTCGCAGCTTTCAACCGTTTTTCATTCCATCCAGTTGAAGCAACCGCCAAATCAAAAACCTTCACGATTGCTGTGCCTATTGTTTTGACATGGCGAACTTTTCTACCGTTTATGTGATCAGCAATTACTCGACCGTGTCTATTGGCAATGTTAGCTAGTGGAACCAAAGTTGCACTTTCATCGAGTGCGTCTTTCTTTTCGGCGGCATCTCCTAAGGCATAAATATCAGGGTTGCTCGTCAAATTATTTTCATCTACAACAATTCCGCCACGTGAACCAATCTCCAAGCCTGCCGCTTTAGCCAAACCCGTGTCTGGCCGCACTCCAATTGCAAGTATCACCAAGTCAGCCGGGACGACACTGCCGTCACTAAGAGTTATTGAATCGCTGCCAATCTGTGCTGCCGATACTCCCAGGCGAACATCTACGCCGTTTTTTAACATTTCATTTGAGACTAAAAGTGCCATTTCTGGATCAAGAGGAGCCAAAACTTGTGGTGTTGCTTCTATCAAGGCAGTTTTGATACCGCGATGCACAAGGTTTTCTGCCATTTCAACCCCGATAAAGCCGCCACCAATTACCGCTGCGGTTTTTGGCTTGGACTCAACAGCTGCGAAAATCTTCTTTGTATCCTCAACGGTTCGAAGAGTCATCGCACGATCTACGCCTTCAATGGGCGGAACCACTGGCGTTGCACCTGGGCTCAAAATCAGCTTGTCGTACGCCAATTCATAGCTATCCCCATTAGCCATATTTCGCACAGAAACTTTCTTGGTGCTTGGATCAATGTCAGTAACTTCGCTCTGCACCCTTACATCAAGGCGAAAGCGCTTGTTTAAGCTCTCTGGGGTCTGAAGTAATAGATCCTGTTCCTTTGTAATCACACCGCCGATGTAATAAGGCAGTCCGCAGTTTGCATAAGACACAAAGCCGCTTTTCTCAACAACGATTATTTCCGCTGATTCATCTAATCGGCGAAGTCTGGTCGCCGCCGACATTCCTCCGGCAACACCTCCAACAATAACTATTCGCTTCATGCGGTTGGTGCTCCTGCAGCCGCTAATTCAGCAAAGCCACCTTTATTGAAATTAAATAGGTTTGTAAATCCAGCATCCGACATTTTGCCTACTGCGATAGTAGATCGATTTCCACTTCGGCAATAAACCGCATAAGCCACATTTTTATCTAATGCAGAAATCTGAGAATCAAAAGTAGCTGCGCTTACATCGAGGTTGACGGCACCTTGTAAATGACCAGCCGCAAACTCTTCCGGAGTCCTGACATCAACAATTACCACTCCTGGTTCGCCAATCTTTGCGATGAAATCAGCTGCTCCCATGTTGGTAGCACCACCCGAGCTAGAGCAACCTGTCAAGAATAAAGCTGACGCAAACAAAGCTGCTAATACTTTTTTCATTGCTCTCCTTATGCCAGACTCAAAAATAGTTTTTGTAATTTTTCGGTAACTTCGGGGCTGTTCTGCTTGCCTTCAGAGATGCATTCTTTGAGGCTTGAAGAAATTAAGGTGAATGCCGCGGTATTGATAGCTTTGTTGACGGCGGCGATCTGAGTTACGACATCTTCGCAATTACGACCTTCTTCGAGCATTCTGATAACCGCATTCATCTGCCCATTGGCACGCTTCAGACGGGTAATAACCGTTGCAAGCTGCTCTCCATCTTTAAGTGCAGGGGCTGCAATCTTTTTCGCCATACCACTCTCCTTTGCTGATGCGGCAAAAAATAGCATACCCCTAGGGGTATATCAAATTAGGCTATCCGTTAGCGATTTCATATGACCACAGGTCTAGGTCGTCCAGATTCACGGGTGAAAAACCTTTAGCCTCCAAGGCCGAGGCTAGTTGTGCTCGGTGTTCGGTCGCATGATGTATTGCTTGCGAGAGAATTGTGGAGCGCCAACGCTTTACCAATTTTCCCTCGTAATTCTCAAACTCCAATTGCTTATCCTCAAGTTTTGCGCATTCCAAAAGCGCGGCATCAACTGCGGCTGCCTGCTCAAGTAGCCCTGAAAGGTCGGAAATACTTTCAATATCGGCAATACATGGATCTCCTGGTTGCGTTAAGACAGGAGTGCCAGAGATCCGATAAGCATAATGATCCGCTGAATCAACAATGTGATGAAGAATTTCAGCAACAAACCAATCTGGATTTGTCGCGAAAGCTCTCAGCGCTTCTTCCGGCAAACTCTGAACATGCTTGATAGTTTGTTGGTTTGCCCAAGCCATATGCTTGAGTAATCTCTCTAATCCAATTGTCATTTAACTTAACCTCTCCTTATTTTGAGAAAAAACGCTGGAGTTGAATTCTGATAATTTGCAGATTCCGGAAACTTAATTTTCAAAAGTGAATCTTCGTAACGGGATTTATAGATCAATAATCCAATCAACAGAATTGAAACGGCTATTGATTGCCAACTCTGTTTCCACAAAACCAAACCGGCGGCCAATAGAAAGAGTGCTAGGTAAATTGGGTGGCGAAGGTATTTATAGATTCCTGAGGTGACGAGAGAAGCCCCTTCTTTGCTTTCGGGCAAGGGCGTCAAGGCATCTCCTAAATCGCGAAAACTTTTCAAAAGCAATGCCACCGCAGCCAAAATTAAGATAATTGCCGCCAGAGCTGCACCAGAACTTCTGTTAACACTAGGAGTCGTAGCTAAAACCCCCAGCAAGACGAACTGAACCGTAACCAATAACTTGCCCTTCATGTGGCAAGGGTAACCATTTTTGAGTATAAAATTTAGTTGAACTTTCAACTATTTCTGTTAAGCTCCAGCCATGAACAGCTCAAGTTTGCTACCCGCCCAATCAGATATGGGCGCGGTAACTCTCTGGGTAGCCGATCTCGACAAGATGATCCGGTACTACAGAGATGCAATCGGACTTGAGTTGTTCTCAGAGATCAATGGTCGTGCCTTCCTGGGACAGGGAACCACGACCATTGTCATTCTTGAATCCAAGCCAGGAATGAAATACGCCTCCCCCGGTGAGGCCGGCCTCTTTCACACCGCAATTCTCTTTTCTTCTCAAGCTGCATTAGCAAAAGCTGTCGCTTCAGTCGCAAAGCAACATCCTGGAACATTTACTGGAAGTGCTGATCACTTAGTTAGTAAGGCTTTTTACTTCAATGATCCAGAAGGTAATGGCGTTGAGCTTTATTGGGACCGCGACCGAAGTGAATGGAGCTGGGCGCATGGCTCAATTGAGATGGATACGATTTTTCTAGATCCCAATGATTTTCTTCGCGAACATTTAACTGAAGCGCCGGTTGAAGAAGCAAAAAAGGTTGGCCACGTTCATCTAAGTGTTGGTTCAGTTGAAGCGGCTGAAGAGTTCTATGTAAAAATGTTAGGTTTTGAAAAGACCCTTAATTGGGGAAATGCCGCCCTCTTTGTTTCTGCTGGCGGTTATCACCATCACATGGCTATGAATACCTGGCGTAGTAAAGGCGCAGGAAAGCGTCAATTAGCTTTGGGCTTGGGAAATGTTGAAATAGTTTTACCATCACAAGATCAAGTTATGGAAACTCAGGATCGCCTGAATTTCCATAAAATTGAATCTAATGTTGATGCAGGTATTGCAAAAGTTCTTGATCCCTGGGGGAATCAGATCTCTATTAAATCAGCGTGATCTTTTGCGGCGAGGTGCCGAACCATCAAAGCGACGCTCGTCATTGCCATATTTTTTACGCTTCTTGCCACCTTGGCTTCGTGGACCGCGATAAGGCTTTTGAGTTTGTACCGGGGCTTTTTCCTCAACCAAAGGAATTCCCGATGGTTGCTTTGCTCCAGTAATGCTGACTAGCTTCTCATCTAACGGCTTAACCGCCATCACCCATGGCTCAACACCGGCACGAGTGGTTATTCCACCAATTGTGCGTTGTTCTTTATGGGTTGCAAGAGTTACCACGCGACCAGTTTTGCCGGCGCGAGCAGTTCTTCCAGATCTATGTAAGTAATCCTTGTGATCGGCAGGCGCATCAAAATGCACCACTAAATCAATTCCATCAACGTGAATTCCGCGTGCGGCGACATCTGTTGCTACAAGCACAGCAGATTCTTGATCTTTGAATCTAGCTAAAGTGCGAGTGCGCACCGCCTGAGATTTTCCACCATGCAAAGTGCCTACACGCACACCAGCATTTGAAAAAGAGGTTGCCAACTTATCTGCTCCGCGCTTGGTTCTTACGAAGAATATGGATTTTCCATCACGCGCTGCAATCTGATTTGAGATATCTGCTTTGTCAGCATGATTCAAAACAAATACATAGTGATCAGATTTTGCCTTTGTGCCTTCGATTTCCTTAACAGTATGTGTGCGAGGCTCACGGAGGTACTGGCGAACCAATCCATCAACTCCCCTATCTAGGGTTGCTGAGAACAAGAATCTTTGGCCACCTTTTTTAGCTTGGTTCAAGATCTGCTTTACCGCAGGTAAAAATCCCATGTCAGCCATTTGATCAGCTTCATCAAGTACCGCAATTTGAAGTTCATCTAGTCGCAGCTCTTCTTTTTCCAACAAATCAATTAGTCGACCAGGTGTTGCGACCAATATAGAAATACCTTTTTTCAAAGCATTTACCTGCTTGCCGTAAGGCATTCCGCCTGCAATAACTACGGAGTCATGACCAATGGCGCGAGCTAGTGGAGCTAAAACCTCATTGATTTGTTGCGCTAATTCACGGGTTGGTGCAAGCACAAGTGCGATGGGTTGACGCGGCTTTGCCTTGGCGCCATTGATGTTGTGCAAGAGCGCTAGACCGAATGCAAGTGTTTTGCCTGATCCTGTTTGTCCACGACCCAAAATGTCGTGACCTGCGATTGCATCTGGGATGGTCGCGGCTTGAATTGGAAACGGGCTGGTAATTCCTTGTGCATCTAGAGCGTTAACCAATGCTGAGGCAAGGCCCAATTCACGGAAAGTTGTTTGTTTTTCTGCAGTAAGCAATGACATAAAAATACGTACCAATCATCTAGACATGTATGTCTCGTGGTGACTTGACGTATTTACGAAAAGATAAGACTTACATATAAATCAAGGAAATCTTGATTTTCATTTATTTGATGCTTTTGCATCAGCCTTAAGGGTACAGGAGAAGCCCTCAATCCCCTAATCGCGCTTAAAACCTCAAGGAGTAGCAGCGAACAAGATAAATGAGCCAAATATGCTCAAATGAATAATGCTCTGAAGCAGAGTCGCTCTACCTGAAACAACAGTCAAAATCGACACCAGGAAAGTTAACGCCATAAGCGCAATTTCAGCCGCATTCAAACCAAGATTCACTTCATAACTTGAAAAGAGAGAGATTGCTGCAATCACCGGAATTGTTAAACCAATGCTGGCCAGGGCTGATCCATAAGCCAGATTCAAGCTGGTTTGCGTTCTTCCGTATCGAGCAGCTTTGATTGCTGAAATAGATTCCGGAAGCAAGACAACGATTGCGATACTGATAGCAACCAACATCTGTGGCAAACCTTGATCATCAACAACACCTTGAATCAGAGGACTTGTTACCTTTGCAAGACCCACGACCGCGATTAGTGAAAGCAAAAGTCCAGCGAGACTTTGTAGCGCTTGATCTTTAGTTGGCGGATCAACGTGCTCCTCCACCGGAATCGTTTGATCCTCGCGAGCTGGTGGCAAGAAATAATCTCGATGACGAACAGTCTGCACGGTTACAAAAGTTAAATAGAGTCCAAGTGAAACAACGGCAGCAAAACCTAACTGAATGCTGTTGAATGTTGGCCCCGGAGTTGAAGTCGTAAGCGAAGGAAGAACCAAGGTCAAGGTACTCAGTGCTACTAATGCCGCTAACGCACCACTGACGCCGCTGGCATTAAAAGTAGCAACTCTTTGGCGCAATGACTTAATTAATAATGCAATACCAACAATTCCATTGGTAGTAATCATCACCGCAGCAAAGACTGTATTTCGAGCAAGTTCTTTATTGTTATCCGGAGATGCCAGAATCAGAACCACAATCATTCCAACTTCAATAACGGTAACAGCCAAAGCAAGTATCAAAGATCCAAAAGGTTCGCCTACTTTTAGCGCTACCACCTCTGCGTGATGAACAGCTGTGAAAACTGCAGCAACCAGAACGAATCCGAGGGCTGCCAGCACAGGATTAGAGAGCTTTGCCGACCAAGATATTGCCAAGAGGGCCAGCGCAAATACCGGTACAAAGAAATACCTGCTGCGCAGAGATTTAAACCGGGCCGACATGAGCGAACTCTAGTTTCTATCTCTCATAGCTCGCTACCTAAATTTAACTCCCGCTTCAGAACAGCGCTGAGTAATTGAATCAGTAATTTCTTTAAGCTTCTCTTTTGAGCCCTCTGCGGTTTGAGTTTGGCCCAATGCATCAGTCAGGAGACCGATGTCCTCTGCTAATCCAGTTGAAAGCAAAGCCCGCGCAGGCTCCCCTACTAAATTGTTGATTTGGGCAATCAGTCCTGAATCAATTAATCCCGTTTGATATGCCCCGGTAATTGATTGGATTGTTGAATCAAGTGCTTTGCAAGTGGTTGCATCTGCGGCGTTCTGAGCCGCATTTTGCGCAATGTCGGTAACACCACAGCCAGTTAAAGTGAGAGCCAAAACCGAAGAAACTAAAGCCACTTTGATGTTCATAGGAGCGGAAGTTACAGAATCACATTCTTCTTAGCTCATCGAATTTGGCGATATTCGACTTTCAAGGCGAATTCTCAGAAACCCAATTAACCCTTATGCGCTTACACGCCATTCTTCGTGCGGAAATAAGCAACTAAAGCATTTGCATGGCCATGTCCCATTTCAAACTTCCCTTTCAAATGAGCAACTTGCTCCATATGTGCAAGTTTTGAAACCTTTTTGAGTTCCTTCATCCAGTGCTCAATTGGCTTGCCATATTTCTTCTCAATTGAGGGAAAGTAGGAGGCAGGTCCCTGAACTTTTTTCTCAGCCATTGCAAAATGTTATCCGAAAACAATGAATCCTTGACTCACGTTAATTCTCAGTAGAAACTTTGAGCCTTATGGAAAATTACGAAGCAGAGGTCCGCGAACGCTGGGGCTCGACCGACGCTTATCGAGAATCGAATGCCAGGACCTCCAAGTACTCCCAATCTGACTTTCAAGCCGCAAAGGTTGATCAAGAAGCCGCCACTGAGCTATTTGTCCACGCATTTGGAAATGGACTATCCATAGATTCTATTGAAGCTCAGAATGCCGTGCGAGCACATCGTGAAGCCATTTCTAAGTGGTTTTATGAGTGCTCAATAGAAATGCAGAAACAATTAGCACTTATGTATGTAGAAGACCCTAGATTTAAAGAGTATTACGAAAGTCGGAACAAAGGATTAGCTCAATACGTTCACGACGCGATTAATGCCCAGTGAATGAAGTTGATATTTATTAGAAGAAGAGTCGCCCTGTAAGCCGGAGACGAAGCAGTTATGCGTAATTGCACGCATAAATGTTAAGTTTGCCCCCGCAACTGCCCCCAAAAATTAATAAATAACAAATAACTTCATCAATTGAAGAGTTCTTTGGTTAGCGGGACCTAGTTAAAGCTCCCATAAGTGTTTCAAGTGGACCTTGTTGGAACTTCTTCAGCCAGTGGGTAGCGAAAAGTACCAATCCAATCCATATGCCAACCGCAAGCAATAGTACTTGCCATGTCTGCAGCTCCTGGAATAGCCCCAACCCCCACGGACCGAAGATCATGGAAGTAATAACTGATTGCGAAATATAAATAGTCAAAGACATCTTGCCTGCTGGCTTCATCCACGAAACTA
>VEQF01000026.1 GCA_018883365.1 Candidatus Nanopelagicaceae bacterium
AAATTGATTGGGGCATAGGATTACCGTTATGTCAGGAAGAATTCGCGATGCAGATGTCACCTATGTTCGTGAACATTCTCCAATTGATGAGGTTGTAGGGGAGTACGTACAACTCAAGGGAGCTGGCGGCGGTCAAAAGAAGGGGCTTTGTCCATTCCATGATGAGAAAAGTCCTTCATTTCATGTAACGCCAAGCCGAGGATATTTTCATTGTTTTGGATGTCAGGTTGGCGGAGATGTAATTGCCTTCGTAATGAAGATTGATCATCTGACTTTCACTGAGACCATTGAACGTCTCGCCGAACGAATTGGTTACCAACTTACCTATGAACAAGGAAAAGGTGGGGCCAAAGCGCCAACTGGTCAAAGATCACGATTAATTGCGGCCCATGCTGCAGCGGTTACTTTTTATCAGGAGCAATTGCAGTTGCCCGAGGCGGCGCATGCGCGAGATCTTTTGGTAAAACGTGGCTTTGATAGAGCGGCATGTGAATCATTTGAGGTTGGTTATTCACCAGATGATTGGGATTCCTTAACAAAATATCTACGTGGCAAAGGTTTTACAGTTGAAGAACTAACTTTGGCGGGTTTGTCCAAGGAGGGTCAGAAAGGTCTAATCGATCGCTTTAGAAATCGATTGATGTGGCCAATTCGAGATATCTCTGGTGATGTGGTGGGCTTTGGAGCCCGCAAATTGGCTAGTGATGAAGTTGATCAGGGACCCAAATATCTGAACACTCCAGAAACACCGATTTACAAGAAAAGTCAGGTTCTTTACGGCCTTGATCGGGCGAAAAAAGAGATTGCAAAGAAGCGCCAAGCGGTAATAGTTGAGGGTTATACAGATGTTATGGCGGCGCATTTAGCTGGAATCACCACCGCTGTTGCAACATGTGGAACCGCTTTTGGAGATGAGCACATCAGAATTTTGCGCCGCTTATTGATGGATGATGATGCATTCCGCGGCGAAGTTATATTTACGTTTGATGGAGACGCGGCTGGTCAAAAAGCAGCGCTTCGCGCATTTGGAGATGATCAGAAATTTGTAACTCAAACCTTTGTTGCAGTTGAGCCAAGTGGAATGGATCCTTGTGAATTGCGCCAACATCATGGAGATGCTGCAGTAAGAGATCTAATTGCTCGCCGAGTACCGCTTTTTGAATTTGCTATTAAGAGTGCGATAAAGCAATTTGATTTAACTAATGCCGATGGTCGTGTCTCTGCACTAAATGCGGCGGCCCCTTTAATTGGAAAAATTAGAGATGCATCGCTTCGACCTGAATACGCAAGAAGTTTGGCGGGCTGGTTGGGCATGGAGGTGGAGGTGGTGCTTTCCGCTGTGAAGAAAAATTCTTCTTCCACCAAGAATCCGGTAGCGGAATCCGCACCGACCACAAATTGGAGACCAGATCCAAATGAACCAAGGTTGATGCTAGAACGTGAAGTTCTAAAGGTGCGCTTACAGATGCCGGCCCTGATGCGCACTTGGCGCAACTTAGAATCAAATGCCTTTTCTCATCCGGCTTACATCAAGCTGCGAGAGTTCATTGATTCTCAACCTGATTTTTCAGCGATTGATTTATCCGCTGCCGAATCAGAGGAGCTTCAATCCTTTATTACAGAGCTGACTGTTGAGCCCATCAGGACTGACGGGGAGATCTCCGACAAATATGTAACCAGCATTACCGCCCGCTTAAATGAGGTGGCGTTAAGCAGATCGATTGCCGAGGTTAAATCAGCGCTACAGCGCCTCAACCCTGTAGAAAATGAGGCGGAGTACAACGAGATTTTTACTGAATTGGTGAGCATGGAGAGTAAGCGCCGCCAGATGAAGGAGTTAGCCCTGGAGTAGCCCTAGGTAATTTCGGGTACCGGCAAATATGGATACCGGCAATTTTGGGTGCCAGCCTCGGGCTTAATTTCTCGCTTTAACTTCGATTGGTCTAGAGTTGCGCGCTGTACGCCGATCCCTGATAGCTCAATCGGCAGAGCAGCCGGCTGTTAACCGGCAGGTTCTTGGTTCGAGTCCAAGTCAGGGAGCTTTTCATTTAGACTGACGGCATGGCAATGGTTCGAATTCGCGTAGCTCTCCCAGACCGTCCCGGCTCACTTGGTGCGGTTGCATCAGCAATTGGTTTTGCAGGTGGAGACATCCGTGGCCTAGTTGTTCTCTCCTCTGAAGGTGGACGCGGAATTGATGACATCACCGTTGCGTTTCCAGGAAATGATCCGCAGGATTTAGTAAATGTTTTAAGCGCTATCGGCGGCGTTGAAGTTATCTCTGTTACGCCAGTTAGCTAATTACTTTTGCGCCATCACTCGGCAGCGAATCAAAGAATCTTGGTGCTTTAAAACCGGCTTCGGCAAAAGCTTTTTCAATAGCGAGTGAGATCCTTCCGGCATCTTGTTCTTTGATTAATGCAATTGCGCTACCACCAAAACCACCGCCAACCATTCGGGCACCTAAAGCACCATTAGCGAGAGCGGAGTCAACCGCTAAATCAAGCTCTGGACAAGAGACGGTGTAGTCATCACGCAAAGATGAATGAGAATCATTTAGTAATTTTCCAAATGCTGCAAAACTCTTACTTGAAAGTTCCTCGACAGCGGTTAGAACTCGGGCAATTTCTGAAACCGCATGTCTGGCTCGCTTGAATTCGACCTCTGACAATTTATCTTTATTTTCAATTAAATGTTGCATGGATAGATCTCGCATCGCAACTACATTGAGTTTTTTTGCTACTGACTCACAAGATGCGCGTCGCTCTGCATACCCTCCATCGACAAGTGCGTGATGTGCTCTAGTATCAATAATTAATAACCTTAGATCTGCGCCAGCAAAATCAACGGGAATATGTTTAGTTGAAAGATCTCGACAATCCAAAAGCAGCGCGTAACCAGCTTTGCCCATTAAGGAAACTGATTGATCCATGATTCCGCAAGGCACACCTACATATTGATTCTCAGCTAACTGAGTTAATCGAGCCAACTCAGTGGTGGTTTTTTCTAGGACAAAGAGGTGATTTAAAGCGGTCGCAACGCTACATTCAAGTGCTGCAGATGAGGACAGGCCAGCTCCGAGAGGAACCTGACCATCGATAAAGATATCCAATCCACTCTTAATCTCCAGAGCCCAAATAACCCCGAGAACATAACGCTCCCAGTCATTTCCAACCTTATTTGCAACTTGCGTCAACGAACTTTCAATCAGCTGATTGCTTTGTTGGGCTGATGAAATTCGAATCAAATCATCATCACGTCGGGAAATTGCACATTTAGTAACGGAGTCGATCGCAAATGGGAGTACATAGCCATCGCTGTAATCGATATGTTCGCCAATTAAGTTGACTCGCCCGGGAGCTTGTGCGATCACCTCTGGCTTTCGAGCAAAACAAGCTTCAAAGGCTTGCGCAATATCCATAACTACAAAACCACTTCGCGCAATTGTTGAGCAGATTGTTCTGGTTTTAGATCCATCATAAAGGCACCAAATGCTGACTCGGAACCAGCAAGATACTTAAGTTTTCCTGGCGCTCTGCGGATACTTTGAATTTGCCAATGAACTCGCAAAGAATTTCGTCCCTGTCTTACTGGGGCTTGATGCCAAGATGCGATGTAAGGCATGTTGACGCCAAAAACCCCGTCAAGTCGCTGGAGCGCTTCCTTAGCAATCGGCGCAAATGACATGCACTGCTCTTCATCAAGTGCAACTAAATCAGGAACGCTCTTGAGTGGAGCGATATGAATTTCAAATGGATATCGAGAGGCATAAGGAACATAAGCAACCCAATGTTCATTTTTGCAAACGATGCGGGACTCATCGGAAAGCTCTCGGGCCACAATGTCATCTAGTAAAGCCCGTCCGGTTTTTGAAAGATGATTTGTGGCAACCTCTAACATGCGAGCGGTTTTTGGTGGCAAGTATGAGTAGGCGTAAATCTGACCATGAGGATGATTTAACGTAACTCCAACCTCTTCACCACGATTTTCAAAGGGTGCAATATGTTGAATGTAAGGGATTTCAGAAAGTTCAGCGGTACGGTCACGCCAAGCCTCTAACACTGTTCTTATCTGCTGGTGGGAAAGATCTTTAAAGGAAGAGTCGTAATTGGAGGTGTAACAAACCACCTCACACTTACCGGCAGCCGGGATGGAAGGGGAGGAAAAATCAGGGGAATTCGGTGCCGAAAAATCTCCTACTGGAGGACGTAGTGAAGGTGATCGATTATCGAAGACCACAACTTCATAATCGCTTTCAGGAATCTCTGTAAGAAAACCGGGACGACTTGGAGCTAGCGGGTTTAGTTCTTTAGGCGGCAGGAAGATACGACCTTGTCGATGCGCTGCAATCACAACCCATTCATTATTTAGAGGGTCTAAACGCATCTCCCCAATCTGGGGTTGCTCTTCTGCGGGGCGCTGATCAATCGCCTGTCGAGTCTGCCCTTGAGTGTCGTAATAGCGAATGGTTCGCCCATCCATCAAAGTTCTATCGGTGCGAACGACACCGGCGCCTAGTTGCTTAGAAGGTTTCTCACTCGCCATAGTGCCCGTTACTCTACCGGCATGTCAGCTACGGCTCATCTCTCAAATGGCGGAGTCGATATCTTTATTGAGGTTATCGACGGGGCATTAGTCATTCGATATTGGGGCGGAAAGATTTCTGGCGATTTTGCCGCCATCCCATTTGAAAGATCAGTTGCACACAGCGATTTTGATCAGGTTCAGAATCCGGGAGTCATGCGCGAGCACTCCCGAGGTTGGTTGGGGTATCCAACAATTTCGGGCCATCGCTCCGGTCAAAATTGGTCTACTAAGTTTTCAGTTACCGACCTAACCAGCAGTTCAAACTCATTTAACGCAATCTTGCAGGATGACACAGCTCAATTGACTATCAAATTAATCGGACAACTAGATTCCTATGGAATTTTAAAAAGCCAATTTGAATTGATTAACAACGGTGAAGATTACTTACTGAATGAACTTCATTATTGGATGCCTCTGAGTGACAGAGCAACAGAAACTTTGGATTTTGCTGGACGTTGGTCTAATGAACGTAACCCGCAAAGACAGCAAATAAATATCGGTCGCTGGGTACGAGATTCACATGAAGGTAGAAGTGGTCACAACTACACCATCGGACAAATTGCGTTGAATTCAAATACCAATTTTGCTACTGGTGAAGCATGGGCTGTGTCACTAGCCTGGAGTGGCGATGTTAAGTATTGCGTGGAGAAGAACTACGAGGGTGTTCAAAGCATCGGAGCTGCTGAAGTTCTATTGCCAGGCGAGGTAGTTTTGAAAAAGGGTGAGAGTTACAAGGCACCTGAGTTGTTTGCTTGGTACTCCAACCAAGGATTAGATGGTCTAGCCAATGCAATTCATTCACATTTGCGCGCTAGATCTGTTCACCCTAAGAAACCAAGACCACTCACACTAAACATGTGGGAAGCGGTCTATTTTGACCATAATGAAACAAAAATTCGTCAGCTAGTAGATATTGCGGCTGAAATTGGCGTGGAGCGGGTAGTGCTTGATGATGGTTGGTTTGGCTCCCGGCGCCATGATCGCAGTGGATTAGGTGATTGGGTTGTAAGCAAAGATGTTTGGCCAAATGGGCTTACTTCGGTAACTGATTATGTAGTGAATAAAGGTATGGAGTTTGGCCTTTGGTTTGAAGGCGAAATGGTGAATCCAGATTCAGATTTATATCGCGCCCACCCAGACTGGATTTTGAATGTAGCAGAAAGAGTTCCCCCTACTTGGAGACATGAATTGGTTTTGGATCTCAGCAAGAGCGAGGTCTATTCACATGTCCTTGAGCAGACAAGTGCAATCTTGAGCGCATACAAGATTTCCTACATAAAGTGGGATCACAACCGCGTGCTCATTGATGCTGGCTCTGCTGGAGCGCCTGCAATCCAGAAGCAAACTAAAGCCCTTTATAAACTTTTTGCGGAGTTAAAGCAGCGTCATCCAGATTTGGAAATCGAATCTTGTGCCTCTGGTGGAGCAAGAATTGATTTAGGAATAATTGATTTGGTTGATCGCTTTTGGACCAGCGACAACAATGATGCGCTAGAACGTCAAAGGATGCAGCGCTGGACCATGCAATTTATTCCTCCAGAGCTACTCGGAACTCACATTGGATCAAACCCAGGCCACCAAACCGGTCGCGATCTTTCCTTAGGCTTCCGAGCAGCTACCGCGTTGTTTGGTCATGCGGGTCTAGAGCGAGATTTGACCGCGTTAACAAAGCCGGAGTTGGAGGCGCTGAAGTCTTGGATTTCGCTTTATAAGAAAGAACGGGCAATTTTGCACACCGGAGCAATGGTTAGGATTGATTATCCTGATGACGCACATTATCTGTATGGAGCAGTGAGTCAGGATCGCAGCGCAGCACTGTTTTCATATGTTCAACTTCTACCGATTCCACAATCTCACGCGGCAAAACTCACCTTCCGAGGTTTGAAAGTTGATGCTCAATATCGTGTGTCAGTAATTCATGATGCCGGCGCTGCAAACTTCATGGCAATCTCAAATCCACCGTGGATTAATACCGGCGCCAAGATGAGCGGTTCAGCTCTGGAAAATGTTGGACTTCCAGCACCAATTCTGCGGCCGGAAAATGCTTTGTTACTGAAATTAGAAGAGGTAAAGAGTTAATCGAGCCAGTTTAAGGTTCGCTCGATTGCTTTCTTCCAAAGTCGGTATCCATCAGATGCCAAAGTGCTACCGGAATTAGCTTTCCAGCGCATTCCTTCTTGCCACTTGTTGCGAAGTTCAGTCGTATCCTTAAAAACCCCAACTGCAAGTCCAGCGGCATATGCCGCACCTAATGCCGTGGTTTCGATGATAAGTGGTCGAATTACATCAACCCCCATGATGTCAGCCTGCATCTGCATGCAAAGTTCATTTGCGGTGATACCTCCGTCTACGCGCATCTCTGGAAGCTTTACACCACTGTCAGCGGACATCGCATCCAAAACATCACGGGTTTGATAACAAATAGCTTCAAGTGCAGCCCGCGCTAGATGAGCCTTTGTAGCGGCGCGAGTTAGTCCAACTACGACACCACGCGCATCATTTCGCCAGTATGGAGCGAATAGACCTGAGAATGCAGGAACAAAGTAGACCCCACCATTGTCTGATACGGATTTTGCAAGTGGCTCAATTTCCGGAGCGGTATTGATGATTTGCAATTGGTCGCGTAGCCATTGAATCGCAGATCCGGTAACAGCAACTGAGCCTTCGAGTGCGTAGTGAGTTGGTTGATTTCCAAACTTGAAACAGACCGTGGTTAAAAGGCCATTCTTTGAGCGCACGATTTCCGTGCCAGTGTTTAGCAATGCGAAGTTTCCGGTTCCGTATGTGGTCTTTGACTCGCCGCGATCGAAGCAGGCTTGTCCGACCATTGCTGATTGCTGATCACCAAGAATTCCCGCGATTGGGATTGCGCTTCCCAGCGGTCCAGAAGGATCTGTTTTGGCGTAAATTTCAGATGAAGATTTGATATCTGGCAAGAGATTTCTTGGCACGCCAAATATATTTAGTAACTCTTCATCCCAATCCAAAGTTTCTAGGTTCATCAAAAGGGTTCGGCTGGCATTTGTCACATCAGTAACATGCACACCACCACGAGCGCCGCCCGATAAATTCCAAACTAACCAACTATCAACAGTTCCAACTAAGGCGCGTCCTTCTTGCACCGCTGTTTTTACAGCTGGAACATGGTTAAGAAACCAATTCATTTTGCTGCCTGAGAAATATGGCGCAATGGCTAAGCCGGTTTTAAAAGTTACAGTTGATTTTGTTTGATCCGATAGGGAGTTCAAATACTCTGCGGTTCGGGTATCTTGCCAAACAATTGCATTAGCCAGCGGGGCGCCAGTTGATTTGTCCCAAATCACAGTCGTCTCGCGCTGATTTGTGATTCCGATGGCTGCTAAATCAGAACCATTTATTCGGGCGGCTTTGAGGGCACCGGAAATAACATCCTGGGTGCGCTGCCAAATTTCAGCGGCATCATGTTCGACCCAGCCTGCTTGCGGCAAAATTTGAGTGTGCTCTAGTTGATGTTGCCCAACTATCTTTCCTGAATCATCAAAGACGATGAACCGAGTACTAGATGTTCCTTGGTCTAGGGAGCCTATGTACGCCATAACCCGTATCCTAAGCCTGTGTTGCTTTCCAATTCGAGCCTAAATAATCAACAGCGCCAAGAGGCGTTAGCGGAGTTGGAATCATGCGAATTTGATGTTTTGGTTATTGGTGGCGGCATCAACGGAGTTGGAATTGCTCTAGATGCAGCTTCTCGTGGATTGAAAGTCGCTCTGGTTGAGGCCGCAGATTTTGCCTCCGGCACCTCTTCAAAATCCTCAAAGTTGATTCATGGTGGCTTGCGTTATCTAGAACAGTACGATTTTAAGTTGGTGCGTGAGGCATTAAATGAACGAGAGTTAATGGTCAGCACCCTCTCACCGCACTTAGTAAAACCAGTTTCTTTTCTATATCCCTTGCAGGAAAAGTTAAAGGAGCGCACTTATGTTGGTGCGGGAATGGCGCTTTACGATGCGTTGCGAGGATTTAAACGTGCATTGCCTTGGCATAAGCATTTAACTCAAAAGAAGATTAGTGAGATTGCACCTTCGTTGCGGCTTGATGTAGTAACTGGTGGTTATCAGTATTTTGATGCGCAGGTGGATGACGCAAGACATACGATGACAATCGCTCGAACCGCAGCAAAGTATGGGGCGGTTATTACAACTCGCATTCGCTGCGAAGAGTTAATTAAAAATGGTAAAGCTGTAGTTGGTGCAAAGGTTAAAGATTTAGAGAACGATGAAATAATTGAAGTTCGCGCCAAAACCACAATCATGGCCGCAGGTGTTTGGACCGATCCGTTACATGAGAAGTTCGGACTTAAAGGCGGATACGGAGTGCGCATGTCAAAAGGCGCGCATATTGTCGTACCAGGCGATGCGATTAAATCCCAAACTGGAGTAATTTTAAAAACCGATGTTTCAGTGCTCTTTATTATTCCGTGGGGCGATAAGTGGATTGTTGGCACCACAGATACTGATTATGACCAAAGCAGGGAAGAGCCTTTGGCCACAGCTGAAGATGTCACTTACATTATTAATCAAGCCAATCGAGTTCTAGAACCAAAGCTACGTCGGGATCAAGTTATTGGTGTTTTTGCTGGCTTGAGACCATTGGTTTCAACCGATCCTGATTCACCAACTACAAAACTTTCTCGCGAACATGTTGTTGATAGCCCAGCAAAAGGATTTGTATCAATTGCGGGCGGTAAATACACCACCTATCGCGTAATGGCTGAGGACGCGGTAAACGAGGCAATTAACCATCTGCGCCGCTTGGTTCCAGATTCAGAAACCGAAACCCTTGCCATTATTGGCGCTGAGGGATATTCAGTTTTGATGAATCAAATTCCGAGACTTGCGAATAGTTTTGGAGTTTCGGAAAAGACAGTCGAGCACCTACTAAATCGATATGGCTCATTAATTGATGAAGTATTAGCTCCTGCGGCCGATAACAAAGAGCTGTTAAAGCCAATCAGCAAAGATCTCGATTACATCGCTGCTGAGATCGTCTATGCGGCAACTCATGAAGGCGCGCGCAGCGTAGATGATGTTTTATCACGACGCACCAGAATCGCTTTTGAGGCAAAAGATCAGGGTCTTGGAGTAGCGGAAAAAGTTGCAGATTTAATTGCTCCGTATTTGGCATGGAAGAAAACCCAAAAGAACGCCTCGATTAAAGAATATGAACAACGTGTTGAGCGCCAGAATCAAATCTTGATTGCTGCAAAAGGTACAAAGAGCAAAGTTAGTTAGTTTTTAATCTGACCCTTGCAGGTATCAACCACAACTGGACGTTTGGTTGCCGATGGCTTTGGTGTTGGAGATGGAGTTGGTACAACGCCTTGAATTAAATTGAATGAAATGTTCTGTCTGATTTCGGCATGAGTCCCAGTCTGATCTACAAAGGCAATGAATCCTTCAGTTAGACCAGCAGGAAGATTGCGAAGCGTTAAAGTCCAAACACCAGAGGCATCTCGCACTGGAGTTTGATCAACCTTCTTGGGATTTTCGCCATTTAGTCGGAAGGCTACGGTTCCGGTGACCACAGGATTTCCAGATGGTCTTTTCACCTCAACCTTAATTCGCGTTGGCTTGTCGGTGCTCGTAGCTCGAATATCGGTAATAAACATTGTTGTGGGCTCTTTTATTGGCAGGTAATCACCGGTTTGTGGAGTCCAGACTCCGCGGGTTAGCTGTAGAAATGAAGCGGTATCGCCGCGGAAAACATTTAAATCAATCCGAGTGGAAGCAACTCCATATCTCTCACCAATTCCACAAGAGGAGTACTGCCATATTTGCCATAGTGAGGTGCAGTCTGAAGTCGACCAAGAATGCACAAAGCACCCGAAGTCTTTACGGCCGGGTTCTGCGGTTAGATCAGCTGGGTCAATGCCGTATCTGGCTTTCCAAAGTGGATACTGACGAAGTTTTTCACTTCTTACCATCGCCTGTTCCATAAATGTTGGGTAGGAGTAGAAGAATGGTTTGCGTCCAGTTTTTTCATACATCATGTCTAGCCAAGTTTCGGCCCACAAAGTAACAAGTGATCTAGGCGCGTACTTTGTGCAGGTGCTCCCAGATGCAGCCACACAGTTGTTTTCAAGATCTAGGGCATATGGCAAATCTTTTTCGGTATATCCGCCCATGCTTGATAAACGCCAAATTGCTTTTTGAGCTTGCGCCTGCGCATCCCTAATTACTTCATCTCTATTAGTTGTGTTTGGCAAAATTGTGTAATGGTAATAGCCGGTATAAATACCTGCGGCCTGCGCTGCGTTTCTATCCATTAACAAATACTTCAAAGCTAGAGCATCTGCTTCATCTCTAGTATCTGATGCCTTAATCATTACAAATCTAATTCCAGCTGCGTACATTTTTTCAAAGTCAATCGGCTTGTCATAAGGATGCTGCCAGCGACTTACATCGGTGCCGTGTATGCGACCCCCGGGCCCGGTTACCGCAATCAACTCATCTGGCGTACTGATCGCAGGTGCTGGCTCAATGACAACAGTGCGAGATCCGGTAGTTAAAGTTTTATTTCCAATAGTGACTCGAGCCCGGTAAGTAGTACGTCCTTCAAGTCCGGTCGCTCGGGTTTGAATTTTCCAAGCCCCGCTAGGCGTGGATTTTGTGCGTAATCTGGTGTCTTTCCAAGTTGAACCAAGCTTTACATCAATTCTTACTACAGCATTCTTAACCTTTGGCTTGATAACTCCATGAAAGGTTACTTTTTGCTCTGGAAACGCTGGAGTTTGTACTAGGAAAAAAGAGGAGCTTGATTTCGCTGCAGAAGCAGGGGATAGAAGTGATGAAACCAGTACAAAGGCTAAAAGCGGAATTAGAAGTCGTGGCTTAATCACTGCGCAATTATGGCGATTTGTTCCCCAAAAATCTCAACACACGCTCGTTCTAAAACCTCGCGGTGTGAATCTTTTCGAACTGCAGTGAAGTCATGCATTCCGCTTAATTTCTCAGCATCTACAAAACTTAATTTAAGTTGATTGTTATCAAAGGCGACCAACCGAGCGTCAAAGAATGCCAACCAAGCCACCCGATTTTCACGCTCTACGAGATCAAGGACTTCATTCCAACGCGCCTTAATCCCTTGGAGGTTTAGCTCTGACATTAACTTTGACCCCGCTTTTTAACGGAAAAGAACTAATTTACAATCGCGACAATTGCAGCAATCAGCGCTACGACTGCGGTCAGGCTTTTTCCTGCGGTAGTTGTGAGAAATTTCTGTCCTGCCTTCAAGTAGGTAAGGGCAAAAATAAGGACTCCAACTCCAACTATCAGTGCAGTAACCGCAGTTAAATCAGATTTCCCACTTTGATAACGCAGGTTAATCAAACCGACCGCGATTAGTGCGTAGGCGGTGTAACGAAAGTATTGAAGCGCACTCACTCTTGATCCTCTTTTGTCGCTTGCTCGGAATCTGAAGGCAGAAGCCAGGCGCGATCCTCTGCAAAGGAGTACTTGGCAACCTTTCCAACCGGAACAATCTCTTCATAAATTGGATCTGACTCGACGGCAAGAATCACACCCTCTTCAGTTTCGAGCGTGTACTCAACATGGTTTCCGTAGAAAACAACGTTAGTGACTAGACCTTCGCTTTTTCCTGGCGTGCTGGACTTTGCTGCGGTAACGGAGATTGATTCTGGTCGCACCAACAAGGTCGGCTTGCTCGAGGCTAAGGCATTCTCTTGCGCTGCTACCTCTAGTTCTTTTCCACCAACAACCACTGTGGCCATTCCTTTTCCGGCTTTCTTAGCGCTGGCAACCTTTAGGAAGTTTGAACGTCCAATAAAGTCAGCGACAAATACTGAAGATGGGCGGCGATAAATCTCATCGGGATTTCCAACCTGCTCAACAACGGCATTGCGCATAACAACGATGCGGTCAGACAAGCTCATAGCTTCATCTTGATCATGGGTAACAAAGATGCTGGTGATTCCCAAACGACGCTGGATGTTTCTGATTTCAACTCGCATCTGCGCGCGTAGTTTTGCATCCAAGTTTGAAAGCGGCTCATCAAATAACAAAACTTTTGGACGAACTACCATCGCACGGGCTAGCGCAACGCGCTGTTGTTGACCACCAGATAGCTGATTCGGTGCTCGATTTGCTAGATGAGACAAACTCATTGAATCCAATACTTCAGCTACAGCGTTCTTTATTTCGACAGCAGACATTTTCTTGATTCTTAATCCGTAAGCAACATTGTCAAAAACTGTCATGTGCGGAAATAGTGCGTAGGACTGGAAAACCATTCCCATAGGACGCTTGTCTGGGGTCATGGAAACCAAGTTCTCTCCATCAAGCAAAACTCCACCTGAGGTTGGAGTTTCAAATCCTGCAATCATGCGAAGTGCGGTGGTTTTGCCACAGCCGGAAGGACCTAGCAGGGTTACAAACTCGCCAGGATTAATGGTGAGTGAAAGTTCACGAACCGCTACTACTTTTTCTTTGCCGTTACCGAACTCCTTGGTTAGTCGTTCAAGCTTTAGGCTGCCGGTTTTGCTTTCCATCATTTCTCCTTAGCGTCCTTTCGCCATTGGGCGATCTACTGAAACTTGGGTTTTGCGAACTAGAAGGTTGATTAGACCTCCGATAATCATGATTAAAACAATCAATATGCAGCACAATGCGAAGACGTTTCCATAACGTCCTTGGTCGGCTTCAGCCAAAATCTTTTGGGTCAAGATTGAAGTATCTGGCGTCACCAAGAAGATGATGGGGGAGAGTGTTGTCATTGAGTGCGCAAAGGCGTACATCAATCCTGAGAGGAACGCACCACTGATTAGTGGCAAGGTGACCAAGCGGAATGTCTTTCCACCAGATGCACCGAGTGATGCAGAGGCCTCTTCAATTGCTGGATCAATTTGTTGGAGTTGAGAAATACCAGAGCGCTGACCTGCAGGGCTGGAGCGGATGATGTAAACCATCACGATTGCTATCGCACCACCAAGTAGTGCGCCACCTCCACCGACCTGTGGGAAAACCGTAAAGTCACCAATTTTTACCGGATCGTTGTAGGTAATTGCGTAACCAATACCGATAACGGTTCCAGGAACTGCGATACCTAACATTCCAAGGAAGTCCAGCGCTTCAGCTCCGCGACGAACCTTTCTAATTACCAGCCACGCAATGATCATGCCGAAGATTCCAGCAAGCGGTGTTGCAATTAGCGCCAAAGTTGCAGTGGTCTTAATAGCACCATTTGCAAAGCCACTTAGGAGATAACGGAAGTTATCCAAAGTAAATTCATTGTTTACGCCGATGATCTTAGTGAAAGCACCGAAGACAACGGTTAGATAAACCAGAACAACTAAAGAGGTGAGTAATCCTGTAACAGTTAGCAAAAAGAATTTAGCAGGCTTTGAAGTAACCATAGTTGGCCGACCACTAGGTTTACCGGTTACTGAGACCACGCTTCGCTTTTGCGCCCAGTAACGCTGGATCAAAAAGACCAACAACGCAGGTAGCAACAACAATGTCGAATATCCGGCTGCGAGAGAAATATCGTAGTCACCATTAATCGCCATATAGGCACGTGATGCAAGAACCGTGTAATTACCACCAATAATCAAGGGGTTTGCCAGATCGGCAATAGTTTCAATGAAAAGCAACAGGAATGAACCGGCAAATCCAGGGATTAGCAATGGAACGGTGACGGTGCGGAAAACTCGCCACTTATTTGCCCCCAAGCTGGATCCAGCCTCATCTAGTGCGGGATCTAGAGAGCGCAACATTCCCAATAAGTTCATGTAAGCAATCGGGAAGAAGGAAAGGGTTAGGAC
>VEQF01000027.1 GCA_018883365.1 Candidatus Nanopelagicaceae bacterium
AATAGCTCGACACCCAGGTAGCCATACTTTGCAATCGGTGCGAATGAGGAGAGCGAAACTGAATCAACTTTCCCTTTTGAAATGCCACTAAATAAGTAGTGAAAAGCAATCACAAACCCCAGGGCCAGTACACGAAGTAGGTCTATGTAATCGAGTCGGGACCGTTTATCACTCACGATAAAAATCTACTTTGCAGTCAAAATTGCTCAAGGATTGTTAAATGCGTTGCGTCACACATTGCCTACCTTTGGGCCTTGCCTTAGGGTGACGCACATGATCACAACAGTTGATTCGGATTTCCTCGCACTGCCCCTAGAGGCCGTCTCTGATGCGGCTATCAGCACCGGAGTTGGTTCTGGCGCCTCGCACGTAGATGTTCGCATCGAGCGAACTCGAACCGGATACCTATCCCTTCGCGATGCCAAGCCTGAAACCCAATCTGATGAAACCAATTTTGGAATTGGCGTTAGAGTTATTGTTAATGGCGCTTGGGGATTTGCCTCATCTCCTGATGTGAGCGTTGAGACTGCAAAGAAACTAGCTAACACCGCTGTTGCCATGGCAAAGACTTCAAAACCGCTATCAACTGAGGAGATCTCTTTGGCTCCCGAACCTGTTTATGCAAAACAGAGCTGGGTATCGGCATATGAAATAGATCCATTTTCAGTTTCTGATGCAGACAAAAAAGATCGTCTGGCATCACTTAGCTCAAAATTGTTAGCTTCATCTGGCGTGAACCACACCAGTGCGCACACCATGTATGTAAAAGAGCAAAAACACTATGCCGATTCAGCTGGAACCAGTACAACGCAACAAAGAGTTAGAGTGCAAACTCAAATCGAAGCAATCTCAATCGGTGTTCATGGTTTTGAGTCAATGCGCACACTGGCACAACCAGCGGCTTACGGTTGGGAATGGATGGGCAACTCAATTTGGAATTGGGATGCTGAGATTGAACAACTTCCAACTTTGCTCGCTGAAAAGGTTGCTGCTCCCTCTGTTGAACCAGGGCGTTATGACTTACTTATTCATCCTTCAAATCTATGGCTGACAATTCACGAATCAATTGGCCACGCCACCGAGCTTGATAGAGCTATTGGATATGAAGCCAATTACGCCGGAACCTCTTTCGCTACCCCCGACAAGCTAGGCAATTTGAAGTATGGATCTGCCTTGATGAATGTAACTGGAGATCGAAATACACCTCATGGATTAAGCACCGTTGGCTGGGATGATGAAGGTGTCGCCGCACAAAAGTGGGACATTGTTAAAGATGGAGTTTTGGTTGGATACCAACTAGATCGCCGCATCGCAGCTCGCGTAAATCAAGAACGCAGCAATGGTTGCGCCTTTGCGGATTCACCTGCCCACGTACCTATTCAGCGCATGCCAAATGTTTCCCTACAACCAAATCCAAACGGACCAACATTGGAAAAGCTAATTGAATCCGTTGAAGATGGCATTTATATCTTGGGTGATAAATCTTGGTCCATCGATATGCAGCGCTATAACTTCCAATTCACTGGCCAACAATTCCATCGCATTAAGAATGGAAAGCTTGTTGGACAACTTAAAGATGTTGCCTATCAAGCAACCACAACTGATTTCTGGGGTTCAATGAAAGCGGTTGGCGGACCATCTACTTATGTTCTTGGTGGCGCCTTCAACTGCGGTAAGGCACAACCGGGTCAGGTAGCAGCCGTTAGCCATGGTTGCCCAGCTGCGGTGTTCGACAAGATAAATGTTCTTAACACAGTTGCGGAGGCCGGAAAATGATTTCAGCACAAGATTTAGTTGAAAAGATTTTGGCACGCGCTACAACCGATGATTGCATCGTTGTCGTAAAAGATAAGACCCAAGCAAATCTTCGTTGGGCAAGCAGCACGCTAACAACAAATGGCGTCATTCAAGAACGCAATGTCACCGTAATTGCTTTTGTAGCAATGGATGGATCCATGGCATCTGGCGCGGTATCACGCACCAATGTGAATGAATCAGATATCGATGCACTTCTTGCCGAAGCCACAGCGGCCGCAAAAGCAGCGGGAGCAGCTGAAGATTTCGCCCCGCTGGCGAAAGATGTGACATTCGGTGATTGGAGCGCGGCACATACTCCAACCGGTCCAGATGTCTTTTCTAACTTTGCTCCGGAGCTCGGCGAAATGATGCGACATTCTCAATCAGATGCAATTGAGTTGTTTGGATACGCCGAGCACACCCATGAAAGTATTTGGGTTGGCTCAAAGGGTGGAATGAGATTACGTCACGACTCCCCCGTTGGTCGCGTAGAGATGACTGGAAAATCTCATCAGCGCTCTCGCTCTACTTGGGATGGCGTTGAAACCCATGATTTTAACGATGTTTCAGTATCAAAAATAGATGCAAACATTCGCCAACGTCTTGCTTGGCAAGATAAGAAAATTGATCTACCGGCTGGAAAGTACGACACAATTTTTCCATCGGGCTCCATCGCTGATCTATACGTCTACATGATGTGGGTAGCTGGTGGCCGTGATGCATTTGAAGGACAGAGTGTTTTCTCCAAAAAAGGTGGCGGCACTCGAGTTGGCGAAAAACTAGCCAATGTTGGTCTGCAATTGTTTAGCGATCCAGCACATAAGGTTTTACCTGGTTCGCCATTTGTTGCTGCATCTAGCAGCAGTCCATTCACCTCTGTTTTTGACAATGGACAAAAACAAAATCGAGTTGATTGGATCAAGGACGGCGTCTTGCAATCTTTGGTTCAAACTCGAGCCAGCGCAAAACTGACCTCACTTCCTTACACACCTATTGGGGACAACCTCGTGATGAGTGTTGATGGCGCTTCTGGTGGACTAGATGATCTTGTGAAGAAGGTCGACAACGGACTTCTTCTAACAACACTTTGGTATATCCGCATGGTTGATCCAAATACCTTGTTGCTAACTGGTTTAACTCGCGATGGCGTTTATTACGTTAAAAACGGTGAGGTTCAGGGTTCCACC
Source organism: Candidatus Nanopelagicaceae bacterium (assembly GCA_018883365.1). Lineage (GTDB taxonomy): Bacteria > Actinomycetota > Actinomycetes > Nanopelagicales > Nanopelagicaceae > MAG-120802. The sequence continues at coordinate 2,985 of VEQF01000027.1, forward strand.
AACAACTTCCGCTGGAACGACTCTCCGGTAAATGCGCTTTCGCGAATTGCTCATGCTGGGGCTAGCGAATGGACTCAGCCAAGAGAATGGGCCGGCGATGTAACTAACATGGCTGTGCCACCAATGGTGATTCGTGAATTCAATATGTCAACGGTAAGCCCTGGAAACTAATTAACTCTTAGGTGTCCGCGCTCGTTTGTTGATCTAATGGCCATCAAGTTATCTGATGGCCAAATTGAAATTGATGAGATGCTGCATGGTGATACATCAATATTGAATATCGCGGTCGAATCAACTTTCATCGCAGCTGCCAGCGCTGTTTTGATGATTCCATTATGCGTCACTACGCAAACTTTCTGGCCCGGGTAATCGGCTACCAAGCTGAGTAATCCTTGAACCGCACGTGCCATCGCTGATTCATAAGACTCTCCTCGAGGAGGGGCATATGAGGTACTAGCTAACCATTCGGCATATTCTTTTGGATATTTGTCACTTACTTCATCAATTGAGAGTCCGTCCCAATCGCCAAATGAACACTCCATCCAGATAGGATCGATGTGAACCTCTATGCCAGTTGATTTAGAAATCGCAGCCGCTGTTTGCATTGTGCGTTGCAAAGGTGAGCTGATCAAAACATCCGGATGTAATTTGGAGATTTCATTTGCAACTAGATCCGCTTCCATTAAACCTTTTTCGGTTAAGGCTGGATTTAATGGACCATCCCCTGAGAACTTTCTAAATGGCGTTAGAGGGGTTTCACCATGTCGAACTAGATAAACCATGGTTGGAATTTCATTGGAGATAAGTCGCTCCGTTAAATAATTCAAACGAATTGGCTCTTTTGCAGCTTTAATTACTCCATCTAATGCCTCATTTACCAAACGATCGGCATGAGAATTTGATTCGCGAGGGATCCAAGTAAAGGTGAGCAACTCATACGCGTGAATCTTTCGGGCTTCTAGCGCAAGCTCGCGCATCTCGGGGTGGCGAATCTTCCACTTGCCGCTCATTTGTTCTACAACTAATTTGCTATCAAGGCGCACCTCGATTTGAGCATTGGCATCAATCTCGTGAGCTGCCTTCAATCCTGCAATCAGACCCCGGTACTCCGCCACGTTATTTGTGGCGATGCCGATTTTGCCTGAAACCTCAGCAAGAACTTTGTCACCTTCATAAACAACTGCGCCATATGCCGCCAAACCGGGATTTCCACGCGAACCGCCGTCTGCGGTAATGATTAACGACCTTGCCATTAACTAACTCGCACCAGAATTCTGCGACATTCTTCGCAACGTACAACTTCATCCTCTGGCAAACCAGAAATTTTGCTCAAATCAGCGGCATTGATTGTTAGGTGACAACCCTGACACTGACCTGCGTGAAGTCTTGCTGCTCCTATTCCATCTGCGGAGCTTCTAATCTTCTCGTACAAAGCCAGTAACTCCGGCTCAATTTCTTTTGCTAATGATTCGCGATCTTTAATGGTTGCATTCTTAGCAAGGTTGATTTCTTCTAAAGCGGTTTCTTTTTCCTTTGCCAACTTTGTGACCTCTAGATGTAGAGCGTCACGTTCGGCGCCAAGCGATGCAATTCGCTGATCAAGAGCGTCGACTCTTACCATTACCTCCAGCTCAATCTCTTCCAACTCTGCACGACGTTTTGCCAACGAAGTAAGTTCATGTTGTAGTTGTTCTAGCTCTTTGGGAGTTCCTAATCCAGATGCGAGTCGCTTCTCATCTTTTTCAATGCGCGCAACAACCTGCTCTACATCTACCTCTGATTTTGAGAGCTCATGCTTAATATCGCTCTTCTCGGTTTCTGCGGCAACGCAGAGATCACGCGCGGTTGCATGTGCGATGACTTTTTCATCGAGCAGCTTTGCCACCGGTAGCGTCTTAGCTTTGTGATCTAGTTGAATTAAAGAGGAATCCAACGCCTGTAAAGCTAGTAATTTCTCTTGCGCAGATTTCGAAGCTTTCATCACTGCCCCACTTTAGGCTAACTCTCAGCTTTTCATAACTCGCGGCATCGCCAAAAGTGTTTTACCCTCGAGCCCTAATGAGAAAAATCGGTAGTTCTTCGCTCGCTTGGGTGCTTTTGATTTCAATTCTGAGCATTTCTCCAGCTTCGCATGCAGCAAAAAACCCAGTTGCAGGAGCAAAGTGCACAAGAGCGAATGCCACCGTTGTTTTTAAAGGAAAACTCTTCACCTGTGTGAAATCAAAAGGAAAACAAGTTTGGAACAAGGGCGTGCGAATTAGGACTTCCTCTCCAATGCCAACGGCCTCTCCAACTCCATTGATAACGATTACACCGACGCCATCAATCTCTGTAGCACCCTCTGTCTCTCCGACCCCATCGCCAACTCCCACTCCTTCAGTAACTATTTCTTCCACGCCCACTCCGACCCCAACACCAACTCAGGTTCTTTACACCTTGGAACGAGTTCGAGCTAATAACTCAAGCACCAGCTGCTGGACCATAATCGATGGATTTGTTTACGACTTAACTAGCTGGATTAGTGCCCATCCAGGCGGACCTGGCGTAATCAGGTCTATGTGCGGCACAGACGGAACCAATGCATTCAAAGCACAACATCAAAATCAAATGAGCCCAGCGCAAAGGTTAAATGGTTATCTACTTGGGCCGTTAAGCAGATAGTTAATTCTTACTCTCTTTAATTTGCTTCAAAGTTAGACGAATCATTTTGTGAAGTAGTTGCTCATCAACTTTCCAATCTACCGGCACAACTACCGTCTTTTTATTGGTTTTGTAAATGGCAAGCTCTTTCTCCATTGACTCAAGTACTTCAGCTCTAAAGGGAGCGATTGTTATGTGATTCTTTGATATTGACAGGCCAAATACATAATCATTACCTTGCTTCAACATCGGTTGATTCCAAGCGATGACCTGCTCAAGTTTTGGGTATTTACTTTTAATACTTTTGAAAATCTTCTTTACGGTTTTTTGCTTTACCGCATCATGTTTCTCTAAAAAGTCGCCTAAATCATCGAAGCGCTTTGAGCTTTTCGATCCGCGGGAGTACATAACCAAGGCATTGGCATGAGCCTGACTAAAGCCATGCTCCTCTTTTAGGAATGCAATCTGCTCGGGGTATTTCCGATCAGCAATCTCTTTCATCACGCCAAACCAATAGCGCATCGGCTGCCCGTATTTCGCCTCAATCTTGGGGAAATAGGAGCTGCGATCAGATTTATCGGCTGGCAATGTACTTACTTTCTGTGACCGCAACCCTCTGGCTTGCTGCAGCAGCAAGTGCAGTTATTTGGTGGGCAGCCACATGGGCACTGAAAAGCTTCATTGTTTTCGCTCATAAGCCTAGTATCCCACGATTTCCGTAATTCAACTGACAAAATATCAATCGTGAAAAGCAAAGCGAGCCCCGTCTCAGAAATCTACTCTCAAGCTCCTCTGCCTCACAGAAAAACCATGTTGGCGATGCGAAAAACTATCCTAGAAATTCTGCCTGAAGTTGAAGAAGTTGTGAGCTACAGGATGCCAGCATTTAAATTGAATGGCAAAGTGGTCGCTGGTCTTATGGCAGCTAAAAATCATGTGGGCTATTACCCCTTTAGCGGCTCAATACTCAACATATTTGAAAAAGAATTAGCTGGTTACTCGAAGACGAAAAGCGCTTTGCATGTACCTGTAGATAAGCCATTATCAAAAACACTGATAAAGAAATTGCTCGCTGCAAGACTTTCACAATGTGGCATAAAAAATGGTCAAGTATCGAGGTCAAAGTATGAAGGTAAGGACTCTTACTGGAAATCTATTGGCTTGGCGGCTCCCGCTCGCCGAGGCTTGATTGATAACAAACTATTAAAACTTGATGATTTGAAGAAACTTACCGAAAAAGAATTGAAATCAGTACATGCCATTGGACCCAATGCGATTAAGACTTTAAAGCGTGAAATGAAGAAAAAAGGCTTGAATTTCAAACAGCGCTGATACCCAAGGATGGCGTTTACTACTTGCCGATTAAGAATGAGGTTAGAAAGAAGTTAGATTTGCAGCTAGATGATGAAATCAAAGTAAAATTCAATCTTGGAAAATTGAAGTAGTACCACGTTTGTTAGGGTGAAGCTTCTTATAATGTAAAAGTCATTGATATTATGGCTATATGGCCAGAGTAAACACTTATTTGAATTTTATGGGAAATACTGAAGAAGCCTTCAACTTCTACAAGCAGGTCTTCAAATCTGAATTCATTAGCGTTACAAGAATGAAAGACATGCCACGCCCTACTGGAGCTCCAGAACTCCTGGATTCTGATGCCGAAAAGATAATGAATATTCAACTTCCCATTACAAATGGTCACATTTTGATGGCTACAGATGCGCTTGAATCTATGGGTCACAAAGTATTAGCAGGTAACAATGTAACCATTTCATTAGATCTGGACTCAGAGGAAGAGGCGCAACATATTTATTCACATTTGATGACAAACTCTTCAGAGAATTCGGGTCCACTAGCTCAGATGCCATGGGGAGCACTTTGGGGATCTTGTTTGGATCAATTTGGAATCCGCTGGATGATTTCGTATGCAAAGGCATAAAGAATGAAACTAACAACCTGTTTGTGGTTTAACGGAAACGCTCGCGAAGCGGCAAGTTTTTACACCAGCATTTTTCCAGATAGCTCGATGCAGAATAATTGGATTGCCCCGACTGATACTCCTGGAAATAAGCAAGGTGAAGAGATTGTCGTTAATTTCCGAATATTTGGTCAGGACTTTATCGGCTTGAATGGCGGCCCACAGTTTCCTCATTCAGAAGCGGTTTCATTTCAAATCCCTTGTTCAAATCAAGATGAAATTGATCGATATTGGAATCTGTTAACCGCAGATGGTGGCCAGGAAAGTCAGTGTGGTTGGTTAAAGGACAAATTTGGGATCTCTTGGCAGATAACTTCCCCAGAAATGATGAAGTATTTAGGTGGTCCAGATCCTGAAGGTTCAAAAAGAGCTACTGAAGCAATGATGAGAATGAGGAAAATTGACTTACAGATTATGAAGGATGCTTATTTTGGATAATGTCTTTAATGAACTCTGACGAATTAGGATTGGTACTCTCGAATTTATTTGCTTCCAGTGATCAGTCGGTTCGCTTGAATGCAGCACTCATGGCAGGTACCTACCCAAAGTTCGAGTTCATTGAAATCTTAATTTCCCAGTGTGCAATCGAACCCGATTTCTTTGTGCGAGACACCCTTTCATGGGCTCTTATGCGACAAGAACGAGAGCGAGTTGTTGAATTACTAACTCCTCAATTGCACTCATCTATTAATCAAGCACGCAGCCAGGCTTTGCATACACTCTCGAAGATTGGAGATAGGGCCAACTACCACCTAATAACTGAAGATTTGCTTTTCGACCAAGATGACTTTGTTGCCTCAACTGCGTGGCGTAGCGCCTCTGTTCTGGTTCCAGAAGATAAGAAATCCGAACTAGCGAATCTATTGATTTCGCAACTTGGCCGCGGAGACTCGGATATTCAATTTGGACTAACTAGATTTCTCTGTGTAATCGGGGATCAAATAATTCCTCCGCTGAAACAAGCAGCTTTGTCCGAAAGTGAAGAAATACGCACCCACGCAGAGTTCACGTTAATTAGGTACCGAGAAATGAAATTGGAGTGGAGTAATTGATTGGATTTCCGGGAATAAATCCACTTGTAACTCCTTGGTTTAGGAATATTCTTGCTCTCATGAAAAAGGGAGCCTCAGCTTTAGCACTAGTTTTAGCACTCTCTTTGGTTTTAACAAATCTCCCAGCATTTTCCGCAACTCCGCCAAAAGCTGGTGCTGAATGCAGCAAAATCGGCATCACGAGGATGGTTAGTGGAAAGCAATTCAAATGCGTTAAGTCAGGAAGGAAACTTGTTTGGAATAGTGGAAAGACAATCAAGCCAGCTAAACAAGCAGCTTTACCCACAGCAACACCTGCTCCCACTCCTTCGCCCGCATCAACTCCAACTCCAGAACCCATTAAAACTCCTACTCCTGAATCAAATCCAAAAAAGGAGACAGTGCTGTACTCCCCACCGAGTGAGCCAAGTGAAAACATTGAATTATGCAAAATCAGGCAAGAAGGAGTTCATGGGACCAAATCTGGCTTTCCAACACCCACTGCGCTGTATCAGGGAAAAGGTGAGGTAACTTGGGCGCTAATTCCAATTGATTTTGAAGACTTACCTGGAGAAGCAAACTTCATGACACGCGCAAAAAACGAGATTCAGTTTGCTTCTGAATGGGCAGACAACTCAAGCGAAGGTCAGTTAAAGATAAATTGGAAGGTTCAAAATAATTGGATTCGATTACCTGGATCTTCCAAAGAGTACGCGGTTCCAAAATCCGATAACAAAGGGTTTGGCTCTTCAAATCAACAAGCAATATGGACTCGAGTTATTACCGAAACAGATAAAACTTTTGACTTCAAGGGTATTCAGGCGGTCCAATTCTTACTGCCTGCGGGTCAGCAAATTATTGAGTATGGAATTAAGGGAAACATCGGATTCGATGTCGTAAAGAATTTTGTCACTAACGAAGGAACGCAGATCGCCCTTTTCTCAATTCCAAGCACTTTCAACGAAGAGCCGAAATCAGGGCGCAATTTCTGGTCATGGTGGATGTATCACTACATGGTTGGGCTTGGAGTAGGCAAGTTTGGCGGTTCAAATGTGGCAACTGAAATGCAAACTTATTTGATTCAGGGCACCACAGAGGGTGCAAGAGAACTCGGTGGTTGGATTAGATTTTTGGTGGGCTGGATGCCGGAGGAAAGGGTTTACTGCAAGTCACCTTCGAATATTTCAAATCTAGAATTGACATTGATCCCGCTTACCGACAATACAACTAAAGGAATCAAGCTTGCGGTGTTCCCCCTGTCCAAATCAAAAGCACTAATTCTAGAATCTAGGCGGGTAAGTAAATTCTCCTGCACTACGCCAACCGAACGAAATGGCGTCCTGGCGTATGTTTATGACTCAAATCTAGGTCATATGGATGATTACTTTACGGCTATCTCCCCGAGCGAAAGACCGACGGAAAGTTATTCCTGTTTCGCCAGCCCGAGCAGAGACCTATTACTTCACAAAGGAGACAAAATCTCATTTGGTGGAATTGCTGTTCAAGTATTGGCCCAGGGAGATTTCGACCAAGTGCGCATCACCCGAACCCCCTAGTACCTGCTCTTAGTTGGAGCACTGGAAGAAGCTAACTGGGCATCACAAAATTGCCCGCCGATTATCTGTGAATTCAGTCTTGAACTAAGTAGCCTTCCGACATGCAATCTAGTTGGGGTGCCGGAGCAACTCCACCATCTCAAGATTCCATAGTTCATCTTCTTCATAGATTTACCTATGGACCCACATCAGAACTTATTTCAGAGGTTCGAGGAATGGGCGAAGAAGCTTGGTTTGAAAAACAACTCAATCATCTAACTATCGACGATAAGGAAGTCGATAAATATCTATCTAATTGGGAAATTTTCAATTACATCCATAAAGACATGAATTTTCTGTGGCCATTAGCTGAAGCTGAAGGCGATATGGCTAAAGGGCAGATTTTTAATTCAAACCATATGTCCGGGCGAGTGCTTCACCTATACACATTGATTCGCCAAGCCCATTCCAAGCGTCAAATATTTGAAATGATGGTTGAGTTTTGGCATGATCATTTCAACATCACAACTTTAGGCGACGACACAAAAGACGGTCGATTGGATTGGCACACCAACGATTGGAACAAAAGAGTAATCAGAGAATACGCCCTCTCTAATTTTGAGGATCTGCTTTATGCCACCGCTACTCATCCAGCGATGATTGTCTACCTAGACGGAGAGCTCAGCACAAAAGAGCTACCAAATGAAAACTATGGTCGTGAGTTGCTTGAGCTTCACACTGTGACGCCGAAATCGGGCTACACACAGGCAGATATTCTTGATGCCGCGAAACTTTTCTCAGGTTTACGTGTGAAATGGCCCGAGCGCTGGTACCAAAGAGGGCCGCGACCTTTTCCTCAAGGCAAGACATTTATAGATGTCGCACCGTTCGCCACAATGCTTCATGGGGAACGGCAAAATTTTGGCACCTTCAAAATTATGGGTTGGCAAAGAACTGTAACTTCAGTTGATCAAGTTTTATCCGCAATCAAATCGCTTTTCAATTATTTGGCCTTCCATCCCGAAACTGCAAAAACAATTGCTCTCAAGCTGGGTCGCCGATTTGTCGAGGATAATCCATCTCAAAAGTTCATAAATGACATTGCAACAAGTTATACCGCAAGCAAAGGTGAAATAAAAGCTACCCTGCGCGCTGTTTATAAACACCCGGATTTCAAAAGTGCCTACGGCGCAAAATTGAAACGCCCCGGAGAAGATTACATATCAGTCGCAAGAGTTCTTGACGTCTGGCCTAATTTCACAAGAGTTCAGAAGTGGCAAGGAATCAATAAAGAATTCTCATTTCCAGCAATCATTGGAAATGAAGTAGCCAGCATGGGTCATGCTCCACTCTCCTGGCCATTTCCTGACGGATATCCAGACACGGCAACCAATTGGGTGAATGCCAGCAAACAAGTAGTTAGATGGAATGCATATGGAAATTTCGTGCAGGGAAACATTTGGAATGAACCAGCTTGGGATAAATTATTGCCGACGAAAGAAAGTAATCTTGACAAACAAATTGATCAAGTCGCCTTACTACTGCTGTCCACGCAATTAGGTAGCTCTGACAAGAATTCCGTGCGCAACGCGGTATCTAAAGTCTTTGGCGCGAACCCAGACTTTACTAGCAATTATCGAAATATCACAGCTTTAATTGCGCGCCTTATCTTCCAACTACCAGTTTGGAGCTTGCGATGATTACAGAAGAGGCAATTGCGCAATGTCCTGAAGGGCGCGATGGGTTTTCCCGACGCCAATTCCTCCGTGGCATGGCTTTATTCGGCGGAATGACCGTTCTCTCCGCAAATGGAGTCCGATATACATTTGCTGCTTCTACTAATGAAGTTCCCGATGTTGTTGTCACATTGGTACTCCGAGGTGGATTTGATGGATTAAGTGCCGTTGTACCTACCGACGAAAACTTAATGCGCAAGATTCGCGGCCAGATTTTTATCCCCAACGCGAGTTTGATTCCTCTTGATCGCGAGTTTGGATTCCATCCAGCTCTAAAGAAGTTAATGCCGCTTTGGGATGCTAAAGAACTAGCGATTGTAAATACTCTGGGTGCTCCAACGCACTCTAGAAGCCACTTTGATGAGATTGCTGATGTTGCCTATGCAGCTTATGGAGAGAAAGATAAGCGCAGCGGTTGGATGGCTCGATTCCTAGATGTAACGGGAAGCGGTTCCGTTGTGCAATCAGTCGGTATTGGCTCTACAACCAAGCAGCTAGTCGGAGGAAAGGCCTCCCCAGTAAATCTAAATTCCTTAAATAACTTCAGATTAGATTCACTTTACGGCTACAAAGCGGAAGATATCTCCGGATTCATTGATGAAACTCACGGACGTTGGACGAATGTTTGGGCAACCCAAGCTAAATCAACAATTCAAGCTCTTGATCAAATTGCAAAAGCAGGCGCACAAAGAAGTGCCGTTAATTATCCGAGTACTGGAACTGGACAAAGACTGCGAGATGTTGCCGCACTTCTAAAAGCTGGAATTGGAGTGCGCGCTGTTGATGTCGAATTCCAAGGTGATTGGGATATGCATGCAAATATGGGCAATCTTGAAAACGGTTGGCTCACTTCGTATCTCTCTGATCTTGCTGGATCAATATCTGCATTTAGAGAAGATCTTGGCGTGGTGTGGTCCCGCGTAACAGTGGTTACAGTTACTGAATTTGGTCGTCGAGTCAGTGAAAATCAATCGACTGGAACTGAACATGGTTGGGGAACCAGTATGTTTGTCGCAGGCGGAGGAGTGCATGGAGGCAAAATCCATGGCAAATTCCCTGGCCTAGATGATAAACAACTAAAAGATGGCGACCTTGTCGTAACAGCTGATTATCGAAGCCTGTTAACCGAAATCCTCACACGCCGAGCGGGAATAACCGCCCAAGGCGCAGAGCAAGTATTCCCAAATTTCAGACCAGAAGTTCTTTCAGTCATGAAACACCTTTCTGAAACTCCTCTTCCAGAAAACTTCCCGACAAATGTGAAAAATGCGCTTGGAAACGTTCCTTATGACAAAGACTTATTACCAACGGCTGCGCCCATTGCAACTGCCAGCGCAACTCCCACGCCTTCCGCTACTAAGAGTGCTGCAGATATGGTTGTGCCAAGTTCAAGTCCAAGCCCGACTCCCTCGAGTTCGCCGATCGAAAGTCAATCTCCAACACCGACAGCTTCAACTTCTTTAGCTTCAAAAGGCAAGAAGAAAACTATTACTTGCGTTAAAAATGGGAAAACGATTAGAGTTACAGGCACCAATCCAAAGTGCCCAACTGGATACAAGATCAAGAAATAATAATTCTTATCTCGCCATTTTCTACAAT
>VEQF01000008.1 GCA_018883365.1 Candidatus Nanopelagicaceae bacterium
TGTGAGAGGATTTTTAAATGGCCGCCGCACCGAAGAAGCACAAACATGTTGTGTTGCGCGAAAAGTTACAGACCAAGTTTTCTAAATTAAAACCACATTCAAAAATTCCTTCAGCCCGAGAGCTAGCGGTCACTTACGATGTTTCAATCATGACAATTCGCCAAGCGTTGGCGGGATTGCAATCAGATGGTTTGCTTTACACGATTCCTGGATCTGGCACGTATGTGGCGGGTGAGAAGCTTTCAAAGAAGTTGGTGTTTGTATCCTTTTCAGAAGAAATTAAAGAAAAGGGCATGAAGCCCAGCTCGCAAATTTTGAAAGCGGAAAAAGTTCAGGTAAATGACAAGAAATTAGCGGAAATCCTGCAGATTTCAGTGGGGGATTCGGCCTATCGAATCAAACGGGTACGCCTCGCGGATGGAACTCCACTTTCGCTAGAAGATACTCATATTCCTTGTGACAACGCACCAGGTTTGTTGGATCAAAATCTCAAAGGTTCACTTTACGAAATATTTAAAGAGGTTTACGAGCGCCCCGTAATAAAGGCGGATTCAACTATTTCGCCAATATTGCTAGATAAAGATCAAGCAACCGCTTTAAAAGCGCCGATTAATACACCTTCTTTGATGTTTACTTTAACCGCCTTTGATATGCGCGGCAGAACAATGGAACATTGCATCTCTGTAAAACGCGGCGATAAATATGATTTTAGATTTAGTATTGAGGCTTAACTAATTACTTGCACAAAACTTTTTGCTAGCAAGTAAGGATTCGTAATCGCGGTACCAATACAAACTGACCAAGCGCCGGCATTAAACGCTTGAAGAACATGCTCTGGTCTACTAAATCCACCTTCTGCAATTACTGGAACCTTTACAGCTTTAGAGATTTCTGCGATCAGCTCGATGTTAGGAAGTTTTGGTGCGGGTACATCGGTGTAACCGGAAAGAGTTGTTGCAATCGCGTCACATCCCAAAGATTCCGCCATCAAGGCAGCTTCCAAAGTATCGACATCTGCTAGTAGTGGAATATCAGTTTTGCTACGCACCTCCTCCATAAAACGGGCGAATGAGACACCATTGCTGCGCAATCTTCCAGTTGCATCGATCGCAACGATTGTGGCGCCGGCCTGTTCAAGATCCAAAACATCATCAATCTCTGGAGTGATGTGAATTTGAGTGGAGTCTGAATATCGCTTTACCAACCCAATGATCGGAACCGATACCGCTTTTGCCACCGCAGCAACATTTGCAATTCCTTGAGCTCTAATTCCAACCGCACCGGCCTGCAAAACAGTTTTGGCTTGGGCGGCGATGAACTCAGGGGTATCAATTGGAGTTCCATCTGGGACCTGGCAGGAAACAACCAGCCCTTTTTTCAAGGGCGCGAAGGGTTCAATTTTCTGTTCCCTCGATACAAAAACGTTACTCAACGCGCCCTCTCTGCCTATTGACTTATTTAAACCTTACTATAGTTTTGGTAAATGGTCTAGAACAGTTACCTCCCGTATTAGACCAAACAGAGCGTTATTTCTTAAGCGAGAAACGACCTTTGGACACAAACGCGTTATACCTAAAGGAGTTTATTAATGAAGGGAACCCTCAAGAAGTTAGGTGTAGCGGTTGCCGCATCAGCTTTGGCGTTGACATCACTGTCGGTGCCAGCAAAAGCAGCAGACGCTAAAACTACTCTTACCTTCGCCGAAACCAGAGTTGGTGGCGTTGGCATCAAGCAAGTAGAGCCACCTTGGCTTAACTCAGGCTCGCTAACACAAGGTGCAATGTTCCGCGCTTTGTTCAAGGCTGGTCCAGATATGACAACAGTAAAGCCAGATCTCGCATCTGGTTACAAAGTTAGTAAAGACGGTAAAACCGTAACCATCACCTTGAAATCAGGATTGAAGTGGTCTGACGGACAGGCAATTGATGCAGATGATGTTATTTGGTCAATGAACTCCGCGCTGCGTGTTACAAAGATCAACGCTAACTACACAACATCATTCAAGCTTATTGATGGAGCATCTGCAGTAACTGCAGCAAACAAAGTAAACATGAGCGGTCTAACCGCAAAAGGCAATGAAATCACAATCAAACTTGGTGCACCTCAGCCACTTTTGATTCCAATCTTGGCGCAGTTCATTATTTTGCCAAAGCATTCTTTGGAAAATGAAGATCTACTACGTCTTGATACCAGCAAGTTCTGGTTGAACCCAGTTACATCTGGTCCATTCAAGGTCGGAACAATGAGCCCAGATAACTTCATTACTTTGGTTCCGAATGCAAACTTTGAAGGTCCAAAGCCTAAGATCCAAGAGATCAACGTAGTTTCATCCGCAGCTCTTCTCGCAGATGCACGTTCTGGAAAGATTGATTACTTCATTACTCAGGACGCAGACACAATCCGCGGCATGAAGGCAGTAAATACTTTCAAGAGCTACCAGACTTCAGGTGCGCCATTCCACCGTTATTGGGTCTTTAACCTCACAGATGCTAATAATCCACTGAAAAACGTGAAGGCTCGCGAGGCTCTCAAGTACGGAATCGATTGGGTTAACATCGTTAAGGCTGCTTATCCTCATGGAAAAGTAATCAACAGCGGTGTTCCATCAGGATTGCCATTCCACTTGAAGTCAATCCCGACCTACAAGTATGACGTTGCAAAAGCAAAGGCGCTTCTAGCTGAAGCAAAGTTTGATTTCAGCAAGACAGTTCGTCTACGTCACTACCATGTTGGACCAGCTGATTTGATCTTCATGAGCGCTGTTGCACAACAGATGCAAGCTCTTGGAATGAAGGTTGAACTTACTCGTTTTGTTGGCGATGCAACTACAGAGTTGTACACCAACAAGAACTACGACATGGCGTTGAAGGGCCTATCAACCTTCGATGTAAGCGAATGGTTTGGCGAGTACAGCAACGCAAACTTTGCCAAGATTCTTGGAGCTCAACCTAAGTACGCAGAGTTGAACGCTCAACTTGCTACCGCAGTTACCTTGAAGCAGAGAGCAAAAGCTCTAACCGCTTTGCAGGAACTTGAGCAAGAAGATCTATACAAGTTGCCTACATATCTACTACCTGCATACGTATTTGTTTCAAAGCGCATCGCTGGTGCGCCAACCAAGTACGGTCCATGGTTGTATCTATATGAGAACAACTTCCTAAACTGGACACTTTCTTAAAAATAGAGAGCATCTAGTTAGTTAGTAGTTGAATCAGTGGGCTGGAGAAATTCAGCCCACTGATTCGCTTTAGTGGTCAAACAGAAGAGGAAAAAGAAAACTTGTTAGCTTTTATCATCAGAAGAATCGCAATCGTGATTCCGATGGCGCTTGCTATCAGCGCGATAATTTTCTTTGCTTCAAGACTTTCTCCAATTGATCCACTCAACTCTTTGATTTCTCCAGATGCAGCAGCAGATCCAACCAATCTGGCTATCTTGAAAGAGCGTTTGGGCTTCAACGATCCGATTTTTGTGCAGTATTTCAACTGGTTAACTGAGATGTTTAAGGGCAATTTTGGCTACAGCATTCAAACCGGCCAGCCCATCTCTGAGATTTTGGCGCTTCGTATGCCCGCCACCTTGGAGCTAATCCTCTCCGCATTAGTGATTTCAACAATCCTGGCTCTAGCAATTGGTTTAGTCGCGGGAGCGAATCGCGGTGGATTTACCGATAAAGCCTCGCGCGCTCTTGCTGCAGTGGGAATCTCCGTCCCGGATTTCTTTATTGGTTTAGCTTTGTTAAATATTTTGGCCTATCGATTGAACTGGCTACCAACAGGCCAGCGCATTAGCCCGGGCCAAGTGACATTTTTTGATCGATTGCCTCACCTAATTCTTCCCGTTGCAACATTGAGTATCGCCATGCTTGCGGTATTGATTAGATACACCCGCAACTCAGTGCTTGATACTTTGAATCGAGATTTTGTTAAGACCGCCCGCAGCAAAGGACTTCCAGAGTGGAAAGTTATGTGGAGTCACGTATTCCGTAACTCGCTGGGTCCGGTAATGGTTATCTTGGCTTTCCGTTTACCTTTACTTGTTGGTGGCTCAGTTTTGGTCGAAACTGTTTTTCAATGGCCCGGAATCGGTAGCACAGTTGTTGCTGCTGTAACGGTTTCAGATTTTCCAGTGATTATGGTGGTTAGTTTGTTGATTGCCGTAGCAATTTTGTTCGCCAGCTTCTTGGTTGACATTGTTAAGTCGATTCTTGATCCAAGAGTGCGATTGGGGGCGACAACAGAATGATTGAAAAACCACCTAGCACTGCAAAGTTAATGATCTCTAACTTTGTCCGAAACACCACCGGAATGATTGGTTTAGCAATTGTATTTTTGGTTGTTACCTCATCAATTTTCGCGGTGCAAATCTCTGGTTATGATCCAAATATGTTTGATGGTGCCAACACCAGCCTTCCTCCATCAACCACCCATCTCATGGGTACTGATCAGCTGGGCCAAGATGTTTTTAGCCGAGTTCTTTATGGTGGAAGAAACTCCATATTAATCGGGGTTTTGGCCTCATTTTTGGGCAATCTAATCGGCACCGTATTAGGCGCCATCGCTGGATATGTTCGTGGAAAGTTCGACACAATTCTGATTCGTCTCTCCGAGTTAGTTATGACCTTCCCACAATTAGTTCTAGTTTTGATTTTCGTAACCTTCTTAGGTCAAGGCGTGGCAAATGTTATTTTCATCTTCGCAATTACCGGCTGGATGACCACTTTTAGATTAGTAAGAAGTGAATTCATGTCCTTGCGTGAAGAAGCTTTCGTCGAAGCGGATCGTGCCTTCGGATTTTCTAGTAAGCGCATTATCTTCCGTCACTTGCTACCAAACACGATGAGCCCAATTGTTGTGGCGTTTACAATCAATACTGCGATTTACATTATTGCTGAGGCTGGGCTTTCATTCCTTGGTTTGGGAGTTCCAGTTACAACACCAACATGGGGCAACTTGCTGGCCGCAGCACAGGCACCGGTAGTTGTAGAACAGTATTGGTGGCTCTGGGTATTTCCGGCCGCAGCGATCGTAGTCTTTGTTACCGGCGTTAATTTCATTGGCGATGGATTGCGAGATGTATTAGATCCTAGATCTCGTACTCAAGTAAAAGAAGCATCTTTCGGTTCAACTTTGAAGCAAAAAATATTTGGTTCAAGAAAGCGCAACGCATGAGCAACATACTTGAATTAAAAGATGTCAATGTCACCTTCAATGTGGAGGCCGGACAACTTCATATCTTGCGTGATGTCTCACTTGAGGTTCCTAAGGGATCATTCCTTTGCGTGGTTGGCGAATCAGGTTGTGGTAAATCTGTAACCGCTCAAGCAATCGTCCAACTTCTTCCAGACAACGGCAAGGTTGAGTCGGGCAGCATTAATTTTTATGATCAGGGTGAAAAACTAGAGATCAATAAATTAGAAAAATTCGGCTCCAGAATGCGTGGTTTGCGTGGTGCCAAAATTGGAATGATCTTCCAAGACACTCTTTCCTCGCTAAATCCAGCTCACCGAGTGGGCCGCCAGGTTGCTGAGAGCCTGCTCCAGCACATGGATATCTCCAAAGATGAGGCAAAAACCAAGGTAATTGAGCTCTTTAAGAAGCTGGGAATCCCCGATCCAGAGCGTAGATACGAGGCCTACCCGCATGAGTTTTCCGGCGGAATGCGCCAGCGCGTAATGATTGCAATCGCCACGGTATGCGAACCAGATTTAGTTATTGCCGATGAGCCAACAACCGCACTTGATGTAACCATTCAAGCTCAAATCATGACGCTGCTAAAAGATCTGCAGAAGAGTGCTGGCAAAACCTTTATCCTTATTACCCACAACATGGCTTTGGTATCAGAGGTTGCTGATCATGTAGCGGTTATGTACTTGGGACGCGTTGTTGAATATGGGAATGTAAACCAAGTATTAAGAAACCCACGCCATCCATATACTCAAGCGCTTTTGCAAAGCGTTCCATCACTTGCTGCAGATAAAAACATCGAATTGAAAACCGTTGATGGACAAACTCCGTCACCAGCTGATGTAACAAAGGGTTGTGAGTTTGCGGGACGTTGTCCATTTGTAACCGATGCTTGCCGCGAGCAGGTAATACCACTTCTTTCATTTGGCGAAAAACATCAAGTGCGTTGTATTCGACTTGATGAAAAAGGCAACTTGCCGAAATTGAGTAAGGCGGCAGCTAATGACTAGTAAAAAAACCACTCCGCTTTACCAAGCAAAATCTATCAAGAAGTACTTCCCAGTCACTGGTGGAATTTTGCGACGCACAATCGGTCAAGTGAAGGCACTAGATGGTGTCGATCTTGATATTTATCGTGGAGAAACGATTTCAGTTATTGGTGAATCAGGTTGCGGCAAAACGACTTTAGGAAGAATGCTTGCCGTATTGCAGAAACCAACTGATGGCGAACTCACATTTGATTTTGGCGATGGTTTACAGGATGTAGCACATTTAGATCGCGGCGAAGAGTTAGCCTTCCGCAAAAAAGTACAGATGATTTTCCAGGATCCTTACACCTCATTTAATCCACGCCAACGAGTTGGCGTCGCGATGGATGAAGTGCTTCAGGTGCATGGCGTAAAGGACCCAGAGGAGCGCTTTTCCCGCATAAAAGAGGCCTGTGAAATGGTCAATATGCGGGTTGAGTACCTGCAGCGATATCCCCATGAGTTTTCTGGTGGCCAACGCCAACGTCTGGCAATCGCAAGATGTCTAGCGGTAAAGCCAGAACTAATCATCGCTGATGAAATTGTTTCCGCCCTTGATGTTTCGATTCAAGCTCAGATTGTTAATTTGCTACGCAAGATTCAAAAAGAAACTGGTTTGTCATTTGTTTTCATCACCCATGATGTAGCGGTAGCGCGATATGTCGGACATCGCATCGCGGTTATGTATCTAGGTTCCGTAGTTGAAATCTTGCCAGCCGAAGCTCTTCCAGAAAACGCCGAGCACCCATACACAATCGCATTGTTATCTGCGGTTCCAGATATGAATCTGCAAGGCAAGAAAAAGCAGATTGCGTTACAGGGTGAGGTACCAAGCCCGATTGATGCACCAAGTGGTTGCGCATTCTCAACTCGCTGTCCTTATGTAATGGATATTTGTAAAACTACCCGCCCAACCTTACGTATTGCAGCCGATGGCAAAGCTGGCCATCAAGTTGCTTGCCACCTCGAAACACCACCGACAGGAGAGTAATCATGACCGCACCAGCAAATCCAAGAATTCTCAAAGGTGTAGTACCTCCTGTATGTACACCATTTACCGCTGATTACCAGGTTGATGAAAAGTCATTACGCAAATTGATCAATCATCTAATCGATGGTGGCGTACATGGATTGTTCATTCTTGGATCCACCAGCGAGGTTGCTTACCTAACTGACCATAATCGTGCTGAAGTCATCCGAATTACCATGGATGAAGTTAAGGGCCGCGTGCCAGTTGTGGTTGGCGCAATCGATACAACAACTTTGCGCGTTATAGAACATGTTAAGACTGCGGTTGCGGCGGGAGTTGAAGGAATTGTGATAACCGCACCGTTTTATGTGCGCACCCACCCAGCTGAAATCGCTAACCATTTCCGCCTGGTCAAAGCGGCCTGCCCAAATACCCCGATTTACGCTTACGACATCCCGATTGCGGTAAATGGCGTGAAATTAGATCTCGGCACCTTGATGACTTTGGCAAAAGAGGGCGTAATCCATGGCGTTAAAGATTCCTCTGGAAATGATGCGGGAATTCGCGCGGTAATTCTGGGAATTCAAAAATTAAATCTAGAAAACTTCGTGGTACTAACTGGATCAGAATTGACCGTGGATTCAGCTTTGATGTTTGGTGCCGATGGTGTTATTCCAGGTATCGGCAATGTAGATCCTGCAGGATATGTAAAAATTTACGACTTAGTAAAAAGCGGTAATTACGCCGCGGCGCGCAAAGAACAAGAGCGCCTGTTTGAAATGTTTGCTTTAGTAGATGTTGGAGCTGCGGATCGAATGGGACGTGGCTCATCTGCCATTGGCGCATTCAAAGCAGCATTAAAACTAATTGGAATCATTGAAGATGCTCGCACTGCACCTCCTGCAATCCCATTAAACGATAATGAGATTGCGGCAATAAAACCATTTCTTTCTAAAGCCGGATTACAGCTCAAGTAATTAATGGATTTTCAGGTACTCGCCACCAGAGGACATGGCGGATATCGCCAATATCGAATTCCAGCTATGGCGGTTACGCCATCTGGTCGAGTTATTTCGATTTATGATGCCCGGGTAGATCTTGATGATCTACCAGGTCCCGTTGATTTAGTAATCCGCACTAGTGATGACAATGGCGATACCTGGTCACCGCAGAAAATCTTTTTGGAAAGCCAGGAAGTTTCTGGTTATGGTGATGCCAGCATCATTATTGATCCCAGCGTAGGCGACAAAGGAAGAGTAATAGTTTTTTGTCAGGCATCACATTTAGCGAGTTTCTTTGAGAGCTCTCTTGGCTCAGAGATTGATGATCCAACAATTGTTCATATCTCACGTTCCTTTTCAGATGATGATGGCGAAACTTGGACTCACGAGATCATCACAGAGCAGGTAAAAGATGCGAAAACCCATGGAATTTTCGCCTCCTCTGGCATGGGGGCACGGATTAACCAAGGTGAGCACGCTGGTCGTTTGATTCACTCATTTGTTCTACGTAGAGGTTCTGAACTTCTAGGTGCACTCGCCTACAGCGATGATCATGGAATTACCTGGAAATTAGGAGCAGAAATACCAGGTGGAAATGAGTCAGGGGTTGCTTGTCTAGCTGATGGTTCGATTCTTTTTCACTCTAGATCTACACCATATCGTTTAAGTGGTACCTCTCGTGACGGAGGATTAACTCTGTCATCATTGCAGCCACATCAACAATTGCCAGATCCAAGCGATAACGGTTCGCTCTGCGTGCTTTCCAATGGCGCGGTGATTGCAACTCATAATCATGATCATGATTTGAGAAGAAGAACCGTAGCAAAGCTATCTAATGACGGTGGAGTGAGTTGGCCTAAGGCAATTGTTTTGGAGCGCGAGAGCTCTGCTTATTCAACCGCCTGCCAATTAGCAGATGGCAGAGTGGCTGTCTTATTTGAAAGATTTGGTTACACCGAAATGGTGTTTTGCAGATTTAATCTTGATGAGATGAATCCAACCGAATCAGTTTTGCCACTAGAGATTGATGATAACCATATTGAATTTCAAGTCGCTTTTAGATATGTGCGACCTGGTAGGAATCTTGAAAAACTAAATCAATTAGAAGGGTCCGTCCAGCGTCACATTCCTAAGGTTGATATGTCAGTCTTTAGAAGCTCGGAACGAAAAGAAATTGGCCCAAACTCTGGATCTGCCAGCGGAGATCCGATTTTTACCAAGGCAGAGTTTGATGAAATTCTTGGACCGGTGGCTCCGGGACTACACCTCGGAGATGAGCTTAGATTTAGTGGTCGGCTACAAAATCATGGCCCAGTTTCACTTTCCAATATTTTGATCACCCATGATTGTGAAGAGAGCTCAGTTAGCGCATCTGAGCTGGCCCGAAATGAGAAAGTTAAGTTCATGGATCTGCGCTATCGAGTTACGGAAAAAGACCTTGAAAATGGCTATGTTTCGCTGATTTTTGCCTGGTCAGGCCAACATCCTCAAGCTGGAACTATCTCGGGCGAGCTGCGCCATCAGATATCCACTAAAACTGGTTTAGCGGTTCACTAACTAGGATAAACGTGTGGACATCGTCGTAGATTTAGGGCAATCCGGGGTTAGGGTAAAAACCGGTAGTGAAATTACCAATTTGCCGATTGCGA
The DNA here is from genome assembly GCA_018883365.1 of Candidatus Nanopelagicaceae bacterium. GTDB lineage: Bacteria > Actinomycetota > Actinomycetes > Nanopelagicales > Nanopelagicaceae > MAG-120802. The sequence continues at coordinate 9,835 of VEQF01000008.1, forward strand.
AAAAAGCGACCGACTCCGTAGTCAGTACCCTCGAAACTATTTTTGCTTCATTACCAAGTGCGAATTATGAAAATGCTTACTTGAGTCTTACTGGATTACTTGGTGATGTCGGCGATGTAAACCCTTATGGTGAAATTTGCCAGAGATATTTTGGAGCCAAACAAGTTTTTGTAATGGATGACGGCCTTGCTGCTTACATTGGTGCTTTAGGCGAAAGCAACGGCGTGGTTCTAACACTCGGCGGTGGAGTAGTTGCAGTCGCGGGCAACAATGGAAAATTCGGCCATGCTGATGGCAAAGGACAGATCTTTGGAGATTTCGGCGGCGGATTCTGGGTAGGCCGTAATGGATTGAGTCGTGCTATTGCCACACTTGATGGACGGGACAACGCGCAAGATTTAGTAGAGTTAATGTCCAAAGAGTTAGCTCTGCATTCGCAGCTTGAAATTAAAACTGGAACCGAAGCCGCAGCGCTATGTATTTCAGCTGCTAAAACCGTAATTAAAGCCGCGGAAGATGGCGCCAAATCTGCGATTCAGATTCTGGAGCAGGGCGCTAGTGAATTAGGTAAAACCGTTGTTGCAGCCTGGAGAAAAGTCAGTACATCAAATCAAGAAACACCAGAGCTGGCCTTTCTTGGAGGTCTCTCACAAAGTCAGCTTTACACCGGTTTAATTGCAAATGAAGTGCAAAAACAAATTAACTGCAAAGTTGTTGCTGCCAAAGGGGATCATTTGGTGGGCGCACCGCTAGCGGCAAATCTCTATCCAAATGGAGTTGCCCCTCTTTTCAAAACCTGGAAATAAAGCCGATTGGCACATCTCCTAAATCTTTGCTAATCTAATTTAGTTGAAAGTTCAACTAAATTCAAAAGGAGCAAAATGTCCGCAGTAACACTTATTCCAGCCGGGTCTTATGTAATTGACCCAACCCACTCACGTATTGGTTTCTCAGCACGTCATGCGGTTATCACCAAAGTCCGCGGCGCGTTCAACGCATTTGAAGGAAAAGGCTCGGTAAAGGATGGCCAGGCAAGCATTGAGGTAACAATCAACGCCGATTCCATTGACACCCGCCAGGCGGATCGCGATGGCCACTTGAAGTCAGAGGATTTCTTCAACGTAGCTGCATTCCCACACATCAAATTTGTTTCCAACTCCGTAAAGCAGGTTGGCGAAGGATTTGTAGTTGATGGCAATCTAACAATCAAAGATGTTACAAAGCCACTAACAATCGAGTTTGCTTACACCGGCGCAGCTACCGATCCATTCGGCAACAAGCGTGTTGGTCTTGAGGGTGAAGCAGAAATCAATCGCCCTGATTTCGGTCTAACCTGGAACGCAATCCTAGAAACCGGTGGAGTGTTGGTTTCAGAGAAGATTAAGTTGGAGTTTGAAATCTCCGCTATTGCGCAGGCCTAGTTCCAAATAGTTTCTCGCTAATCCCTCGGCTTACTTGGCCGGGGGATTTTTAATATTATAAAAAGGTATTATCCGCCTTCTAATAAACCATCAAAGACGGGATGTAAGTGAAAACCTTCAAGGTAGCAATTGTTGGCGCTGGCCCAGCCGGATATTTTGCTGCCCAAGCGTTACAAAACTCGCAAAGTGAAGATATTAAGTTTTCTATCGACATGATTGAAAGATTGCCAACACCGTGGGGATTGGTTCGAAGTGGTGTCGCACCCGATCATCCAAAAATTAAAACCGTTGCCAAAGTTTTTGAAAAAATCGCAACCGCTGAAGGCTTTAGATTGTTTGGCAATATCGAACTCGGCAAAGACATTTCTCTCGAAGAACTCGAATCAATGTATGACGCGGTCGTAATCGCGACAGGTTCAAGCCGGGGAAGAAAATTGGGAATCCCGGGCGAAGATCTACCTGGCTCATTTTCTGCTGCAGATTTTGTTCCTTGGTATAACGCCCATCCAGATTTTGCTGATGTAGAAATTTCACTTGATTGCAATGAAGCGGTAGTTATTGGCGCCGGAAATGTGGCGATGGATGTAGCCCGCATGTTGGCGCTGGAACCTTCGGAGCTCGACACAACCGACACCGCCGAACATGCTCTTTCGAAACTTCACACCTCCTCGATCCGCAAAGTGCACATCTGTGGCAGACGTGGACCAGAACACGCAGCATTTACCTCGCCAGAGCTTCGCGAGCTTCCAAAACTCGAACACACAGATGTTCATATTGATCAACATCAGATTTCAGAGGCGATTAAGCGCGCTGAGGCTCAAGGTGAACTGCCAAAGGATTTGAAATCCAATCTAGAAGCGATGCAGGCAATTGCTGAAGCCGAGAAAAAGGGTCATGAACGCTCGATGTACTTCCATTTCTTGGCAACACCTCTAGAAATCAAAGGTGACGGCCGGGTGGAAGAGGTTGTTTTCGGCATAAATGAAGTCAATGATGGCAATGTAAAGGCCACCGGTGAAACCTTCTCGATCAAATGTGGTTTAGTAGTAAGCGCGATTGGCTATCAAAGTGATGAGATTTCTGGCCTTCCTTACGAGGGAGGCAAGGTTAAAAATGAAAATGGAAGAATTTCAGGACGCAACTCTTATGTTGTGGGATGGGCAAAACGTGGTCCATCAGGGGTTATTGGTACAAATAAGAGCGACTCAACCGATGTTATGAAGCTACTTCTGGAAGATTTGAAGGAACCAAAATCAGGTTCAGATGTTGAAAAACTCCTAGAAGAGCGCGGCGCAAAAATAGTCACCCAAAGTGATTGGGAAAAAATAAATGCACATGAGGTTGCCAAAGGTGAACCACATGGAAAACCAAGAGTTAAATTAATTTCACGCACCGAAATGCTAGGAATTAAGTAGCACCGTCGCATCCTTCATCATCTTGGGACATTTCCATCCCGGCGCAATGTTTCCTTCAAAGTGCCACCATTCATTTTTGAATGTCCGGCATAAACCAAATTTGTATCCGTTAATCTCTAACCATTTTGCAGAACTCGGATTGCGCGGATAGTTAACATCGATAGCTAAACCCATTGGATGATGTGAGATTTCCGGAGGTGCTACCCATTTTGCAGCGGCCATATAACTTCCATATTTCTTTACCGCTTTAGAGAATAAATACTTCTGTCTTTCAATACTGCGATATCCAGAGGTAATCTGCAGTGAAACTCCATCAACCTCTGCGGCCGCTTGCGCAGCTTTAAATCTCCACTCCAAAGTTTCGTTCAATACTTTTGGAGCAGTTAGTGAATACGGAATCGGTCCTTCGCCTAGAGAGCGCTCTTCAACTAAACAACCAACAATCACATTTGAAGTTCTTAATTCAAAAGTTGTTTTGTTGGCGCAAACCAAGGGAATATCTACCGCAGTGGCAGGGGAGATCGGCGTCAGAATCAGAGCCAAAATCACCACTATTCGCTTCATAATTCGCAGGGTAGCAGGGGAAATAGGCTCCTTTTTCTGGTGATAATATTCGCAGGCTGTTTGCGCCCGTAGCTCAACGGATAGAGCATCTGACTACGGATCAGAAGGTTTGGGGTTCGAATCCCTACGGGCGCGCTCAATAAGAAAGGCCCGCTAAATGCCTAAATCAGTAATCCTGGATGTAGATACCGGCGTGGATGATGCATTCGCCTTGTTATATGCGGTTCGCAATCCAGAGCTAAAGGTTCTTGGAATTACCTGCGTTGATGGAAATACGCATTTAGATCAAGTCTGTCGAAATACTTTATATGTAATTGATGCAGCAGGAGCTGGCAATATCCCGGTTGCTGCTGGTGCGCGACATCCGCTTATGGGAAGTTCTGGTCATGCTGAACATGTGCATGGCAATGATGGATTGGGCGGTCATTCGAAACCAGTCACAAATAGAAGCTTAGATAAGCGCCACGCGATTGAATTAATTAAAGATCTAGTAAATGAAAGTACTGAGCCGGTAACACTTATTCCGGTTGGACCATTAACCAATATTGCATTATTTATTGCTACCTATCCGGAAGTTGCTAAGAAGCTTGAAGGAATTCTGTTGATGGGCGGATCAGCCTCGATGGGAAATGTAACCGCAACAGCGGAGTTCAATATCTGGCATGACCCTGAAGCGGCACACGTTGTTTTCAATAGCGGGTTGCCAATAACCATGTATGGACTAGATGTTTTTTATGAACTTGGCGTGACGCAATCTCATATTGATGAACTGCGTAAATCACCATCGACATCTGCACAACTAGCAGCAGATTTAGTGGAGTTTCGTTATGGCAGCATGGGTTCAGAGATCACACTGGGCGATTACGGTGCTGTGGCCTCCTTTTTATATCCAGAGTTGACCACCAGCAAGGTGATGAATGTGGCTGTTGATGTAACTAATGGCTTAAATCGGGGTCAAACCATCTGCGATAAGCGTCCAAATGAAACGGAGTTATATCCAAATCAGATTGGTAAGCCATGTAAAGTTATTTTGTCGGTTCAAAAAGAGGAGATGGTCAAGCGTTGGATCGAGGTTGTTAAGTAGCTTTGCTCCAAAAATTAGCCAGAGTTTGAGCTGTTAATTCTGGATTTTCCTCATTTGGGCAATGCCCACATCCCGGCAAAACACTTAATTGCGCATTTAATTCTCGAGCCATCTCGTCTTGTTCAATTAATGGCCAAACATCATCTAATTCACCATAAACAACATGCGCAGGGATTTCACTTTTTGCAATTTCAGAAATTCTGCTTTCAAAGTTTCGCAGGTGACTGTGTAACGCCATGGTGGATACAGCATCACTGGCCAACCAACGCTTTTCCTTCAAATCTTTCTTAGGGTTATCAAAATTTTGAGGCGCGATTATTTCCCGCCAAATATCAGATTTGGTTTCGTTAGTTAAATTTTTAAATTGAGGTTCATCAAACCAATGATTTTTTCCGCCAGGACCAGAACAAAAGAGAGTTAAAGATGACCACATATTTCGTTCTAGAAAAGCCACTTCTTGAGAAATCAAACCGCCTAGTGAGTGGCCAAATAGATGGGGATTGCGAAATCCAAAGTATTTGCTGAGCTCGATCACATCATTAGCAAGCGAGCTCATTGAGTAATCATCAGGATTAGTTGAGTGCGAGGATTCGTGCTGTCCCCGATTATCAAAGGTTAAAACGCGGAAACCCAACTTCGCGAGCAACTGAGATAAATCAGTGAAGTCCTCCTTGCTACCGGTAAAACCATGCACCAAGACAACATCGGCAATTGGTTTTGGTGGCGCTTTGATTATGGTCGCGAGTTTTCCGCCTCGAACTTCAACAAACTCTTTAAGGACCGATACGGGATTACTCATTTGGATTGTTTTTCTAATTCATCTAGGGCGGAGGAGATCATCTCAAAACGCTCTTCAACACCGCCCGGTACTTCGTTTGGCCAACCCATCTTTATGCCTAACAGCGGAATATCGCCAACTAAATCAATTGCTGCTTTGGCTCGAGCTGGAGTAAGTAAAGAGTCTGGATCACCAAATCTATGCTGGTTGTCCTTTTTAAAGGGATGATGGGCATCAATCCATGGATATCCAAATAAACCTTGTTGATCTGAAGCGCCAGAAAAAATCAATCCCGATAACAACCCGGACTGCTTTGCAATTTCTAAATGCTCGAGGACTCGATCCGCATCTCTAAATTCAATTGCAGACCGCCCCCAATTAATCAAGATTCCGATCTTTGCATCGGATTTATTTATTGCTTCAATCTCATCTTGTAGGGAGATAAACCCCTTCTCAGGAGTTTGACCCGCAATAAAAGCATCGCAATGTTCAATTAAAAGTTTTGTATCTTCCCAATTCCATGAGTTGATAGTTTCCAAAGATTTTGCCAGTGAATCGGAGTTTCCAGTTTCGCGTGGCGCAGAATGAATTTCCAGTGTTGAAACAACTTCACGGCCAGTTCGGTTGTTGAATTCTTTAATTGCCTCAAAGATGATACGAATATCTGCAATCGCTTTTTCTCGACCAGATTCAGAGGAAGAGGCCAATCCATATGTTGGATCTTTTGATAGCTGTCCCATAACAAAAGGGATGCTGGTAATTACAGCGTTAAGATTTTTTGGAAAGTTGTTATAAAGCCAATCAACATCATGAGGATGAGCTTTGCCAAGCCATGGAAGCTCTAAAGCACTAACTCTCTTATCTCGGCTTAGAAGGTTGAAAAAGCTTTTCTCAAGTTCAGGATCCCAATTTCTATGCGCCGGCGAGGCGGGATAAGCACCGACCACGTATTGAGACATATCCGGAGTGTATTCGTTTACTATCAGCTTTCTTTGAAAGTCTAATTAAGCGGCAGTACAGTCTGTCCAACTGATTTCCAAATCTAGGGGGCAAAAATGGCCACAGCAACACCACTTCAAATCCCAGCGGAACGACTATCCGGATTAAGAAGATACAACACAATTGCCGGTGTTTTTCACTTAGTTCAAGCGATCGCAATTCTGGCACTCTCTAATAGTTTTGCCTTGCCAGTGTCAGTGAACTACCTGGAAGAAGCTCCAATTCCAGGTGCAAAATTTGAAAGTGTTGAATTGTTTAGTTTTCCAATTGGATTGGGCGTCGCAATCTTCTCTCTATTGAGCGCATTAGCTCATTTTTGGATTGTTGGGCCCGGGTTTAAGGGATATACAAATGATTTGAGCAATAAAAGAAACATTGCGCGTTGGGTTGAGTACTCAATCTCCTCAACCTTGATGATTGTCTTAATCTCACTAATCAACGCGGTTTGGGACATTGTTGGCTTAATAGCGATTGCTGGTGCAAACATTGCGATGATTCTTTTTGGTTGGCTCCAAGAAAAATATGAGGAGCCTGGAAAGGGATCTCTTCTTCCATTTTGGTTTGGCTGCATCGCCGGAATTGTTCCTTGGATTGCTATGTTCTGGTTGTTGTTCTCACCGGGAAGTAGTTCCGAAGCGCCCGGTTTCGTCTACGGAATCGTGTTCTCACTCTTTATATTCTTTAACTCATTTGCATTGATTCAATGGCTGCAATACAAACAAGTTGGTAAATTTGCGGATTACTTGGTTGGTGAGCGCGCCTACATAACGCTCTCTTTCATAGCTAAGTCAGCTCTAGCTTGGCAAATATTTGCTGGAGTTCTAGCAACCAGCGCGCTTTAACTAGCCAATAACTGGGCGCAATTCAACTTTTCTATTGCAGGCTTTTGAACCTTCTTTAGCAAGTTGCATTGCGGTTTCATGATCAGAAACATCAATAATCCAAATTCCGCTAACGAACTCTTCTGTTGAATGTAGTGGGCCTGATTGGGTTTCGATGGATTGACCCCTTGCATCTACAACAGTTGCATCGTTTGGCGATTCAAGACCGATAGCCAAAACTCGCTGTCCGGCCTTCACTAACTTTTCATTGAAGGCATCAATTGCCGCGATTTCGCGGGGAGTATGAGGGGGTCTGGTTTGGGTATCAATAACCGAAATCAAAAACTTCACTAGTCGCACCTTTCTTTATCGAACTCTCAGAAAAGGAGCGAGAAATTGAGCTTCGATTTCCAAGACTGGGAGTTAGCATACGGCCATGAATTCCAAGGAAAAGACGGTATTTGAGCTATTTGCGCTGATTATTTTTATCGCGTCCGTCTGGACCGCCGCTGAACTTGATTGGGGTATCGGCATGGGAATTTGGATTGGTGCGGTTCTATCAGCAGGGATGCTGTTGATTTGGGACATCATCGCTAATTAATTCTTTAAATTGTTTTGCCAGAAAGCCCCTGCCGCCAGGCAGGGGCTTTCTGTTTTCAACCTAGATCGATTTAGTTTCAAGTAAGTTTAGGAAGCATTACCTGATCGATTCCATGGGCTACTTGCTTGTTGCCTTTATTGATGTCCACTTGATTTAGCAGCACAACTGCATTCTTATGCTTCTTTGATCTATCAATCAAGGTAATTTTTGTTCCATCAACCTTTACTCGGAAAGTTTGTCCCGCAGCTGTGTTTAAGGTTGCGCCGTTGGCTTGGAGTGCAGCAGGAGAAAGAATCGGGTTACCTACTACAACGTGATACAGAATCACTTTCTCTAGAGTTTTTGCTCCAAGGGAGAGTGCTGCATTTGCAATTGCTTCTTCATCTTTAGGGGCAGATCCAGTTAGATGACGAACCAGATTGCGAAATGCTCGATCTGTTGGAACAAATGCAGTTAAAGCGACATCACCTTTGGAGATAGTGGATACCGCGGAGTCGGGCAATGCTCCCCAAACATCCATAAATAAAGCGGTGAAAATATCGTAATCACCAGAGTTGGTATCAAAAGATGCTCTTGGTAAATTCAAAACCTCAGTTAATGGCGAGGTCTTCAATGCTTGTTCCTCAGCCTGGGCGGGAGAAATTGGTGAGAGAACTAACGCAGATGCTGCAACAAGTGCTGCATATCTTTTTTTCTTCTTCATTTTTCCTCTTCTCAGTTGTTGGTTAACAGCGGGTACTGCATTAATACGGGCGAATACTCATTAAAATTTTTTAGAAAACCCTGAATTAGCGGGGATAAATAGCGGAGAGATTATTTACGGCCAGCTTAAAACGTGATGTAAGTAATGGGTTTATACTGACGTCATGCAGCTGCGAAATAAAACATCAGCCTGGGTAATGCTCTTGGCAGGACTGTCTGGGTTAGTCGCCTCATTTATTTTGACAATCGATAAGTTCAAGGTACTTAAAGATGCTGGCTATACACCGTCCTGCAATATCAACGCAACCTTAAACTGCAAGAGCGTGATGCTCTCGAAGCAAGCAGAGGTTTTCGGTTTTCCTAATTCCATTATTGGAATTGGCGCATTTTCCATGATGCTAGTAATCGCGGTTTTACTTTTCTTTAATGTTTCACTTCCAAAACTCTTTTTACAGATTGCCACATTTGGCACGGTATTAGCTGTGATTTTTTGTCACTGGCTCGCTTATCAAACAACATTTGTGATCGGCGCACTATGTCCATATTGCATGGTGGCATGGGTTGCTACTTTGCTAGTTTTATCAGTTCTGTTAAGAGAGCTGGTAGAGTTTAAAAAGAAGTCAGATTCTGATGAAAACACTGTACTCGCCATTGATGCAATTAAGAGATTGCTAGTTCCATTCCACGCACTATGGGCAGCTCTCTTGGTTGGTGCCGCATTCCTTGGTGTCTAGTTTTATAAATGAATCTGACCAAGGTACTAGTTAGTGGCTTTGAGCCATTTGGTGGCGCAGATTTAAATCCCTCTCAATTGTTAGTAGAGCGTTTAGCTCACGAGCCCATCCCAGGCGTGGAGCTGCGAGCAATTGTTTTGCCGGTGGAGTTTGATAAAGCCGCAGAAGTTCTGCTTGCTGAAGTAAAAAAATTCTCACCTCAGGTGGTAATTTCATTTGGTCAGGCTGAAGGGCGTTCTGCAATCACACCAGAAAAAATTGCGATTAACCTCGATAGTGCTCGAATTCCCGATAACGCAGGAGACCAACGCCAAAATCGGCCAATTAGAGAAAATGGGGCTGATGGCTATTTCTCTACATTGCCTGTTGAGAAAATGGTGTCGGAGCTAAACAAGATAGGAATAGCGAGCTCACTTTCTTTATCGGCTGGAAGTTTTGTTTGTAATCACATCTTCTATGCCCTGCAACATGAATTACAGGGTTTAAGTATTAACTCAGGGTTTGTTCATCTACCTTTAGTGCCCGAGCAAAGCGCGCAGTTTCCTAATCAGCCTACGATGCCGCTTGATGAAATGATTAGAGGAGCGAAGGAGTTGATTTCATCATGTCTGAGCGTCGCCTAATTGTTCACGCGGGATTCCACAAATCTGGAACCACTGCATTACAAGAGTCATTCGATGCACAATCTGATGAGTTGCGCGCTGCAGGAATCATTTATCCAAATATTGGACGCAAAGCACACCATCGAATTGCTTGGGCTTTAGCAGACAGAACCTGGGGCTGGGGAAAACGCGGCGGTGAAAAAACTCCACGACGCAAATGGACTGAACTGGTAAAGCAAGTTAACGCCAGCGATGTTCAAACAATTTTGATTAGTAGCGAATTTTTCTCGGAGCTAAGCAGTGAAGCTATTAAAACTATTAGCAAGGAGATTAAAAATCGAAAAGTAGAGGTAATTTTTACAGTTAGACCTCTGGTTAAGTTATTGGGATCCTCTTACCAGCAGTATTTAAAGTATGGGATAAAGGCTGATTACACGACCTGGTTGCATTCAGTGCTAGATAAACCAGGGGAATCGAAAATTAATCCAAGCTTTTGGAAACGAAATTTCCATGGACAGGTTGTTGCGCGATGGGTTGAGGTGTTGGGGGCAGATAACGGCACCGTAATAATTGTGGATGAATCAAAACCAGAGTTTCTATTTGACTCAATAAATGAACATTTAGGCTTACCAAAAGGCTTTTTAAAGGCTCAAGAGACGGGCAGCAATCGCTCTTTAACCATGGAGGAGATTGCGCTACTTATTGAGATAAATAAGCGTTTTCCAAAAGAACGCGAGTGGAGTGAGTACGAGATATTTGTCAGAGAGGGTCTAATTCGTCGAATAACAGATCACGTAAAACCATCGACGGATTCCGGAAGGTTAACTACTCCGCAGTGGGCAATTGATAAAGGAAATGAAATTGGTACTCAAAATAAGCGAGAATTAGTTGCTACCGGAGCAAAAATTATTGGCGATATCGATTCGTTAGATACAGCAAAAGTTCCAGAGGGTGAGCCTTACTACCCAGATAAAATCTCAATTCCAGTAATTGCAGAGGCCATGATTGGTTTTGATAAGACCGTTGTTAAGAAGTTTCCTATTAGTTGGGTACAGCGCGACATGCTTATTCGCTATAGAAAGAAATTAAAAAGTCAGGTCTATAAGTTACGGAAAAAACTTTAGTTAAAGTTTTGATTGGCGCGATCTAAATCAGCCTGGAAGTCGACCTCGACCGCAAATAAATCAGAGATATCAACCGGCTCAATTTCGATTCCAGCTTTTTCAATCGCCAACTCAAGTCCACGTTCAAAGTAATCATTGTCGGCGCACTCAGCTAAATACTTAATAGCGGCGGATTTGTGATGCTTAGAAATAAAGTTAATTCCAACCGCCTCACCAAGGGCATTTTGAACCTGCTTGGAGAGGGCATTGATATTGCCTTTCGCGTCAACGGTGTACTTGACCTCTTCTTCAGCGGTGGCTGAGGTATTTACACAAACAAAAGAGGACTCATTACGCATGCGATCTGCTACTCGTTCGAGCACACGTGCATCAAAAACGACATCGCCATTTAACCAAAGAACTCCACCATCATGTGAAGCACGCAAAGCCTTTAATAGACTTTTTGAGGTGTTGGTTTGATCGTAAATCTCGTTGTAGACGAAGGATGCATTTGGATGCGCCTCCATGATCATCTCCATCTTGAAACCCACCACAATGGTGACGCGAGCGTCATCTTTGAACACCTGCGCAACATTTTCTAACTGTTGTTGCATGATGGAACGGCCATCAGCGAGAGGTGTAAGTGGTTTTGGCCAAGGTTTTCCGAGACGGGTGCCCATTCCAGCGGCAAGAATGACGACTTGAAGGGCCATAGATTTATACTACAGGAAATGAATCAATCCCTTAGAACGCTGGTGGTTACCCCCGCGACAAAAATCGAAGAAGTACTCCATAACTTTGTTGAATCAGAGACTGATTTATTGCTGATTGATGAAGACTCAGTTGTTGCAGATCCTCACATGGAGTTGTTAACCGATTATCCGCGATCGGCGAGCGCAGCTTTAGTTGCTGCAGAAAAAGATGGCGACACTTTAGTTCGCCAAAATCGGATTGCAAGTGCCACATCTGCCTCGCATAAAGTCACAATTGGAAACCGGAAGTTTTTAGGAGTTTTAAGAGTTTCACAAAAGCAACGTGATGAAGTTATTGGTGCTCTAGAAAATGCCATCAGCTTTAATCCAAAAGGTAATGCCATCGATTTAGTTTTAGTCGCACTTACTAGAGCGATGATTAAGGTTGATGCAGCAGAGGCTTGGGCGGCTCCCTGTGGCAGAACCTCCAAACCCGCAGAGCGCGAAAAAATAAAATCTGAAATTGCAGCTTTAAATATGGGGCGGGTTAGATTGCGAATGGCTAACCGTGCCACCGATGGTTTTTTCTCAGTTTTCTTCCTTCGTAAATTCTCAAAGCTAGGCACTTGGTTGGCGGTAAAACTAGGGGCTACGCCAAATCAAGTAACCCTAATTTCCTTCGCGATTGGTCTTTACTCGGCCTACAACTTCGCACAAGGCACTTTCTGGTCAATATTTTTAGGTGCAGTTTTATTGCAGGTAAGCATCATTGTTGATTGTGTTGATGGTGAATTAGCTAGGTACACAAGACAGTTCTCGCAATTAGGAGCTTGGTTAGATGCGGTAACTGATCGCGTGAAGGAGTACATGGTTTTTCTTGGCCTTGCGATTGGTGCGGAAAAAGAAGGTAGAGATCTTTGGATTCCCGCAATTGTGATGATGCTAATTCAAACCTTTAGACATCTTTCTGATTACAACTTTGCCAGAGTTGTAAAAATCCAAGCTGAAGAAAAGTTCAACGTTCCTGTTGATTTTATGGCGGAATTTGATGGAATTATTCCGACCGAAAGAGAACCTAAAGGCCGTCTACGCTTCTGGTTAGGAAAGGTAATTCAATTTCCAATTGGTGAGCGTTGGTTGGCAATAAGTGCGAGCGCTGTGATTGGTGGAGCCGCTTTCACCTTTACCATCATGCCGGTACTTGCATTTATCTCAGCAATTTGGGTTTATCGCGGAAGAATAATTCGAACCCTAACCACAATGCCAAAAGAGTTTCTAAAGCAACCTTTAATTGTTGATCAATCCGACCTGTTTGGTTTAAAACGAACTATCACAACCCGATTTAGTTGGATTGAACCATCAGTGCTGCGCGCTCTAGAAATCGGATTTTTGACTTGGATTTTTGCTAGCGCAGATAAAATTAATACCGCTAGCTACATGATTATTTTTGCGATTGTTTTTCATCACTACGACAGTCTTTATCGTGCTTTGCAAAATGAAAAGAAACCAACTTGGTTATCGGCCTTAGGGTTATTTGTAGGTGGAAGAATTCTTCTGTTGGGTATCGCCGCACAACAAGATTGGCCTTTGGATTACCTCGCTTGGTATTTCGGAGTTCTATTCCTCGGCATATCCTCGCTGCAATGGGTTTTGAGCCATAAAGCCCATAAGATTAGAAAATGACAGCGCGGCCAACGAAGCCATCTATCGCTCAAATTCGCGAAATCTCACAGCCGGTTTCGGTTACGGGAAGATCAAACGCGGAGCATTGGGTGGCGGATCTCTATCTTCGCCGTATCTCGCCCTATCTGACTCGGCTTCTTCTAAAGACTCCGATTACCGCAAATGGCGTCACCTATTTAATGATTCTTACCGGCGTATCTATCAGCGCCGCACTTTTGATCCCTGGTTATAAAGGAATATTGCTCGCGCTGTTTTTATCGCAACTACAGATGTTGTGGGATTGCTGCGATGGTGAGATTGCACGCTGGAGAAACACTCAATCTCCTAAAGGTGTTTTTTTAGATCGAGTTGGACATTACTTGGCTGAAAGTCTTATTCCGGTGGCATTCGCCCTTCGTCTGGCAGGTTGGCCAACTGAGGATCAAATCGATTGGAAGTTACCGTTTGTCGGTGCATTAATTTCAATACTTGTTCTTTGGAATAAGGGTTTTAATGACATTGTCCATGTCTCACGTGCTTTTGCGGGCATGGAGAAGCTAGCCGACTCAAAAGATAATCGCATCGCAACAAAATCTTGGCTCAAATTGGCAAAGGCACCGTTTAAAGTAATTGCGGTGCAACGTTTATTCCATTCAGTTGAGATGGTCATTGTGATCGCTATTTTTGGTGATAATCAAAAGTTAATTACCTGGGGTTTTTATCTCGCCCTATTTGTTACTGCAGGACACTTGGTTTCTATTCTCGGCTCGAGAAAATTGGCACGGGGTTAAATCATGGTATTTATTGCGAAAGAAATGATTGCCGGATTTCGTCACCTGTTTCCTCGAGGACGTTTCCGTTTTGTATTGATTGTTCTATCTCTAATCGCAGCCGGCATCTCAGTTTCAGAGCTCTTAGTAATGAAGTTTTTTGCCACCCTTGTTTTGCATGAGGGCGACTACGACAACACAAAATTGGCGATTGCCGCCGTGGGCTTTTTCGCATTTTTCGTGATTACAAGAGTTGGCCAGTTTTATCAGCGTAATTACCGGGTAAAGGCCTTTGCCCGCTCTTTCCGAGCCGCAAAGAAAGATCGGACCGTCAAGGAAGAGAACCGTGAATGGGCGATGGCATTTGAGCTAACCAATGTCGTGAGCCTTGGCACCCAATTGGTAGCGATTATTGCCTTCTTTTTATTCTTGAACCCCATGCTTGCTCTGATTAATGCGGTTGTCTTAATGGTCATCCTGCAGGTTGTAGGTGGAATATTCCGCAAACAGATTGCAGAACACGCTCAACTTAACGCTTTAGGAGCTAAAAAAGTACGGGCCGATAAACGATACGGAATTCGAATCAAGGCGGCAGAGACAGGTGCCTTAGTTTCTGGTGCTGGAACCTTGTTTTTGTTGGCATTGTTATTGTTCTTAAGTATTGATGGCCAAATTACGCCCGCAAATACTCTGGTGGTATTTCTTGGAGTGAGATTACAAAACTCAGTCATCTCAAACGCCTCAAGATCTCTAATGCGATATGCCAAATCGAATTCTAGAACTGAAGTAGATGATGACAGCGAGTGATATCAAGTTAACTTTTGGCTATTCAACCTTAGCAAGTAGAGTTTCAAATATAACTTTCCCGCAAATCCTCGAAGGTCGGGAATTTCTAGTTTTAGTACAGAACCCAAATAAAGAGAATTATCAAGCGGAGTTTCCAAAGGCAAAGATAATTGAGCTCGTTGGTAAAGGTGTTGCAAAAAGTAGAAACGCCGCAATTAAGAATGCCAAAGGCACTTATCTTATTTTTGCTGATGATGACATAACCTTTAGTGAAGCTGGATTACAGAAATTAGTTGAGTATTTTGAGGCGCATCCAGAGTGCGCAATTATCATGGCGCAGACCGTTGATGAAACCGGTGAGTTGCGTAAGAGTTATCCAACAAAACAACATTGGTTAACAAGATTGAACTCAGCCAAAGCGGCGACCTACGAGATGATGATCCGGGTTGATGCGATTCGTGCCAAGGGAGTGAAATTTGATGAGAATTTTGGAGCGGGCGTGGAAAACTTTCTCGGAGATGAATACATCTTTATTGCAGATGCGCTCAAGCAGCGTTTGAAAGGTGTATTTCTTCCGGTGGTTGTTGCGATTCACCCGAAGGAAAGCTCTGGAAGCACCTGGGGAACTGATCGTGATTTGGCTGCCCGGGCAAAGGTTTTCACTAGAGTTTTTGGTGTTTCAGCACCTTTGTTTAGAGCCTTGTTCCTTTTGAAATCCCGTAAAGGACCGGTTGGCGCAGCCAAAACGTTGCGTTTTATTTTGGGACGATGAAGGTATTTGCACATCGCGGGTATAGCAGTAAATACCCGGAAGCCACCTGGGTCGCTTATGAAAAAGCGGTAGAGGTCAATGCCGATGGATTTGAATGTGATGTTCGACTTTCAAAAGATGGACAAGTGGTTTGTTTTCACGATCGCACCTTGAAGCGAATAGGTAATTTAAATAAACCAGTTTCAAAGTTAACAGCGGCACAACTTCGACAGTATGTTCAAGCGATTTCATTAGAAGAGCTCTTAGAGCTAGCCATAACTGAGAAGAAAAATTTGCTGATTGAAACTAAGCATCCAGTATTAACTGGTGGACAGATAGAGACTGAAGTACTAGAGATTGTTAAAAAGCGCTCTAAACTTATTGAAGAATCTGGAATTGAAGTAACCCTCATGTCATTTTCATTTTTAGCGGTCTGGCGGATGAAACGTCATTATCGAGATGTCATCAAAGTAATCAAATATCCATGGGCGTTTTTTATTAAAAATTCGAAAAACTTTGCCATAAGTATTGAGGCGTTAAAGAAGCACCCGGGCATTATCAAACGAAGTGCGGGAAAACGTATTTATGTGTGGACCGTAAATGAAGCGGAGGATTTAAAGTGGCTCAAAAAGCGTGATGTTTACGGAGTGATTACTGATCGCCCAAAGCGAGCCCGTAATATTTTATTTCGTTGATTTTTCCTGAGTTAAACGCTGGGAGAGATAAATAGGCAGGATAGAAAATAAAATCAAGGCCGCAGCCACAACATTCACAATAGGGGCCTGATTAGGTCTAAATAGATTCTGGAAAATCCAAATTGGCAGAGTGTTTTGACCCGCACCGGCGGTAAAGGTTGTAACGATGATTTCATCAAAAGATAGGCCGAAAGCCAGTAATCCACCGGCAACCAGAGCATTTCTTAGTAGTGGGAAGGTCACCAATCTAAAAGTGGTGAATCGATTGGCACCAAGATCCATGCTGGCTTCTTCCAGGGTTATTCCCAACCTTCTGTATCTAGCGGCAACATTATTGAAAACTACGACGATGCAGAAAGTGGCATGACCAACGATGATGGTAAAGATTGTTAGCTCTCCCAAGAAGTTGGTGAATACGTTATTTAATGCAATTCCTGTAACGATACCCGGCAAAGCAATTGGTAGAACAAAAAGTAAAGAAATCGCTTCGCGACCAAAGAATTTATAGCGCGCGATTGCAGCTGCGGCCAAGGTGCCTAGAACTAAAGCGATTGCGGTTGCAGCTAGAGCTACCGTGAAAGAACGGGTAATTGCATCGCGCACACCCTCGTTGCTAACCGCTTTGCTCCACCAAGAGGTGGTAAATCCAGTAGGCGGCCAGGCAAAAGAAGTATTTTTGTTAAATGAGTTAATTACCACCAAAGTTAAAGGAACATAAATAAAGGCAAAGCCAAATCCCATGATGGTCCATAAGAAAACCCGTGCCGGCAGTGAGAGTCTCATAAGTTATCCAAGGCTCCAGTTTTTCTAACACTAGTTAGGTAAACCATCATGATTAAGACCGGAATCAAAGCAACTGCAGATGCAAAAGGTAGATTCAAGGAGAAGTTCTGATAAACCACGTTACCTAACATTTGGAAGGTGCCACCCAAGATTTGAACTGTGATGTAGTCGCCCATACTTAAGGAGAAGGTGAAGATCGAGCCAGCGATAATTGAAGGCCAAGTAATTGGCAAAATAACATCAAAGAAAGTTCGGCCTGATTTGGCACCCAAATCTGCAGAGGCATCAATTACCGAATCCGGAAGTTTTTCCATTCCGGCGTAGATTGGTAGCACCATGTAAGGCAGCCAGAGATAGGTAAGGCCAATAATGACCGCGACCATGCCGAATCCTGGGCTTGATCCACCGAGCGGTTCAATTAACCAATTAATAAAGCCTTTTTCAGGATAAAACATGGTGCGCCAAGCGTAAATTTTCACCAAATAGGAAGCCCATAGCGGAGTAATTACTAGCGCAATCAAAACTGGGCGAGATTTAGGTTTTGCAATTCGAGCCATAAAGAAAGCCATCGGAATTGCGATTATGGCGCAAATCAATGTTACGCAAATTGCCACAAAAAGCGTACGGATAGTTACATTGAAGTACGCGCGATCGGAAAATACATCAATAAAGTTTTGGAGCGTGAATTCACGGACTACCTTGCTGGTAAAGGTGTCGATTTTCCAAATGGATGTTATGAAAAGTGCGGCAAGAGAACCAATATAGATAACTACTAACCAAAAAAGTGGAAGTGCCAACAAAGCAGAGATACGAGCACCAATGTTGCGGTGCATGTATCTACGGGTTTGTTGAATTACTGACATCTGCTCCTACTTCAAGAGTTTTCTTCTTTAGTATGGGGACGCACCATTTGGCACGTCCCCATACTGCTTACTTATTTTTTATGAGTTACGGAAGCTAGACCAAGCCTTAACCCATTCGGCGTAAGGGACGCACTTAACGTCGGTACGACCATCTAGGCATTTCTCGGTTGGGGTCTTCCAGTAATAAACATTGGACCAGTAGTCAGTTTCTTCTGCGTGATAAAGCTTGCAGTGATCCTTGCTTGCGGTTAGTGCGCAAGCCTTGGAGTTAGCAGGTGCCTCTCCAAAGTATTCAGCAGCTTGTGCATTAACTGATGGCTCAATGATGTGGTTTAGCCACTTGTATGCGCAATCAATCGCTTCAGTCTTGGATGAAATCATCCAGGTATCTGACCAACCGGTTGCACCTTCTACTGGCTTAACAGCGCCAACAGTTTCTTTTTCACCATTTAGCACGTTGGCAATAACCTGCCATGAGGTACCAACTGTGATGCTGCCGCTTTGGACCGCACCAATGTACTTGGTGTAATCAGCCCAATATTCAGCGACCAAAGGCTTCTGTTGTGCAAGCAATGCCATCGCTGCATCAAACTGGGTTTGATCAAGCGCATATGGATCGGTGATTCCAAGCTCTGGCTTGGTGGACATCAAATACACAGCTGCATCAGCGATGTAAATCGCTGAATCGTAAGCGGTGATTTTGCCCTTAGCTGGAGAGTTTGGTTCCCAAACAACAGACCATGAGGTTGGAGCTGGATTTACTTTTCCAATTGTGTATTGAAGAACGTTTGCACCACGGCCGTGAGGGACGCCGTAATTTTTGCCATCCACGGTATTCCATGGACGATCCTTCAAGTTATCAAATACATCTTTATAGTTTGGAATCAAATCAAGATTTACTGGCTGGAGATCTCCACCGTAAATCAAACGCAATGATGCATCACCTGATGCTGAGATAACGTCATAGCCGCCACCTTGCATCAACTGAACAGCTTCATCAGATGTTCCATAAGTTTTTACATTAACGGTGCAACCAGTTGCTTTTTCAAATGGCGTTACCCAGTCAACATTTGGATCGGTTGAACCATCTTCTGCATATCCCGGCCAAGCAAGAACATTGATTGTTCCTGGCGTATCTTTAACCGGTCCAGCGTATGCACCACTTCCTTCTTCATCGCTAGAGCTCGAGCAACCAGCGAGGACAAGTGTGCCTGCAGCCATAAGCACTGCAAATCTGCGAAGTTTTGTAACTCGCACTTTCCCTCCTTCTTGCAGCATTACTAGATGCTGCAAAACAGTGGAGTCTCCACTGTTAATCCCACCAGACAAGTGGGAATTCCATTTACTTCACCTGATATTCGCTACCAATATCCCAACTCAGAGAGGTGCGGCTATTTCTCATCGCCTCAACATCGATTGAGCTTTCAGAGGTGTTTTGCCGAAGCACCATAAGTGTGACTCCAGCATCCAACTCCACAAGGAATCTTGTGCTTGGGCCTAAATACTCAACCTCTTTAATTACGCCATCAGCGTTTCGTTCATTTTTCTTGGCGGCGCCTAGTTCGATTTTTTCTGGTCGCACAATGAAGGTTCCCGGTTTGCCAAGTAGTTTTTCCGCAACATTTCCGGAAATCAGATTTGAAATTCCCACAAAACCAGCGACAAATTCATTGCTTGGCATCTCATAGATTTTTGCCGGCTTATCAAGTTGTTGAATTCTTCCTTTATCAAAAACTGCGATTCGATCACTCATAGTCAAAGCTTCTTCTTGATCATGTGTCACAAAGATAAATGTGATCCCAACTTCACGTTGTAGCTCTTTTAATTCAATCTGCATTTGCTGACGCAATTTAAGATCAAGTGCACCAAGTGGTTCATCTAAAAGAAGTACTGATGGACGATTTACTAATGCTCGAGCTAAGGCAACACGTTGACGTTGTCCGCCTGATAGTTGGCTGGGTTTACGATTTTCATAACCAGCTAGTTGAACTTGCCTGAGCGCCTCAATAGCTTTTTCGCGCCGTTCACTTTTACCAATCTTTTTTACCTTTAATCCGTATTCAATATTGGAGATCACATCCATATGAGGAAAGAGTGCGTAATCCTGAAAGACAGTGTTTACATCGCGCTCGTATGGAGGAAGGTAGGTGATATCAACACCATTTAAATTGATACTTCCGGCATCTGGAGTTTCGAAGCCAGCAATCATTCGAAGTACTGTGGTTTTTCCTGATCCTGATGGGCCGAGCAGGGTTAAAAATTCGCCAGCCTGAATATCTAAATCGACTCCATCGACCGCTTTAACCGCACCGAAAGACTTGGCCAGATTTCGAATCTCGATAATTGCCACTCTAAGACATTACTCAGCATTGCTCTAGGATTCAATCATGGATGAGCGCTTAACCCTCTCGGTTGATTGCGGGGGACTCTTTATTAAGAGCTGCGTGCTTGATGAATCCGGCACGATGCACTCCAAGCCGAACCGGATTGAAACCCCTTACCCACTTTCACCGGAGCGATTTGTAAACACCATCGCCGAAATTGCAGCTGATTTACCGAAGGCGGTGCGAGCGACTGTAGGAATGCCGGGCATGATTCGAAATGGCGTAGTCGTTGCCACCCCGCATTACATAACTACCCGTGGGCCGCGGACCAAAATTGATCCAGAGCTACAGGATCAGTGGACGGATTTTGATGTCCAAAAAGCAATCTCCAACAAACTCGGGGTTCCAGCTTTAGTTTTAAATGATGCCGAGGTGCATGGCGCGGGAATTATTACCGGCTCTGGCTATGAAGTTGTAATTACTTTGGGAACTGGATTGGGTTTTGCGATTTTCTACGGCGGAAAATTAACACCACACTTTGAGTTTTCACACGCTACGGTGCGACGTGGTACGACATATGACACCTGGATTGGCGAACAGGAGCGTAAGAGATTAGGAAATGTTTTTTGGTCACGTCGCATTCGACAGTTGGTTGAAGAGTTACGTCCAGTATTTAAATGGGATCGACTTTATATCGGTGGGGGAAATGCTCGTTGTATCAGACCAATTGATTTAGAGCGAATGGGTGATGATGTAGTTATCGTTCCAAATACCGCTGGGGTTGCTGGCGGCGTCAGAGCTTGGAATTTAGAACACTACTACCGCGCTTAAGCTCGTAATGCTTGAGCAAACTCTAGGAAATCTCCGACGATGATATCGATTTCTCTTTGAGTATGTGCCAAAGAAATTAACCATTGCTCATCAAGTCCTGGAGGGGTCATTACATTTCTGTTTAGTGACCAGAAGAATGACAGCTCTGCGATATCAAAATTGGTTGCTTTGTAATCACGGTAATTGCGCACCGGCTCCGGAGACCAAGTAATACAGCCCTTTACGCCGAATCCGACGGTGTGAGCTGGAATTTCATACTCATTAATAATCTCTGCGATCTTGCTCAATGCTTGACGGTTTAAATCCTCACTGCGTTGTAGGGCCTCTGGTGTGCAGAGACGATCAACGGCGCGAATACCCGCCATTGCTAAGTAATGACCATTAAATGTTCCAAGATGTGAATGTTTGCCGTTTACGACCGTTTCCATGTATTCACGTTTGCCACCAAATGCGGCAACCGGAATTCCGCCACCAATTGATTTAGCCAGTGCGATCAAATCTGGTTTAACGCCGAGTCTTTGAGCCGCACCTTGTGGTCCGGCGGTTAATCCAGTCTTTACTTCATCAAATACCAACAACACTCCGTATTGGTCACAGAGTTCGCGAACCCGCTCTAGATATCCCATATCCGGCAAAACAATTCCAATATTTTCTAAAACCGGCTCCATAAACAAACAAGCAATCTTGTCTGCATGCGCTTTGAAAACTCGTTCAATCGCATCAGCATCGTTGTAAGGAACTACCCAAACATCGCCAGGAACTGTTGATCCCAAAGGAACTGCGACGGGTGAAGTTGGATCTCCAGCTTTTGTTAAATCAGGTTTTGCTGAAACCATCAATGGGTCATAAGAACCGTGGTATCCACCTTCAATTTTTACTACGCCAAGTTTTCCAGTTGCAGCGCGCGCGGTACGAAGCGCATACATAGTTGCTTCAGTGCCTGAGTTAGCAAAACGCACCATGTCCAAACCAAAACGGCGGCACATAATCTCTGCGCCATCACGAGTGATCGGAGAAGGAGTTGCAAAAAGTGTTCCAACTTCAAGAGTTGCCTTGGCCTCTTTAATTACCTCATCATTTAGATGGCCGACCAATAAAGCACCAAAGCCCATGGATAGATCAAGCATGTCTCGACCATCGACATCCTTCATCCAGGCGCCTTTAGCGGCAACTATTGAGATTGGATACGGATCCCAGTGCTGGAAACTTGAGGCAACACCAAGTGGGGTAACTTCTGAAGCACGTTGATTTTCTACACCGGACTGCGGTGCTTGTTTTGAAAACTTAGAACGTTCAATTTCCAGAAGCTCTTGAATACGGCTCTCTGGAATTGGTTTAAATTTATTTGGTGTAGACCTATAGGTCTGCGAATGATTGGTTTTATTAAACATGGGAGATCGGGACTTCCCAAATACGGATCAGAAGATCCGATTTGTTGGTACCACGCTCCTGTTCTTAAAAAGTGAAACTTGCTGAGATGAGGTTACTCCTGGGTATCAAAGGCCGTCAAGAGATAGCTTTTTATGCGTGTTTGCCGTGTGGGCTAACGCATAAATAGGTTACGAAGCCTGCGTGTTGTGAAGTACAGACCGGTCACAATCATCACGCAAAAATATCCCAAATGTATAAAGGTTCCTGCATCCCAATACCCAAACCAAATATCTCTAACTAATTCAATTCCATGCCAGGAAGGAAATAGTTGAATCAAAAACTCTAACCAATCAGGGTAAACCGAGATTGGATAAAGCGAACCAGAGAATAAAAACATGGGAAGCAATACGATATTTATCATTCCCATTTGTTGGTAAGTCTTAAAGTAAGAGGTAATCGCCATTCCAAATGAGGCAAATCCAAAAGCAATAAACACCGCAGCAGGAATTGCCAGAATTGCAGATATGCCAGGAACCAATCCAAGCGGTGCGGTAACTGCCATAAATGCAATGGCGTAGGAAAGACCTCGTAAAAGCGCCCAAGTAATTTCACCGAGTGCAACATCAAGTGGTCCAAGTGGTGTTGCCAGCATTCCTTGATACAACTTGCTTTCATTTAATTTAAAAAACACATTCCAAGTTGAGTCGTAAATGGCGCCATTCATGGCGCTGGTTGCTAGTAGCCCGGGAGCAATAAATACGGCGTAATCCACGGTGCCGCGGCCACTATCAACATTGCCGATCAACTCACTCATGCCGTAACCAAATGCCAATAGATATAGCACCGGCTCAACAAAGCCAGTTGCGATTGGAACCCAGGTAGAGGATCTAAGCGCTATGAATCCACGTTCCAGAATTGCGCGAGCGCGACCAGCGTAAAGTTGGTGGCCAAAACGATTCGCACGTGCATCTGCAATTTCAACCGCGGTCTTCATTTTACTTAGCCAGCCTTTCCGCAAACTTCTGATTGGCCAATTTAAATCCGACAATCATCATGCCGATTAAGTATCCAAAATGAATTACCAGCATGGTTGAGGAAATCGAATAACCGTAGGAGAAGTAGCGTCCGAGTTCGGTGGCATGCCAAAGCGGTGAAATCCAGCCGATTGGTTGAATAAAAATCGGCATCGATGACAACGGAAAGAAGGTCCCAGAGAACAAAAACATGGGCATGATGATCATGCGGTTTAAAACCGTCATGAAGTAATCCTCATTTTTAACGCTGGCAGTAACCCCCATAATTACTGCGGCAAAAGCACCCGCAGCAAAGATGGTAATTGGAATTACATCCCAGGATTCGCTAATCGTTACAACGCCAAATGCAATCAACAAAGCCCAATAACAAACCACGGTGAAAACCACACGAGCAAGGGCGCCAATAAATACGCCAAGCACGATTTGTCCGGGATTTATCGGGGTTGAGTTAATGGCGTAGAAAAGTTTGCGCCACTTAAAACCTTCCATTACCGGAAACATCGCTTCATCAAGGGCGCCAGTTAAAGCCGCGCTCGCTAATAAAGCTGGAGCGATAAAGGTTATGTACTCAACGCCGCCGGTTCCTGAGGTGCCCGAGTTTTCATTAACCAAAACACCAATACCAATTCCAATTGCCACCAGATAAAAAAGCGGATTGCCGATAGCGACAATGGCAATAATGCCTTTCCACTTCATCATCTGGGCGATTCGAGCCTCAGCTACATAAGCAGCACCGCGGGCGCGAATCTTTGTGACATTAATACCTGAATTCATTCGATCAAAGATCTTCCGGTCAGGCGAAGGAAAACATCTTCCAAAGAGCTGCGTCGAACTAAAGAGGTTGTGGGATGAAGTTTCTTGGCCACGATTTCTTCTAGCAAAGCTTCGCCGTCTTCGACATACATCAATATGCGATCAGGAAGCTCTTCGATGCGGGAGCACATATCGCGCAAAACCGGTGCCACCTCTTTATTGCGCTCAGAACCGAAGCGAACTTCAAGCACCTCTTTAGTGGAGTACTTCTTAATAAGTTCAAGCGGCGATCCTTCCGCCATGATTTTGCCTTTATCCATAACAACAAGGCGATCACAAAGCTGTTCTGCTTCATCCATGAAGTGGGTGGTAATCACAAGTGTTACGCCGGTTTCTTTCAAACGGAAAAGGCGATCCCACAAAATATGGCGTGCTTGCGGATCTAAACCAGTGGTTGGTTCATCCAGCATCAAAATATCGGGCTCGCTTACCAAAGCGCGTGCAATAGTTAGGCGACGTTTCATTCCGCCACTGAGCGCTTCAACCTTTGAATCACGTTTTTCTTGCAACTGCGCAAAATCCAATAACTCTTCAATTTTGTTGCGGATAAATTTCTTACTTAGACCAAAGTAACGTCCATAAATAAAAAGATTTTCGGTAACAGTTAACTCGCCATCCAAATTATCTTGCTGGGGGACAACACCTAAGTGGGCGCGAATCTGCGGGCCATGCTCTTCGGGATCGCGACCCAAAATTGAAATCGAACCTGATGTGCGTTGTGAGGTAGCTGCGATGATCCGCATAGTTGTGGATTTACCGGCACCATTTGGGCCGAGCAATCCAAAGGACTCACCCTTGGCGACATCGAAATCAATGGCATCTACAGCGGTGAAATCTCCATACTTTTTGGTCAATCCACGCGCGCTTATGAGCGATTCAGGCATTGTTTTATCCTATCGCGCCCTAGAGGTCTATAGTTTCCCCACGTGCGGTTACTACATCAGCCAAATCACGATCTCACCTACGACGATGTTTTTATGATTCCGTCGCGCTCCAGCATTACGAGCCGAATGGATGTAGATCTTCGAACTACCGATAACACTGGAGCCACAATTCCGTTAGTAGTTGCAAACATGACCGCGATCTCTGGCCGCCGAATGGCGGAAACCGTGGCAAGACGTGGTGGTTTAACTGTTATTCCACAAGATATTCCGCTACCAGTAGTAGCAGAGGTGATTTCTTGGATGAAATCACGACACATTCTCTTTGATACTCCAATCACATTAGAACCACATCAAACTGTCGCTGATGCCGCTGCACTCATTCATAAACGTGCCCATGGCGCGATTGTTGTAGTGCAAAACAACAAACCACTAGGAATTGTGATGGAAGAGGATTGGGAGGGCGTTGATCGTTTCACCCAGGTAAATCGCATCATGTCCAAGGATTTGATGGTGATTCCAAATACGGTAAATGCTCGCGAAGCTTTTGATTTATTGCATGAAAAGAATCGTCGTTTAGCGCCAGTTGTGGATGCCAACGGAAATTTAGTTGGAATCATTACAAAAACCGGTGCGCTGCGCGCGACTTTGTATCAACCTGCTTTAGATACGAATAACAAATTACGAATCGCTGCCGCTGTTGGTGTCAATGGTGATGTCAAAGCAAAAGCAAAAGGATTGATTGATGCCGGCGTGGATGTTCTGGTAGTAGATACCGCCCATGGTCATCAAGAAAAGATGATTGAAGCTTTGAAATTAATCCGTTCCCTTGATCCAAAAATTCCAATTGTGGCTGGAAATGTTGTTACCGCAGAGGGAGTACGAGATTTAGTTGCCGCAGGTGCAGACATCATCAAAGTTGGTGTTGGTCCAGGCGCGATGTGCACCACCAGAATGCAAACTGGAGTTGGCAGACCACAATTTTCTGCAGTAGTTGAATGCGCTGCGGAGGCGAAAAAACTCGGCAAACATGTTTGGGCCGATGGCGGAGTGCGCCATCCGCGTGATGTCGCATTGGCGCTAGCTGCTGGAGCATCTTCAGTAATGATTGGTTCTTGGTTTGCTGGAACCTATGAATCACCAAGTGATTTGCGCATTGATTCAAATGGTCGGATGTACAAAGAATCATTTGGCATGGCATCGGCACGAGCAGTTGCAGCCCGCACATCCAGCGAGGATGCTTTTGATCGCGCTAGAAAAGCGATTTATGAAGAGGGTATTTCTACTTCACGTATGTACTTGGATCCGATTCGTCCTGGGGTTGAAGATTTAATTGATGAAATCATCGCCGGCGTTAGATCATCCTGCACATATGCAGGCGCGGTAAGCCTTACTGAGTTTGCCGAAAAAGCTGTGGTGGGGATTCAATCAGCTGCGGGATATGCAGAGGGACGTCCGTTACATACTTCCTGGGGTAAGTAGTAACTAGGCCGCCTTCGCGTACTTAGAAGCAAAAACTAATAGATATGCCAACGCCGCAATAAGTAACAAGGTCCAACGAAGTTCAATCGCATCGGCAATAAATCCGATCAACGGTGGTCCAATAACAAATCCAAAGTAAGAAACTCCGGAAACTTTGGCAACCGCTTCAGATGGTGCGATTACACCAGAGTATTTTGTTGAGGCTAGAGTTCCGGCAGCGCTAAACATCAGTGGAATAACTACTGATAATCCAATTCCTAGCAAGAACCAAGCGATCATGACCGCAGGAATTCCACCCACTAATAAACCAACTGTTAAACCAGTTCCAGAAATCAATCCACCGGCGGCAATTACATGTGAAGCACCAAATCGATGAGCCAATGAATCTCCAGAAAAACGTCCAATAATCATGGCGGTGCAGAAAACAATGTAGGGCAGGGTAGATACAAATGGAGTTGCACCAAATGCGTCACGGGCCAAAACCCCACCCCAATCACCAGCTGCGCCTTCACTCAATGCAGCAAATAAACCAAAGAGGCCAAAGATCCAAAAGATGAATGGATGTTTTACCCGATTACCAATTTCAAACTCATGCTTATCAACCGCTGCGGGAAGAAATAGCGGTCTAATCAAAACTAGAGCAATTAAGTACAAAATGGCGCAGGAAATACCTTGTTGCAGCGGTGATATATCCCATTGCGAAAACAAACCACCAAGAACTCCGCCAAATAATGTGCCAACTGAAAACATGGCATGGAAATAACTCATTAATCTGCGCCCGGCTCTTTGTTCAACTACAACTGCATGTGCGTTCATTGAGACATCTTGTGTAGCTAAAGCGAATCCAAACAGAAATAAGGAAAACCAAAACCACTGTAAATTGAAAAGCAAACCTAATAAAACATAGGTCATTGCTATTGCGACCGTGCCCCACAAAATGACAGGTTGGCTGCCGAACTTTGCCGCGTTGCGGCCAGCCGGTTTTAGTGCGGCAAAAACTCCGATAGATACAAACAAAAGAGAAAGACCTAGGGTGCCGTTGGAGATTTCGAGAATCTTTTTGAAATCTGGAATGCGAGCCACAAAGGTTCCAGCGGTAAATCCGTTTATGAGGAAGGCGATGGTTACCGCGAGCTTGGCTCGGCGTAGTTCAAGATCCATAATTTGCGCAGTCTACTCAGCATAGGTTGAATTGCCATTAAGGTTTTTTTCAGAAAAAAATGATGAGGTGCGGACATGCAAACAGTCTCTACATTCAGCAAAGTGATGATTGGTTTTGTTTTGGGCGCCGTTGTGGCCGGCGGTGTGGCTGTCGCAGTTACACCTGATGTGCCCCCCACAAAAGTGTGTGTAGACAACCGTACTAAAGCGCTTTTTGCCGCCACTGACGGCAGCTGCAGCAAAACCCGAACTTTAATGACCGTGGTTGGTAACGCTGTTGATGTACAAACCATCGCTTCAAAGGTTTCACCTTCAGTCGTTTCAATCGCTGTTTCCTCTGTATCAGGAAGTGGAACAGGATCCGGTGTTATTTATCGCTCTAATTCAAACTCATCCTTCATTATTACCAACGAACATGTAATTGAAACAGCGGTGCAGTCTGGAACAGTTCGAGTTGAATTAAATAATGGAGATATCGAACGAGCATCAATTGTCGGCCGTGATAGCACCTATGACATCGCGGTATTAAAAATTGATCGCGGTAATCTAAAAGCAATTGAAGTTGGAAACTCCAGCAAGTTGATTATCGGCGAACCGGTAGTTGCATTTGGCTCACCACTAGGTTTGTCTGGAACAGTCACAAGTGGAATTGTCTCTGCACTTAATCGCCCAGTTACCGCTGGCAGCGCTGGAGCAGAATCATTTATTGATGCAATTCAAACTGACGCGGCAATTAATCCAGGTAACTCCGGTGGTCCATTAGTTGATGCGACTGGAGCTTTGGTTGGAATCAACTCCGCAATTGCAACACTTGGAAATGGTTCAGCTTCAGGTTCAATCGGACTTGGATTCTCAATTCCAATTAATCAGGCAAAGCGTGTGGTTGATGAAATCATCGCTACCGGTAAATCATCGAGACCATTCCTTGGAATTAACTTTGATACCTCTTACACCGGAACCGGTGCGAGAATTCTTCGTCTAGTTGAAGGCGAAGCAGCCGCAAAAGCTGGAATCCCCGCCGGTGCGGTGATCAAAGAGATTGATGGCAAGAAAATCAATGATTTGATATCAGCGATTGTGAGAATTCGTTCCTACGCACCGGGCGACACTGTGAAAATTACAGTGGATATGCCCTCTGGAGGCTCACGAACCTTCTCAGTAATTCTTGGTAAGGCTGATTCGCTCTAAATTCAAATCCTAAATCGCTGGGGTAATGAGAAGTTGATTCTCAACCCCAGCGATTTTTTCATGGCTAATAATAATTACTGTGGCACCGGAAGTATGTTGCTGCAAACGTTGAAAGATCCGCACAGCTAACTCGTTATCTAGATGCTCAAAAGGTTCATCCAAAATATAGAGCGGAGTCTTACGCAGAAACACCCGTGCCAATCTCATGCGCTGTAATTCGCCGCCTGAAAAATTCTTGCCGAAAGCTCCAATATGGGTATCAATCTTTTCCGGTAAGCTTTCAATTAATTCATCCAACTCAACAGCTTTTAACGCGGCAAAAATCTCCTCCTCACTTGCCTCTGGGTTTGCCATTTTCAAATTTTCAAGAATTGAACTAGCAAATAAGTGATCATCTTGGAGCGAGACCGTCATCGCGGTTCGCAAATCTTCCTCTTTTATATCGCTAACCTCGACGCCATTTAAGCGAATCGAACCTTCATAATTAATTAAACCCGCAATTGCTAAAGCTAGGGAGGATTTGCCAATTCCCGACTCGCCCTGCAGAACCATCACCTCTCCGGCTTTCAAAGTGAAATTAACTGGGATGTGAGTTAGATTTTTAGTTTGCCAAACCCCACGGGCAGAGACTGCTTTAATCATTACAGTGCCCGGCTCTAGAGTTGCGGGAGATTTAACTTCCCGCGCGGAATTCAAAACCTCATCAATATTCTTCTGCGCAGCATCGATTTTTCCAAAGTTTGCCAAAGGTGCAACTAGTGCAGCTAAGCCATCAAATATCGCCAATGGCAACAATGTGACTACCGCAAGATTAATCCCCGCCAAATCTCCGGCAACAATTTTTGGTACCGCCAAGATAAATGAAACGAGAATTGACCCATACATACCAGCCAAGAGAATTGAATTGCTTCCTCCGGCATTTGAAATTAGCTGCTTTTCACCCCATATTATGCGTTTTTCTGCAACCTCTAGGCTTGCCCTTAAGGCTGGCTGATAATTGTAAATACGCGCCTCTAGATGGCCCCGGCTGGTATCAGCTATTAAATCGGCCAAACCCGCTTCATTCTCAAAAATGGTAGCGCTATGTTTTTTTGAAAAACCAGCACTAATAAAAATTACCAACGCCGCAGTTATTAGATAAATAGCAAGCACAACCAGTGAGATATTAGGTGTCAGCCAATAGATAACACCAATGCCAGCCCAGGCCGCGATGCCAGCGCTGATACCTGGGATTAAGATACGGATCCAGCGATCCTGCACCACCTCAATATCAGCGGTTAACTGCTGCAACAACTTTCCTTGCCGCATCGCTTGAGAACTCATCGGTTCACGTTTTAACAATGCTTTGTAAATTGATAATTGCAAAGCCGTGGCCGCTCTTAAAATGGCATCATGACCGTAAATGCGTTCGGCATAGCGAAAAACGCCGCGTCCCAATCCAAAAAAGCGCACCGATACCACAGCAACCTGCAAAGTTAGAATCGGTGGTTGAGTGGAGGCCATCGAGATAAGCCAGGAACTAGCAGCAAGCAATCCCACCGCCATAGAAAGTGAGATGCCGCCTAACAAAGCTGCGAAGATAAATCTTGGAATTAGTTTCATGAACTGACCCGCTCTAAAGCGAAAACAACATCAGCTGCAGCGATAAATTCAGCGCGGTGGGATATTGCGATAACAATCTTGCCCGCTGCGGTTTGCGATTTAACAATTTCTATAATTAGGGCTTCAGATTCAGGATCCAATGCCGCACTTGGTTCATCCATAATCAAGACTTGGTGAGGGTGCAGCAACGCACGGGCAATTGCCAGGCGACGTTTTTGTCCAACTGATAAGGCAGCAGGCTTATCTAAATTGATTCCAGAAAGCCCTACCCGCTGCAAAACCCTTGAAATCTCTTGATTTGAGGCCTCCGGAGAGCTCAAATTAAAAAACTCTTGGATGGTGCCAGAAGGGAAATGCGGGTCCTGGGGCACCCAGGAAATCTTTGTTAACCAATCATTGATATCAACATCATTTAGTACGTGATGGCCAAATTCATCGGTAATTCTTACGCTGCCTGAGTTGGGTTTATTCAACCCCATGAGGATATTTATGAGTGATGTTTTGCCCACTCCAGATGGACCAACAATCAAATTTAACGCACATCTTTTAAATTCACCCGCCGGCAATGTTAAAGCTTCACGATCGGGATAAGAGATAGAAATAGGAGTCCAAGAAATTTTCTCAATAACTCCAACTTTTTGGGTTCCAGCATGCCTTGGGGTTTCAAAATCAATAACTTTAAAGAGATCTTTAGCAGATTGCATGCCATCTGCAGAGGCGTGGAATTGCGCCGATAGATTTCGAATCGGCCAATATACCTCTGGCGCGAGAATCAAAATTACTAACCCACGCCATAACTCAAACTCACCATCAACTAAACGCAGGCCGATAGCAACCGCAATTAAAGCAACAGACAACGTAGCGACTATCTCTAACGCCAGAGAGGTCAAAAACGAAATTTTAAGTACTCGCATCGTTTCAATTCGGTAGCGATCTCCTACCTCCGAAATCTTTTCTCCTTGGGCTTTATCTCGACCGAAGAGCTTCAAAGTGGTTAAACCAGAAAGAAGGTCAAGAACATAGCCAGACAGAATTCCCAGAGTGCGCCATCTTTTGCGCATGGCCTCAGAGGTGTACTTCCCAATTAGAACTCCAAACAGTGGAATCAATGGAACAGTGAATAAAACAATTAGGCCGCTAGTTAAATCCAAATATGCAATGGTGAGCCCAACGACTAGTGGCACAGATAGCGCAATAAAAATCTGGGGTACAAAACGGGTGAAATACGGCTCTAAATTCGCAATCGCACGGGTAGAAATCAGTGAGATATGGGCCGGGCCAAATCGCACATTTAGCTCTGCGCCATGAGACAAGATCTTGTTGAACAAGGCTTGGCGTAGCTCAACCCGAATGCGATGTGAGATTTGGCTGGTAAATCTTTCGCCAATGTAAGTGAATAAAACTCGTGCAGCAAAGACCGCAATTAATAAATACAGAGTTTCCTTTAGATCAGGTAACTGGAGATCCCGCTGGAAGGCCGCCGTAATTAGCTCAGCAAGTAAAAAAGCTTGGGCGATGGTCGCAAAGGTAATAAAAATTGCAGATATAACTGCGACAAAAATAAGACCGCGGCTACTTCGAGAAATTCGAAATAGCCGCGGATCTAGGAACTTCACTTGGGTAGTTTACTAAAGTCCAATACTCCTTCTTCCGGAGTTGGAATTTGAGCGGCGCTAATGCGCTTTCTAAATACCCAATAGGTCCAACCTTGATAGAGCAGCACAATCGGAGTGAGTACTACAGCTACATAGGTCATTACCTTCAAGGTGTATGGTGTTGAAGAGGCGTTATTAATGGTTAACGAAGCGCTCTCAAGTAAAGAGCTAGGCATCACATTTGGATACAACGCTGTAAATAGTGTAATTACCGCAAAAGCCAGAGCGATTGATGAATACAAAAATGCGTAACCCTCGCGACCGCGCAGATTTGAACCCAGTGCCGCTAGCCATGCCACTGCAACAATCGCGGCTAAGCCATAAACCTCAAGTTTGTCGTTGTATGCAGTAACTGTAATTGCTAGGAAGGCAACTGTTACGACCGCAGCAAACAGACCAACTTTGGTGGCGATAGTTCGGGCTCGCTCCCGAATCGCACCTTCAGTCTTAAGTGCTAAGAAAATCGCACCATGTGTCATGAAAACAGAGAGTGTTACCAAGCCACCCAATAATCCATATGGATTAAGCAGATTAAAGAAGCCGCCGGTGTACTCAATTACATTGTTCTGAACCTCTAGCGGAACACCACGCACGATGTTGGCAAAGGCCACACCCCAGAGCAGCGCAGGTACAAAGCTAGAAATCATGATCGCGTTATCCCAGCGGGCACGCCATTTTGCATCGCCATACTTGCTGCGATACTCCATCGCGACACCACGCACAATTAGCGCCATCAAGATTAAAAAGAGGGGGAGATAAAAGCCGCTGAACAAAGTGGCATACCACTCTGGGAATGCGGCAAAGGTTGCTCCTCCCGCTACAAGCAACCAAACCTCATTGCCATCCCACAACGGTCCCAGCGTTGTGAGCACAGCTCTTCTTTCTGCTTGTGTCTTAGCAACGGTCTTTAATAAAACACCGACGCCGAAATCAAAGCCCTCTAGAACAAAGTAGCCAATCCAAAGGACTGCAATGATGATGAAC
Source organism: Candidatus Nanopelagicaceae bacterium (assembly GCA_018883365.1). Classification (GTDB taxonomy): domain Bacteria; phylum Actinomycetota; class Actinomycetes; order Nanopelagicales; family Nanopelagicaceae; genus MAG-120802. The sequence continues at coordinate 42,987 of VEQF01000008.1, forward strand.
CAAAATGTTGTTAGTTCCATGATTATCTCCTTTCAGTCCTTAGTAGGCCATCGTTAACTTCTTGGTGGAATCTCCACCAAGTTCAACATCACTATGAAGCTCTGAGGTATCAATAACCTCAGGTCCAATTTGGATGGCTCTAATCATTAACTTGAATTCGATAACCGCTAACACTCCATATAGAAGAGTGAAGACGATCATTGTGAAAGCAACACTTGCTGCTCCAACGGTTGGGCTTACACCATCAGCGGTTTTAAACAACCCAAACACGGCCCACGGCTGGCGTGCAGTCTCGGTGAAGATCCAACCGAAGGAGTTAGCAAGAATTGGAAGGAAAGGCATCGAAATCATGGCGGGCAAGAACCAACGTCCCTTTGGCAACTCACCTTTACGTAAACGCCATAAAGTAATGAGCGCAAACAAGGTGGCTAGTGCGCCAAAACCAATCATTAATCTGAATCCCCAGTAAGCCAGAGGAATATTAGGTGTGTAATCACCAGGGCCATACTGCTTTTCATATTGAGCCTGTAGATCATTGATTCCCTCAACTACACCATTTACATCTCCGGTAGACATAAAGGAAAGTACACCTGGGATATCAATCTGAAATACCGGACGGCTCTGATCCAAGGTGCCAATGGTTAGTAGAGAGAACGGTGCGTTTGCTTTAGTCTCATAAAGCGCTTCTGCCGCAGCCATCTTCATTGGTTGTTGCTCGGTCATGATGCGAGCGGTCCAGTCACCGGTTACCGCGATCATTACAAAGGTAATCATCACTGTGACCAATCCAAGCTTCAAAGTAGATGTTGCCATAGCTTTTTCGCGATTCTTAACTAATAGCCAAGCGGATACTCCAACCAGGAATGAACCTGCTGTGAAGAAAGCAAATGAAATAGTGTGCGCAAAGCTGGATACCGCGGTGTTCTGGAATAGCACCGCAAAGATGTCGGTTAGTTCGGCACGACCCCGCTCTTCATTGACTGTATAACCAACTGGATGTTGCATCCACGCATTTGCAGCCAAAATGAAATAGGCGGAGAAAACCGTGCCCATTGCAGCGGCCCAAATCGATGCTAAGTGAATCTTCTTTGGTAGGCGATCCCAACCAAAGATCCACATTCCTAAGAATGTTGACTCCAAGAAGAAGGCGAGTAGCCCCTCCATCGCAAGTGGTGCTCCGAAGATATCGCCAACAAAGCGGCTATATGAGGACCAGTTCATTCCAAACTGGAACTCCTGAACAATTCCGGTAACAACTCCCATTGCGAAGTTGATAAGGAAGAGCTTGCCAAAGAATTTTGTGGCCTTCAGATACTTAGTGTTTCCAGTGCGGTACCAGGCGGTTTGTAGCCCGGCCACTAAGAAACCCATACCAATTGTGATTGGTACGAAAATGAAGTGATAAACAGTTGTGATGGCGAATTGCCAACGCGCAAGATCTAATGAACTCATATGCACTCTCCTTTTTGCACTCTCTAATTCTCTGCCTGTCAAAACACCTAGAGTTCTTTTTTTGCTGTGGGCTCTCTCACGAGCGATTTTTTTACGCTCAAAAATCACGGTTTGCGAGCAGGTTTGAGTGCTAGCACCTGCTAGGTTTGGAACGCAGTTTTGGTGCTTTCAGTCAGTGGTTAAAGGAGGAAGTGCTTTGGCCGATGAACACAATTCCCATGACGGAGATGATGATCTGAATGATGAAATCATCACTGAAGAAATGTTGTGGGAGAGAATTCCGGAGACACAAGGAATTGAACGTGCCAGCACATATTACGAATTAAGCGCTCGGATTTATGCGCGTGGTCAATATGACGAAGCATTGGCTTTAGCGGAAACCGCAAGAGATATTTATTCTGAATTGGGTTCAGCGGCACCGACTGAAGGTTTAGCGCAGGCATATAGCGCAATTGGTTACAACTTGAATCAGCTAAAGCGAATGAATGAAGCTGCTACTGCGATGAGCAAAGCGGTGGAGTTACTTCGCGAAAACAAATCACCAATGGCACTTGAACTAGCCTGCACATTAGGTGAATGGTGGTTTAGTTCCAAGGAATATAAAAACACCATTGAGTGCATGGAGGAGTGCGCGCGCGAACATCTGATTGATGGAAATGAATTAGGCGCTGCGACCGATTTTCATTTAATTGGTTGCGCCAATCGCGAATTGAAGAAATACAAAGAGGCTTTAGAGGCATTTTATGAAGCCCGTAAATACTTTAAAGCGGCGCGAGAAGTAATTCATGTTGCGCGTTGCGATCAGAAAATTGCTCATTGCTATACCGAATTAGGCGATGCTGAATCAGCGCTGGCGGCAGCGCAAAAGGCGGTAGATGTATTTACCACTGCACATGATCACCGCAGACTTACCTATGCCTCTTTTGAATTAGGAAAGGCACAGGTTTTAAGTGGTGAAGTAGATGAGGGACTTAATACCTTGGAGCGGGTTCTAGATATTGCTGCGGAATCTGAGCCCAAGGATTTTGAGTTCATCATGGCTATTGAGCGCAGGATTGCCCAGATTTTGCATACTTTGGGCCGCTCGGATGAGGCGATCGAAATCGAGCGTCGCATAACAGCAATCTCTGAAATCCTCGAAGATTAATTGATGGCGTTACCTGACATTTCCCATTTACGGGAGCGCGATAATTTAATTATCACGATGGTTTGCCTCGGAAATATCTGCCGTTCACCAATGGCTGCGGCGGTACTACATAACAAAGTACAAAAGATTGAAAAACCAAAGATATTTGTGGATTCTGCTGGAACTTCAAATTGGCATGCCGGACAAGGACCTAATCCGCCATCAAAACGAACCTGGGAAAAAGCGGGATACTCCTATAACCACATCGCATCCCAATTTAATTACCCTCGTTTAGTCAGCGCAGATTTAGTTTTAGTTATGGACCGCTACAACCATGAAGAGGTTATGAAGTATGTAACCAGCGATGAAGAGGAACAAAAGATTTTTTATCTAAGACAGTTTGATGAAACTTTTCCGGAATCTATCGAGGTTCCAGATCCATACTCATTACCTGATTCAGCATTTGAAGAGGTTTTAGTAATGGTGGAAAAAGCTACCGATGGATTAATTAAGCAATTACTTGTTTAGATGTTGCATCGCCCAAGCATACATCGCGATTGCGCCAGCAGCAGAGGCGTTCATAGATCTAGTAGAACCATATTGTGATATTGCAAGAACCTGTTCACAAACCTCAACCGCTTCATCCGACATTCCAGCACCTTCTTGGCCCAGGAATAAAACGCATTCTTTAGGAAATTTCGCGGTTTCAATCGGAGTAGATTTTTCAACGTTATCAATTCCGATAATGGCCACCTTGTTTTCATCACACCAAGATTTGAAATCAGCCACAGTGGGATGATGAATTACCGTCAAATATTTGTCAGTGACCATTGCACCGCGACGATTCCAATCACGTTTACCAACAATATGAACGCTAGAAACATTAAACGCGTTAGCGGTGCGCACAATTGATCCGATATTCAAATCATGTTGCCAGTTTTCAATGGCCACTCTTAGGGAATGACGCTTGGTATTCAAATCAGCCACGATGGCGGCAACGCTCCAATACCGGTATTTATCAAGCACATTACGGCGGTCACCGTTTTCTAATAGCTCTGGGTCGTATTGCTCACCAACCGGCCAGGGCTTTGGGTGTGGTCCAACGCCAACTACCGGGTAAAACTCACCTGGTCCAATCTCAGCCAGTGGTTGATTCATAACTTTGCAACCAACTTTGATGCTTTATCTACAACTGCTTTTTCATGGGCTTTTAACTCGTGGCCCGGATAATCATTTCCATGAGCAAAAGGATCGGGCAGTTTTGTTACTCCAGATAACTCTTGCAACACAAATAATCCGCAGAATGGTGCATAGGTAGCGTTGTAACCACCTTCATGGGTCATCATCAACTTGCCGTCGCATACTTCAGCGGCAACATCCATTAGTTTGCGGGTTAAAGTTTTGTAACCTTCAGCGGTAACCAACATGCGACCAAGCGGATCATAAACTGAGGAATCGAAACCAGATGCAACACAAATGATGTCTGGATTAAATTTACGGATCGCTGGAATCACTACCTCATCAAATGCGTAGTAATAACCACCATGACCTGTTCCAGGAGGAAGTGGAATATTGATGTTGGTTCCAATACCGACCACATCAACATCACCAGTTTCATGAGGATAAAGACGATTTTGGTGCAGCGAGATTGTTAGAACATTTGGATCATTTAGAAAAATAGCTTCTGTGCCATTGCCATGATGAACATCCCAATCAACCACCGCGACTTTTAATTGATCGCCATGGGTTTTCTTGGCGACATTAATTGCGACTGCCAGGTTTGAAAAAATGCAGTACCCCATTCCAGTTTCACGCACCGCGTGATGTCCAGGAGGTCTGATTAAGGCATAACCATTTTTCAACTCGCCAGTTAAAACCGCTTCAAATAATTCGATTGCGCCGCCAGCTGCCATCGCAGCGATTTCATATCCACCGCGGGCAAAAGGCGTTGTTAAATCGCCACCATCGCCGCCAAGTCGGGTCGAGGATTCCTGCTTGATTCGTGCAATATGTTCTTTGGTGTGGGTAGTTTCTAACTCTGCTTCGCTTGCTTTACGAACTGGCACTCGGGTCAAATGCTCAATAAGTCCCGACACAACAATCAACTCGTGAATTCTCTTTTTTGTTTCGGAGTTTTCATAATTCACATAGGGCTGCAAACCAGCGCCTGGATCTGACGGCATATCACCGACAAAGCTGCCGGTGTCATGCCAGCCAAAAATCTCGTGATAAACGTAACCAGTAGGCATACCCCAAAGCCTAAAGCTATTTCCCAGAAATCACTATTACTCTGCCGTCATGCTTAGGAAGGTGACGGTTCTCGCTCTTGCACTCTCTATTTCATTAGCTCCGGCTAATGCTCTTCATTCACTAGAGAAATATGCGACCGCTAAACAATTGGCTTCGCCGGGTCTACTAATAATTGATCCCACGGATGGCCGAGTTGTTGTGCAAAATAGCGCTGATTCGCTTCGCATCCCGGCATCGGTTTTGAAACTTGTTTCCGCTACTGCGGCGCTGCATTACGTGGGGCCGGAAAAACAATATGTAACCAGGATATTTAAAACGGCAAACTCTGATGAGTTTGTCATCAAAGGCGAACTTGATCCTTGGCTTACCAGCAATTTAAGTTTTGCTAAGAAGAACAAGCAGCGTTTTCTGCCCACTCTGATTGCCAAAGCAAACACGGAAAACAAATCTAAGTTAAAGATTTATTACTCCGGACTTTATGAACGAGACACCATCGACCTTGCGGTTAATCAAAAGCAAAAAGGCATCAAGCTAACCTTTGAAAAAATTGATGCCGCAAGAGCACAAGAGCTCGCGGTTGAGGAAATTGCAAAACAAACCTCGGTCCCGATGAGTGAAATGATTAAGTTCGCAATTCTTTGGAGTGATAATCGATTAGCTGATCGATTGGCCAAAGATGCGGCACGGGAAATCGGCTATCCCACAACGGGAAAAGGTTTGACGACGACATTCAAACAAGCATTAAATGAATTGGGTATCGATCACACCGGACTGCAGGTAAAAGATGGCAGCGGACTTTCTAAGGAGAATCGCATTTCAGCGGCCACGGTGGTTGATTTGCTAGTAAAAATTAGAAATAACCCGGTATTTGCATCGATTTATGAAGGTTTGCCGATTGGTGGCGAAACTGGAACTTTGCAAAAGAGATTTTTAGAGACCGCACCCGAGGCGGTAGGTCATGTTCATGCGAAAACAGGCTGGGTAAATAACAGCGTAACTATGGCTGGG
>VEQF01000009.1 GCA_018883365.1 Candidatus Nanopelagicaceae bacterium
GGCCAATACTGCTCCGTGGTTGTGAATGATGATTTTCATAGTCACTCCTCTAGCTTGGGTGATTACCAAGTTGAAACCGCTGCATGAAAAGGTACTCCTAGCCAAGCTAGTTGGGCAATAGCCAAAATCGACTAGAACAAAAAAGCCACAACTAAAAAGGAAAGAATTTCATAGGCTTGCTTTCAAAATTGAGTGTTTGGGTTTAGCCTTTATATATATGTCCGATTTCAAGCCAAGAGCACGATTAACTTTTCTCAGCGAATTCAATTATTTCTCGGACTGGAAACATCTTTTTGATTTCTGGCGGAAAGATTTGTTGGCCGGTGTTTCTGTAGGTGTAGTTGCACTCCCACTAGCGCTCGGATTCGCTATTACTACTGGTGCTCCTGCTAGTGCCGGTCTGGTTACCGCGATCATTGCCGGATTCATGGCGGCACTTTTCGGCGGCTCTAACTTCCAAGTGACTGGACCCACCGGAGCTATGACTGTCGTACTCGTGCCAATCGTTACAAATTATGGTTTGAATTCGCTGGCCATTATTGGCTTTGGCGCTGGTCTATTAATAATACTGATGGCACTGTTCAGGACGGGCAACCTAATCGATTCGGTTCCAATCTCGGTGATGGAGGGATTCACACTTGGTATCGCGGTAATAATCGCATTACAACAAATTCCACTCATATTTGAAGTTGATAAGGCGGCTGGTTCTCACACTTTAGAGGTTGCGCTAAATACGACACAGGTAGCGCTTTCGGGCGGCGTAAATTGGGTTTCTCTTGCCTTAGTTGTATTGACTCTGTTGGTGAAATTTACTTGGCCCAAAATGCGTATAAAACTCAAGTACCTCTCCTTCATCCCAGCGAGCATCGTCGCTGTAGTAATTTTAAGCTTGGCTTCTGAGTTGTTTGATTTAACTGTTAATCGGATTGGTGAACTTCCTAGAACCCTTGAGCTCAAATTTAACTTTAATTTCAGTGAGGTTCCGATATCAGGATTGATTTACGCGATTATTGCTGTAGCACTTCTCGGAGCTATTGAATCGCTGCTGTCTGCCCGAGTAGCGGATGGAATGGCTCGCAAAGAGATTGACCATAATCAAATGAATCATCAACCAAACAAAGAGTTACTTGGCCAAGGACTGGCCACTATGGCATCGGCGCTTGCGGGCGGATTGCCAGCTACAGGTGCAATCGCTAGGACTGGTGTGAATGTTCGTTCCGGGGCCCGCACTCGCCTCGCTGCAATAATCCATGCCGGATTTTTACTACTTGTCGTGCTGTTTTTAGCTCCACTAGTGGCGCATATTCCGACCGCTGTATTGGCTGGGGTGCTGCTTGGTACTTCACTTCGTATTGCCAGCCCTCGATCGATTAGAGAGGCGTTAACAACTACAAAATCAGAAGCTTTTGTCTATTTGATTACTGCCATCAGTGTCATAGCCATAGATTTAATCTGGGGAATTCTGATTGGAATGGTCGCTTACAAAGTATTAAACAAAAAAATTACTTAATAGAATTTCGTTACGGCTCAGATTTTATTTAAAACGGCAAAAACACAATGATTAGAGTTAAAACCAACGCCAAAGCAGCGGCTTGAATCAAAATCCCTAGAGCAGTCTTGCGATCCGCTTTGCGATCTTCTGGATTCTGCACCCTTGATAAGTCACCTAATTTGCCCAAGTTAAAAGTTCCCATGAATCCATAAGCCAAACAAAACTTTTTCCGGGACTGAATAAATCCAACTGAGAAAACCATTAGTGGTGCAAACATAGCCCAACGTGCCGAAGCAGGAGCATCACTGCCGATTAAGCCAACAAGAGTTGTGATCGATAAAAGTAAGCCAATCAGAGCAACAAATTGCCGACGTCTAACCTCCGCTTTTCCAAGATTGCAACTTCCTGGGATATATGCGGTGCTCACTAAAACGCTTCCTCTAATTCCTCTTCATCAGCCCACACAGATTGCGCTTCATCCTGTTTTTCAACCCATGACAGAAATGAAAGTGCACCCTTAATCGCAACAACCAACAAGGTTACAAATGCTGCGAGGCGTCGAATTGCTTTAATCACAACTGAAAGAGTACGCCAGTTAATCTAAAGTTTCCAACGCGGCCATTGCCGCATTGTGACCTGCAATCCCCGAGACTCCCCCGCCACGAACTGCGCCTGCGCCCGCCAAAAATATGCGCGGTGATTCGGTTTCTACTCCCCATTTGCGTGAATCTGAGTCATCTTTCCAAGGAAATTCCAAGTTCCCATGAAAGATGTTTCCCCTTGGCAGACCTAAAGCCGTCTCTAATTCTTGAGGGGTTTTTGCTTCGATACAAGGTTTTCCTTCAGAATCTAACGCTAGGTAATCTGCAATAGGTCGCTCAAGGTATTGATTTAATCCCGCTAAAGTTCTTTTCACGACCTCTGCTTTAACTTCATCATGGTTCTTATCAAACAAAGAAGCCGGAAGATGAAGCGCAAACAAAGTAAGGGTGTGAAACCCGTTTGCTACAAGCTCTGAATCTAGAATTGAGGAATCAGTCAATGTATGGCAATACATTTCTGCGGGAATCTCACTTGGAATTTCTCCCTTGAGTGCCTCCTGGTAAGCGCGCTCTAATTGATGATAGCTCTCATTGATATGAAAGGTTCCAGCAAAAGCTACCTTTGGATCAATTCCACTTTTCAACTTGGGAAGTTCGCGCAAAACCATGTTTATTTTTAGCTGACATCCATCTAGTAAATCCGGTGCTTTTATTCCAGAGATCTTTTCCAGAACTTTTGGGGCGCAATTAGCAAGTAGCACTTGCGCAGTTACTGCCCTTTGATCTGCAGTCTCAATGGCAACATGATCGTCCTGATCTCTTGCCGATACAACTTCAGAATCCGACCAAAACTCCACACCTAATTCGTTGCAGCGGCGAAGTAATTCATCAACCAATGCGCCCATTCCTCCAACAGGCACTTTCCACTCTCCTGTGCCATTGCCGATTAGGTGGTAAATGAAGCACTTATTAGCTGCGTGATCGTTAGCACCAGTAAAAGTGCCTATTAATCCATCTGTAAGCACAACGCCCTTGATTAAGTCATCAAAGAAATTGTCATGCAATGTCTGCGCCAATGTGTTTTCTACTAACTCAATCCAAGTCAAAGGATCCACTAGCTCTTGGATTTCTGAGGCGGTCGGAAGCGGTGCTAATAAAGTAGGTGCTATGGCGCCAGCAAACTCCTGTACTGAATCATAGAAATTCTGCCAGGCGATTGCATCACTTGAATCCCCCGTAAGCGCCGTCATGGATTCAACCGTCTCTTGATCAAACACTCTATTAACTAGCAGCCCCTTGTCGCCTTCATCATCAAAATAAGGTGTGTAAGAGGAGACTGATCGACTGATGGTCTTAAAGTTAAGAGATAAGTCTTTGATGATTTGATCAGGCAACAATGCAATTAGGTATGAGTATCTAGATAAACGAGCCTTTACACCTTTGAATGTTTCAACACTTGTTGTGGCTCCACCAAAATAATGGTTTTTCTCTATTACCAAAACTTTTTTGCCATTAAGTGCTAAATAGCAGGCGGCAACTAAACCATTGTGCCCACTGCCTATGACAATTGCATCGTAATTATCAGCCATAAAGAACTACCAGTTAAAGAGATTTCGAAATACGATTAAAAGCTTCGGTAATAATCTCTGGGCTCGTGCCAAAATTGAGTCTGGCAAATCCCTTATGTTTTGGTCCGTACATAGAACCGCTATTCAAGGCTAATTTTCCACGTTCAAATATAGTTTTAGTTGGGTCCTCTCCCAGCCCTAATCCGCTTAAATCCAGCCAAGCTAGATAACCAAAATCAGGAATTCGATATTTAATACCCGGTAATTGGCTTTGAATTAGCTTGTTTATCAGATTGCGATTTTCATCAAGCGCGGCGACGACCCCATTTAGCCATTCTCCGGCGTGATTAAAAGCTGTTGTCGCTGCTACAGCACCAAACAATGATGCACGAAAAGCTACTGATATCGGCATTGAGTTGATTTTCTCTTTAAGCATTGGAGAATCAGTAATGATTAATGCGCACTTCAATCCCGCCAAATTAAATCCCTTACTAGCGCTAGTCACTGTGATGCCCACCTCTCGGGCAGCTTCGCTCACAGCAAGAAATGGTGTGAAATCTTTAGTTTGATACACCAAAGGTCCGTGAATCTCATCGCTAATTATCTGAACTTGGTACTTCTTTGCCAGCTCAGCCAAAGTTTTTAGAGACTCAAGATCAAATATCGCACCGACTGGATTATGCGGGTGACACAAAATATGGACCTTTACGCCGGATTGATACTCTCTTTCGATCCCCGCTAAATCTAATTTGTGTTCTAAATTGTTCTCCAAAAGCGGTACATCAATCAAAGTTGCCTTAACTTCAGCCACCCAGCGCCACATATTGTCGTAAACCGGCGAGTTCAACATAACTTTTTCGCCGGGGTTAATCAGGGTTCTGATCACCTCTACTGTTCCGACGCCCACATCGGTGGCGATTCTCATCTGGCTTACATCGACCTGCCAATTCCAGCGCGAGTGTGAAAAATCAGAGAAAGCCTCAAACATCTCGGGGAACGGTCCAAGATATCCAGTATCTGATCGATTAATCATGTCTCGTAGTGCATCTTTTATTGATTCTGCTATTGGAAAATCCATTTCAGCAACTGGCAGGGGCAGAACATCAGCCGGGAATTGACGCCACTTAACGCTTTTTCTGGTTCGCAGTTCGCTTAGAGACTGGGCTTTAACGGGTTCAGCCATGCCGCCAGTATGCCAGTTCAATACAACACATCAATAGCAATCGAATGCACTAATTTGTGCGGCTTTTATCCCTTTACAGATCCAGCAAGCAAACCACGCACGAAATAACGTTGTAGGGCAAAAAACACCAGCACTGGAACCATAATTGAAACAAATGCACCTGCGGTCAGTAGCTCCCAATCTCCGCCGCGCGTTCCAGTCATTTCAGCAAGTCTCACCATGAGCGGAGCAATTTCTCTTTTTCCACCGCCAAATGTCAGAGCTACCAACAAATCATTCCAAACCCAAAGGAATTGGAAGATAGCAAAGGATGCAATTGCCGGAATACTCAAAGGAAGAACTATTTGTCGGAACAATTTAAAGTAATCAGCGCCATCAACTCTCGCTGCTTCAATCAGCTCTCTTGGCAGTTGGGCAATGAAGTTATGTAATAGGAATATAGCTAGTGGCAAGCCAAACATGGTGTGCGCTAACCAAATCGGAATAAAAGTCCCAGTAATTCCAAAACTCGGAATAATCGTGACCGATCCAAGATGCAAACCACCTGAAAAGAGTTGTAGCAAGGGTATGAGCGACATCTGAAGTGGAATAACTTGCAATGCGAAAATTGAGAAGAAGAGGAAGTTTCGACCTTTAAAATCAAACCAAGCAATCGCATAAGCCGCAAATATCGCGATAGTGATTGGAATTATCGTTGAGGGAATAACAATGGCAAGGGTATTTAGAAAATACTGGCTGAGTGGAGGGGTTGCGCCTCTTCCCTCAAAAAGAACTCTTGAGTAATTCTCCAGCGTAAATTCGGGATTAGTTAGTACCGTCCACCAGCCTGAACCATTAATTCCAGTGCTCGGTCTAAAAGAGGTCACAAATAAACCAAAGGTTGGAATAGTCCAAAGTGTCGCCAGAAGAATTGCAGCAAAACTAGCCCATGGGCTTGATAAGTGAACCTTTACCGCCTCAACTTCGCGACCTTTAGTGAATTTTAGAATTCTCATTAACGCTCAGCCCTTTCGCGACGCAGATGCATTACGTTGTAGGCAACAAGCGGTAAAACTCCAATGAAAAGAATGATTGCCAAAGCACTTCCAGTGCCGTAATTCAAGGCACGGAATGATTGATTGTACATTTCATTAGCTATCACACTAGTTTTGAAATTTCCGCCCGTCATGGTGCGGATGATGTCGAAAACTTTCAAAGCTCCGATAGTGATAGTGCTCAAGACCACGATTATGGTTCCCCGAATCATCGGCACCGTTACTTTGGTAAATCGCTTCCATCCGCTGGCTCCATCGAGCATTGAGGCTTCCAAGATTTCATCAGGAATTGCTTTTATCGCTGCGGATAAAACCACCATTGCAAACCCAGTTTGAATCCAAACGAAAACCACAATTAGTAAAAATGTATTTAGCGGGGCGGTTAAAATCCAATTTGTAGGTACAAAACCAAGCCATTCAGCAATCTGGCTTAGTAGTCCAATTTCGGCGACCCGGTCATTTGGCTGGAATTGATATACAAATTTCCAGATTATTCCCGCGCCCACAAATGAAATTGCCATAGGCATAAAAATCAACGACTTCACCAAGCCTGGGCGGCGCATACGATCCGTTAAAACCGCGATAGTCAGTCCAAATCCGGTCGAAGCGATTGGTGCTACAACCATCCAAATACCAGTATTTTTCAATACATCCAAAATCTCTGGCTGGGTAAATGCCCACTGATAATTTTCCCAGCCCACAAAATTCTGACCACGGGCGTCTCTAAAAGAAAGATAGAGGGTTCTTATCGCTGGGCCAATCAAACCTACAAACAAGAAAAGCAAAGCCGGGACTAGGAAAATTAGATACTTCACGAAACGTTGGGCACGCTCTGATGTGCGTTCCGCAATCCAAAATGCCGCAGCTACTAAGGCTGCAAAAATCAAAACAGTGATAACAAGGCTAGAAAGTTTAGAGATTGTCTGTTCAAGCTGAGTTTGTCGAGCCGCTATCTCAAGCATCTCAACCCCTCACCAGTCTTGTTAGTTACGCAATTATAAATCTTAAAACAACTACTAAACATAAAAAAGCAAAAATCTTATTTGATGAAAGAGGTGCGGCACCGATTAAGTACCGCACCTCTCTCGTAGATTACTGCCTTAACTTTGCAATGATTATTCATTTCTGAATCATCTATTGCCTGATTAATCATCTTTATGATTAATCATTTGGCCAATACTTAAGACTTTGGCCAGGACTTCTCGATTGCATCAAGAACAGCCTTGTCAGACTTGTTCTCAGCAACCCAAGCGGTCATTTCCTTCCAGAATGAACCAGCACCTACAGCTGCTGGCATTGCATCAGATCCATCGAAACGGAAGATGGTTGCATTCTTAAGAATTTCAACCGCGTTCTTGTTCACTGGATCAGCAACATTTGCTAGGTCAAGTCCCTTGTTGGCTGAGAACCAACCGCCAAGAGCTGCCTTCTTGTTATTCCATTCTGGTGAGGTTAGGTAAAGCTGAACAGCTTGTACTTCTCCACGATCAGAGAAAGCTCCTACGAACTCTCCGCCACCAAGTGCTGGACGCTGATCTGCTGAGACTCCTGGGAAGTAGAAGGTTGTGATTCCACCCTCTACATCGGTGTCTTCAGGGGTAACGATTTTCGCGCCGTAATCAGCGGAAAGAATTCCGCCGATGAAGGATGCTTGGCGATGCATTGCGCATGAGCCATCAACAAGTCCCGCTCCACCCTCTTGGAAGGTGGTTGTGGCAATTGCTGAAACATTACCTACATACTTTGGATTCTTGAGAATCTTGCCAGCTTCTTTTAGAACTGCTGCAACTTTTGGATCGTTGAACGGAATTGTGTGGTTAACCCAAGCATCGTAAGTTGCTGCGTCATTTACACGCAACATGATGTCTTCCATCCAGTCAGTTCCAACCCAGCCTGTTGCGTCGCCAGAGCCAAATCCAACGCACCATGGTTGAACTTTGCCTTCAGATGCAATCTTGTCAGAGAGCGCAAGTAGTTCGCTCCAGGTTGTAGGAATTGTCCAACCATTATCAGCAAATGTCTTTGGTGAATACCAAACGAATGACTTTACGTTAGCTCCGAGTGGTGCAGCATAAAATGTGCCATCCACTGTTCCGTAAGCTTTCCAGTCTGCTCCGTAATACTCATCAGCTGCTGCAGATACAGCATCAGTTGCTGCAACCATCTTTCCTGTTGCAACCATTGCTTTTAGTAAACCTGGCTGTGGGAACACTGCTAAATCTGGTGCAGTTCCACCTTCAACACGAACTGGGAGTTGTGCTTCAAACTCAGCAGTTCCATTCCAGTTGATTGTAATTCCGGTGCACTCTTCAAATTCAGCAAAAGACTCTTGATAAATCTCTGCCTCTGGACTGCGGATTGAAGAATAGATTTCAACTTCAGTTCCGTCATGTCCTTGATATGCCTCGTACGCATCGCAATTAGCTCCACCAGCAGAGTCATCTGAACTTGAACATCCGCTTAGTATGAGAGTCAGCGCAGCGAAGGCTGATGTCGCCAAAACAAATCGACGACGCCGCAAAGTTGCGGTCATATGGTTTTCCCCTTTCGAAAGGACTCGAATTTCCCCAGATCACTCTGGCGATTCGAACACAGTCTTCTCTCAGGGAGCTGACACGGCAAGGGATTTGCCATGAAAAAAACTGTAAATCCCTAACAGTTTGATTAACTCAAAACGTTTGCAGCCATACGGTGCTGTGCGCTGGCAAGGTTAAATGGCCGTCCACCAGCTCCGCACCTGCGACTGAACTCAGAATTATTGAGGTGCCATCACCGGTTCGTGGCAGCTCCCTTTTGATTACCCCATCAGTTGTATTGGTAAAAACAAAGTAGCCACCGCCCCTGGAGAAAGCCAGAACGGAATCTGATTTCTCAATCCAACTGAAAGACAATCCCCTCAAGTTTTTTCGCAGCTTTAATGATTCTTGATACAAACCAAATTGTGATTGCTCCTCCGCAGATCCCTCAACAAAATTCTTTTGTTGTTGATCAACGGAATTGGTTTGCCAGTTATCAGGCATGGGCAACCATGGCTCTCCGGTGGTGAATCCATAATTTTTCAGCTTTGAGTCCCAAGGCAAAGGAACTCTCGCGCCATCTCTACCTTTATCAACTCCATTTGTTCGGAAATAAACCGGATCTTGTCTAGCCTCATCAGGCAAGACTGCGTCCTCTAACCCGAGCTCCTCACCTTGGTAGATATAAACGCCACCAGGTAATGCATGGGTAAGTAATGCCATAGCTCTTGCTTTACGTAATCCGAGTTTTCCTCCACCTAATCTCGAAACTAACCGCGGTGAGTCATGGTTGCACAGAACCCAGGTTGCAGGAGCAGCAACTTCTGCAACTTCTTGCAACGTTTTATCAATTGCATTTATCAAGAATTCACTATTCCATTGCGCAATTAGAAAATCAAAGTTGAATATTTGATGCAATTCATCTGCTCTGACATATCTGACCGCTCTCGAACTTGGATGCACCCAAGCTTCAGCAACGCTCATGCGTTCGCCTGGATAAGAATCTAAAATCTTCCGCCAGGAGCGGTAAATTTCGTGAACTCCTTCGCGATCAAAAAATGGAACATCCGACAATAAAGACTCTCGTTGCTCTTGCGGCATATCACTTACATCTAAACGCAGCGCTCTAGTTAGGCCCTCGGGGTCGCGATGATCTCGGTGAATCTCATCTTTGACTAATCCATGTGCGACATCAATTCGGAAACCATCAACCCCAAGATCGAGCCAAAAACGTAGGGTTTTTTCAAAGTCCTCAGCGACTTCAAGATTATTCCAATTCAAATCCGCCTGAGTGGAATCAAATAAATGTAAATACCATTGCCCCAACGATCCATCCATTTCGGTTACCCGACTCCAAGCTGGGCCACCAAAGATTGAGCACCAGTTGTTGGGTGGAATTTCTCCAGTTAATCCCCGGCCATCATAAAAATGGAATCGCTTCCTAGCGGCGGAATCCTTCGGTGAATTGAGCGCCTCTTTGAACCAAATATGTTCCGTTGAGAAATGATTTGGAACAATATCCACAATGATTCTTAATCCAAGCTCATGGGTTTTTTCAATTAACTCCACAGCATCCGCAAGTGTTCCAAATCTTGAATCAACATCACGAGGATTTGCTACATCGTAACCACCATCTTTATTTGGTGAGGTGTAAAACGGACTTAACCAAATCGCATCTACGCCCAAATCCTTTAGGTATGGAAGTTTTGTAATGACACCTTTTAAGTCACCCTCGCCATCACCGTTAGTATCTTTAAAGGAGCGGGGATAAACCTGATAGATGCTTGCTTCCTGCCACCAATCTTTGTTTTGCATCTACTTTTTCACTCCGCTTTCGTTTTCCAGAATCATTTTTCAATTCGTTTCGTAGAATCCCTGACCACCAATGTTGTAGGCAAGGTTAAAGAATGTGGTTCGCTTTTCGACGCTTTAATTCGCTCCATAATGGACCAAGCGGCCATTTCGCCCATTAATTGCACTGGTTGCTCAATCGTCGTCAGATCGGAGAACTCCGCCATTTCATGTCCATCAAAACCAATAATTGAAATGTCATCGGGAACTTTAAGTCCATTGCGCCTTATCGCCTGCAAAGCTCCGAGCGCCATTTCATCGGATTGGGCAAATATTGCGGTGGGGCGATCTGGTCTAGCTAATAAATCATCCATCGCCCTGCTTGCTCCATGCATGGTGAAGTCTCCATAGACTTCACGAGAGGGCTTCCACTCTAAACCGCTTTCGGCAAGTACCTGCATAAATCCATTGCGGCGATCTTGCGGGACGCTAAAGCCAAATGGATCATCTGGGCGTCCCGATATCAAACCAATTTTCTTATGGCCTAGGTTCACTAAATGTTGTGTTGCCGTGCGGGCGCCGGCAACATCGTCAATTGCAACACTTGAACAGTTGGCATGATGCATTCCGACCAAAGCAATAGGGATACCTAAACCAAGCATCGAATCAAACTCTTCCTCGGTTGGCGGCAAACTAATAACAATTAGCGCATCCACTCTTCCCTTTAAAAGTTGATGTTGAAATAGACGCTCTCGGCCCTTCATTTGAGAAAAGTTGTAAAGCAAAAGATCTAATCCGGCTTCCCTAAGCGCCTGCTCTGCACCGTTGATTACCTGCGCGAAATACCAGCGGGAAATATATGGTGCAACCACTCCCACGGAATTGGTCCTGCCAAAAATTGCCTTCGCATTGGATTGAGGAATCGAATAATTCAACTTATCCGCAGCGTTCAGAATTTTGTTACGAGTTCCGGGATTTACGTGATGCATCCCGCGAAGTGCCCTGGAAACTGTTGCAATCGAAACCCCAGCCTCGGCAGCCACTTCCTTGATGCCAATCTTTCCTGGAGATTGCAACGGGTCTAACTCATGACCACTCACGATGACACCTCCACGCCGAAAAATCCTTAAGAGCCGCCGAAACTAGCTGCAAGTGGCTAAAAATAGACTGCAAAACTGAAAAAGACTAGAGGTTTTACAGATTTACTCATGTGATGAATTGTGCGGCCGCTAATCTGCGCCATATGAGTCGCGCTTTAAAGGAGAAAAAGTCAGAGTCAAGCCTTCCCAGTTCTGAAAAATCGGCAAAGCAAATCGCGAACCTAATCACAGATATTAATCCGCGCTTCAAACCTGTAATCGAAAAATCCGGGCTTTGCACGATCGGTGTTTCAACTGGCATTTCGGCAGATAGCAAGAGTTTAAAACCGAGAAAACTAAAGGAGAGCAATTTCGCATCTTTAGCCTCGTCAATTATCTCTCAGCAACTTTCTACCAAAGCTGCTGCAACAATCATCAAAAGAGTTGAAGCGGAATGCGGCGGTAAATTGAATTCAAGCAAGCTCGCGACGATTAAGACTGAAAAGCTCAGAGAGCTAGGTTGTTCCGGCTCTAAAGCACGCGCCATTAAGGAGATGGCGCTGGCCGACGTTAGTAAACAAATTCCTATGCGCTCGCTTCATAAAATGGATGACAGTGAAATCATGGGTCATCTACTACCGCTTTTCGGCGTCGGACAATGGACCGTTGAAATGTTTCTAATGTTTCAGTTGGAAAGACAGGACGTTTGGCCGGTTGGAGATTTGGGAGTTCGGCGAGGTTGGGAAAAGATACATCGCATGCGAACTGAGATTACCCCTAAAAAACTTCTGGAATTAGGGATGGATTACTCCCCTTATCGCAGTCATGTTGCCTGGTACTGCTGGAGGGCACTAGAGGTTCTCTAGTCTTAATTATTGCTTTTGATTATTGCCTTAACTTCATAAGGCTGGTCAATAAAACTATGACTTTGGTTCAAGCACTAGAGCTACTGAATTAATGCACCAACGTTGATCTGTTGGAACGGCATAACCCTCACCTTCAAATACATGACCTAAATGTGAGCCGCATGCCGCGCAACGAACTTCAGTGCGAATTCGTGGAGCTAATGAACGATCTTCCAAAAGAACTACAGCATCATCTTTTGTAGGTGCGTAAAAAGAGGGCCAACCGCAGCCAGAGTGGAACTTTTCTTCACTCCTGAATAGCTCGGCATTACATGCCTTGCATTTATAAACCCCAATAGTTTCAGTTTCATAATACTTTCCAGTGAATGCAACCTCGGTGCCTGCCTTGCGCAAAACATCAAAAGACAAAGGGTCTAAAGCTTGCTCCAGCTTCTCATCATCAAGCTGAACTGGGAATGGTTTGCCGGTTAGTGGATTGATCTTTGGTAGGTCTGATCCTGGCTGCATTTTGATCCTCTACTTTTCTTTTTCTAATTTAAGAGTTAACTCAACTTTGGAAACGGCACACCCGTAGTAGAGTGACAATCGTATCCATTCGGATTTTTTTCTAAATATCTTTGGTGATACTCCTCGGCCAACCAGTAAGTATGTGGTTTGGCATCTTGAATTTCAGTAACAATTTCGCCATAACCCTCTTTGCGAAGTACATCGTTGTAAATTTCCCGGGTATTAATCGCGGCAATCATTTGCTCTTCAGAGGTGGTGAAGATTGCGCTTCGGTATTGGGTTCCAATATCGCCGCCTTGTTTATTTAGTGAGGTTGGATCATGCATAGTCCAAAACTCTTCTAGCAATCTCTGATAGGAAATTTTATTTGGATCGTAAACAACTTGAACTGTCTCCGCATGATTAGTCGTACCGGTACACACCTGCTCATAACTTGGAGCCGGACGTTTGCCACCCATATAACCAACCGAAGTCGCTACTACTCCAGGGAGATTCCAGAAACGTCGCTCTGCTCCCCAAAAACAACCAGTTGCAAAATAAGCCTCTTGATTGGAGTTGGGAGAAAAATCTGAAGGATTAGTCACCGGCGAATCTTGGCATGAACAATCACTGATAATCTTGTCGAAAGCGCCCCCGTAGCTCAGGGGATAGAGCACCGCCCTCCGGAGGCGGGTGCACAGGTTCGAATCCTGTCGGGGGCACTGGTTTTGAGTCCGATAATTACCGTAATGACCCATTTCACCCATAAATTTCTCAAATATCCGTCTCAATCCCTTGAGTTAAAAACTTTCACACGGGAGAATTACTTAGTAATCAAGCCCATTCGGGCAACAAGCCTTAAAGGATTCGTCCGGTGGCTTGCTGTGCGGTTCTAGATTTTTGGATGAAAGAGGATTTATGACAATGGATTGGCGTCATCGCGCAGCTTGTCGCGATGAAGATCCGGAGTTGTTTTTCCCAGTAGGAAATACCGGCCCCGCAATTGCGCAGATTGAAGAGGCGAAAAAAGTTTGCGTCAGATGTGAAGTTCGTGAAGCTTGCTTGCAGTGGGCGCTTGAAAGCGGTCAAGACTCTGGTGTTTGGGGCGGATTGTCAGAAGATGAAAGACGTGCCATGAAACGTCGTGCCGCTCGTAACCGGGCTCGCTTGATGGAAAATCAAACTCAAGACTAATTTAGATTCATTGCTTTAGCGGAATGGTAATTCTGAATACGGTTCCAGCTTTACTTTTATCGAAATCTATTTTGCCTGCTAATTCATTTTGGGTAAGAGTTTTTACAATTTGAAGACCTAAGTTGGTTTTCTCAAGACTGAACTCTGCTGGTAGTCCAACTCCATCATCAGATACTTCAACATTTATCATTTCCTCGGTTTTGGTCACAGCCAAATCAACCTTCGAACCCTGAACAGATACACCATGTTCCAAGGCGTTGTGAACTAGTTCAGTTAAGACCAGAGCTAGAGGGGTCGCAATCAAAGCAGGTATTGAGCCGAACTCGCCGTGCTTACTAATTGTGATTTCATTTGGTCGAGTACTTAACTCAATCGCACTCTGGATAATTTTGTTTATTACCTCATCAAATTGCACCGTGTCCTGTGCGCTATTTGAGAGGGTTTCATGGACCAGGGCAATTGAGGCTACCCGGCGAACAGCTTCCTCTATTGCTGCAGCCGCACTTGGTTCATCAGTTCTTCTCGCTTGAAGCCTTAACAGTGCAGAAACGGTCTGAAGGTTGTTTTTGACTCGATGGTGAATTTCTCTAATCGTGGCATCTTTGCTTATCAATGCTCGATCTTTTCGTCGTAGTTCAGTTACATTGTGAACCAAAACTACTGCGCCTATCCGGTTATCCCCTTCAGTTAACGGAATTGCAAGTAAATCTACGACACCGCCACTGTTTTCAAACTCAGCTCTTCTAAGGTTTTTTCCGCTCATAGAAACTCGCCAGTTTTCTTCTCGAGGTTGCAGACCGTAGCTTTTTAACGCCAACGAATCTAAAACTTCTCCGAGTTTGTGGCCTTCTAAATCTCGCTCCCAACCGATTCGCGAAAAGGCGGATCTAGCGTTTGGGCTCGCAAATGTGATTTCGCCATCCACCGATAAGCGCACTAAACCATCTCCAACACGGGGAGCAGCTTCGGCTAAGTAGACGCTATCTTTTACCGGAAAATTACCTTCGGCAATCATACGATAAATATGATTTGCAATCTCTCGATAATTCAATTCAAGTCGAGAAGGGGTTCGCATTGTTTCTAAATTTCGATGTCGAGAGATGACTGCGATAACTTTGTTGTTAAACAAAACTGGAATTGTTTCTTCTTTTACGTTTAGATCACCAATTTGCTGTGGCTCGGTCTCTCTAACAATTTCTCCAGTTGATAAGGAGTGATCGATATTTGATCTACTACCCCATGAAATCTCTTCTCCAATAACATCATGAGAAAAAACCGTTGCCGCCGTCATTGGGCGAATCTGTGCAATTACACGATGGCCTTCAGGCCAGCTTTTCTCATCGGTGCGAAGTGGAATCCATAGAACCAAATCTGCAAAGGAAATATCTGCAAGTAGCTGCCACTCTGCTACCAATTCACCTAAACGGGCGACATCCTGTGAAGTTAGGGAGTTCGCGCCCGCGACGAGGTGACGAAATGGCATGGGTAGAGCGTACTCATCTTGAATTCCCCAGATAAATCGAGAGCTCAGTTAGGGATTTACGCATCGAGCTTCGGGGTCCAACTTCTGAGATAGTTGCAAACCGGCTCGAAGCTTTATCTATCAAGCCGTAATCTCTCGGGATAACAAAATGTTTTTCTGCGGCACCCAGCTCCTGTAACTTTAATCGAAAACTCTTTTTAAATGCCAGATGTCGAGAGGAACTTGAGGACTGGTTTAGCACATAGGTTATCTGCGCTTCTGGATAGAAATCGCTAATCCCTCTAGCAAAACTCTCCATTTCAGACAAGCTATGGTGCTCGGGTTGTGCAACAAAAACAATTTGACGACAAAATTGGAGATAGTCAATAAATTTTCTACCGCTTATTCTTCGGTCCCGTTGAGCGATGGAAATATCTGGTGCCTGACCCAGATCTATGCAATGTAAAGCAGTTCTGTCTTTTTGATCTGGCTTAGTTAAGGAGATTAGTTCAGCCAAAGAATTATCCATTCGTGATAAATCCAAAAGTCGCAACCGTTCATGCAGCGAAATTACGCTTTTGTAACCTTTCACTCCCAATCTAACTGCTATGTCATTTCTATCTGGATCTGCATCAACTATGGTCGTAGTCTCCGAATTTGCTAGCTCGGCCGCAATGTTTATGGTCAATGTTGTTATTCCGGGTGCTGAGTTACTTCCGGTAAAACCTATAAAGTCAGAGTGAGCCTTTAGCGCTCGAGTTGCTTCATTGATGCCCCGACTGATGCTTTCCTCGGATTGGCGCAAACTTTCAAAGACTAAATCCATAAACTCATCAGATGAAAATCTGATATCGCTGGCTATTTGAACCCAGCAAATCTGTTCTCGTTTGTAGTTACCTATCTCCACATGTCGAACAGTTATTTGCTCATCGATAACTACGAGTATGCGCTGCTCATCATCTAGATTACTTAAAATTTGATTTAACTGACCTACTGAATGCGCCCGAGCATGTAACTCAAACTCGCGATTAGTCAGTACCTCAATGACCGTATCCTCGAGGGCAAAATCAGATAACGCGGTAACAAAGCTGATTTTCAAGGGGATTTCACCAGAACAAAATCAGAGATTGCTAAAGCTTGAATCAATCGCGCAACTAACTCTTCCGGCACCAGTAAAGTGATTCCGACCTCGCCACCCAACTTACTTGCCTCCAAATCGATACCTTCAATAGCGACTTGATTGAGAATCAATCCAGGCTTTAGGGGTTTTGAGTCTCCCATGGCACTTAATTGTTGTTTTGGGATTCCATAAACATCCACTAACTCTCCGGTCTTAAGCAGATAAGGAAGTTTTGATGCCGGAACGGAAATGGGAACCTTGCGCAGATTTGCGAGTGCATCCTCAGATAGCGCGTAGGCCGGAATAATTTCTGAAGCTCCAATCGCCCTAACAATGTGATTTCCAACTATGGATATATTCCCATCTAAGTACAGCCCAATATTTGAGGGCATTAATACCTGGGTGGTTTCAACATCCTCCGGGTCAATTACGCTTCCAGCTGCTAAATCAACTTTTGCGCTCCATACAGTCACCATTCGATTTGCCGAACTTGATATGAGAAAAGCGGAAATAAATGAAAGGGCAATTAGCGCGACACCAAACAGCATTCTTAAGTTGAGCATTGATCCAATCTTTCCCATTAAGGTCAGATTGGCTTTTCTTTGATTAGGTTCAATCTCATCGTGGTGCTTTTTCATGGGAGATGAATACCCTCTAATTGCAATTTAATTGAGGTTATCCACAGAAAATGTAGATTGCCAACCAAACCTCATACTTTCGACTGAGGTTTTAACGCAGAGCTTCAGCCAATCTGCGCCTATGAAATATCAAATGCTCAACCTAATCCCAGATGCCAGACCACAAAATGATTCAATAGTAGAACTTCAAAGTATTAATTTATTCGATCAAGAAACTAGCTTTCATTTCCAGCCCGCTCTCCAATTATTTGATTATTCAAATCCTCATTCGATTTCTGACCTTAAAGGAGATTCCAGCAAAACTAAACTGTATTTAGTTCCTACAACTCACGGGGAAAGCTACGATCCAGATTTCGCGCCAAATCCTTCGCCTCTTATAGAACTGCCAAATATCGAACGTTGGACCTTGATGTATGTGGTCTCTGTAATTGAGGTGATGGCAGGTCGTCGTCCTATTCAGCAAGTTGCAAGATCAACCCACCGATTTATTTACAACTCGCTGCTGCGGGAAATAGGTTCCATTAATGAAGTCCCCAAAATTCGTCGGATAATTCGTAATCAACCTATCGAGGGAGTTGTGGAGCTAACCGCAATCCTGGCCTTTAAAAACCGAGTCCGCGCATTGATTGCGAGATTCGAAGGGGTTGATAAGAAATGGCTTTGTACAGAGCTGGAACTTTTATGAAGCTCCGTGACAACGCTTGTATTTCTTACCTGAACCACATGGACACGGTGCATTTCGCGAAGTTCCATCGCTCTTAGAGGTAGAAACTCCTCCGGTTTCAGATGGTGCTGAATACCGTAACTCTTGATTTTGAGTCGGTGGAGTAACGCCCTTGGCCTCGACTTTTTTGTCCTCAATCTTGACTTCAACATTAAATAGGAAGCCAACCATCTCTTCTTTAATTGCATCCATCATGGCAGAGAAGAGTTCAAAGCCCTCTTTCTGGTATTCAACCAATGGATCACGTTGGGCCATGGCACGAAGACCAATTCCCTCTTGCAGGTAATCCATTTCATACAAATGTTCACGCCACTTGCGATCCAAAACCGATAACAGAATCTTGCGCTCTAAATCTCGCGTTACCTCGGCACCCAACTCCGATTCACGTTTTTCATAAGCAGCAAATATGTCATCGACGATACGTTGTGCAAGATATTCAGAGTCCAAACCGGAACGTCCGCCGGAGTCTTTCTCGAGCTCCTCTACGGTGAAGGAGATTGGATAAGTCGATTTCAATACCGTCCAGAGCTGGTCAAGATCCCACTCCTCTGGAAAACCTTCGCTGGTTGCTGAATTCACATAGCCCCGGATGGTGTCCTCTATGAAATTGGCGACTTGATTCTTGATATCGGCGCCTTCAAGTACCTCACGACGTTCGCGATAAATAACTTCTCGTTGACGGTTCATAACATCGTCATATTTCAAAACATTTTTACGCATTTCAAAGTTTTGTGACTCGACCTGAGTTTGTGCGGATTTGATGGCGTTTGAAACCATCTTGGATTCGATTGGAGTGTCCTCAGGAATTCCCGCAGCGGTTAGAAAACGTTCAACCAGATTTGAATTAAACCGTCTCATCAACTCATCTTGCAGCGAGAGATAGAAACGCGACTCACCTGGGTCGCCTTGACGGCCAGAACGACCGCGTAGCTGGTTATCAATACGGCGGGACTCATGTCTCTCTGTACCAAGAACATAAAGTCCACCGAGAGCTACTACCTCTTCATGGCCTTTAGCCACCGCAGCTTTTTGTTTTGCAATTTCAGCCGGCCAGAGAGATTCGTATTGCTCTGCGTTATCAACCGGGGATATTCCTTGACGTTGCAATTCATAATCCGCCATAAACTCAGGATTGCCGCCCAACATGATGTCAGTTCCGCGTCCGGCCATATTTGTGGCAACAGTTACAGCGCCGACGGTTCCAGCACGAGCGATGATGGCCGCTTCTCTTTCATGTTGTTTAGCATTCAAAACTTCATGTGGAATTCCTTTACGGCGCAATGCTTGAGATAGAACCTCAGATTTTTCAACACTCACCGTTCCAACCAATACCGGCTGACCTTTTCGGTGTCTTTCGACAATATCGTTTGCAACCGCTTCAAACTTGGCAGCTTCGGTCTTATAAACCAAATCTGCTTGATCAATGCGTTGCATAATTTTGTTCGTTGGAATCGGAATTACACCAAGCTTATAAATCTGCATGAATTCGGAGGCCTCGGTCATCGCAGTACCAGTCATGCCTGCCAATTTGTCATATAAACGGAAGTAATTCTGAAGCGTAATTGTTGCCAAAGTTTGATTCTCGTCCTTGATTTCTACCCGTTCTTTTGCCTCTAGCGCTTGATGCAAACCTTCGCTGTAACGTCGTCCAGAAAGAACGCGACCGGTGTGCTCATCAACTATCAACAATTCGCCATCCATGATTACGTAATCGCGATCACGCTTGAAAAGCTCTTTAGCTTTCAGGGCGTTATTTAGGTAGCCAATCATCGGGGTATTAACGGATTCGTAGAGATTTTCTATGCCTAGAAACTCTTCAACTTTGGTAACTCCGGCGTCAAGAATTCCAGTATTACGTTTCTTTTCATCAACCTCATAATGTTCGCCACGCACCAAACGTGACGCGATGTTTGCGAACTCCACATACCATTTTGTGGCTTTATCCGCTGGTCCGCTAATAATCAAAGGGGTACGAGCTTCATCAATCAGAATTGAGTCAACCTCATCAACGATTGCGAAGTTATGTTCTCGCTGAACGCAATCGGAGAGATTCCACGCCATATTGTCACGCAGATAATCAAAACCAAATTCATTATTTGTTCCATAAGTTATGTCGGCTAAGTACTGCTCTCTGCGTTCTGCTGGTGTCATCGATGCCAAAATAACTCCGACTTTCAAGCCAAGGAATCTATGGATACGACCCATCCATTCGCTATCGCGTTCAGCTAGATAATCGTTGGTTGTGACGATATGAACTCCGCGGCCAGTCAATGCATTGAGATAAGAAGGAAGAGTTGCTACCAACGTCTTACCTTCACCAGTGCGCATTTCGGCGATATTGCCCAGATGTAATGCGGCACCGCCCATCAACTGAACATCGTAATGTCTTTGTCCCAGAGTTCTCTTTGAAGCTTCTCGAACTACTGCGAATGCTTCTGGTAGCAGGTCATCGAGATCCTCGCCTGCCGCTAAACGTTCTTTGAATTTTGCGGTCATGGAACGCAACTCATCATCAGACATTGAAACAAATGTTGATTCGTGCGAGTTCACCTCTGCGGCAAGACGCTCTAACTGTTTAAGAGCGCGACCTTCACCAGCGCGAAGAATTTTGTCGAGAATTGCGACCACGTATCAGCCTTCCATGGAGTGTTAGAGGGCTATCGTATTAGGAGTCGGTGGGCAGATGCACACACAGTGGCAGCGCCCAAAACTGTCATTTTTCTCTCTCTGAGAGCCCTGGCAGCGCTCAAAAGAGTAGCTCCGGTTGTTACGACATCATCAATCAGGATGATTTTCGCTGTGGCAAGGGAGTTTTCCAGCCCCGAATTCTCATTTATCTTGAAGGCATTTTCCAGATTTTTGCGTCGTTCATTAAAAGACAACTCTGATTGATCTTTAACTCTTTTCTGATGAAGCAGAACACTACGCCAAGCAAGATCTTTCATGCCGTGGCTGCTACAAATCTGCAAGGCAGATTTCAAAATTGGTTGTAGAAATGATTCACCTCTCCTCCTTATTGCCATCTTGGAGGAAGGAATAGGTACTAGCAAGAGATTTGCATAATCTGTTTTAACTTTCCAACTCATTATCGAGTTGGCTAAAGCATTAGCCATTAGCAAGCGTGCCACCTTATTGCGATCTTCTTTTGCTTTTAGAACTACCCCAGAACTCTCACTATCGTAAGTAACCACTGCACTAATAGTTAAATCATCAATCCGAAAACTTCTTGCATTTTGTAACCAGCGATATTCACAGCTGCGACATACCTTTTCAAATACTTGATTACAGATTAAACAAATCTCGGGAAACACTAATGAAGTGATTCCTTGGTAAACATCCCGCACATTGATTTTCATGATTAATCTTCAGGTGATGAGAAACGGTTTGCTTAAAAAGTTTTTTAGCTGTGTGTTTGTCTAGGTTGTGGAGCAGATTTAATTCTTAATGAGCCGGCGCTTCAGCTATTGGGAACTCTGTGATTCGTTGTCCGTTTACCTTGGGTAGGGTAAGAACAAAGTTAGAACCTTCGCCTAGCTTGCCCCAAACCCGAATCTCACCGCCATGCAACTGTGCATCTTCTTTAGCTATGGCTAAACCGAGTCCGGTACCGCCGCGTTCCCGGGAGCGGGAGGGATCAGCGCGCCAAAAACGATCAAAAACTCGCTCGATTTGTTGTTCAGTTAAACCAACTCCGTAGTCGCGAACTCCAACAGCTACTTCAGTGGGGTTCTCCGCGATAGTGACGTGGATTGGCTTTCCTTCTGCATGGTCAATGGCATTGGCCAGTAAGTTGCGCATAATGCGCTCCAAACGTCTTGAATCTCCATCGATTATCACCGGCTCATCAGGGGCGCTAATCATCAGCTGAGTTTCTTTATCTTTCGAGGACAACAACAAATCATCGGCGCACCGTCGGACCAAGGAATTCAGGTCAACTTTATCCAGTGACAAGGCAGCAACCTGAGCATCAAATCTACTTACCTCCAACAAATCAGCAAGTAGGTGCTCAAATCTTTCAATCTGTGAAACCAATAACTCAGCGCTTCTGGAAATTATCGGATCAAAACTATTACGAGCAGAGAAGATAACATCAGAAGCCATTCGGATAGTAGTTAACGGCGTGCGCAATTCATGGGAGACATCAGAAACAAATCGTTGCTGCAATCTAGACAGGTTTTCTAAGCGGGAAATTTGTTGCTCAAGAGTGTCCGCCATTTCATTAAAAGCTTGTCCGAGTCTAGCAATTTCATCTTCGCCTCTAACCTCCATGCGCTTTAGCAAATCGCCAGAGGTCAACTGCTCAGCTACCTCCGCAGCTGATTTGACCGGCTTAATTACTTGCCGCAAAACAACAGATGCGACCAGCATGATGAGGCATATAAGTAGTAAACCCGCACCCCAAATTGCTCTTCCAATCAAGGCAATTGTTCTTTGCTGAGCATCAAAACCAAAAAGAACATACATTTCATATTTTCCGACATTTGGAATCGTAAGATTCTTGCCAATTATTACCCCATCTAAGAACTCTCCATTTACATACTTAAGAGTTCCTTCTTGCCAGCGAAGCTCTTCATTCCCTTGTAATTCTTTCCGAAGCGAGCTCGGAATTGACTCTGGCAGTAGAAAATTTGAAGCTGTTACCGCTGGTATTCCCTTCAACTCTTTATCTGCAACCTGCATCAAAACAACTTCGCGACCAGAATCCCGAGCGCTGAGATTTCCTGAATTTACGACTTCACCGACAAGTTCCTTGTAGTCGGTTTTGGTGCTAATGCCAGACACAATAAATCTGTATTCGGCATATTGAATAGCAGATTCGCCTTCCGAGATTGAGGCGGCAATCTTTTCATCAATGATTCCATCAGAAATTCGACTGTAAAGATTTGAGCCCAAGAAATAGATTAAAACTATAGAAACCAGCCCCGAAAGAGAGAAGACCTTTAGAAATAATGATTTGCGAAAGATTCTGAACACTTAGGTTTACTTCTAACTTCGATGACCTGTAGTGCCCGCCTTATATCCAATTCCACGTACCGTATTGATAATCGTGGGATTCTCAGGATCATGCTCAATCTTGGCGCGCAATCGTTGAACATGGACATTCACAAGTCGAGTGTCAGTTGAATGACGATAGCCCCAAACCTCGCCTAGTAAAGCCTCTCTTGTGAAAACTCTGCCTGGTTCTTTAGCTAAAGCGACCAATAAATCAAACTCTAAGCGAGTTAGCGGAATTTCTTTGCCGCCACGGGTAACGGTGTGTTCGACAATATCAATTGCTAAATCTCCGATTGTTAAGTTGCTTGAGATTTCTCCACCTGAGCGACGCAGACGAGTGCGAATGCGGGCAACCAACTCTGAAGGCTTAAATGGCTTAACCATGTAATCATCAGCGCCGGCCTCTAAGCCTTTTACGATGTCATGGGTATCGCTTTTTGCGGTCAACATGACAATTGGAACACGCATCGATTGCTTTCTAATCTGTTTGCAGACCTCAATTCCATCAAGGCCCGGCAACATGATGTCAAGCAGAACTAAATCTGGAGGGTTGTTTCTAAACACCTCGACTGCTTCATCGCCCCTACTTACAAGGTCAACTTCAATTCCTACTCCGTTGAGGACGATTCCAAGCATTTCGGCAAGGTCTTGATCATCATCAACGACCATTACCGAAGTCATTAGCTGCCGTGCTTCCAGGAATTCAAGTACTCAACTTGAATTGGAGTTAAGGTGTCAATCTTGGCACCCATGCTCTTTAGCTTGAGAGATGCAACCTCTTTATCAATCTCAGTAGGAACATAGTGAACACCAGGGGTTAAATTCTTAGCGTTCTTAACTAACCATTCTGCAGTTAGAGCTTGATCAGCAAATGACATATCCATTACTACCGCGGGATGACCCTCGGCAGCACCTAGATTCACTAGTCGTCCCTCTGCAATTAGAAGCAGACGATTGCCGTTTGCGAGTACATATTCATCGGTTTGGTGACGAATCTTTGAGTTCTTCTTGGTGTTTTTCTCTAACCAAGCAACATCAATCTCGATATCGAAGTGACCGGCGTTTGCCAATATTGCGCCATCTTTCATTACTGCAAAATGTTCGGCTGTCAGAACAGTGCGGTTGCCGGTTACTGTTACAAAAACATCGCCAATTTTCGCCGCATCGAGCATTGGCATTACTCGATATCCCTGCATTAACGCATCAAGTGCTTTAGTTGGATCAATTTCGGTGATAACCACATCAGCGCCCATTCCTCGAGCTCTTTCAGCTACACCTTTACCGCAATATCCAAAGCCACCCACAACGAAAACTTTTCCACCTAATAGCTGATTTGTGGCGCGGAAAATTGCGTCAACGGTTGATTGTCCAGTGCCGTAACGATTATCAAACATGTGCTTGGTGTCTGTGTCATTAACGGCGATCATTGGGAAAGTCAGGGCGCCATCTGCGGCCATTTGCTGGAGTCGGATAACACCAGTTGTTGTCTCTTCGCAACCACCAGCAATATTTGGCAACAACTCTTTACGTGTGGTGTGAAGTGTATTTACTAAATCGCAACCATCATCAAAAACTTGATTGGGTTCAATATCTAATGATGCGTTGATGTGCGCGTAATAACCTTCACGATCAACAGCATTACGTGCGAAAACGCTTATTCCATATTCATGCACCAATGCAGCAGCGGTGTCGTCCTGGGTAGACAAAGGATTTGAAGCGCAGAGAGCAATTTCCGCTCCACCAGCCTTTAGCGCGCGCATTAGGTTTGCGGTCTCAGTTGTTACATGCATACATGCTGAGAATCTAATCCCGGTAAATGGTTTCTCTTTTTCAAATCTTTCACGTATCTGAGCTAGCACCGGCATATTGCGCTCTGCCCATTCAATGCGCTTTTTTCCTTCAGCAGCTAAGGCTGGGTTAGCAATATCGTGTTTTGGAGTGGTGCTGGTAGCAAGATTCACTTTTAAAGGTCCCCTTTAAGAGATTGAAAGATTTGGACCAGTTTACCCGTTTCGAATAATCTGCAAGACCAGATCTCTTATGCGGGCCATTTCGCCTGCCGTGGCCGCCTCTGCGTTTAGCCTCAACAAAGGCTCTGTGTTTGAAGGCCTAAGGTTAAATGACCAATCTTGAGCTGAGACTGTTAAGCCATCAAGTTCATCAAAATTTAACTCTTCGTCCTGTTTTTCGAAATATCCACGCACTTTAGAAATGGCTAACTTGGTATCTGCAACCTCTGTGTTAATTTCGCCGCTCAATTCATACCGGTTAAAACGAGCCATGAGTTCAGAGAGAGAAATCTGATTATCTAATAACGCTGCAATTGCATGCAGTGCAGCAAGCATCCCTGAATCAGCACACCAAAAATCTTTAAAGTAAAAATGTCCAGAGTGCTCCCCGCCAAATATGGCTTCGTGCTCCGCCATCATTTGCTTTATGAAGGAATGACCTACTCTCGAACGAAGTGGAACACCTCCATTTTCTTTTATTACCTCTGGAACTGCGCGGGAACAAATCAAGTTGTAGATAACGCTGGCTCCCGGATTCTTTATTAGCTCTCGCTCTGCGATTAACGCTGTGAGTGCGGATGGTGAAACTAGATTGCCAATTTCATCAACTAAGAAACATCGATCCGCGTCGCCATCAAAAGCCAAACCAATATCGGCTTGCTTTTCCTTAACTAAGCTTTGCAAGTCAACAAGATTTTTCGCATCAATTGGGTTTGCTTCATGATTTGGAAAAGTTCCATCGAGCTCAAAGTAAATTCCATCAACGACCGCATTGATTCGCTCCATAACCGCGGGAGCGGTGTGGCCACCCATTCCATTGCCAGCATCAATTGCAATTCTGATCGGCCGGCCCTTAAAAGAGTTCTGAAAGATACCCTTCGGAAATAGTGAAAACAGGTAGGACACATACTCGGGCAGCAAATCTTGCCGAGACTCTTTGCCGAGATTTCGATTTGAAATTGGAGATCCTGCGATTATTTGCTGCTTAATCCAGCGCAAGCCAGATTCTTGACCAATTGGTTTAGCACCACTTTTACAGAGCTTAATTCCATTGTATGCAGCCGGATTATGGCTAGCGGTGAACATTGCTCCTGGCATATTTAAGTGACCTGAAGCGAAATAAAGTTGATCTGTTGAAGAAAGCCCGATTCGAATCACATCTAAACCTTGTGAAGTTACGCCATCTGAAAAAGCATCGGCCAAATCTGGAGATGAAGGACGCATATCTTCGCCGACCAGAACTGTTGCCGGTTCACGTTCTAACTCAATGAACCTCGCAAATGCTATACCCAGAGCAAAAGTGAAATCAGTGGTCAGCTGCTCATCAACTAGACCACGAATATCGTAGGCTTTAATGATTTTATCTAGAACTTCGTTGTTCATAACTTAACTGCTTAATCTTGAATAGGTATTGAGCGCAGGTGGCCTCGTCTACCAACTTCTGGCGCTACAGGTTTTGCTTGAATCTCCATCTTGGCTGTTTGTCTAATTGCTTCAGCAATTGCCAGAACATCATCTGGCGTAGGAGCACTTAAATCGATTTTGCTACCTTTATTATTATTTTGAATAACGGTCCAGCCTTTTGGCACAGTTAGTTTTTCAGAATGAGATTCACATAAATCGTATGCGTGTGGCTCAACATATGTAGATAAAGGTCCAAGTACCGCCGTGGAGTCAGAGTAAATATAGGTCAGAGTGGCTACGGCATTTGCTTGACAACTTGAACGAGTGCAGCGTCTACCAGCAACGCTGGGTCGTTCAGCATTTGAACGACTTGAATTTGAACTTGACGCAGTTGTCATGACGCGAGATTAGTAGAGTTTTTAAGCAAAGCAGCGGATTTGAGTAGCTTCGAAAACCCACTCTTTTTTCCTATCCTTAATTTCCCTAGCTGCCCGGTTGAATGACGGCTATATCGGCAATCGGCTTGGTCGAACTCTCTAGATCAGTGCTTTGCCTAAAGGCGAGATGGGTCACACCATCTCGTGATAGCCAATTCATCGCTGCTTTTGCCCCAGATTGGTTGGTGAAAGATATGGATCTGACGTTTTTAGGTACCTTCCAGTTCAAAACCTCATCCCCGATTAAAGTTTTACTAAATCGCTTCCCTCTATTGTCATTCCAGTTCACATTAACCAAGACCTTTTCGGCAACAAATGAGATCGTTGGCTCAAGCCCGTAAAGATTGTAAGAGACGCTTCCAAAATTACTTGAAGGTGCACTCCACATAAAATCTGAGATGTTAGAGGTCTTAACTTCAGTAAAAACACTCGCAACGATCGGAGCAGATGAGTTAATTTTTATGCCAAATGTCTTGCTTCCTAAATCTAAATCAGAAAGATTCAAGTCTTTAACTGTTTGCGAAGCTAGTGAAACATTTCCATATCCAACCGGGATAAAAACTCCATCTGGTGAAACAACTTCGATGCTCGCACTCGCATCTACGGAACCGGTTGTCATAAGCCGCAAAACATGTTTGGCCTTCCCTGAATTTCCATAGCGAATTGGCATTCCAGCAATAACCAACTCTGTTTCGGGTTTAAAGATCGGAGAAACAAAATCTGCGCCAAGATTATTAAGTCCGCGAACTCTTTCATCAAGCATGAAGGCGGCCACTCGACCACTTCTAGTCTCTACCTTCAAAATTAAGCGAGAGGAGCCGGGATCAAAAGCATCTACTCTCATAACTTTTTCAGAGGAAGGTTTAACGGTAACAGGAACGGAAGCCGTTGAGCCATTTTCGGAATAGCTTGTTACATCAACAATCGCGTCACTCAATCCACTATTCACCAAAATTAGCTTGGTTTGACTTGTTACATTGGCAGTTCCACCCACAAACCAAGAGGTGTTGTTGCTGACATCGCAGGTGACTGCGGCGGTCCAGCGATTTGCCTTGGACTGAATTTGAATGGAATTCGAGGCACTTCCTTCAACAAATATCGCGCCATTATTTAATATGTAACTACCTTTGCCATTCTTGCGCAAGGAAGCATTTGGCTTCATAACTTCTCTTAAAGGAGTGCCCTTGCTAGGCAATAGCGCAGTGGCACGGGCGTCGCTTATTGGACCTGGACAAACGGTTGCCGGATAGGACTGCGTGATTTCGCTACTTGAATTAGTTTGCGGCAGTAAATATGCAACATGCGCCGCGATTATGAAGAGGAGAAATGCGAAGGAAGCTCTGGTCTCTTTCATGCCAGCTCCTCCTCTTGCATCTGACTTCTTCTGCGTCGTGCAGGTAGTGCCAAAATAATCAAGGTAACAAAGGCAATTATTTGTAATGAAATCCATCCTCGGCGAGATGTCGCATCATGGAAAATTACAAAATCTCCCGGCTCGCTAACAGTAAATCGTGGAATTCCACTTTCCGTAATAGTCGAGGGAACATACTTACCGTTCAGAATCAACTTCCATCGATCATCGTATTTTTCTGTGATGACGATAGTTCCAGATGTTTTCAAAGTTCCTTCGGCTCCGATATCCCCACTTGGCAAGACCGAGTACATGCCGTCAGAAGATAGGAATGAGATGTGACCAAGCGCGCCCGGTACTTTCCATGAAATTCCCTCATTTGTTGAAGCGGCGCGGGAAAATCCACCGGCACCATCAATCGTTCTAACTAACTCTTCATTTAAAGGCTTTGCCATAAAAATATATCTGATACCAAATTCAGCAAAGGCTTGGCTACTAGTTACTCCAGAACCAGTCACCAGATCAACAATCGCTTTATTCACTACTGGAGACAAGCCGGTAATTACATCGGGCTCTCCCAATTTCAAGTCACTATCACGTGCAATGAAATATCTAATGCCCGAATCAGTATTTCTAAAAACCAAAGTTTTGTATTTATCAACGGTTTGTGCACTTGCGCTCAAGAAGGCGGGAAGCGCCGATTTCTCTTTGGTCTGCAGCGGTGAATTTGAACCGCTTGTTACCCACCAAACAGTTGAAGTTAGAACTGAAAAAGTTGCTAGCACGCTGGTTATTCCTAGCAATACATGGCGATAATCAATATGAGATTCCGAGAGTTGGGGAACATAGTGATCAACCATCAGGACTGCAGCAATGAGTGCGGTCAAAGTTGGAATAACTAAGAGACTTCCGACCCAAAGATTCTGTGGTTCAAATCCGCCATGTCCGGACACCTGTCTTGAGCCCAAGATGGCAGCAAAACCAATAAAGAAAAGTGCGATTTCACCCAGACGTGCGGTTTTGGTGACAAAAACTGCAATCAAAGCAACTAGCAATATTGGTGACAACATCCAAATTGGAGGTGCTCCGACGCCACCAGGATTAGCGAGAATCAAGGAGAGAACTTCTCCCCCGGCGAGATTCAACCCCGGATCTAACAAAATTCTTGATGGGTGCAAAATAAACTCTAAAGACCAAGGGGCGTTAATCGCTAATGGGGTTACAACCAAAGCGATTCGGCGCAGATTTTTGCGATCAAAAATCTCTTTTGTCATGGGGTTTGTCTTTGAGTTAAAAGCAGCTACATCAAAAATCACCAAGATGAACTGCCATAAGACTATGGACATAAAGGCAAGCGGTGAGAAAGCGCAAACAATGGCGAGCAATAGTGTGAGCCACCATGTTTTTCGCCAACTTAAATTTTCCATCTGCTCGATACCAAAAAGAGCTCTAACTAACCAAGGTCCAATGACTACAAGAACAATGGTGCCAAGCCTTCCGCTATTAATTGCGGTCAAAGTTGTTGGTGAAAAGGCGTAAAGCAGGGCTGCAGCCAAGGCCAAGAAATGAAGTTGCGTGAATTTGCGGGCCAAGGAGTACGCGCCCCATAGTGCAAGAGGGACCGCTGAAACAAAAATAAAGGTCATGAAGAACGAGGCATTTGCTGCGGTAAAAATAGCGGAAAGGCCGACAAGCGCTACCCATGGTGGGACATTTGCACTAGATCCCAAACCGACGGTGTGCCAGGAATCGGCGTACATTCGAAGTAAATCTATGGCACTTGATGGAGTTTCTGGCAATGCTCCTCCAACAATGGTGCCAAATCTTGATCTTGCAGCAATCAAGGCCAGCAATACCACCACCAATGAAATGGAAAGTATGGGTCGCTTTAATAGCCAGGCAAATGGAGAAGGTGCCTTCACTAATTCAATGTCAGCGTTTTCAAGTGCCTCATCATTTAAATCCAAAACAGAGCCACTGGATGAGGTTTTGTCATCATATAGAGAGCTTCTTCGCCAAGCTCGAGATACAGCTGACTGGGCTCGTTCTATTGCTAGTTGCAACTGTGATCCTCGAGGTGGAACAAAGCGGGCAATAACCCGTGAGGAAACCAATCTATTCTTGCGACGATTTCTACGCGCTTTAAAAATGTCTTGCGGCTGCAGAATTAATAGACCGACTGCGGCCAATTCATCCAATGCATATCCAGGAAGTTTCGCCAATAAAAAGCCAATTGCGCGGGCAACTGATGCTCCAAGTAATTGCAATGCAATTACCGGGAGAAACCACCAAGAGGTATTAGCCAATAAAACATAAGCAGCATGACGTCTATCTAGTAAAAGTGGCCGGTGCAAAAATGCGCCTTTTACATCAACGCTACGTCGTTCATTTGCTGCGGCCTCTGCGTGATATGCAACTGCTTGGGGCGCGACTATTACCGAATGTCCTGCGGTGTGAACTCGCCAACCAAAATCCACGTCATCACGGAACAAAGAAAGTTCGGGATCAAAACCATTTAACTCTTCAAAAACATCTCTTCTAATTAAAGCGCCTGCGGTGCTGACCGCTAAAACTTCACTGACATTGTCATGTTGACCTTGATCCTGTTCGCGAAATTCCAGTCCAGTCCAGCGGGCGCCATTTCCAGCAATACTTACGCCTACTTCCAATAAGTGGTTGCGATCATGCCAGCCGCGAAGTTTTGGTCCAACAACTGCAACGCTTGGTCTTTCCTCTACCGCTGCTAATAATTCAGCTAGTGCATTTGCCGCAGGAGCGCAGTCATCATGTATCAACCAAATCCACTCAACTGATTCTTGCGGTGCGGACTTTAACTTTGAACTTTGCAGCGCTTCATTTACCGCACCGCCGAAACCTTTGTCACGGTCTGTGCTTATCGTTGTGATGCCTGCACTCTTCAGGATCTTTACCGATCCATCATTAGAGTCAGTGTCTACTGCGATTACTTGATCGATAGCTCGCTTTTGTTTGGCAAGTGATGCAACAACTTCAGGCAGCCAAAGTGCACCATCATGCGAAACGATGATGGCTGTAACAAAGTGTCTTGAAGTCGGCATTTCACCGCCTTATCAATTAAGGAGAACTAAAAGATTGATTGGTTTTGGACAGTTTAGAAAACGTGGCTTAAGCCGGGCGACGCTTCAAGCGGCGACGTTCACGTTCTGAAAGTCCGCCCCAGATGCCAAAGCGTTCATCATGAGCAAGTGCGTACTCCAGACACTCCTGGCGAACTTCGCAGGAGAGACAGACGCGCTTTGCCTCACGGGTTGAACCACCTTTTTCAGGGAAGAATGCTTCTGGATCGGTTTGGGCACATAACGCTCGCTCTTGCCAAGAAAGTTCAACGATTTCGCCATTACCCAATTGGATGCTTGGACCGGGAATGAAAGTCTGCTCTATGCGACGAGCATCAGTCATTAGCAATACTCCTAAGACAGTGGCCCACACCGGATGGCGGGCCCAATGAGGAGAATTACACGCTTGTTATTCCCAGGAGTCAAGCCGCTGAAACCAAAAATCTGGCCAAAAAGTGGATTTTTTGGCCGATTTACTTGAGATATCTCTCAATTATCCAGATATTTACAATTTGAAGGATTATTCGCCAATTATTTGGTCTGAAAAAACGCTCTGGTCTGGAACTTCTTGATTGGGTGCTATGTAGCAATTTGATATTTGAGATCCGCTGCCAACCCGGACATTTTCGCCAATCATTGAGCCAAAGATGGAAACTCCCTCGGATATTTCGCAACCATCACCAATCACACTACCCCCACCCACCTGCGCCGTCGGGTGAATTTGAACATTTGAGCCGATCAGAGCCTCTCCCACAACTCCCTTGGTTGCGCTGGAAAGATGCGGATTCATTAATAGATCGCGAGATGCTTTGATAAAAGATTGTGGGGTTCCCATATCAATCCAGTAATTAGTGTCTAGATATCCATAAACACCAGCGCCTTTAGATAACAAAGCTGGGAATACATCTCGTTCAACACTTACAACCTCTCCGACAGGAATCTGTTGTAGCGCATTCTTTCGAAAAATATAACAACCGGCGTTTATTGTGTCCGCAATTGGATTTTCCATTTTTTCAAGAAAAGCTTTAACTCGTTTCTCCTCATCCAATGGAACGCACCCATATGCACGTGGATCTACAACTTTGGTGAGATACAGAGTCACATCTGCATTAGCTTTTTGATGCAAGGCTATTTGCGATTGCAAACTATGGCCACTCAATACATCGCCGTTAAAAATCATCACCGATTCATTTGGCTCAAGATCTAATTCAAGTGCAGCATTAGCAATTGCACCGCCTGTACCAAGAGGTTCGTTTTCAACTGCATAAGTAATTTTCAAGCCGAATTTTGAGCCATCCCCGAAATAAGGCTTAAAAACCTCTGCTAGATAAGAGGTTGCCAGCACTAATTCAGTAATACCTGCATCTCTTGCTTTAACAATTTGATGTTCGGTAACAGGCTTGCCGGCAACTTTCAACATCGGTTTAGGTGTGTGGTTGGTGAGAGGTGCAAGCCTCGTGCCCTTGCCGCCGACCAAGAGAATAGCTTTAGTAATTTGGTTGCGGTCTGGCTCGCTTGCCAAGTTTTTCTCCATCACTTAGAACTTTATTCGCTTAATTGCTAAGAATTCTCTGGGCAACTTCGGCAATTTTTTCATCAGTAGCGGTAAGTGCAATTCGAACATGTTTTGCACCTTTATCGCCGTAAAAGCGGCCGGGCGTTACTAGGACACCACGATCTGCAAACCAGGAGACGGTCTGCCAATCCTCTTCATTTCGCGTAGCCCAGATGTAAAGCCCCGCCTCCGAGAACTCGACAGTAAAACCAATTTTTTCAATCGCTTCACGAATAACTTTTCTACGATTTACATATCTTTTACCTTGCTCTGCAACATGATTCTCATCTTTGAGAGCCTCAGCTGTTGCAAGTTGGATTGGCAATGGAACCATCATGCCCATGTGCTTTCGTATTTCTAAAAGCTGTGCAATTAATTCAGGATCACCCGCTATGAATGAACCACGATAACCAGCCATATTGGAGCGTTTAGAAAGAGAATGGATGGCCAGAATTCCTTTGTTATTACCGGCAGCTAATTCCAGAATGGATTTACCTTTTTTACTATCGGGAAAAGATAAATAGCACTCATCGCTGGCAAGCACCGAACCAGTTTTTCGACTCCAATCTAGCGCCGCAATCAGCTCCAAATCACTATGGACCCGTCCAGTTGGGTTTGAAGGTGAGTTAATCCAAGCTAAATCAATGTTTTCCGCGGGCCAATTGTTTGCTTCAACTGCTACTTCGACTACCTGGGCACCTGCCAAAATTCCGCCAACACGGTAAGTGGGATAAGCAATCTCCGGAATCAAGACCTTTTTTGCCTGTAATAGAAACGGGAGTAAAGCAACGATTTCTTTTGATCCGATTGATGGGAGAACATCAAAATCACCCGAGGCGTGAAGAACAGTGCTGCAGTAATTTTTTAGACTTTCACGTAAAGCAGGTGCACCTGTAGTAACCGGATAGCTCGGAGAATTAGCGTTTTGCCTTAATGCATCTTGGATGAACTCGGGCGTTGGGTCTACCGGTGTTCCTTGAGATAAATCAATAATTCCTTGCGGGTGAAGTCGTGCTCGTTGTCCGTAAGGAGCAAGAGCATCCCAAGGGAAATCCGGAAGCTTGATAAAAAATCCTTTATTCGGTTGGCTTCTTTTGAATTTGAAGAAGCTTTGGATGATCCTTGGCTACCGGACCAACTTTGCTGGCGCCTCCTGGTGATCCAAGTTCATCAAAGAACTCAGCATTAACCTCTTTGTACTCG
Organism: Candidatus Nanopelagicaceae bacterium; assembly: GCA_018883365.1. GTDB lineage: Bacteria > Actinomycetota > Actinomycetes > Nanopelagicales > Nanopelagicaceae > MAG-120802. The sequence continues at coordinate 33,745 of VEQF01000009.1, forward strand.
CTCCATTGATTTGGAACATCATCTTCATAATAAATCGCTTCGACTGGGCAAACTGGCTCACAAGCTCCACAATCCACGCACTCATCTGGCTGTATGTACATCATGCGCTCGCCCTCGTAAATACAATCAACTGGGCACTCTTCAATACATGACTTGTCCTTCACATCAACACAAGGAAGGGCGATTACATAGGTCATGTTTAACTCCTTTTAAGAGACCCGGGGCAAACCGGCAACTGGTGATGACTACAGCGCTGCCTATCCTACAGAATAGGAGGGTATGAAGCGCGAGCAACTGGAGCCTAAGACGCTTCAAATCTATGACACCCTGAATCGAAGACTCATGCCGGTTATTGCCTCAAATGGCGAGAGTTACCGGATTTATTGTTGTGGGCCAACCGTCTATCGCGACGCTCATGTAGGAAACCTTCGCACCTTTATGTTGAGTGATTTGGTCAGAAGGACGTTGGAGTTTGCCAATCAAAAAGTAACGCTGATTCAAAACATTACCGATGTTGGTCACATGAGCGAAGATTTCGCCGAGGATAAAATGCTTTCGCAATCTAAACTCGAAAATCGAGATCCTTTTTCTATCGCTCGTGATTATGAATCTAAGTTCCATCAAGATTTGAAAGCTATAAATGTAATATCTGCAGATAAATATCCCCGGGCCAGCGAATGCATAGAAATGATGATTCAACATATTCAAGCGCTCATAGATCTTGACTATGCATATGTCGGAGCGGACTCATCGGTTTATTTTTCCGCAGCAAAGTTTGAAAGCTACGGAGAGCTCAGCGGCAATCGCTTAGATGCACTCAAGCCAGGACATAGATACCAATACAGTGAAGATGGCGCAAAAAGATTTCATGCAGATTGGGCCCTTTGGAAAGCAGCTGGCAATAGAACTCAAATGGTCTGGCAGACACCATGGGGAATGGGATTTCCGGGCTGGCATATCGAATGTTCTGCTATGTCATTGCACTACCTAAACCAACATGTAGATCTTCATATTGGTGGAATTGATCTGCGATTCCCGCATCATGAGAATGAGCGCGCGCAATCAAATCCACTAGTTTCAAATAAAGAGCATTCGGTTGAAGCGGTTTCACTTTGGCTACATGGTGAACATTTGCTTTTCGAGGGCCGGAAAATGTCAAAAAGCGCTTGGAATGTCGTATTGGTCAGTGACGTCATCGAAAAAGGATTTGATCCTTTGGCCCTGCGTTTCTGTTTTCTAGAGAACCGATATCGCGGACAAATGGATCTCTCCTGGGCTTCAATTAGTGCAGCTTTTTCAACGCTGCAGCGCTGGCGGGAGAAGTATCAACAATGGCGACTTTCTGGCTCAAATCAAAGTGCACTAGCGCTCTCCTTGGTTGATGAGATGTACTCAGATTTCTGTAACGATTTAGATACTCCCCGCGCCATGTTGAAATTGAGAGCTTTGGAAAAAGATGATTCATTTTCCGATCCAGAAAAAGCCTTTGTTTTCGAAGCGGTTGAAAAGCTGTTTGGATTAAAACTGTTAAACACACTAGAGAAGGATTTGAGTCCAGAGTTGGCGGATCTACTAAATCAAAGAATTACTGCGCGGGCAAACAAAGATTTCAAACGCAGCGATGAAATTCGAGATGAACTATTGGCTGCAGGAGTTGAGGTTCGCGACAGCGCTGATGGACAGATTTGGAAGTGGCTTAAAATTTAATTCGTCGCAACAAAGATACGAAAGCAACACCTAGCCCACCAAAAACAAATAAGTTTCCATAAAGGTTTGCCTCAATCAAAACCTCGCCGCCATTACCGAGAGTCGATGCTCTTACAACCACAAAAAGCCAGCCCAGAACAAATGCAAACTGCATTAATTTAGCTTTATACATATTCATGTTAAGTCGCAGGCCAATAATCAATGCCAGTAACGAAACCACTAAACCTGCTGGCTGATAAGCATTATGCAAAAATGTGCCAGAAACCCCTACTAGAGCTCCGAAAACTAAACTAACAATTATTTTCAAAACTTTACCCCGGAAAACAAATCAATCTCTCGACCATCGGAATTCCGATCCGGACCCTTTTGGCCGTAAACCAGACGATAAAACTCCTGTCCCCAAACCTTGAACCCCAAGTTGTCAGATAAAGCAAAGAAAGGACCATCAACTGAAATTTGAGTTGGATGAGCTTTCATAGCATCCATCTTTTGCGCTACGAATTCCTCCGCATTTATAACTGTAGTTACTAACTCATCAGGTTGAGCAAAAGGGAAATCCTCAGCTTTATCGACCCCAAAAAATTGATTTCCAGTTCCCTTGAGAGCTTCAATACCTTGTTCTATTACAGACATTGGAATTGTGTTCCAATAAATTTTTTGAATCTCCCAACCTCGCTGCCTGGCAATCTCTGCAGCTTTCATCGCCACTCGATGTGCCTGAATATGATCAGGGTGGCCATATCCCCCAATTTCATCGTATGTGACCAGCACATGAGGTTTTACTTCGAGGATGATGGAAACTAAATACTCAGCCGCTTCTTCAAGATCGGCATTCCAGAAATTGTCAGCTCGCTTATTCGGCTCGGTATCCATCATTCCGCTGTCGCGATAAATCTTTGTCGGCGCACCTAGAAAACGAAAATCTTTAACCCCCAATACTGACATCGCCGCTGCCAGCTCACCCTCGCGGTGAGAGCCAAGTTGATCCTGCTGATTACTCGCTAAATGTGCGAGTTCGGGAACCAGCACTTCACCCTCTTCACCTCGAGTGCAAGTAACTAATGTGACTTGAGCTCCACTTTTTACATACTGCGCCATGGTTGCACCGTTATTTATGGTCTCATCATCAGGATGGGCGTGAACTAGTAATAGGCGTGGATTGCTCATAAGTAAGACCAGAATACTCGTTTCCATTCGTTAATTCTCGAGCTATCTCGTACGATGATGCCGATGAGTACAAATGACAGATTAGACAACCGCGCTCGTCTGCCACGCGATGAACGCCGCGCCATGTTGTTATCAGCGGCGCTTGAGGTATTTACTGTCTCCGGATTCCATGCTGCATCAATGGATGATATTGCTGATCGAGCAAATGTAAGCAAACCGGTTCTGTACCAGCACTTTCCATCAAAATTGGATCTTTATTTAGCGGTTCTCGACCTTCATATTGATTCGCTGGTTTTTGCCCTGCAAAAAGCGATTGCATCTACCAAAGAGAATAAAAACCGCGTAAAGGCAACGGTTGATGCTTACTTTGGTTTCATTGATTCCGAAGGTGGTGCATTTAGATTGCTTTTTGAAAGTGATATGAATATTGAACCTCAAGTTCGAGAGCGACTCAATCGTATGACTTACGATTGCGCGGCTGCGGTTAGCGCAGTTATCTCATTAGACACAGGATTTCCTAAAGAAGAATCCATGATGCTTGCGATTGGCTTGATTGGCTGTGCTCAGATCACTGCACGTCATTGGCTGGAAAAGGATGGAAAAATCGAACGCGAGAAGGCATCCGCTATGGTCACAAACCTTATGTGGCGCGGAATATCTGGCTTCCCGTTACAAAACTAGTTCCCATTAGAAATCGAATCGCGCAAACCTCGTAAAATCTTTAGGATTGGGCTATGACTTCAAAGAAGACCACCACCGGGAAATCTGAAACCGCTAAATCTGAGGTAAGAATCTCTGTTGCCGATCAGGTGCGAGAACTCTCTATTGAGACAGCAGCTGATCGTGATGAAGTGGTTGCTTTGATTACTAAGGCGCTGGATAGCTCCCAGCCGTTAATCCTTACCGATACCCGTGGACGTCAGTATGTTGTTCCGGCAAGCAAAATTGGTTCGGTTGAGATTGGCGATATTTCAGAGCGTCGCGTTGGTTTTGCTGGCGCCTAAATCAATCCAACTTTCTCGAGCACTGAATAAGTAATGTCTCGAATATCTGCGGCAACTTCGCTTTGATTTGCCGTAGTTAAAAAGGATTTTCCAGTTATTTGTGATTGAGGAACGAGTGCATCAAATCGAATTGCTGGTTCCAGAATCTCGAAATCGCCCTGTGATTGATGCTTTATCTCCACATCAACTTCAGCACTAGATTTGTTGAAAATCAAAAGCGGAATGCCTTCATAACCAGATTGGGCTGCAAACTCCTTTGTATGAACCGCTCCCCTGATTGAGAGAATATCCGATGTGCTTGGGATTAATAGCAGGTCTGCAAGAGCCGTAAAATAATTGGTCAAGCCCGAAAAAGCTGATTGAGTATCCACCACAACCAGATCGAAATCTTGCAACTTGTCTTTAGCTTTTCCACTTGCAAGTAGTTTTTCAAACTCTAAATTTGCCAACCTGCTTGAGGCGGGCAAAAGTGAAAATCTCTCGCTGGTTTTGACTATGGATGCATCTAAAGAAAATTCATCACTTAAGAATTCTTTGATTGTAACCCTTGGATTTTCTACTCCACATGAGAAAGTTACGCCAGCTTTTGGATCAGCATCGATCAAAAGAGTTTTCTTTCCATACTCTGTTGCAGCTACTGAGCAGGCAAGAGCGATTGATGTCTTTCCTACCCCTCCAGCAGCGTTCGCAATTACAACTAACTTCACTTCGCACCCGCGAATCTCTGCATTGCAGATTTCAATTGCGGAGGTTGTCGGAATGATTCCGGCATTAGTGCAAGAGCGCTACGAGTTGTTTTCAACGCCAAATCAGTGGCTTGAGTTTGTCCCGGAAGGTTTGGCCAGCCATAAAGTTTTCTAGCCCATCTCGGCAAAGCTGCGGCTGCCAGCGAAGTAATTCCGCCCCATAGCGGAGCAATTGGCGTTCCAAATCTTAGTAATGGAGGTAGAGGTGGTAGCGCGATAAAAATCGCTGCCCTTTTTGCATCATCACTGGCAGAAAGCTTTGGCATGATTTCAGAAAAATAATTCTCTAGCTGACCCATTGATCGGGGCACTGAACTCTCTTCAATTCCAACCAACAACGCAAAGGTCACCATTTCATTTACATAATCATCACATTCTGCCGCTGTTAAATTCATCCCAGAGCGAATTGCGGTATCGATAAACGCATCAACCATGGCCATATGTACCCAAAGCAATAACTCTTGTTGGTCTAAGTTAAGTTTTGCATGAACTTTGCGGACTCTAGATGCCAAAGCATCAGCATCCTGTTTTGTTCCAAAAGTTAATGTGCTTACGTAATCTCCAGTGCGTTGTAAACGACCCCAAGCATCTTCGCGAAAATTAGAATGCGCAGCTACTCCAGCCATAGCTTCTGGATGCAAAGCTTGTTCCAACAGGGCACGAATTCCACCTACAAACATCGATGGATCGGCATGTACCCGCCAAGTCACCGAATTCGGGGAAAAGTATCCGTTACTCACACGGAGAATAATTCCTTAATTCCAGTCATTAGCATCTCGAAAGCAATAGCTGCGGTGAGCAAACCAGCCACTTTGGCAAGCAACATCACACCTGATTCCTTAATTAGCGCAACTACATGGGTGGAAAACATCAGCGTAATTCCGATTATTAGATGGGCTCCGATGACAGCAAGCGCCAGCGCTAAAGTCATAGCGGAAGAGTCGACATCTTGGGCAAACAACATGATTGTGACAATTGCGCCAGGTCCCGCCAATAACGGGGTACCGAGAGGAACCAAAGCTAGATTCTTTTTGGAGTTTTCATCATCTTTATGATCATTGCCTTTTAAAAGATCTAAAGAAACTAGAAGTAACAACAAACCACCAGCTCCTTGCAACGCTGGCATTGAAATATCCAAATAACCAACTATGAACTGTCCAAACAAAGCAAAAAGAGTAATTACAAATAGCGAGGTAGCAGCAGCCTGCCAAGCCAAACGAGTTTGTTCAGAGCGGCTGCGATTTCCCAAAACGCCTAAAAAGATTGGTGTCGCTCCTGGCGGATCGAGAATTACTAGCAAAGTAACAAAGGCCTGCAAACCAAAAGTTATAGTGGTTAAATCATTCATCTGCTTACAACTCTCCGATCACGGGCGCGAGACTCCAACGCCTCCCATTGTGCCGGATGAGTAGTGAACTCTGCTAATTGATTAAGTTTTCCCGTTCCGTGATAATCACTTGATCCCGTAACAATTAAATCGTGTTCTATTGCTAATCGAAGTAACTCTGACTTCTCCAAATCTGAATGATCACGGTGGTCAACTTCAATTCCATCAAGCCCTGCCGAAATCAACTCCCCAAACAACTCCATACTGATAACTCGACCGCGCTGTGAAGCCAATGGGTGAGCAATTATCGCAACACCTCCTGCTTCCTTAATCAATCTAATTGCATCCATTGGTGATGGTGAGTAGTGATTTATGTAGTACTTAGAGCCGTTATGCAATAAGGCGGCAAATGCTTCTTCTCTTGAAGCAACATGTCCACGTGCAACCAAGGCATCAGCTAAATGCGGTCTCCCCAGAGTTGCATCTCCTTGCTTCTGGGCATAGACCTCTTCAATTGTTATTTCGATTCCTGCTTCATTTAATCGCGCGACAATTTTCTCCATGCGCGAAAGACGATTTTCTCGAGTTTTTTCCAGTTCATTAATCAATGGCTCGTAGGTTGGATCAAACAAGAGTCCCAACATGTGAATACTGATGCCATTTTCATCCTGACACGAGATTTCCGAGCCTAAAACAAGTTGTAAAGAGGAGTTTGAAGGATGATTGAGTAGCGCTTTAGTCGCTTCATTCCAGCCTCGAGTGGTGTCGTGATCAGTGAGAGCCAATACATCGAGGTGTTTGTTGATTGCCTTATCAATCAGCTCACTAGGCGTGTCCGTACCATCGCTGGCATTGGAATGGGTGTGTAAATCAATCAACATATAAGCAAGGTTACAGCTTGTCGGAAGTTTTACTCCGCACCACAAAAATCCCGCAGCCAAGCAATAAAAGAACAAGTCCCGGGATAGTTCCCGCAGGAGGTAATTGATCCAACCACCAATACGCCAAAATCGCACTTACCGGAACTTCGAAAAATACAATTAATGAGACGATAGCTGGCGATACTCTTTTCAGAGCAAAATTAAACATGGTATGACCCAGTAGCTGTGCACCTGCAATTAGTGCGATGAGCAACCACCATTCGCGGGCATTGAAACCCCAAATTTGAGCCCCAGAAATTAAGGCAATTGGTAGCGCAGTGAGTGCACAAACCAAATAACAAATCGATGTGTAGGTTGATGTAGCAAGATTTCTTTGAGCTTGCGAACCAAGCATCACATAAAGCGCAGCAAGTGCAGCACAGGCGATTGCTGCTAAATCACCCAAAAAAGCACGTTGCGAAATTTGAAAATCCACACCGGTTATTACCAAGACGCCAAGAAAACTAATAACCATTCCAATCCAGGCTTTTCTTGGAATATGTCCGCCGAGTCGTTTTACAAAATACGCGGCAAAAATTGGTTGTAGTGCTGTTAATGCAGTTCCGGCAGCCACCGTTGTGTAACGCATGGCAATAAAGAAACCCACAAAATGAAATGCCAGTGTAACGCCAGCAAGTGCAGACCAAAGAATAGCTTTGCGATATGCAGGATTACGCAATTGAGATTGATTGACTTTGGCCAAGCGAAATTCATGTCGTATTGCAAAAGGAAGCATCGATAGCGCTCCCCCGAGATTGCGCCAAAAAATCAACGCCAATATGGGCATTGTGCTTAGGGCAATTACCGGACCAGAAGTTCCAATTCCGATAATTCCAATAAGCAACAAAGGAATATCTCGCCCAGTTGGCATTTGAGTGTGGTTTTGGTCGCGCACATGGCAAACCTACTATCGGCTAGCCTTATCCCATGGAGGTACCTGATGCGCCAAGCAGAGTTAACAAGAATATTTCTGGCCAAGCTGGCCGGTACCCCGGTATTTGATCCAAACGCAGATCGCGTCGGGAAGATAAGAGATGCTGTTGCATCTGTTCGCCAAGACAATTTAGCCCCACGCATTCTTGGTTTTATTGTCGAAGTTCCTCAACGACGTAAAATTTTCATTCCTATTACCAGAGTTACCTCCATTGAAGATGGCGGCGTATTCATAACTGGCTCTCTAAATATTCGTCGCTATCAAAGACGGCATAGTGAGCTGTTATTGCTGGAGACACTTCTTGATCACAGCACAAGATTGCTTGAGACTGGCGAGCTTGTAACTATTGAAGACATCGGAATTGAGAGAAATAGCAGCAGTGATTGGTATGCCAGCTATATTCATATTCTTAAAAAAGCCGGTGCTTTCCGACGAGGAATCGGCACTACCGTCAAGTGGTCAGATATTGAAATTGAATCTGCAAAGCACACTATAAACATCTCAGTTGTTGAAGAGGATATCAATCTGCTGCCCGCCCAAGAAGTTGCAGCTGCGTTGCATGAACTTGATGTTGAAAAGCAAACTGAAATTGCCCGCACTATGAATGATGAAAAGTTAGCTGATGTGCTGGAAGAAATGGATGATGCAGATCGCGTCGCGCTCGTCTCTCAACTCGAAGGTGAATTAGTTGCTGATGTTCTGAGCGAAATGGCACCAGATGATGCAGCGGATGTGCTTCGTGAAGTTGGAACTGAAAAAGCAGAATCTCTCCTTAACCTTATGGAAGAGCATGAAGCTCAAGATGTTCGAAGATTGATGGAGTATGAAGATTTTTCCGCCGGCGGAATGATGACAACCGATCCAGTAATTCTCAGCACCGATTCAACTGTGGCTGATGCGCTTGCGGCGGTTCGAAAGAAGGATTTAGCACCGGCCTCTGCAGCTCAGGTTTTTGTCTGTCGCGCACCACTTGAGACCCCTACTGGCCGGCTTGTTGGAGTAGTTCACATGCAGCGTTTGCTACGAGAGCCCCCTGCATTGAGCCTTGGAATCGTGGCTGAGCGAGAAACAAATGCCATCAGCCCAGATACTTCATTAAATGATGTTGTTAAACACTTGGCGAATTACAACTTAATTGCTGCTCCTGTTGTTGATGAAAATGAAAGATTACTTGGCGCAGTAACTGTAGATGATGTTCTCGATCACTTATTGCCGGCTAACTGGCGTAGCTCTGAAAGAGAGGGGTAGAGATGGCACGAGTATCAAGATTAGAAACACCTCGCGAGTCCCGACGCGCCTTAAGACCAAGCTACGACCCCGAAGCATTTGGTCAGCTATCGGAGAAATTTGCCCGGTTTATTGGAACCGCAAAGTTCCTGGTCTACATGACCGTTTTTGTCGCAGTTTGGATTCTTTGGAACGCATTTGGTCCGACACACCTACGTTTTGATGAATATCCATTTATCTTTTTAACACTTCTACTTTCATTGCAAGCATCTTATGCAGCGCCATTAATTCTTCTGGCACAAAATAGACAGGCCGATAGAGACCGAGTCACTTCTCAAGAAGATAGAGCTCGCGATGAAAGAAACTTGGCGGTTACTGAGTTTATGGTCCGCGAAATTGCAGCTATGCGAAAAGAGTTGGTTGCTGAAATCAAAGAATTGATTGATCAGAAATCAAGTACTGACGCCAAGCCTGACACCAAGTAAGGATTTCTTACGTGGTGCGAGCGCATCAACGACTTTAAAGAATTGTTGGGCGGCGGCCGAATCTGGATTTTGCCAAACTATTGGCTGTCCATTGTCGCCACCAGCGCGTAATTCCATTTCAAATGGAACTTCACCAACTAATGGAACCTCAGCTCCAACTAAGGTGCTTAAACGCTTTGCGGTCTCAGCTCCCCCGCCCTCACCAAATAACGCCACTCGAGTACCGGTTGTTGGATCGTTATAAGCAGACATGTTTTCAATGACGCCGATAATGTGTTGTTTTAATTGGTGAGCAATTCGCCCAGCCCGCTCTGCGACCTCTGCTGCTGCTAACTGTGGTGTTGTGACAACGATAATTTCAGAGGCCGGAATTAATTGACCCAGCGAAATCGCGATATCTCCAGTTCCAGGTGGCAAATCAAGTAAGAGGAAATCTAAGTCACCCCAGTAGGCATCGCTCAATAATTGCTCGAGTACTCGATGAAGCAATGGTCCTCGATAAGCAACTGGGTCGGCGCGATCAGGCTTAAACATTTCAATTGAAACCACTTTAATTCCATTAATCTCAACTGGGATAAAGGTTTGATCGATAGCTGTGGGTCTTTGTCCTTCAATTCCCAACAAACGTGGAATTGAGTGACCGTAAACATCCGCATCTAAAACCCCTACTTTGAAACCACGACTCGCCAACGCCGCCGCTAAATTCACAGTTACCGATGATTTTCCAACGCCACCTTTTCCTGAGGAGATTCCCCAAACTCGAGTTAAGGAATCCGGTTGTGCAAAAGGAATAAATTTTTCTCTTCCACCACGAAGCAATTTCTTTACATTGTCTCGTTGCTGCTCATTCATTACACCAAACTCAAGAGAGACTTGATTTACACCTGGAACTTTTGAAACCGCTTCAGTTACATCCTTTTGCAATCTATCTCTCATAGGACAACCCGAAATGGTTAGCAAAATCTTTAGATCAGCAACACCATTGGAGAATTCGACCCGCTCAACCATCCCAAGATCAGGCAGTGGTCTATGAAGCTCTGGATCAGAAACGGTAGCTAGCGCGGCATTTATTAATGCAATTACGTCAGAACTCACAATAAATCCGGATCAATCTTGGCGACATCTTTGATGTCTTTAGTTTGGCGCTTTATCTCACTCGCCACAGGTTTAACTTCGCCCTTTATGTCATCCATTGCGGTGCCAATAACTTTTTTCGCCAAATTCTTTGGGGTTAAATCTGTTACATCCAAATCTTCAAATCCTGGTCCCAAATTTTCTTTCAACTCGCGTGAAGCATAAGAGGTGAAATTGCGGACCTTATGTAAAAAGCGAGCAAATTCTCGAGCGGCATTAGGTAGCTTGTCAGGGCCGACAAGGAATAAACCAAGGACGACTAGCCCCAGAAACTCTCCCATGCCGATTCCAAACATTTGCCTATCCTAATCAGTTAACTTTTGTAGCGACTAAAACCCCATCGCCCACCGGCAAAAGCATTGGCAGCCAATGATCTGATGATTCTTTAATCATCTTGATTACCTCTTTGTAAGCAATAGTTTCTGGATCGCGCTGCGTTGGATCTGCTACTTTTCCAGCTAAAAGGGCCCGGTCAATTACCAGGATGCCACCTGGGCGCAGAGATCTATAGGCATTCTCTACATTTTCTAGTAAATCTGTGTTGCTGCGCAAAACAAAAATGTCATACAGGCTATCGGCAAGCTTGCCCACTACCTCTCGACTATTGCCCGTAATCAGTCGGTAACGTGAAGCGCTGATTCCCGCTTCATCAAAGGCTTGTTTTGCCAGCTTTGCATTCTCAACTTCATCATCAATTGAGGTGAGTAAACCTTTTTGGGAGAGAGTTTGAAAAATCCAAAGTCCACTTACGCCGGCTCCAGTTCCAACCTCCACAATTGAGTTTGCTCCAATCAAGTGGGTTAAGTAGCGTAAAAGTGATCCAACTGCTGAAGTTGTGTCATAGGCGCCGATCTCAACACCGCGTGACCTAGCGCGCTGAATTACCTCAGTTTCAGGAACAAATGAGTTGGAGAAAGGACGCATGTCTCCACGGTTTGCCAAAGTTCTATCAGCAAAGCCTTTATCTCCGATCTCTGGAATCACAGTTTGGAAATCCATTCAATCAACAATCGCACTCCATAACCAGTTCCACCCTTAACATTTTCACCGGCGTCAATTTCAGAACGAGCAGGACCGGCAATATCAAGATGCGCCCATTTGCGCTGGCCTACAAACTTTTCCAAAAACAACGCTGCAGTTACTGATCCGGCTTGGAACTTGAATTTATCGGCGGTGTGATTGAAATCAGCAACATCGCTATCTAAGGCAATTGAATAATCATCAACTAAAGGCATATGCCAAATACGATCACCAGTTAAATCACTCAAATCCGATAATTGATTAGCAAGTTTCTTATCTCTTGTGTACATGGCGCCATAAAACCTGCTTAATCCCAAAGTTGCGGCGCCGGTTAAAGTTGCGACATCGATTAAATAATCTGGATCTAGATTCTTATCGGCATATGCCAATCCGTCAGCTAGAACTAATCTTCCCTCTGCGTCGGTATTAATAACCTCGACCGTAGTTCCGCCGTAATGTGTAATGACATCTGAGGGTCGTTGCGAAGTTCCGGACAAAGCATTTTCCGCCAGCATTAACAATGCGGTCACTCTGACTGGAAGCTTGAGCTCAGCCGCAGCAACAGCAACCATCAAAACCGCCGCCGCACCAGACATATCACTCTTCATTGCGGTCATCGTGTCGTACGGGCGCTTTAGGGAAACTCCTCCAGTATCAAAGGTGATTCCTTTGCCCACTAAAACCACGTGTGGAACCTTCTTTGTGGTTTTTGGGCGATATGAAACCTCTACAAAACGTGGCGGATTTTTCTGACTGGAGTTACCGACGGCGCGAAGACCACCAAATTCAGCGAGCTCTTTTCCAGATTTTACTTTGATAGTTACTGAAGTTGTCTTTGCCAACTTCTTTGCCTGCTCCGCCATCCAAGCGGGGGATTTAATATTTGAAGGCGTGTGGATGAGATCTCTTGCCTGCCAAGTTGCTTTAAGCAAAACAGCTGCGTAGTCAGCGGTTTCGGAAAAATCGCCAAGCAAATGAAACTCAGGTGTGTCGGGCTGCGCAGCGGTCTTCTGACTCCAAGAGTAAGTTGCCAGCGCTGAAGCAATAAAGTGAATCTGGGCTGATTGCGCGTTCTTAGCAATTACCGATAAAACTTTTGCCTTTGAAGCTTTTACTTTTCTACCGACCGCAGCTCCGGCTTTTCTTATATCACTTTGAGTTTTAGCTCCTACGCCGACCAGCAAAACTCTCATCACTTCATTATTTGATTTTTCATTCAGAACTGGAATATCTATTACTTCACCGGCTTTGCCAGTGATGCCGTTACCAAATTTCTTTATCTCTGCATCGAAATCTAAATTGTAAATCGAAGCAATTTGCTTAATTTCTTTTTTACTGAGATCAATCTCTAATTTGCCCTCTTTAGAAATTAGGGGCAATGCAATGTGGGTGAATTTTCTTAAAAGCTTTTCCGAGATTTCACTCGGACTTTCTACCGATCCGAGTTTTGGGATCGGACGGTTCACTTCTTTAGTAGTGCGATAGATGCGTTAAGAACATCTGCCAAATTGCGAGCTTCCTCTTGATTGAGCTCAACAACCAGGCGACCGCCACCTTCTAGCGGTATTCGCATTACAAGACTGCGGGCCTCTTTGGTAACTTCCATTGGTCCATCGCCAGTGCGGGGTTTCATGGCTGCCATGGGGTGCCCTTTCTATAGAAAATCCTTTTCGAAAATACCGAGCGCGAATTATCTCTTATGGGC
>VEQF01000002.1 GCA_018883365.1 Candidatus Nanopelagicaceae bacterium
CTTATGAAGAGTATGACTATGCACCGTTTGAAACTACTGGCTCCGGCGAAGCAGTTCGTTTGGATGATTATCAAGTCGGAGAGAACCGCTAGTTAGAAATTAAATTAAATCCCCGGCTAGAAATAGTCGGGGATTTTTTTATGGCTTTAAAACGATACGAATTGGGTTGCCGATTTTCTTTTCTAGTTTTTCCATGGCGGTCGCTGCTTGATCAAGCGGCATAATTTCGGATACTGATTTGGAGAGATTAAGTTTTCCTCGTTTTGCGAACTCAACTAATTCTTTAGTGTGATGTGCTTCTGAGCCATAATGGCCAAGAATCTGAGTGCGCATATAGGTAAAAGCCATGTCATTGGGAATTGTGATTGGTTCATTAGCAATTCCGACAATTACTAATCGACCTTGCTCACCTAAAAGTGAAAGCGCTTGCTTGCGAACTGGAGTAACGCCAGCAAAGTCAAAGGCGGCGTTAAGGCCGCGGTGCTTTTTTAGATCGTCATCAGCTGGATCAAAGGCGAAATCAGCCCCGATTTCTAAGGCCTTTTGCCTTGCTTCAGCTCTTGGGTCAATGGCGATTACCTTGGAACAACCAATCATTTTTAGTAGTTGGACAGCGTGAATTCCCAGACCGCCAACACCAAATACCGCCGCGGTTTCGCCAGCCTGCATCTTTGCGGTGGAAGAGATTGCCGCCCACGGAGTTGAAACTGCATCGGGAATTATCGCCGCCTCTTCAAAAGGTAAATCATCTGGAATCTTTACTAACAAAGATGGTTTGGTAATTACATATTCAGCGTATCCACCATCGTAATCAAAACCTAGGGTAGTGATTTGATGGTTTTCATTACGTTCGCCGGCGATAACTAGAACTCGATCACCAACAGCAAAACCGTGAACCGATGCGCCGAGTGCATCAACAGTTCCAGCAACCTCATGACCCAGTGTTACCTCATCACCTTTTAGATAACCAGGGGAGAGAGTTCCATCAAGAAAGTGCACATCTGATAAACAAACTCCAGCGGCACCAACTTTTATCCGCACCTCTTTGTCAGAAGGTGTTGGGGTGGGGATTTCTTTAACCTCAAATTTACGGCTTGGCACATGGATTCTTCCTGCCTTCATGAGATTAATCCTTGCGCACGATTAATCAGAATGTTAACTCCCATGCCGAAGCCGGCGAAAGCAGGATTGGTTGTTTGACCTGCGCTATAGCGAGCCCAGATTTGTTGAATGATTACCGTCAATCTAAACAAACCAAAAACTTCATAAAAAGTGAAGTCATCACATTTGCGGTTACTAATCTCGAGATATTTTGCGATGAACTCTTTACGGGTCGGCATTCCATCTAAGTTGCTGGGCTGACGACGCAATGAGGCGAACATCGGTTCATCATCTTTATCAATCCAATATGCCAAAGCTGAACCAAGATCCATTAAAGGATCACCTACTGTGGCTAACTCCCAATCCAGCACGCCGGCTAGCTTTTTAGCCCCTAAATCAAAGACCATATTGTCGATACGCCAATCACCATGAATCACGCAGGAGTCGACATCATCTGGTTTGTTTGCCGCTAACCAATTCATGACAACTTCACCATCTGGAACATCATCGGTAAGTGCGGCGCGATAACGCTTGGACCAACCAGAAACCTGGCGCTCCACATATCCACTGCCTTTGTTTAGCTCTTGCAGTACTGAAGCATCAACAGAGTGAAGTTGGGCTAAACCTGAAACCATTGATTCAGCCATGATGGCGATGTCATCTTTAGTGATGCTTTCTGGAACATCGCGGCGGAAAATCTCACCTTGGACTCTTTCCATCACATAAAAATCTGAACCCAGAATAGAGCTATCTTCACAAAGTGCAATCACATTAGGAACCAGTGGATAAACCGGCTTCAATCGAGATTGAATTAAGAACTCACGTTTCATGTCATGCGCTGAAGCCGCTTTGGTACCAACCGGGGGACGGCGCAAAACTAACTCTCGATCTGGATACTTGAGTAGATAAGTTAAATTAGAAGCGCCAGAGCGAAACTGTTTGACCTCCGGTAACTCTTTTTCAGTGATGAATTGGTTTAACCAGTTGTGAACTGCTGCGATATCAAAGCTATCTTCATCGCGAACTGCGGTGAGGTCACTCATGAGATGTAAGGCTTGAGCTCTAACCTGGCGATATCGCGCAGATGAACCTCATCTGGACCATCGACAATTCGCAAAGTTCGAATTCCGGCATACATCGCAGCTAAAGGAGTGTCCTGACTTACGCCGGCACCGCCAAAGGTTTGAATCGCATTATCGATTATGCGCTCGGCCATCCGTGGTGCAATCACTTTGATCGCCGCAATCTCTTTGCGGGCTGCTTTAGCGCCATGATTATCAATAATCCACGCTGCTTTTAAGGTTAATAGTCGGGCTTGTTCAATATCAATGCGGGCTTGGGCAATCCATTCTTGGATTACACCTTGGCGGGCTAACTCTTTACCAAAGGTAGTTCTAGTTAGCGATCGCTTAACCATTAATTGCAGCGCGCGCTCTGCCATACCAATAGCGCGCATGCAGTGATGAATTCGTCCCGGTCCAAGTCGGGCTTGAGCCAAAGCAAAACCTTCGCCCTCGCCACCAATTAAATTTGAAACCGGAACTCGGACGTTGGTAAAGGAAATTTCGGCATGGCCATGTTGATCGACATAACCAAAGACATTTAGATTTCTAACTACCTTAACACCAGGTGTATCCATTGGGACGAGAACCATTGATTGCTGCTTATGATCCTCGGCCTCTGGATTGGTCTTTCCCATCACGATAAGAATTTTGCAACGTTCATCCATGGCGCCAGTGGTCCACCACTTAACACCATTGATTACATAATGATCGCCATCTCTTTTGATGCTGGTCTTAATATTTCGCGCATCACTTGAGGCGACATCAGGTTCAGTCATGGCAAAACCTGAGCGAATCTCGCCATTAAGTAAAGGCTCTAGCCATTGTTTCTTTTGTTCGGCGCTGCCAAACATATCCAGCAACTCCATGTTGCCGGTATCTGGAGCGGCGCAGTTGATTACCTCTGGAGCAATTTCTGGGGACCAACCTGTTATCTCGGCCAATGTTGCGTAATCAGTAACTGTTAATCCGTGATCAAGATGAGGCAGAAATAAATTCCAAAGCCCTTGAGCTTTTGCTTTTTGTTTTAGCTCTTCGACAACTGGTGGAAGTTTGTGCGGAGTTCCAGCAGCTGCAAACTCTGCTCTTTGCTGGTGGTATTTACTTTCAGCGGGCAGAATTTCATTTTCCAAAAAGGCTTGCAGTTTGGCGGCATATTCGGTTGCCTTAGGGCTTAAGCTGAACTCCATACGGATACCGTACGCATACTTGGCTAGATTGTTAAGGAATTTAAGGAGAGGGAAGATGAGTGTTCTTGACCGCTTTCGCTTAGATGGCAAGGTCGCTGTAGTTACTGGAGCCTCATCAGGTCTGGGTGTTGCATTTGCAAAGGCATTGGCTGAAGCAGGCGCAGATGTTGTGCTGGGAGCACGTCGAGCAGAAAGACTTCCGGAAACCGGCAAGTTAGTTGAGGCAGCGGGAAGAAAATATGCTGCATTAAAAACCGATGTAACTTCACCAGAGGAATGCGAAGCGCTAATCACATTTGCAGTTGAGAAATTTGGCAAGGTAGATATTTTGGTGAACAACGCAGGTGTAGGAACCGCAGTTCCGGCCACCAAAGAAACGCCAGATCAATTTAGAGATGTTTTAGATGTTAATTTGATGGGCGCATATTGGATGGCACAATCATTTGCCCGCGCCAACAAAGATGGTGGAGTTATTGTTAACATCTCCAGTGTTTTGGGTTTAAAGCCGCAGGGATTACCGCAAGCAGCTTATGCCGCAAGTAAAGCGGGATTAATTGGATTAACCCGTGACTTAGCGGCGCAATGGACGGGACGCAAAAAGATCAGAGTTAACGCGCTAGCACCAGGATTTTTCCCATCAGAGATGAGTGATGAGCTGCCAAAAGACATGGTGGAGATGTTGAAGATGTTCACTCCAGCAGGTCGCCTTGGTGATCCAGATGAGTTAGCGGCAACACTAATTTGGTTAGTTAGCGATGCATCAAGCTACGTCACCGGAATTACAGTTCCGGTTGATGGTGGCTTGGTGATGCCTTAATTATTAGCTAGCTAGTTAGCCATTAATTGCGGCGTGCAGCGCTACTTCAACCATGTCGTTAAGGGTGCGCTCGCGAGCCTCTGAATCCATAGATTCATGGGTAAATACATGATCTGAGATGGTCATGATGGCTAGTGCGCGACGGCCCTTACGAGCTGCGATTGAGTAAATCTGATTAGCTTCCATTTCAACAGCGAGAACGCCATGTGCCTGAAGCTTTTTTGCGGAGTCGGTCTCGTCGTAGAAAAAGTCCATTGAGGAAACGCCGCCAACATGTACGCGCTCAAACTTCTTTGAGGCCTCATAAGCGGCTTGTAGCAAATGGAAATCTGCATGTGGTGCAAAATCAAGACCATTAGTCATACGACGATTGATATTGGAATCAGTGGATGCGGTCATTGCAAGAATCAAATCGCCAACTTTGGTTTTGTCTTGAATACCACCGGCGGTGCCGATACGAATCGCAACTTGAACATCGTATTCATTGAAAAGTTCAGTTACATAAATTGAAGCAGATGGCAATCCCATTCCAGTTCCTTGAACTGAGATGCGCTCGCCTTTGTAGGTTCCAGTGAAACCAAACATGTTGCGAACTGAGTTGTACTGCTTAACATTTTCTAGATAATTTTCTGCAACCCATTTAGCACGGAGAGGATCTCCTGGTAGCAGGACTCTTTCAGCAATTTCGCCTTTGGCGGCTCCGATATGTACGCTCATAGTTAGCGAACTATAACCAGTACCGCTGCAATAAAGTGTGAAATGAATGC
The DNA here is from genome assembly GCA_018883365.1 of Candidatus Nanopelagicaceae bacterium. Classification (GTDB taxonomy): domain Bacteria; phylum Actinomycetota; class Actinomycetes; order Nanopelagicales; family Nanopelagicaceae; genus MAG-120802. The sequence continues at coordinate 4,937 of VEQF01000002.1, forward strand.
CGCGGCGGTCATCGCGTGAAACAACTCATGAAAGCCAAACCAGTTGATAGAGATATTAGGTTTTTTGACCGCATAGATAATCGCTCCGGCCGAATAAAGAACACCGCCAAATGCGATGAGCAGTAGAACTAAGAGGCCACCGTTGCGATAGAAATCGGGGAGATAGATAAGCGCGGCCCATCCGAGTGCGAGATAAATAGGCACATACAACCAACGTGGTGCAGAGAGCCAGAAAACCCGGAATATGCCGGAAAGCAATGCCCCGCCCCAGACCAAGGAAAGCAGTACTACCGCTTGGTTTTTCTCCAATAAATAGATCGCAAAAGGGGTGTAGGTGCCGGCGATAAGTAGCGGAATATTGGCGTGATCAATGCGGCGCCAAATAGCTTTTGCTGAAGGGCCCCAAGGAACACGATGATAAATAGCGCTGCAGGTAAAGAGTGAGACTGCGGTCAAAGTAAAAATAGTAAGAGTAATGCGACCACGAAGTTCTGAGGTGATTGTGACAAGCGTTAGTCCCGCAACAAGTGCAAGCGGAGACATAATTAAATGAATCATGCCACGAAGCTTTGGTCTACTTAACACGTTCATAGACTGACCTCATATTCTTATCAAAAGTTAACAACTTTGCTTTTTCAGATAAAGCTGTGGCGATGATTATTGCGTCACCTAAGGTTATCTTGTTAGCCGATCTAATCTGCGCTGATTTAGTGGCAATTTCAGTATCTAAACTAATTATTGAACTCAATGCGGATTTCAGAGTAGCTAAAGTAGAAAAGACATCAATTGCTTCATTTAATTCAAAATTGACTAATAACTCTGCGAGTGCAAATGCGCTAATTGAAGGTGCGGAGTTCAACTCATCAAGTTCTTTGAGCGCCCGGTTATGGTGTGCATCATCAGGATTTAGTAATGCGATTAACCAAGAGGTGTCTGCGTGGCTTTTTTGTCCCAATCCTGACGCTCCTTTCGATAATCAAAATCAGTGCCGAGATCAGGCATGCTGCCCGCTAATTCCCGCAAAGTTTTTTTCCATTTCGCATCAGCAATAGGAGCAAGTACAACCCGATCTTCTTTGTCGATCATGAATTCAATTTGATCTCCAGGTTTCAAATTCACCTCTCGCAACACCTCAATTGGAATAGTTATTTGATTCTTGGAACTTATCCGAGATGTGGTGGCGCGACCGCGGCGGGGGCGTGGGGGTGTGGATTTAGGGCTTTTCTTAGCCTTTACTTTAGATGCCATAAGTAAAGGCTAACCCGATTTTTGCCGGCGTGTTGCCCCTCAAAAAGCGGCGTGTTTTACTGCTTTAGCCGTTTTGACCTGCACGTGAGGCTTCAGATAACCTCGCGCCCTTGTGTCCACAGAAGCGACACACCCGACCGCGTGGGTCGGACGAATGAGATGGAGAATAGTAGTGCCAACAATTCAGCAGTTGGTCCGTAAGGGTCGTGTTGATAAGTCTGAAAAGACAACAACACCAGGTCTTAAAGGAAGTCCACAACGTCGTGGCGTATGCACACGCGTTTACACAACAACACCAAAGAAGCCGAACTCTGCACTTCGTAAAGTTGCACGTGTTCGTTTAACAAGTGGAATGGAAGTTACTGCTTACATTCCAGGTGAAGGTCACAACCTACAAGAGCACTCCATCGTTCTTGTCCGTGGTGGTCGTGTTAAAGATCTTCCAGGTGTTCGCTACAAAGTTGTTCGTGGATCTCTCGATACTCAAGGCGTGAAGGATCGTAAGCAAGCACGTTCACGCTACGGTGCAAAGAAGGAGAAGAAGTAATGCCACGTAAAGGTCCCGCTCCTAAGAATCCGGTAATTGCTGATCCGGTTTATAACTCTCCAGTTGTAACTGCACTTATTAATAAGGTGCTAACACATGGCAAGCGTTCAACCGCCGAGTCCATTGTTTACAACGCTCTAGAAAATTGCCGCGCAAAAACTGAAGTTGATCCAGTTATTACTTTGAAGCGCGCACTCGACAATGTGAAGCCAGCTGTTGAAGTTCGCTCACGTCGTGTTGGTGGAGCTACTTATCAGGTTCCAGTTGAAGTTAAAGCAGCACGTTCCATGACACTTGGACTTCGTTGGTTGGTTGACAACTCACGTCTTCGTCGCGAGAAGTCAATGGCAGAACGTCTTGCAAATGAAATGATTGATGCATCAAACGGTTTGGGCGCAGCTGTTAAGAAGCGCGAAGATACTCACAAAATGGCAGAAGCTAACAAGGCTTTTGCTCATTATCGGTGGTAATCAAATATGGCGACTACAACTGCAATTGACCTAAATAAGGTGCGAAATATCGGCATCATGGCTCACATCGATGCTGGTAAGACAACCACCACTGAACGTATTCTTTTTTACACCGGTATCAACTACAAGATCGGTGAAGTACATGAGGGCGCTGCCACCATGGACTGGATGGAGCAAGAGCAAGAGCGCGGTATCACCATTACCTCCGCTGCAACTACTTGCGAGTGGAAAAACCACACCATCAACATCATCGATACACCTGGTCACGTTGACTTCACCGTTGAAGTAGAGCGCTCACTTCGCGTTCTTGATGGAGCGGTAACAGTTTTCGATGGCGTTGCAGGTGTCGAGCCACAATCTGAAACAGTTTGGCGTCAAGCAGATAAGTACAGCGTTCCTCGTATTTGTTTCGTAAACAAATTAGACCGTACTGGTGCAAACTTTGATCGCTGCGTAGAGATGATTGGTTCACGTCTTGGTGCAACCGCTCTAGTTCTTCAGGTTCCAATCGGAGTTGAAGCAGATTTCATGGGCGTTGTCGATCTAATTGCAATGAAAGCTTTGACTTGGCGTGGCGAAACCCAAAAGGGTGAGGATTACAAGGTCGAAGAAATTCCAGCAGATATGAAAGATAAGTGTGATGCTGCTCGTCATGCTCTGCTAGAAACTCTTGCGGAGAATGATGACGCGGTAATGGAGAAGTACCTTGCAGGCGAAGAGCTTTCTGAAGAGGAAATCATCGCTGGTATCCGTCGCGCAACTCTTTCTTACAAGTTGACCCCAGTTCTAACTGGTTCTGCTTTCAAGAACAAAGGCGTTCAGCCAATGCTTGATGCGGTTACTCGTTACCTTCCATCACCACTTGATATCGATGCAATCATCGGTTCAAAGATGGGTGATAAGTCAGTAGAGATTTCCCGTAAGCCAGATGCATCTGAGCCATTCTCAGCACTTGCGTTCAAGATCATGAGCGATCCACACCTTGGAAAGCTCACCTTCGTACGTATTTATTCAGGTGTTCTTGAGGCTGGTACCGGAATCCTTAACTCCACAAAGGATCGCAAGGAACGTATCGGCAAGATCTATCGCATGCACGCTAACAAGCGTGAAGAAATCCCACAGGCTTCTGCCGGTGACATCATCGCGGTAATGGGTCTAAAAGACACCACAACCGGTGACACTCTCTGCGATCCAGATAAGCCAGTAATTCTTGAATCAATGGAGTTCCCAGATCCAGTTATTCACGTTGCGATCGAGCCAAAGACAAAGGGTGACCAGGAAAAACTTGGTGTTGCTATCCAGCGTCTAGCGGAAGAAGATCCAACATTCCATGTTCGTACTGATGAGGAAACCGCACAAACAATTATTGGCGGTATGGGTGAGCTTCACCTAGAAATCCTTGTTGATCGTATGAAGCGTGAGTTCAAGGTCGAAGCAAACGTTGGTAAGCCACAGGTTGCTTATCGCGAAACTCTTCGCAAGCCAGTTGATCGTTATGACTACACACACAAGAAGCAGAGCGGTGGTTCTGGACAGTTCGCAAAGATCCAGATCGCACTCGAGCCACTTCCTGTTGGTGCAGTTGAAGGTGGATACGAGTTCGTAAACAAAATTACGGGCGGTCGTGTTCCAAAGGAATACATCCCATCAGTTGATGATGGTTGCCAAGAGGCAATGCAGAGTGGACCACTTGCTGGTTATCCACTAACAGATGTTCGTGTAACTCTTCTTGATGGTGCATACCACGATGTTGACTCATCGGAGTTGGCCTTCAAGATTGCTGGAATCGCGGCGTTCAAGGAAGCAGCAAAACTTGCTGGTCCTGCACTCCTCGAGCCAATGATGTCCGTTGAAGTCACCACCCCTGAAGATTTCATGGGCGACGTCATCGGCGATCTCAACAGCCGTCGTGGCCAAATTCAGGCCATGGATGAGCGAGCCGGTGCTCGCGTCGTTAAAGCACTTGTTCCACTTTCAGAGATGTTCGGCTATGTCGGAGATCTTCGAAGCAGAACACAGGGCCGTGCGAGTTACAGCATGCAATTCGATTCCTATGCAGAGGTTCCTGCAGCGGTTTCGAAAGAAATCATCGCGAAGATTCGCGGCGAGTAGTTCAACCCATCAAATCAAGTAACTAATCAGGTAACTAAAAGAAAAAGAAAAGAAGGAGAACCCACAGTGGCAAAGGCAAAGTTCGAGCGGACAAAGCCGCACGCAAACATTGGCACCATTGGTCACATCGACCACGGTAAGACCACTCTTACTGCTGCGATTTCCAAGGTGCTTCACGACAAGTATCCAGATGTAAACCCATTCACACCATTCGATCAGATCGATAAGGCGCCAGAAGAGCGTCAACGCGGTATCACCATTTCGATCGCACACATCGAGTACCAGACAGAGAAGCGTCACTACGCACACGTTGACTGCCCTGGCCACGCTGACTACATCAAGAACATGATTACTGGTGCAGCACAGATGGACGGCGCAATTCTCGTAGTTGCTGCAACTGATGGACCAATGCCACAGACAAAAGAGCACGTTCTACTTGCTCGTCAGGTTGGCGTTCCTTCAATCGTTGTTGCTCTCAACAAGTCTGACATGGTTGATGATGAAGACATTCTTGCGCTAGTTGAAGAAGAAGTACGCGATCTTCTAACTAAGTACGAGTTCCCAGGAAAAGACACTCCAATCGTTCGCATCTCAGCTCTTAAGGCTCTTGAAGGAGATGCTGCTTGGGCAGAGAAGATCATGGATCTTATGAACGCAGTTGATGAGTTCATTCCACAGCCAGCTCGTGAAGTTGATAAGCCATTCTTGATGCCAGTTGAAGACGTATTCACAATCACAGGTCGTGGAACCGTTGTTACTGGTCGTATCGAGCGCGGTATCGTCAAGGTAAACGAAGAAGTTGAAATCGTTGGTATCCGTCCAGATTCACAGAAGACAGTTATCACCGGTGTAGAAATGTTCCGCAAGCTTCTTGATGAAGGTCAAGCAGGCGAGAACGTCGGTCTACTTCTCCGCGGTCTAAAGCGTGAAGATGTTGAGCGTGGTCAGGTTGTTTGCAAGCCTGGTTCCGTTACTCCTCACACAGACTTCGAAGCATCTTCCTACATCCTTTCAAAGGATGAGGGTGGACGTCACACACCATTCTTCAACAACTACCGTCCTCAGTTCTACTTCCGTACAACTGACGTAACCGGTGTTGTAACACTTCCAGCAGGAACCGAAATGGTTATGCCTGGCGATAACACCTCAATGACAGTAACTCTCATCCAGCCAGTTGCGATGGAAGAGGGACTTCGCTTCGCGATTCGCGAAGGTGGACGTACCGTCGGTGCAGGTCGCGTAACAAAGATCATCAAGTAATAAAAAAAGTAAATAACTGGGGCAAAGAAATTTGCCCCAGTTATAAAAAATAAAAAGTTTTAGAAGTAGTAAATAAGAAGAAAGAGGAAACGAACATGGCGGGACAAAAGATCCGCATCAGGCTCAAGGCCTATGACCATGAGGTGATTGACACTTCAGCGAAGAAAATCGTTGAAACTGTCGAGCGCACAGGTGCTACGGTCGCAGGGCCAGTTCCGCTGCCCACAGAGAAGAACACCTACTGCGTGATTCGTTCTCCTCACAAATACAAAGACAGCCGCGAACATTTCGAGATGCGCACCCACAAGCGCTTAATCGACATCATCGATCCAACACCTAAGACTGTTGATTCCTTGATGCGTCTTGATCTTCCAGCTGGCGTCGATATCGAGATCAAGCTCTAAGGGGATCTGACATGACAACTACTCAATCAAAGGGCAGCGCTATCAAGGGAATCCTTGGCGTGAAGCTCGGTATGACTCAGGTCTTCGATGAGAACAACAAGGTAATTCCTGTAACTGTTATTGAAGCAGGTCCATGTGTTGTAACTCAGGTTCGTACCCTTGAAAAAGATGGATACGAAGCGGTTCAAATGGCATTTGGTGCAATCGATCCACGCAAAGTTTCAAAGCCAGAGGCTGGTCACTTTGCAAAAGCTGGAACCACACCACGTAAATATGTTGGTGAACTTCGCACCGCAAACGCTTCTGCTTACTCAGTAGGACAAGAAGTAAAAGCAGACATTTTCACACCAGGTGAAATTGTTGATGCCCAAGGCACATCACTTGGTAAAGGTTCTGCTGGTGTTATGAAGCGCCACAACTTCCGCGGTTTTGGTGATGGCCATGGTGTTGAGCGTAAGCACCGCACCTCAGGTTCTATCGGTAACCGCACCACACCTGGTCGCGTTTTCAAAGGAAAGCGCATGATGGGTCGTATGGGTGTTGAGACCGTAACAGTTCAAAACCTCACAGTTCATTCCGTTGATGCAGAGAAATCACTCATTCTTATTAAGGGTGCGGTTCCTGGTCGTAACGGTTCACAAGTTTTCATTCACTCAGCTTCTAAAAAAGCAGTGAGCGAAGTTATTAGTAAGGCAGGTGCATAACCGTGGCTCTATCTGTAGAAATTAAAGATGCAAAAGGTGCAAAGGCTGGAACCTTTGATCTCCCAGCGGAGATCTTTGATGTTCAAGTAAATGTTCCTTTGATCCACCAGGTTGTCACTGCACAACTAAACGCTGCTCGCGCCGGTACTCACAAAGCGAAGAACCGTGGCGAAGTAAGCGGTGGTGGTAAGAAGCCTTTCAAGCAGAAGGGAACCGGTCGTGCTCGTCAGGGCTCAACCCGTTCACCAAACCAGCGTCATGGTGGTGTTGCTCAAGGACCAGTTCCTCGTAAGTATGACGAGCGCACACCAAAGAAAATGATCAAGGCAGCACTTCGCGGTGTTCTATCTGATCGCGCTCGCAATGCACGTATCCATGTTGTTTCTGAAATTGTTGAAACCGTAAACACCAAGGCTGCAATCTCTGCGGTCCGTCAGTTCTCTGATCGTCGTCGTGTTCTAGTGGTTTTGGCACATGGTGAAGAGGCTTCATGGCGTTCACTTCGCAACGAAGCTGATCTACACCTAATTCGTCAAGATCAACTAAATGCTTATGACGTAGTTGTTTCTGATGATGTTGTCTTCTCAAAGAAGGCAATCACTGAATTTGTTGCTGGTCCTGCAAAAGGAAAGTCAGCAACAGCAACCGCTCGTGAATCTGAGTTAGCAGAGGTGTCAGCATGAGAGACCATCGTGATGTCTTGATCGCGCCAGTCGTATCTGAAAAGTCATACGGCTTGCTAGATCAAAACAAGTACACATTTATTGTTGCACCAGATGCAAACAAGACCGAGATCAAAATCGCAATTGAAAAGATTTTCAAGGTGCGAGTACTCAAGGTCAACACCATGAACCGCGAGGGTAAGAGCAAGCTCACCCGTTACGGTCTTGGAAAGCGCAGCGATACCAAGCGTGCGATTGTGCAAATCGCAGCTGGTGACCGGATCGACATCTTTGGAGGACCGGTTTCCTAGTAATAGGAAATTGGACCTAGAAAAGGGATAAAACAATGGCACTTCGTAAGTTAAAGCCAGTAACGCCAAGCTCTCGTGGCCAAAGCGTTTCTGACTTCGCTGAAATCACCCGATCAACTCCAGAGAAGTCACTTATCCGTCCAGTTAATTCAAAGGGCGGCCGTAACGCATCCGGAAAGATCACCACACGTCACCAAGGTGGCGGACACAAGCGTGCATATCGCGTAATTGATTTTCTACGTAACGACAAAGATGGAGTTCCAGCTGTTGTTGCGCATATCGAATACGATCCAAACCGCACAGCGCGTATTGCGCTAGTTCACTTCGCAGATGGCGAGAAGCGTTACATCATCGCGCCAGTTGGAGTTGAACAAGGCACAAAGATTGAAAATGGACCAACCGCGGATATCAAGCCAGGTAACAACCTGCCGCTTCGCAACATCCCAGTTGGAACCATGATTCACGCAATCGAAACCCGTCCAGGTGGCGGCGCTCGCATTGCACGTTCTGCAGGTGCAGGCGTTCAGTTGGTTGCAAAAGATGGACCATACGCACAACTTCGTATGCCATCAGGCGAAATTCGCAACGTAGATGTTCGTTGCCGCGCCACCATCGGAACAGTTGGAAACGCAGAGCAATCAAACATTAACCATGGAAAAGCTGGACGTATGCGCTGGAAAGGCCGTCGCCCAACCGTTCGTGGTGTTGTTATGAACCCAGTTGATCACCCACATGGTGGTGGTGAAGGTAAGACTTCAGGTGGACGTCATCCAGTTTCACCTTGGGGTAAGCCAGAGGTTCGCACTCGTAAGAAAAAAGCGAGTGACCAACTAATTGTCCGTCGCCGACCAGCTAACAAGAGCCGATAAGGAGCCCTGAAACCAAATGCCACGTAGTTTGAAGAAGGGTCCATTCGTGGATCAACACCTTGAAAAGAAGGTTGATGAACAGAATGCCAAGAACACAAAGAATGTAATCAAGACTTGGTCACGACGTTCAATGATCACACCTTCAATGATCGGCCACACAATCGCTGTTCATGATGGTCGCAAACATGTTCCGGTTTATGTAACTGACGCAATGATCGGTCACAAGCTCGGAGAGTTTGCACCAACCCGTACATTTAAAGGACACGTTAAGGGAGACGATAAAGGGGTGAAGCGTGGCTAATACAAATGCAACAGTGATTGCAACAGCTTCACTTCGTTCAATTCGTGTAACTCCTCAAAAGGCACGCCGCGTTGTAAACATGATTCGCGGACAACGTGCTGATGAAGCGCTACGCATTGCAAAGTTCTCACCACAGATTGCAGTAAGTGAAGATCTTTACTCACTACTTAACTCTGCGGTTGCTAACGCAAAGCAGAAGAACCCAGCAATCCGTGATGCATCAGAGCTTTGGGTTACCGAAGCCCTAGTTGATGAAGGCGTAACCATGAAGCGTTACCGCCCACGTGCACAGGGTCGCGGTTATCAAATCTTGAAGCGTTCTTCACAGATTTCTGTAGTTCTGTCAGATGACAAGAACTATCGCAGACCTTCAAAGGCAGAGGCTCGTAAAGCTGCCGCAAAGGCTGCGACAACTGAAGGGGAGGCCAAGTAAATGGGTCAAAAAATCAATCCACATGGCTTCCGCCTAGGTATCACAACTGAGTACAAGTCTCGTTGGTATGCCGACAAGCTTTACAAAGATTATGTAAAAGAAGATGTGATGATCCGTCGTTTGATGGAAAAGAACATGGAACGCGCTGGCGTTGCTCGCATTGAAATCGAGCGCACCCGTGAACGTGTTCGCATCGATCTACACACCGCACGTCCGGGAATTGTTATTGGACGTCGTGGAACAGAGGCAGATCGTCTTCGTTTAGATCTTGAGAAGCTAACCGGCAAGCAGGTTCAGCTAAATATTCTTGAAGTTAAGAATCCAGAGATTGATGCACAGCTAGTTGCTCAAGGTGTTGCAGAACAACTTGCAGCTCGTGTTTCTTTCCGCCGTGCAATGCGTAAAGCAATGCAAACCGCATTCAAAGCTGGTGCACAGGGTGTTCGTATCCAGTGCGGTGGCCGTCTCGGTGGTGCAGAAATGTCACGCTCTGAGTTCTATCGTGAAGGACGCGTTCCACTACACACACTTCGTGCAAATATTGATTACGGCTTCCATGAGGCTCACACAACATTTGGTCGTCTTGGTGTGAAGGTTTGGATTTATAAGGGTGAAGTTATTGAGTCACGTGCAGAACGTGAAGCAGCAGCTCTTGCTCAAGCAAAAGCAGGTAAGCCAGCACAACGTCGCGCGCCTCGCGCACCACGTGGTGAGGTAACAACTTCGAACGTTGCTACCACCGAAGCTCCTGCAGTAACTGAGGTTGTTAGCGAAGTAAAGAGTGAAGGAGGCGAGGCATAATGTTGATTCCACGTCGCGTTAAGCACCGCAAGCAGCACCGTCCAGATCGTTTTGGTAAATCAAAAGGCGGCACAGCTGTTGCATTCGGCGATTTCGGTTTGCAAGCAACTGAAGGTGGTTATGTAACCAACCGTCAGATTGAAGCGGCACGTATCGCAATGACCCGTCACATCAAGCGTGGTGGAAAGGTTTGGATCAACATTTATCCAGATCGCCCACTCACCAAGAAGCCTGCTGAAACCCGCATGGGTTCCGGTAAGGGTTCACCTGAGTTCTGGATTGCAAACGTAAAGCCAGGCCGCGTGATGTTTGAAATCTCCGGCGTGACTCTAGATGTTGCAAAGCAAGCGCTTTCACGTGCTGCTCACAAGCTTCCAGTTAAGTCCCGCGTTGTACTTCGTGAGGAGGCATAACAATGGCCAAACTAATTTCAGCCGAAGAACTCCGTGCGCTAAGCACTGAAGATCTTCAAGCAAAGCTAAAGGATGCAAAGGAAGAGCTATTCAACCTTCGCTTCCAAGCTGCGACAGGCCAACTAGAAAGCCATGGTCGTCTCACCGCTGTCCGCAAAGAAATTGCACGGATCTACACAGTTGTCCGTGAACGTGAACTAGGTATTGGAGGTGCCGCGTGAGCGATGACCGTAACTTCCGCAAAGTTCGCGAAGGAATCGTTGTAAGCGACAAGATGGATAAGACAGTAGTAGTTAAGGTCGAAGACCGCGCTGCTCATGGTCTTTATTCAAAGGTTATTACCAAGAACAAGAAGTTCAAGGCGCATGACGAAGAGAACACCGCTGGTGTTGGTGATCGCGTGCGAATTATGGAAACCCGTCCACTATCTGCAACCAAGCGTTGGCGTGTAGTGGAGATTATCGAGAAGGCTAAGTAACCATGATTCAAGCAGAATCACGTCTACGCGTCGCGGATAACACTGGAGCTCGTGAGCTTCTATGTATCCGTGTTCTTGGTGGCACACAACGTCGCTATGCATCAATTGGCGACATCATTGTTTGCTCCGTTAAGGATGCAATTCCTGGCGGACAGGTAAAGAAGGGTGACGTTGTTAAAGCGGTCATCGTTCGTACCGTTAAAGAAAACCGTCGCAATGATGGTTCATACATTCGTTTTGATGAAAACGCTGCGGTCATTATTAAGGATGACAACGAGCCACGTGGAACCCGTATTTTCGGACCAGTTGCTCGTGAACTCCGTGACAAGCGTTTCATGAAGATCATTTCACTTGCTCCGGAGGTGCTGTAATGAGAATCAAGAAAGGTGACACCGTTCTTGTCATTGCTGGCAAAGACAAAGGAGTAACCGGAAAGGTTATTGCGGTTGATACAAAGACCGCGCGCGTAACCGTTGAAGGTGTTAATCGCGTCAAGAAGCACACCCGTGAAGAGACTTCACAACGTGGAGCAAAGGTCGGCGGAATCCTCACAATGGAGGCGCCAATCGCTTACTCAAACGTGATGTTGCTTGATGATGACAACAAGGCAACTCGAATCGCCGTTCGCAAGAATGACGAAGGTAAGAATGTGCGAGTTTCCCGTCGCACAGGAGGAGACATCTAATGTCAACAATTACAACTCCACGCTTGAAAGAGCGTTACAAAAATGAAGTTGCCGCACACCTGCAAAAGGAGTTCAACTTCGCAAACAAGATGCAGATTCCAACACTCTCCAAGATTGTTGTGAACATGGGTGTTGGCGAAGCAGCTAAAGATTCCAAGTTGATTGAAGGCGCTATCCGTGATCTAACAACTATCACCGGACAAAAGCCACTTGTCACAAAGGCAAAGAAATCAATCGCTAACTTCAAACTACGTGAAGGCCAACCAATTGGCGCACATGTCACTCTTCGTGGCGATCGTATGTGGGAGTTCATGGATCGTTTGCTTTCAGTTTCACTTCCACGTATCCGTGACTTCCGTGGTCTTTCACCAAAGCAGTTCGATGGCAAAGGTAACTACACCTTCGGTCTAACCGAGCAGGTTGTATTTGCGGAAATCGAGCAGGACAAGGTAGATCGCGTTCGCGGAATGGATATCACCATCGTTACTTCAGCCAAGAATGATCTAGAGGGCCGCGCGCTGTTAAAAGCACTCGGTTTTCCATTCCGGGATTAAGGGGATAAACACACAATGGCAAAGACATCACTAAAAGTTAAGGCGAGCCGCAAGCCAAAGTTCAAGGTGCGCGGTTACACACGTTGCCAACGTTGTGGACGTCCTCACTCCGTCTATCAGAAGTTCGGCATCTGCCGTGTTTGCTTCAGAGAGATGGCACACCGCGGAGAACTCCCTGGTATTACGAAAGCTTCCTGGTAACAACTATCTGGTAGGTCTCGAAAGAGAAACCACCTGAAGAAAGGCGATGAGCCAACAATGACAATGACAGACCCAATCGCAGACATGCTTGCACGTCTGCGTAACGCAAATACGGCTTACCATGAAGTGGTTGCAATGCCATCTTCATCGGTAAAGGTACGTATTGCAGAAATCCTTCAAAAAGAGGGTTATATCGGTGGCTTTAAAGTTACCGACAACCCAGAGGGTTTCGGAAAAACTTTAACAATTGATTTGAAGTACGGCGCAAACCGTGAGCGTTCAATCGCCGGTCTACGTCGTGTTTCCAAGCCAGGTCTTCGCGTTTACGCGAAATCAACCGGACTTCCAAAGGTTCTTGGTGGACTTGGTGTTGCAATCATCTCAACTTCACAAGGTTTGCTAACTGATAAGCAAGCCAACAAGCAAGGTGTAGGCGGAGAAGTTCTCGCCTACGTATGGTGATCTAAATGTCACGTATTGGAAAAATGCCAATTGCAATTCCATCTGGAGTTGAGGTTAACATCGCTGGTCAAAGCATCTCGGTAAAGGGACCAAAAGGAACCTTGTCACATGTGCTTCCAGAGTTGATCACACCAAAGAAGGAAGAGAATTCACTAGTTCTTGCTCGCGCCAATGATGAGCGCGCTGCAAAATCACTTCATGGTTTGTCACGCACATTAGTTGCAAACATGGTTACCGGTGTAACAACTGGATATTCAAAGACAATTTCAATCGTCGGTGTTGGTTACAAAGTTGCTGAAAAGGGTAAGGATCTTGAGTTCGCTCTTGGTTACTCACACCCAGTTCCATTCTCAGCACCAGCTGGAATTACTTTCCAGGTTGTATCTCCAACCGAACTAGTTGTTTCAGGTGTTGACAAGCAACTTGTTGGCGAGGTCGTTGCAAAGATTCAGAAACTACGTAAGGCCGATCCTTATAAGGGCAAGGGCTTACATCTGAAGGGTGCACGTATCCGTCGCAAGGCTGGAAAGACAGGTAAGAAGGCATGAGAATCACTAAGAAGATTGTTAAGGGTTCTACTCGAGTTGCCCGCGCTCGTCGTCACTTCCGTGTACGCAAGCGTCTTTCCGGTACAACAGAGCGTCCACGTCTAGTGGTAACCCGCTCTGCACGTCACCTTGTTGCCCAGATTGTTGATGACACCAAGGGTCACACTTTGGCTTCCGCTTCAACAATGGAAAAAGATTTGCGTGCCACCTCAGCAGATAAAACAAAGAAGGCCCGCACCGTTGGCCAACTTGTTGCTGATCGTGCAAAAGCAAAGGGAATTACTACGGTCGTATTTGATCGTGGTGGTAATCGCTACACCGGACGCGTAGCTGCACTTGCTGAAGGTGCTCGCGAGAATGGATTGGACTTCTAAATGGCAAATGTAGAAAACACAGCAACAGAAGCTGAAAAGCCAAAGCGCGGACGCGATAACCGTCGTCCACGTGAGGAGCGCACTGTTGAGAAGTCTCCTTACATCGAGCGCGTTGTATTCATCAACCGCGTAGCAAAGGTTGTATCCGGTGGTCGCCGTTTCTCCTTCACTGCTCTTGTTGTGCTTGGTGATGGAAATGGAATGGTCGGCGTTGGTTATGGAAAAGCAAAAGAGGTTCCACAAGCAATCGCTAAGGCTGTCGAAGAAGCCAAGAAATCATTTTTCAAGGTTCCACGTATTCAAGGCACAATTCCTCACCCAGTCCAAGGTGAAGATGCTGCTGGCGTAGTTCTACTTCGTCCAGCTGCTCCTGGTACCGGTGTTATCGCTGGTGGTCCAGTTCGTGCAGTTCTTGAGTGCGCAGGTATCACAGATGTTTTGACCAAGTCACTTGGTTCAAACAACCCAATCAACATGGTTCACGCAACCGCAGCTGCACTAAAGATGTTGGAAGATCCAGCAGCAATTGCAGCACGTCGTGGACTTCCACTTGAGCGCGTTGCTCCAGCAGCAGTTATTCGCGCGATGACAACATCGGCAGGTGCCTAATGCCACGTCTAAAAGTCACACAGGTTCGTTCCAAAGTCGGTAATGCACCAGATCAACGCGAAACTCTTCGCTCACTTGGTTTGAAGCGCATTGGTGATGTTGTGGTGAAGGAAGATCGTCCGGAAATTCGCGGCATGGTCTACAACGTTCGCCATCTCATCAAAGTTGAGGAGGTTGAATAACAATGGTGCTTAAAGCTCATCATCTCCGTCCTGCGCCAGGCGCAAAGAAGGAAAAGACTCGTAAGGGTCGCGGTGAAGGTTCCAAAGGTAAAACCTCTGGTCGTGGTGGCAAGGGAACACGTGCTCGTAACGTAGTTCGCGCTGGTTTCGAAGGTGGCGCAATGCCGCTCGTACAGCGTTTGCCAAAACTTCGTGGTTTCAAGAACCCAGAGACCGTTACCTACCAAGCTGTTAACGTCTCAACCATCAACGCGCTATTCCCTAAGGGTGGCGATGTATCAGTTGAGGATCTATACAAAGTAGGCGCAGCTCGTAAGGGTCATCCAGTTAAAGTCCTAGGAAATGGCGATATCTCCGTTAAGGTAAATGTCACCGTTCATAGCTTCTCAGCATCTGCTTCAGAGAAAATCTCTGCTGCAGGCGGAAGCATCAAGGCGCTTTAAAAAGTTTAGCTAGTTTGAAATAGGAGAAGAAAATGTTGCTATCAGTTTTCGGTAAGGCGTTTAAGACGCCTGATCTACGTCGCAAGATTTTCTTCACCCTTTCAATCATGGCGATCTTCCGCTTCGGGTCGGTAATCCCAACCCCAGGTGTTTCATACTCGGCAGTTCAACGCTGCTTAGCAAATGTTGATACCGGTGGATTGTTTGGACTTATCAATCTATTTAGCGGTGGAGCTCTACTTCAGCTCTCAGTTTTCGCGCTCGGCATCATGCCTTACATCACCGCATCCATCATTGTTCAACTTCTCACCGTGGTAATTCCTCGTTTTGAAGCTTTGAAACAAGAAGGACAATCAGGAACCGCGAAGTTAACTCAATACACCCGTTATCTAACAATTGGTTTGGCTGTTTTGCAGACCACCGGTTTGATTGCGGTTGCTCGTACTCCAGGTCGTTTGATCAATGGATGTACCGAAGCGATCATCCCTGATACCTCATGGCAGCGCATCGTCACAATGATTTTCGTAATGACCGCTGGTACCTCGGTAATCATGTGGCTTGGCGAATTGATTACTGATCGCGGCGTTGGTAACGGTATGTCAATTCTGATTTTCACATCAATCGCAGCAAGCTTCCCAGGACAACTTTGGTCCATCAAGCTTTCTCGCGGCTGGCCAACATTCCTATTCATTATGGCGGTCGGTATTTTGATTGTGGCGGCGGTTGTATTTGTTGAACAATCACAGCGCCGTATTCCAGTTCAGTATGCAAAGCGCCAAGTTGGTCGTCGTCAGTACGGCGGAACCACAACTTATATTCCAATCAAGGTAAATCAATCAGGTGTTATTCCAGTAATTTTCGCCTCTTCATTGCTTTACATCCCTTCTTTGGTCGCAAACTTCACCAACTCCCAAGCTCCTTGGGCGGTATGGATTTCAACTAACTTTGTGCAAGGCGATCACCCGATTTACATCGCGGCCTACGCGTTGCTAATTATTTTCTTTGCTTACTTCTATGTTGCAATTACCTTCAACCCAGAAGAGACCGCAGAAAATATGCGTAAATACGGTGGCTTTATCCCAGGCATTCGTGCCGGTAAGCCAACCAGCGATTATTTACAATATGTTCTAAATCGAATTACCGCCCCAGGTTCTCTGTATCTAGCCTTGGTTGCAGTTATTCCGATTATTGCGCTGGTTCTTTTCGGTGCTTCACAGAACTTCCCATTTGGTGGAACCGCGATTCTTATCGTGGTTGGTGTTGGTCTTGATACTGCAAAGCAAATTGAGAGCCAGCTACAACAGCGTTCCTACGAGGGGTTCTTGCGCTAATGCGTTTAATCCTGGTTGGACCACCAGGTGCAGGTAAAGGAACTCAAGCGGTACACCTCGCCCAGCACTATTCAATTCCTCATATTTCAACCGGTGATATTTTCCGCGCCAATTTGAAAGAGGGAACACCACTTGGTTTGCAGGCCAAGGGTTACATGGATAAAGGTGAGTTAGTTCCAGATTCAGTCACTAATGCGATGGTTAAAGATCGTCTAACTCATGCCGACACCGCAAACGGATTTTTGTTAGATGGCTTTCCACGAAATGTGGCGCAAGCAGAGGTGCTAAGAGCGGTCCTTGCTGAGAAGAAGACTCCAATTGATGCAGCACTTGAGCTCTCAATCGAAAACGCAGAAATTATCAAACGACTTTCATCACGCCGTACCTGCCGTGGTTGCGGAAAAGTTTTCCCAGGACAGCTTGATAAATGTGATTCCTGTGGCGGCGAGCTTTACCAACGTGATGATGACAAAGAAGAGGTAATTGCAAGAAGGCTTGAGGTTTACGCGGAACAAACCGCCCCAATCATTGCTTTTTACCGCACCGAAGGGTTGCTCATAACAATTCCTGCGGTCGGTGAGGTTTCGGAAATTACCGGTAGCGCGATTCGCGCCCTTTCTCAGAAACTGAGCTAAATCATGGCGATCCAGATCAAAACATTGGATCAGCTAAAGACAATGCGCCAAGCCGGACTTTTAGTTCGCAGCACATTGGAAATTGTTAAAGCAAATATCAAAGCTGGAATTACCACTAGCGCACTTGATGCAATTGCAGAGGCAAATATCAAGCGCGGAGGCGGTACCTCAAACTTCAAGGGTTATCACGGTTATCCCGCAACGATATGTGTTTCTGTAAATGATGAAATCGTTCATGGAATTCCAGGCGATCGCATGATTATGCCGGGAGATATAGTTTCAGTTGATTGTGGCGCAGTGATTGATGGTTGGCATGGCGATGCCGCTTTTTCAATAATTGTGGATCCAAAAGATGATGCCCGCCAAAAAATGTTAGATGTTTGCGAAGAATCAATGTGGGTTGGAATTGCCGCGGGTGCTGCCGGTGCAAAACTCTCTGACATTGGTCACGCGATTGAAAAATACACAAATGAGCAGGGTAACTACGGAATTTTGCGCGAGTATGGCGGACATGGAATCGGGACCGCGATGCATATGGAGCCACACATTCTTAATTATGGAAAACCAGGTCATGGACCAACCATTGAAGCTGGCATGGTTTTTGCAATCGAGCCGATGATCACCATGGGAACTCATAAAACTAAGATTTTGGCTGATGGCTGGACCGTCGTGACCACAGATAACTCACATGGCTCGCATTTTGAAAATTCATACTGCATCGCCCCAGATGGAAAACCTTTTGTGCTCACCGAGGTAGATGGCGGAAAAGCGAATTTAGCTCGTTTTGGTATCGAAGTTTCCACACTTCTTTCATAGGTTATCCCTATGAGTAGAGTCCTAGAGCAGCGGGAAAAACGAGCGCGAATCAGCGCTTTATTAGCGGCCAAAAACCTAGATGCGGTAGTGCTTAAAAAAGGCGCAAATGTCGCCTGGATTATTGGTGGCCGAGCACATATCCCAACCACTTTAGAACTTTCCTGTATGGATGTTGTGGTTTATCGCGATCGCATTGTTGTCGTGACAAACAAGATTGAAGCTCCGCGCTTGAGCGCTGAAGAGTTAACTGGCGATGAAGAGCTTATTGTTGTTAATTGGTTTGAGGGAAGAGAAGCGCAGCTGCCAAAAGGTGAGCGCATCGGTAGTGATGGACCAGATGCTGATCGAGTTAATATCCTGAGCGATATTGAAACCCTGCGTCGCAATCTAAATGATTATGAAGTAAATCGACTACGCGAAATCAGTAAAGACGCTGCAGAGGCGCTTGGTGAAGCGATGTTAGATATCGACCCTGATATGTCAGAGGTTGAGGTAGCTGGTGAAATAGCTGAAGAGTTGTGGGAGAGAAACCTTGAACCGGTAGTTTTATTAGTTGCTGGTGAAAAGAGAATTAAAGAATTCAGACACCCGCTGCCAACTACAAATGAAATCGGTTCAATCGGCATGGGAGTTATCTGTGCGAGACGAAAAGGTTTGATTGCCAGCGTTACTAGATTGGTGCATTTTGGTGAGATACCTGCACAGGTCAATGAAACTTATCGACGATTGCTTAACGTCGAAGCAGCATTTCTAGATGGCACAAAAATCGGCGCAAGCTTTGCTGAAGCATTCAAGGCAGGGGAGATTTCATATTTGAAGGAAGGTTTCGCTCGTGATGAATGGACTAAACATCATCAAGGCGGACCAACTGGTTATCTGCCACGGGATTTCCCCGCACATGAAAAGACACCCCAGTTGATTGGGTTAAACAATGCGATCGCTTGGAACCCCTCGGCCGAGGGGCTAAAGGTGGAGGACACAATCGTGACCACCCCTGCCGGTTTTGAGATTCTCACCGTGGATTCAAGCTGGCCCAGCCTTGAGATCTCAGGTCGCAGGCGGCCGAATATCGCGGTTCGGTAATCCAAACGTTATAAAAAACCCACCGAAAAGCATTGACCCGAGCACGCCCACGCACAAGACTCGCCTTATTCAAGTGGTCTGACCACTCACCAATGCGGATCGGGGAGCCTCACAGATGGTGCGTTACGGAATCATCGGCGTTGGAGCCATGGGCCGTGAGCATGCCGAAAACCTGCGCTTTATTGAAGGTGCGACCGTAACTGCAATTAGTGATCCTGATGAAGGTTCACGAAATCTCGCCCAACATCAGATTGAACACCCCGTAGCGGTCTTTACCGACCACAATGAATTGCTTAATTCAGGATTGGTCGACGCGGTAATTATTGCCACACCTAATTTCACCCACGTAGATGTTTTGCGTGATGCATTAGCAACTTCATTACATGTTTTTATTGAGAAACCACTTTGTACAACTATTGAAGATTGTTTGAAGGTAATTGAATGGTCTAAGAACCGCACCGGATTAGTTTGGATGGGTTTGGAATACCGTTATATGCCTCCAGTAGCTGAATTAATCTCAATTGTTCATGATGGTGGAGTCGGCGAGGTCCAACAAGTTTCAATTCGCGAACACCGTGAACCTTTTTATCCCAAGGTTGGAAATTGGAATCGCTTTACTGCAAAAACCGGCGGAACCTTGGTTGAAAAGTGTTGCCACTATTTCAACTTGATGGATCATATTTCACAGGAGAGACCGGTAAGAGTTTTTGCATCAGGCGGCCAAAGAGTTAATTTCTTAGATGAAGTTTATGATGGACAGCCGGCAGATATGTTGGACAGCGCATATGTGATTGTGGAATACCCCAGCGGCAAGCGCGCGATGCTAGATCTTTGTATGTTTGCCGAAAATACCGTTGATAAAGAGAGTATTTCGGTAACTGGAAATGCTGGAAAAGTTGAGTCCTTCCTGCCATCTCTTGAGTTAAGACATGGAAAGCGCAGCGCAGTTGGAAACTTTAAAAACTGGACCCATGATGCTTCAAAACCCAAAGTTGAGTCTCGCAAAGTATGGAATGACTCCATTAAATACAACGGATTTCATTACGGAGCTTCTTATCTCGAGCATGTGAAATTCTTCAAAGCAATCCAAAACGGAGGCACCCCAGAGGTGACCTTGGAGGATGGCTTGCGCAGCGTGGCTACTGGTTTGGCAGCTCAAAAGAGCATTGCAGAAGGTCGTCCCGTATTAATGACTGAGGTACTGCCAGCGGGGTGGAATTAATGAGTAGCTGCACTCTGATCGCATTAGCTAGGCCAACTTTTGATGTGGCTGCTGCCGAGAAGTTTTACGCACAAGCCCGCACTTTGTTAAATGATTTAGGCGCAACTATCAACGGGCCAGAAAATTTAGTTATGACTCCGGAGGACACCGCAAGTGCGGAGGCGAATCTAAATCATGATGAAAAACTTTATATTTTATTTAACGCTTCATTCGCCGATGCATCCGCCGCTATTTCACTTCTCTCAAAGGTAAAAGGAGAGGTACTGCTTTGGTCAGTTCGTGAATTTGGTGAAGTAGGAGATCGACTACTTCTTAATTCAATGTGCGGATCTAATCTTGCAGCGCACGCACTTCGCGTGAATGGAAAGCGCATTACCCATCTACATGGCAACCCTGATGAAGCGCATGTACGTGAAGGATTAGAGAGTGCGTTGGCTGGAGTAATGCCAGATGTTGGACAGCCCAAAACTTTGCAGGGCAATCTTGCAGACACCGATAAAGTTTTAAAATCTCTGGAGTTACTGAAAGGTCGAACCGTTGGTGCAATTGGTGATGCTCCGGCTGGTTTCACACCGTGTACTTATGATGCGGCAGCACTTTCAACAAAGTTCGGCATCAATGTAATTAACAAAACTATTCCGGAGATTTTTTCCGAAATTGCTGCGGTTCCAGAGGAACAACAAAGCGCTGAGTATCAAGATGCGTGCGCAGCCCAACCATCATTAAAGAATGTGCCAGAAAAAGAAGCGCGGATTAACGCCAGCACGACAGTGGCGCTAAAAAATTGGATTGAATCCAACAATCTCTCAGCAATTTCAATGCGTTGCTGGCCGGATTTCGCTGTTGATTTAGGCGCTTGTCCATGTGGCGCGATGGGACGTACCGCTACCCGGGGCACCCCAGCGGCCTGCGAAAGAGATGTTTATGGCGCGGTAACTATGCTGCTTTTGGAGGCTTTAGGTTCAGGCACCAATTACTTGGTAGACACTGTTGATTTAGAAGAGGATGAAAACATCATCCGCATTTGGCACTGCGGCTCTGCCTCTACAACTTTGGCGGTTGATCCTGAAAATGCAACGCAGTACATCCACTGCAATAGAAAACTAGGTGTGGCCGGAAACTTCCCATTGAAGACCGGTCCTGTTGTTCTGGTTCGGCTGGATACCGATATCGATCCAGCAAATCCGAGCAAACTCCGATTAGTAATGACTAGTGGTGAATCACTATCTGCTCCTAATCGGTTCCAAGGTAATACAGCAACAGTTCGTACATCTGCACCAGCACGGCAATTGATTAATGGGTTAATCCATAACGGATTTCCTCATCACACAGTTGTCGCTTGGAAAGACATACGAGCAGAAGTCCGCAGGATGGCGGAATTGCTAGCCATTCCGCTAACCGAGTGGTAATCAAGGCGATTCACCACAAAACCCTCGAATAAGGAGAAAGCATGAAGCACAAAATGAATGCCAGAGCATTCAAAGCTTTGATTGCAGCAGTATTTGCAGTCAGCGCAACAGTTGTGCCAATTTCCCAGAGCTTCGCTGCTGGCGAATCTCTTGGTAAGAAATGTACAACTGAAGGTGTGATGACTGGAACAAAGTCCACATCACTTATCTGTACTGAGAGCAATGGAAAGCTAACCTGGCAGCGCGTAAAGCTCGCTTCCGGTAATGGCCGTCCAGTAGCTAACCTAACTCCACCAAAAGGTGAAATTGAATTTTGGCACTACCGCGTAGAGCTAGCCGACCAAAGAGCTTTGGTTAAAATCATTAATGATTTCGAAGCAAAGTATCCAGGAACAAAGATTAAGCAGGTTGTTCGCGATACCACTACCTATAACAACACCGCTCGTGTAGCAATCCTTGCTAATCCAAAGGCAGCGCTATTTGCTACCTCTCGCGGCGCAATCTTTGATCAATTCGCTAAGAGCGACATGATGTTAGATCTTTCAAACCAGCGTTATGTGAAGCAAAACGTTGTTGCAAAGGGTCTAACAGCTGGCCAGTATGAAGGCAAGCAGCTTGGTATTCCTTACCAGTACCTATTTAACAATCCAATTGTTAACACTGAAATCTGGAAGAAAGAAAAGTGGACTACACCTAAGAATCTTTCCGGTTGGGTCGCTTGGTGTAAGGATGCTAAGGCAAAGGGTTACACACCTCTTGCATGGCCAGGTGCAACACGTGGACAGGCTGCACAGATCTCAAACTCCGCTTTGATGAACTCAGCAAGCAGCTACGCAGAACTTGCAGGCAACCTTGCTGATCTAAACAGCGGCAAGATTGATCTAACCTCCAAGTGGTTCCAAGGTGTAGCTGATATT
Source organism: Candidatus Nanopelagicaceae bacterium (assembly GCA_018883365.1). Taxonomy (GTDB): domain Bacteria; phylum Actinomycetota; class Actinomycetes; order Nanopelagicales; family Nanopelagicaceae; genus MAG-120802. The sequence goes on from VEQF01000002.1 coordinate 27,421, forward strand.
TATGTCAAGCTACGTGATGCAGGCTGCTTCCCAGCTAACGCAACTGGTGTTACTGAAGCTGCTGCATACAACCTATTTGCAACAGGCAAGTCACCAATTCTTCCAATCGGAACATTCGCGATGAGCTCAATAATCGCTCTTAACCCTGATCTAAACGGCAAGATGGAGCTAATGTCCATGATTCTTACCGATGGCAAAGTTGTTGCTGAAGGAATCATGAACAACACTTACACACTAAGTGTTAACAAGAACTCCTCAACCCGTGATCAGAAGATTGCCAACGCATTCCTTTCATATCTATTGACTGGAAAAGTTGCGGAAATCTATGCAAATGAAACACTTCAGCACGTAAACGTTCTAGATGTTGAATACAAGAACGTAAACCTATTGAATACCGTTTCATTCCAGGCCAAGAACACTATGTTGGCACCTCGCTTCCTACTTCTAAATGCTGCTGTGTCAGATTTGACCCAGGATGCATTGATTCAGATTGTGGGCGGCAAGGATCCAGATGTGGTCTTGCCTGATTTCTCACGTCAGATTAAGCAGAAGCTACAAGGCTAATTAGCGCCTTAACTTCAACCGGAACCGCTCCCACCAACGGTGGGAGCGGTGCTCGGGCATCCCAGAAAAAACGGAAAAAAGATGCCGGCATCTATTACTTAATGGGGTTGCCAGCTGCAATCCTTTTCGGGCTTTTTTACTTCGTTCCTTTTATTGCGAATCTGCGATATTCACTTACTAAATGGGATCGCATCACAGATCCTGAGTTTGTTGGAATCAGAAACTTTGTAAACCTACTTACCAATGATGATCTTTTCTACAAGGTTCTCGGAAACAACCTGCGATTTACATTCTTGGTAGTTTTGTTCCAAACTCTTTTCTCGTTGATTTTTGCACTATTTCTTGTTAAAAATACTAGAGCGAATATCGCTCTACGCACCCTTTTCTTTTTCCCAACTATTCTCTCCTCTGTTTCGGTGGGAATGATTTGGTTGTTTATGTACGACCCGAATTTCGGTGCGGTCAATCTATTCTTCACAAAACTTGGATTAGAGGGTTTTGCGCTCAATTGGCTGGGTAGTGAAGGTTCGGCGCTTTATGCCATTGCCTTTACCCAGGTTTGGTTTCACACGGGACAGATGATGGTTATTTATATTGCTGGACTACAACAGATTCCACAAGAGCTCTATGAATCAGCATCTATGGATGGCGCGACCCGTTGGCAGCAGTTCAAACATGTAACGTGGCCGATGTCGATTCCAACCACAATTGTTGTGATGGCTTACACGACCATCCAGAGTTTCCGTGCCTTCGACCTGATTTTCTCAATGACCCAAGGCGGTCCAAACAACTCCTCTAACATCTTTGCGGTTTTGATTTATCAAACAGTGTTTAGTGAGCTGCGAATCGGTTATGCAGCAACCCAGTCAATTTTCTTCATCATTGTTCTGGTTCTGGTCACTGTCTTGCAGCGTAAATTCCTCAATAGCCGGTATGAGAAATAGGTAAGAGATGACATACAGAATTATTCGTTATTTATCACTCACCATATTTGCCTTATTGATTATTGTGCCTAGCGCCATTGTGGTTTTTGGCTCATCAAAAACAGATGCTGAGGTTTACAACAAGCCGCTTTCCTTGCCAGAGCGTTGGAATCTAGATAATTTCCGATTCTTGTTTGAGGTAAGTAATGTTGGCCGATCTTTCTTGAATAGCGTCATTGTTACTGGATTCTCCGTAGTCATTACCTTGACGCTGGCTAGTATGTGCGCTTTCGCAATCTCTCGAATGATCACCGTGACGGGAAAGATTTTGTTCTCACTGTTTGCCGTCGGGCTAGCAATTCCGGGTCAAGTAAATCTAGTTCCAATTTTTATTCTTTTCAATGATTTGCAACTCACAAACAAGTTGTCGGGAATCGTTCTGATTAATGTGGTTACTACACTGCCAATCTCAGTATTCATTCTTACAGCCTTCTTCCGAGAGCTACCGAAGGAAATGTATGAGGCATCTGAGGTAGATGGGGCGACACCATTTAGGGTTTATCGATCAATTGCACTTCCGTTGTCTCGCCCGGCCATGGGCGCAACCGCAATCTTCCTATTTGTTATTACTTGGAATGAATTGTTATTCCCACTGCTCTTGATTACGGATAGCGATAAAAGAACGTTGCCGCTAACCCTATTGTCATTCCGAGGCGAGTTCTTCAGCAATTACAGCATGATCTTCACCGCGGTTATGGTGGCATCCATTCCAATGGTCGCGATGTATTTAATGATGCAACGATCATTCATCTCTGGTTTAACAGCTGGAGCGGTTAAGGGCTAATGAGCACGCCAATCATCAATAATCCACCACGACTGCAAACTCAGGTTAGGTTGTTGTTGGATCACATTGATGATTCGGGACTTAAGGCCGGAGATCGCTTGGAGTCTGAGCGGGAACTCTCAAAAATACTCGGAATTAGCCGCCCCTCATTGCGCGAAGCAATTCAAGTGCTTCAAGTGCAAGGTCGCCTAGTGGTTAAACATGGAATCGGCATCTTTGTTTTAGATGAGGTTGAAGGTGAAAAACTACGTGATTCACTTAAAGCTGCTCAACATCGCATCGAAGAGTTATTCCAAATGCGTGAAATTCTTGAAGCTCCAGCTGTTGAGTGGGCTGCAGAACGCAGAACCGCAGAACAGTTACAGGAAATGAGAGCGGCTGCTGAAGAATTAAATAAAGTAATTGCAGAGGATCCAGTTGATTTTGAAAAAGTTCGACTTCTGGACATGCAATTTCATCTCACAATTGTGAAAAGCGCTCATAACCATTTTTTGAATCAAACTCTAGGAACGCTTCAGGAAATTATGTTCAACTCCATGGATAACACTTTGAAATTGCCAGGTCGTATTGATGCATCCGAACATGAACATGGCGTGATTCTCGATGCGATTGAAAAACGCGATCCAATTGCTGCGCGATTAATGATTATTCAGCATATTCATAATGCGCGAGATGCTTGGTTTAAATATCTCAGAAAGAACAAAGACTGATGGCACAGGTTCTTTGTGTAGGTATCGCAACGGTTGACACAATTGTTTTGGTTGATAAGTACCCATCGGCTAATGAACGCGTTGTTGCTATGGATTCAGTCCGCGCGGTCGGTGGCCCAGCAACAACGGCAGCGGTTGCGTTAGCCCGTCTAGGCGTATCGGTGGATCTGTCCTGTGTTGTAGGCGATGATGAAGCCGGTCGATTCATATTAGAGAGAATGAGAAGTGAAGGAATCGGCACCAAACATGTTGTAGTTGATCGATCTGTGCGCACTGCAACTGGAACAATTGTGGTTTCCAAGAGCGAACAAACCCGCGCCATCATGGTTCAACCACACGCGGCACGCCCGGCAAAACCAGCTGATATCAGCGAATATAAATGGATTCATGTCGATCAATTCGGAATGCAGACCATAAAGGATTGGGGAGTGGTTCGCGGCGGAAGCGCAAAGCTTTCAATTGATATTGGTTATCAAACTCCGGGGTTGAACTCGACCGATTACGATTTATATGCGCCATCAGAGAACATCACTACTGATGTTTCATCGGCAGCAAAAGATAAAAATATCGTTGTAGTTTCAAAGGGCGGCGAAGGCAGTGTTTACTCCGACGGAATTAATTCCGGCGTCGTGCCGGCAATAAAAACGGAAATTGTCAGCACCCTTGGCGCAGGAGATGTTTTCCATGGCGCGTTAGTAGCTACCCAAGTTTGGAACAAACCAATTGAAGAAGCGGTTGCCATCGCAAATGCCGTCGCCGGACTTTCCTGTCGCGCGCTAGATGGTCAAAGTGGAATTCCTACCAAAGCGGAGCTCGATGCATTTCTTGCAGGAGCCCGGAGTTGATGGGGATATTGGAGTAATCGAGAAATGGAAAGGAACTAGTTATGGCTAAAGTGCCTGATTTTCTCCTTCACCATGATGGCGATTCAGTTGCTGTTGCAAATGATGATTTGCAACCTGGCACACTGGAAGGTCTATCAGTGAAAGAGCAAACAAAGCACACCGCGGTTCTTAATCACGCAATCCCATTGGGACATAAGTTTGCGTTGAAAGATCACGCCGAAGGTGAAGCAATTATTAAATATGGAATTAAGGTCGGCATCGCATCACAGCCGATTAAAAAAGGCGACTACGTACATACACACAACATGAGGAGTTATCGATGGGAAGCAAGCCGCGCTTAACCGGATACCGTCGCCCAGATGGGTCGATGGGAATCCGTAATCACGTAATTATCCTGCCGGTAGATGACCTCTCTAATGCTGCTGCGGAAGCGGTCGCAAAAGTAGTGCCAGGTACTCTCGCGCTACCTCATAGCTATGGTCGCCTACAGTTTGGCGAGGATTTAGAACTAACTTTCCGCACCCTTATCGGTACCGGTCTTAACGGAAACGTTGCCGCTGTTGTTGTCATTGGTATCGAACCAAAGTGGACTGAGCGCGTTGCAGCCGGAATTGCAAAATCAGGCAAGCCAGTAGCTTCATTCTCAATTGAAGGTAAAGGCGATCTACAGGTAATTGCAGATGCTGCACGTGTTGCACAAATCTTCTTGCAAGATGCATCTGAAATCACCCGTGAACCTGCGACTGAAGGTGACTTGATTATGTCGATTAAGTGCGGCGAATCAGACACCACATCAGGTCTTGGTTCCTGCCCAACAACCTCTGAAGCTGTCGACCGTTGGGTTGCAGCCGGCGGAACTGTTTTCTTTGGTGAAACATCAGAGCTAACCGGTGGCGAACATCTAATTGCAGAGCGTTGCATTGATGATGCTTGTCGTAATCTGTTCCAACAGACATATGACAACTACATCAAGGTAATTGAATCAACTGGCGCAAACCTTCTTGGTTCACAACCAACTCAAGGAAACATTGCTGGTGGTCTCACCACAATTGAAGAGAAGGCACTTGGCAATATTGCTAAGACTGGATCTGTTCCTGTGGTTGGCGTTTTGGCACCAGCTGAAGCACCTGATCGCAAAAAGCAGGGTCTATATTTCATGGACACCTCATCAGCTGCTGCTGAGTGCGTAACACTGATGGCAGCTGCTGGTGCAGTTATTCACCTATTCCCAACTGGTCAAGGAAATGTGATTGGAAATCCAATCGAGCCAGTTTTGAAGTTAACTGCAAATAAAAAGACCGCTGCTTCAATGCGTGAGCACATCGATCTTGATGTATCTGGCTTGTTGCGTCAGGAGTACAACCTGACCAAGGCTGGCGACATGATGATGGAGGTCATCGAACGCACTGTAAATGGCCGTCTTTGCGCTGCAGAGGCGCTAGGTCATCGCGAGTACACCTTCACCAAGTTGTATATCAGCGCATAACTATTACCACTCGATTAACTCCAATTTAGAAGAAGGGACTGGTTCGTGATTGTTATAAGTGAGGATGTCTGGAGCGCAGATTTCGAGGCGCTCGCAGAATCTTTTCCTGTGCTTCGCGAACCAGACCTTTGGAGTAACAAGGATGAGTTGAAGGCAAAGTTGGCAGATGCAACTGCGCTGGTGGTAAGAAATAGAACTCAGGTAACTAGAGAAATTATTGAAGCCGCTCCAAAGTTAAAGGTTATTGCCCGGGCTGGAGTTGGTTTAGACAATATCGATATTAAAGCTGCCGATGACAACGGCGTGGTTGTAGCAGCAGCGCTAGGAATTAACGCGGTGGCAGTTGGCGAGCAAACAGTTTTGATGGCCCTTGCTATCTCCCGCAAATTAATTGAACTTGATGCCAGCACAAGAGCGGGAGAGTGGAACCGCAAAGCAGGCCGTGAAATAACTGGCAAGACTTGGGGCTTACTTGGTTTTGGCGCAACAGCCCGTGCAACAGCAGAGCTTCTCAAAGGTTTTAAAGTTAATGTTTTAGCGTATGACCCATTTGCCAAACCTGATGCTGAGTATTTGAAATCTATAAATGCTGAGTTGGTAACTATGGATGAAGTTGTCGCCAAGTCAGATTACATCTCAATTCACCTCCCAGCCACCGCTGAAACAAAAGATGTAATTAATTCAGCACTTTTAAATAAAATGAAGAGTTCAGTAATTTTGGTTTCAGTAGGACGCGGTGAGGTAATTAACGAAGCTGATTTAGAGACTGCGCTTCGCGATGGAGTAATTGCGGGTGCGGGACTTGATGTTCGCGCGCAAGAGCCGCCAAAAGATCAGCGATTTACTGATCTCGGGAATGTGGTTTTAGCTCCACATGTTGCGGGAATTACCCAAGAGAGCCAGGCGGCGATTAATCAAGTATTGGTAAGTGAAATCAGGGCGGCTTTGACTGGGGGAGCCCAGAAATATGCGGTCGGCGCAGTAAAGCAGGCGAAATAATGAGCATCAAAACCGAACATGCATTGAGTCATGCAACTGCGATGTTGGTCGCAGCTGGAGTTCCAGAAAAAAACGCTGCCTTAACTGCTCGCGCCATTGTTGCCTCTGATGTTTGGGGAAATCCAAGTCATGGATTGATGCGTTTACCTTTTTATTTACAGCGCATAACAATGGGCGGAGTAAACGCTGGTGCAAACCTAAATATTATTTCTGAGCGTGGAGCAATTACCAGTATTGATGGTGAAGATGGATTAGGACATTGGCAGGTTTGGGAAGCTGCGCAATTAGGTGTTTCGAAAGCAAAAGAGTTTGGCATCTCTTTAGTTTCCGTTAAAAACTCAAGTCACTGCGGTGCACTTGGGGTTTATCTTTATCCCGCACTTGATGCCGGACAAATTTCCATGATCTTCACCAACGGCCCAGCGGTTATGCCTGCGGTTGGCGGAAACGCTCCGCTACTCTCTACAAGTCCAATTGCATCAGGTATTCCTTCCAACCCACCGATGATTATCGATCTTTCTACCTCTGCGGTTGCGCGCGGCAAAATTGCAAACGCGGCAAAAGCTGGCGGTTCTATTCCAGAAGGTTGGGCGGTAAATGCAAAGGGTGAACCAATTACCGATGCGAAAGAAGCGTTGATGGGGATGTTAGCTCCACTCGGTGGTGCTAAAGGTTTTGCTTTGGGTTTGATGGTGGAATCACTTTCCGCTGGATTAAGTGGCGGAGCCTTATCCCGCGAGGTTCCGGACATGTTCAATCCTGATGATGACACCAAACCACAAGCAATCTCTCATACCGTAATCACAATTGATCCAAATGATCTTGGCGATTCTGCTTCATATGACGACTTCAATAAGTTAGCGTCCAGCATTACTCAAACCGGGGGCCGAGTGCCTGGAAGTAGGCGTTTACACCCTAATAAATTAGGTTCTGGTGAAATAAACATCGCAGAGCCGGTTTTAAAGGATTTAGATGCCTGGTCTGAGAAGTTGGGTTTGGCTAACTTTTCATGAAGCTGACCGCCAATAATCTTAAGTACTTCTCCATAATTGCATTTAATGTTGCAATTGCTTATGCAGTTAGTAAATTTGAAAGTGCAATCTCGCCGCTATTTTTCTCAATGGTGTTGGGATTGATTTTTGTAAATTCTGGCGGCTGGTCAAGTAAAGGCAAAGAGGCGGCAACTTTTGCTGCCCGAAAATGTCTACGACTAGGAGTTGTACTTTTAGGATTTCAAATCTCAATTGATAAATTTGTCGAGGTTGGCCTTCGTGGATTGTTGGCCGTTGTCATCATTGTGTCTGGAGTATTTTTAGGTTTGCGATTCTTTGCAAAACGTGCCGGACTGAGTGATTCACTTTCTACATTTATAGCTGGCGGTTTTGCTATTTGCGGTGCAACCGCAATTGCGGCAATTAGCTCGACCCGCAAGAGTGAAGAGCGAGATGTTTCATATGCGGTTGCGCTAGTTGCGCTGTGCGGAACTCTTTCAGTCTTTGTAATTCCTGGGCTAGCAACGATGTTTTCACTTAGTGATGCAACCGCTGGAGCATGGATTGGCGCTGCGGTCCACGATGTTGGTCAAGTAATTGCGGCCGCATCTTTGATGAGCCCAGAAGCACTCGACTCTGCCGTAATTGTTAAATTGACCCGCGTTGTCCTGCTAATTCCATTAATCCTTTTCTTATCAGCAACCAGCAAAGATCATCTTGGGGAAAAGAAATCATTGCGCACCGCGACACCCACATTTGTGATTGCTTTTGTGATCTGCGCATTGATTGTTAACGCATTGTCATTGCCCGAAACCGCGATTACCGCTGGAAAGGAGCTCTCCAAGATCTTCCTATCCTTGGGGCTCTTCGGCATGGGTCTTGGGGTTAAGTGGGCCTCAATCAAGGCTTTGGGCGCAAAACCCCTATTGGTTGGCCTGGTGGCCTGGGTGGTATGCGGGGGATTCGCCCTTGGGGTAATCACCGCTGTTGGACTTTAGCGAATTTCCCTTTTTCTACCCCCTCTCATAAACTCGCCCTCTGCCTAAATGAGGGCTCGAGACGGAAATATGAGGTAAACGCTTGGCTAAAAAAGACGGTGCGATCGAAATCGAAGGCACTGTAGCTGAAGCATTACCGAACGCGATGTTTCGTGTAGAGCTCACAAATGGACATGTTGTTCTCGCACACATCAGCGGGAAGATGCGACAGAACTACATTCGCATCTTGCCAGCAGATCGTGTGATTGTAGAACTCAGTCCATACGATCTCACAAGAGGTCGAATCATTTATCGGTATAAATAACCGGTATAAACAAAAAGTAACAGAGATAAAGGGGTCTGATCGTGAAGGTAAAACCGAGCGTGAAGAAGATTTGCGACAAGTGCAAAGTCATTCGTCGTAATGGTCGCGTGATGGTCATTTGCGACAATCTCCGACACAAGCAACGTCAAGGTTAATTCTTAGCTAGCTAAGAAAAGGCATTGATTAAAAACTAAATAAGTACGCGTGACGCGACAGTAATTTAAAAATTACTGACCTCCTGACTGAAAGCGGGAGCCGAAAAAAATTTCGGAGGCGTTGCGGAGGACTTTCAGATTATCGAAAGAGAATGTGATGGCACGTCTAGTTGGCGTCGATCTGCCGCGTGAAAAACGGCTTGAGATCGCGCTTCAATACATTTTCGGAATTGGTCAGACCCGCGCAAAAGCAACACTTGCTGCGACCGGTGTTTCTGGCGATATCCGAGTAAAAGATCTTCAAGAACCAGATCTAATCAAGCTTCGTGAATACATCGAAGCAAATTACAAAATCGAAGGTGATCTCCGTCGTGAGATTGCAGGCGACATCCGCCGCAAAGTTGAAATTCAGTGCTACCAAGGAATTCGCCATCGCAAGGGGCTTCCAGTTCGTGGTCAGCGCACACACACCAATGCGCGTACTCGTAAGGGTCCACGTGTTGCAATCGCTGGCAAGAAGAAGGAGACCAAGTAATGGCCGCGCCTAAAGCTAAGCCTGCAGCTGGTGCTGCAAAGGGCAAAGTTAAGACCCGCAAAAAAGAAAAGAAGAACGTTGCTTTTGGTCATGCTTACATCAAGAGCACCTTCAACAACACAATCGTTTCTATTACAGATCCAACCGGAGCTGTTCTTTCCTGGGCTTCATCAGGTGGAGTTGGCTTCAAGGGATCACGTAAATCAACACCATTCGCAGCACAACTTGCTGCAGAGGCTGCTGCTAAAAAAGCGCAGGAGCATGGTGTGAAGAAGGTAGATGTTTTCGTGAAGGGCCCAGGCTCTGGTCGCGAAACTGCAATTCGTTCATTACAAGCAGCTGGTTTGGAAGTTGGTGCCATCTCTGATGTAACACCACTTGCACACAACGGTTGCCGTCCACCAAAACCACGTCGAGTATAAGAAAAGGAGAAGAAACATGGCCCGTTATTTTGGAGCAGATTGCAAGCGCTGCCGTCGCGAGAAAGTGAAGCTTTTCCTAAAAGGCTCGAAGTGCGATGGACCAAAGTGCCCAATTGAGTCACGTCCATATCCACCAGGACAACATGGACGCGGACGTTCTAAGGAATCTGAGTACCTACTTCAGATGCGTGAGAAGCAAAAGTGCGCACGTATTTACGGTGTTCTAGAAAAGCAATTCCGTAATTACTACACAGAGGCAAGCCGTCAAGCTGGTAAGACTGGTGAGAACTTGCTCGTACTTCTCGAGACACGTCTAGACAACGTCATTTATCGCGCAGGCTTTGCAAAGAGCCGCGACATGGCACGTCAGATTGTTCGTCACGGACACATTCTTGTTAATGGCAAGAAGGTTGATATTCCGTCATACCGCGTAAGCATGTATGACTTGATCGATGTTCGCGGTAAGTCACAGGAGCTAACACCATTCATCGTTGCAAGCGCTGAATACGGTGAGAAATCAGTTCCAGCCTGGCTCGAGGTTGTGCCATCACAGATGCGCATCATCGTTCACGGCCTACCTACCCGTGCGGTCATCGACACACAGGTCCAGGAACAACTAATCGTTGAGCTTTACTCCAAGTAATTAATACTAATTATTTGGCGCAATAAAGAATTAAAAACTTCATAACAAAGTACTAACCGAGAGATCAAATAGCGGATCGCTCAAGACAATGGAGGAAATAAGTGCTAATCGCACAACGTCCCGTACTGACCGAAGAAGTAGTAAGCGAAAGCCGTTCACGTTTCATCATTGAACCGTTGGAGCCAGGTTTTGGTTACACACTAGGTAACTCACTTCGTCGTACCTTGCTTTCATCAATCCCAGGTGCAGCTGTAACCAGCATCCGGGTAGCAGGTGCGCTACATGAGTTCACAACTCTTGAAGGCGTAAAGGAAGATCTCACCGATATCGTCCTTAACATCAAGAACCTAGTGCTTTCATCTGATAACGATGAGCCAACTGTGGCCTACATCCGCAAGAGCGGAAGCGGCACAGTAACTGGTGCAGATGTTGCAGTTCCTGCAGGCGTTCAGGTTCACAATCCTGATCTGCACATTGCAACTTTGAACAGCAAAGCAAACCTTGAAATTGAATTAACAATCGAGCGTGGTCGCGGTTATGTAACTGCGGTTCAGAACAAGCAGGTAGGCGCAGAAATTGGACGTATTCCAGTTGACTCCATCTACTCACCAGTTCTACGTGTTACCTACAAGGTAGAAGCAACACGTGTTGAACAACGTACCGACTTCGATCGTTTGATTCTTGATGTTGAAACCAAGAAGTCAATCTCTCCACGTGATGCAATGGCATCTGCTGGAAAGACATTGGTTGAGTTGTTTGGTTTGGCTCATGAACTTAACTATGCGGCTGAAGGTATTGACCTTGGCCCATCAGTTCAGGATGCAGCACTTGCAGCAGATCTAGCTCTTCCAATCGAAGATCTTGATCTAACAGTGCGCTCTTACAACTGCTTGAAGCGCGAAGGAATCCACACTGTTGGAGAACTTCTTTCTCGCAGCGAAGCTGACCTGCTAGATATCCGCAACTTTGGCTCCAAATCAATTGATGAAGTTAAGGCGAAGCTCGTTTCAATGGGTCTTCAACTTAAGGATTCACCAATTGGCTTTGATCCAACCAAGCACCAGAACTACGGCGTCGATTACTCCGACGACCAGGCTTAAGGAGAAAAACCATGCCACGTCCATCAAAAGGTCCGCGTCTTGGAGCCGGCCCAGCACATGAGAAGTTGTTGCTGCGCACACTCGCAGAGCAGCTATTCGAAAACGGCAAGGTTCGTACTACCGAAGCCAAAGCACGTCGTCTTCGTCCACTCGCTGAAAAGTTAATCACCACAGCCAAGAAAGGTGATCTTGCAGCGCGTCGCCAAGTATTGGCATCTATTGCAAACAAGAACGTAGTTCACACTCTCTTCACCGAGATTGCTCCACGTTTTGAATCACGCAATGGTGGATACACACGAATTACAAAGATTGGTCCACGTAAGGGCGACAACGCTCCTATGGCAATCATTGAGGTTCTCACTGAAGGAACTCCTGCAAAAAAAGCGGTAGTTAACGAAGCAGAGAAAGCAGCAAAGAAAGCTGCACCAAAGAAGAAAGCTGCCGCAGCCAAGGCTGAGTAGTTTTTAATTTTAAGTAGTAAGAATGGAACCCACTCTCAACCCCGAGAGTGGGTTTCTTCGTTTTCGGATTGATTTTGCTTACGACGGAACCAATTTCAGCGGCTGGGCCAAACAACCAGATCAGCGCACTGTGCAAGGTGAAATGGAAAATGCTTTAGCTGGATTAACCAGAAATCCCGTCGAGTTAGTTGTTGCCGGACGCACCGATGCTGGAGTCCATGCCACTGCGCAGGTTGCACATTTTGACCTGCCAAAGTTAGATAAATATGGCAATGAATGGAAGCCGCAGGATCTGAGTTATCGATTAAATCGCATGTTAACTGAGGAAATACGAGTTAAAACTGTCTCATTCGCGCCGGCTTATTTTCACGCCCGTTTTTCAGCGTTGCGCCGCACCTATGTTTATAAAATTGCTGATGGTCAAAGATTGGTTGAACCATTGAAGCGATTTGATACCGCTACCTGGTATCGCCATTTAGATTTATCAAGAATGAATGAGGCCAGCTCCAGATTATTGGGCGCACATGATTTTGCAACGTTCTGTAAGCCGGGAGGCTCTGGAACCACGATTCGCACCCTAGAAAAGTTTCACTGGGAAAGAACTGGTGATGCAAATCTAGTTGCGACGGTAACTGCTGATGCGTTTTGTTATTCCATGGTACGAAACATCGTAGGAGCGGTGGTTTGTGTGGGAGAGGGAAGATTTGAACCCGATTGGATTAGCGGATTGCTAGCCAACAAGACCAGAGTCAGTGAAAGTTATGTGTTTCCAGGACGCGGTTTAACTTTAGTTGCGGTTGAATACCCTGCGGATTCGCAGTTGCAATCTCGCGCCGAGGTAACAATTCGCAGAAGAGATGAAGAGTAAATGGGGCAAATCAACGTAGTTGGAATTGAATACGCCCTTTCTGATGGTCGAGTTCTTTTAAATGATGTTTCCTTTCGAGTGGGTGAAGGTTCCAAAGTTGCCTTAATTGGTCCAAATGGATCTGGTAAAACCACGTTATTTAAAATGATTGCTGGAGATCTTCAGCCGGATTCAGGACAAATAATTATTACCGGTGGACTTGGCGTTATGCGTCAGTTCATTGGATCAATTAGAGATGATTCAACGGTTCGAGATCTACTCGTATCGGTATCTCCGCTGCGAATTCGCCATGCCGCACAAACATTAAAAGCAGCAGAGGCTGCGATGGCCGCAAATGATTCAGAAAAAGAGCAGATGGCCTTTGCTCAAGCTCTCGCTGATTGGGGCGATGCCGGGGGATATGAACAAGAGGTTCTTTGGGACATCGCCTGCTCAAATGCGCTGGGCAAAACCTTTGATCGCGTTATGCATCGTGAAGTTAACTCGTTATCCGGTGGTGAGCAGAAAAAGTTAGTACTGCACTCGCTCTTGCAAGGCCCAGAAGAGGTTTTAATTCTTGATGAGCCAGACAACTATTTGGATGTGCCCGCAAAACGTTGGCTAGAGGAACAAATCCGCGAATCCAAAAAAACAATTCTTTACATCAGCCATGATCGTGAGTTATTGGCTGCAACCGCAACCAAAGTTGTGACTCTTGAGCAAGGTATTAATGGAAATACCGCTTGGATTCATGGTGAAGGTTTTAATACTTGGCATGATGCCCGCAAAGCACGTAATGAACAGTTTGCTCAAGTTCTAGAGCGTTGGGAAGATGAACACAAACGATTAAAAGAATTGGTTTTAACTTTGCAATGGCAAGCCGCCAGCTCTCCCGATATGGCTTCGCGTTATCGTGCGATGCAAACTCGTTTGCGCAAGTTTGAAGAAATTGGCCCACCGCCTCCGCCGCCAGTTGAACAAGATGTAAAGGTTAATCTGAAAAGCGGTCGCACCGGAGAACGGGTTGTTACCTGCGAGGATTTAACTTTAGAAAACCTAACCGAACCATTTAATTTCGAGATTTATTATCAAGATCGGGTAGCAATCTTAGGCAAGAATGGAACCGGTAAATCTCATTTCTTGCGTCGTTTATCCGGTGATGAAACGGTTCGCTATTCCGGTACATTTAAATTGGGCGCACGAGTAGTTCCCGGATTTTTCGCCCAAACCCATGCTCACCCTGAGTTTGTCGGCAAGACTCTGTTGGAGATTTTGTGGCAAGAACATTCATTGCAACTAGGTGCAGCAAAAAGTGTTTTGGGTAGATATGAATTAGCCCAACAAGCAGAGCAACAGTTCACATCGTTATCTGGCGGACAGCAGGCACGATTCCAAGTTTTACTTCTGGAATTAGCGGGCGACACTTTGCTGTTATTAGATGAGCCAACCGATAACTTAGATCTTGCCAGTGCAGAGGCATTAGAGCGTGCACTTTCTAGTTATCAAGGAACGGTAATTGCGGTGACCCATGATCGCTGGTTTGCCCGCGGCTTTACGAGATTCTTGATATTTGGGGCAGAGGGCCAGGTATATGAGAGCCCCGAGCCGGTTTGGACCCATTAATCCAGCCCGATTTTGACCCCTTTAGCGCTGGCCGGTAATCTTCCCCTTCTGTCTCGGACCGAATATGGTCTAGCGGCGTTAATGGAAGTAATAAGAGAAGTAAGAAGAAAGCGAGTTTGTCGTGCGTACCTTTAGTCCGACCCCGAATGATGTTTCACGTAAGTGGTATGTCATTGATGCATCAGATGTCGTTCTTGGACGTCTCGCAAGCCATGCTGCCGTTCTACTTCGCGGAAAGCACAAGCCAACCTTCGCTCCTCACATGGACATGGGTGACTTCGTAGTTGTAATCAACGCTGACAAAGTCGTGCTTACCGGTTCAAAGATGACTGACAAGTTTGCGCACCAGCACTCAGGTTTCCCAGGCGGACTTACCTCACGCAACTACAACCAGTTGATGGAGAAGTTCCCAACCCGTGCGGTTGAAAAAGCAATCAAGGGAATGCTTCCTAAGAATTCACTTGGCAAGCAAATGGCTTCCAAGCTAAAGGTTTATGCAGGCGCTGAGCATCCACACGGATCACAAGCTCCAATCGCTTACACATTCACACAAATCGATCAGACCAAGGTTGGTAAGTAATAATGTCAGAAAAAGAAACAACTACTGCCTATAGCTCCAGCACTCCTGCTGCTGCAACCAACCGCTCCGCTGTTATCGCACCGGGCGCTGGTGTTGGTCGTCGTAAAGAAGCTGTTGCACGTGTTCGTCTTGTTCCAGGAACCGGACGTTGGCTCGTTAACAACAAGAATCTAGAAGTTTATTTTCCAAACAAAGTTCACCAGCAATCAGTTTCTGAGCCACTACGTACCGTTGGCGCAGAAGGTAAGTACGATGTAATTGCACGTATTGATGGTGGCGGAATTTCAGGTCAAGCCGGCGCACTTCGTCTTGGTGTTGCTCGCGCTCTAAATGAAATCGATGTAGACGCTAACCGTCCAGCACTGAAGAAAGCTGGTTTCCTAACCCGCGATCCACGTGTAATCGAGCGCAAGAAGTACGGCCTAAAGAAGGCCCGTAAGCGTTCGCAATACAGCAAGCGTTAATCTAACGATTACCGGCATGGCGCTTTTTGGCACCGATGGTGTCCGAGGCGTTGCCAATGTTGATCTCACCGCAGAACTCGCTGTTGATTTAGCTGTTGCTGCTGCCCATGTACTCGCTGATTTAGGTGAGTTTGCTGGACATCGCCCTAAGGCAATTGTTGGTCAAGATTCCCGCGCCTCTGGAGAATTTCTAGAAGCAGCGGTCTGTGCTGGTCTTGCAAGTGCAGGTATTGATGTTTATCGGGTTGGTGTTTTACCTACTCCGGCAATTGCTTATTTGGTTAATACCACCGGAGCCGATCTCGGCGTAATGATCAGCGCATCACATAATCCAATGCCTGACAATGGAATCAAATTTTTTGCTCGTGGCGGCGGTAAGTTAGATGATGCTTTAGAAGCAAAGATTGAAGCGATATTAGGTGAGCCTTGGGCTCGCCCAACCGGCAAAGAGGTTGGTCGAATTATTGTTGATGATTCTGCCCGCGAAACCTATCTAAAACATTTATTGAACAGTATCGAAAGTAATTTCAATGGCTTAAAGATTGTGATTGATTGTGCAAATGGTGCAGCCTCATTTGTGGCACCAGAGATGTTACGGCGAGCTGGAGCTGAGGTAATTGCGATAAATGCAGCGCCTAATGGCTTGAACATTAACGATAACTGCGGCTCTACACATTTGGAAAGCTTGATCGAAAAAGTACGACAAGAAAAAGCCGATCTTGGAATAGCTCATGATGGTGACGCAGATCGAGTTTTAGCAATTGATCATGAAGGTAATGTGATTGATGGCGATTACATTTTAGGAATTCTCGCCAAGCACACTGAACTTCCTACCAAAACCGTTGTTGGCACGGTGATGACCAACCTCGGATTAATCCGCGCATTAGAGGCGGAAGGAATTGCATTTGTTGCTACCCCGGTAGGAGATCGTTACGTTCTAGAGGAAATGGTTGCTGGCGGTCACACCTTGGGTGGCGAGCAATCTGGTCACATCATTATGCGCAAATACGCAAACACCGGCGATGGGCTTTTGACTGCGCTGCATTTAATCTCTGAGGTAGCCCGCTCCAAAAAGAACCTAAAGGAACTGTCATCTTTTATGACCCGTTATCCGCAGCTATTGATTAATGTTGGTGGAGTTGCAAAAGATAAATTAGCGGAGAACACAAAAATCGCAGCTGCAGTTAAAGATGTTGAGAATCAACTGGGTAAAACCGGCCGGGTTTTATTGCGCAAATCAGGCACTGAGCCGTTGGTACGGGTAATGATTGAGGCTGAGGATGCGGATTTAGCCAAACAATTAGCTGAGTCACTAGCCGCCCTAGTAAAATCAGAGCTCGCGCTTTAATAGTTTTTAAATCAAAGGAGCTCACCAATGTGTGGGATTGTGGGATACACAGGTCCTAATCCCGCGTTGCAAAAAGTTCTTGAAGGTTTAAAGCGTCTGGAATATCGCGGTTATGACTCCGCAGGTGTTGCGTTAACGCTCAGCAAGGGGCAGCCGTTATTTGTTGCCAAGAAAGCTGGCAAGTTAAACAATCTCGAAAATGAATTAGCTGCGAAGCATGAATCTGCACATTCAGGAATCGGCCACACCCGTTGGGCAACTCATGGTGGTCCGACCGATGAAAATGCGCATCCACACATTTCTAATGATGGAAAATTAGCGGTAATTCACAATGGCATCATCGAGAATTATTTAGAACTGCGCAAAGAGCTTGAATCACGAGGACATAAATTCGCCTCTGAAACCGATACCGAATCGGTAGCTCATCTTTTAAGTGAGCATTTTAAAAACACTGGAGATCTAGCGGCGGCGATGCGGGAGATCTGCCAAAAGCTAAGGGGATCATTTACTTTGCTTGCGGTTCATAGCGATGCCCCAGAAACCATCGTTGGTGCCCGTCGCAATTCACCTTTAGTTGTGGGAGTTGGCGCCGGAGAGCACTTCTTGGCCTCTGATGTTTCAGCCTTTATTTCTCATACCAAGCAAGCTTTGGAGTTGGGTCAGGATCAAGTTGTTGAGGTAACCCCTGACGCGGTTGTGGTCACTGATCTAACGGGACAGGTCGTACAGCCGAAGAGTTTTGAGATTACTTGGGATGCCAAAGCTGCAGAACGTGGTGGATTTACCCACTTCATGTTGAAAGAGATTTTTGAACAACCTAAGGCAATTTCTGACACTTTAACCGGAAGATTTACCGAGTCTGGGGTCAAATGCGAAGAGCTCAAATCAATTAATTTAAATGCTAAACGTATTTTGATTTTGGCATGCGGCACGGCATATCACGCAGGTTTAATCGCCAAGTATGCGATAGAGGAGTGGGCGAAAACTCCAGTAGATGTTGAATTGGCATCTGAGTTTCGTTATCGCAAACCAGTTCTTACAAATGACACTTTAGTAATAACTATCTCTCAATCCGGCGAGACGATGGATACTTTGATGGCGCTGCGTCATGCCAAAGAGTTGGGCGCACAAACGCTTTCGGTGTGCAACACAATTGGTTCAACAATTCCACGTGAATCTGACGCGGTGGTGTACACCCATGCAGGCCCAGAGATTGCGGTAGCTTCAACAAAAGCGCTACTAACTCAGATAATCGCACTTCAAGTCATTGCACTTTACATTTCGCAAGAAAAGAAAACTCTAAGTACTCATGAGATTTCAAAGCTGCGCGATGCGATGTTATCGCTACCAAATCAAGTAGAAGAGATCCTAGAAACCGTTGAACCGCTGCGTGAGATGACTAGAGGATTTAAAGATTCCACATCAGTTTTGTTTTTGGGACGACATGTTGGTTTTCCAGCCGCTTTAGAAGGGGCGTTGAAGTTGAAGGAGTTGGCGTACATGCATGCCGAGGGCTTTGCCGGAGGCGAGTTAAAGCATGGACCGATTGCTTTGATTGAGGCCGGAACTCCGGTCATTGCAATAATGCCTCCTGTTACGAGTGAAATTTCCGAAAAGATGCGCAGCAATATCCAAGAGGTCAAAGCTAGAGGCGCCAACGTGATTGCCATTTGTGATGCAAATACAGAGGTGGATGCCTCCCACGTAATTCGCATCCCAAGCACCCACGAGCTTCTTCAACCAGCCTTATCTATTGTTCCGCTTCAAGTATTTGCCTACGAAATGGCGGTTGCAAGAGGAAATGATGTGGATCAACCAAGAAATCTGGCGAAGTCGGTGACTGTGGAATGAGTACTGATTTTGATGATGTAGTTGACCAACGCCAAGAGGTTAGACGCCATGAAATGAAGGTGGCGTTGCGTTGGAGCGCATTCTTAACTTTTGGATTTGTTTTAGTAACGCTGGATATTCTGAATCAAGGATTGTTATACAAAGCTGATCAGTATTTTGCTGATCTGAATCGCCCAAAGTTTGAAGGTTTTGCTAACTTTCTTATTTTACGAATTGATGATTTAGGGCTCCGTTGGATTACCGCAGTAATACTTCTAGTTACAGCAACTTTAATTAGTAGACGATTTAAATCCTGGCGCCCGCTCAATCTATCGATACTCTCACTAATTTTCTTAAATCTTTTTGTGGGTGCCGCGAAAATTGGATTTGGGCGCTGCAAGGCAAAAGAAGATTTTGATGTCTGCATGTTTACCGATGGAATGGCATACCCAAGTGGGCATATTTCTAATGCATTGGTTACCTGGGGATTGTTCGCCTACATTATTTTCCGCTATACACACCGGGCACCATTTGAAGGACTAAAGCTTTATTGGTGGGTTGCGGTTGTGACCATCGCGGTCGGAGTTGTTTCTTTACTGCGAAATACCCATTGGTTTACCGATTTACTTGGCGGTATGTTTTTAGGCGGCGCCATTTTGGTTTTAGTAGTGGCTATTGATCGCTTTATTCCATCTAAACGTCAACCCTCATAGGCTAGCGCTGTGATCAATCACAACCGGGCTGAGGCGATTATTGATTTATCCGCTATCGAAAAGAATATTAAGAGGTTGATGGCGCATGCCGGGAAGCCAGCGCTCGCCGTTGTTAAAGCAGATGCCTATGGACATGGTTTGATTCCAGTTGCAAAAAGAGCAATAGAAGCCGGGGCAAGCTGGCTTGGAGTCGCATTGCTAGAGGAAGCGCTTTCATTACGCGAAAGCGGCATAAAGGCTCCGATATTGGCTTGGCTCACTCCAGTTACCGATGATTTTGAGACTGCATTAGAAAACGAAATTGATTTAGGTGTTCCATCTCTTGCGCATTTAGAGTTAATAGTTGAAGCAGCAAGTAAGAAAAATAAAACTGCACGAATTCATCTTGAGGTCGATACTGGTATGACCCGCGGCGGTGCGCTGTATGAATGGGATGAACTAGTTGTGGCAGCGGCAAAAGCGGAAGAAACAAATTCCATAAAGGTGATTGGAATCTGGTCGCACTTCGCCCGAGCTGATGAACCTGGTCATGAATTTAACAAGTTACAACATAACAATTTCTTAATCGCTCTAGATGCAGCACATCAAGCGGGCTTAAATCCTGAGATAACCCATTTGAGTAACTCAGCGGCAACGATAAATGATAAAAGTTCTCACTTTGATTTGGTTCGCCTTGGAATTGCAATGTACGGATTATCCCCAGATGTAAAAACTATGGGGGACTCTAAAGAATTAGATTTAACTCCAGCTCTAACATTGCGGGCAAGATTGCATTTAGTTAAAGATGTCCCAGCCGGTTCTAAGGTTGGATACGGCGGTACTGCAGAAACTTTAACCGAAACCAAAATTGGAATAGTTGCAATGGGTTATGCCGATGGCGTTCCACGCAATGCAGATAAAACCGCAGGCGTACTGGTTGGTAACAAAATGTCACCAATTTTGGGACGGGTGTCTATGGATCAATTTGTTGTAGACCTAGGAAAAGAATCACAAGCACGTGCGGGAGATTGGGCATATCTAATCGGCGGTGTCGTTGGCAGCCATAAGGCCGCCAGTTACACTTCCGACACCTGTTACACGGCAGATACGTGGGCGGGTGCGTGCGGCACGATTAATTATGAAATCGTCACGCGAATCGGTCCGCGCGTAAAGAGAATCTATTTAGATTAGAAGGAGAGTGTGCGAGTGCCAAATAACTTGGCAGATCAAGACATCGTGCTCTCCGTTAATGATCTCTCCGTTAACTTCGGCGGACTTAAAGCGCTGAGCGGAGTCAATCTAGAGTTAAGAAGAGGCGAGGTTCTGGGATTAATCGGACCAAATGGCGCCGGTAAAACCACAGTCTTTAATGCGCTTTGCGGAATCGTTACTCCAGCCAGCGGAACTCTTTCTTTACATGGCAAAGAGGTCAAATGGCCTAAGCCATATCAACTAGCAAAACGTGGAATTGCGCGAACATTGCAAGGCGTTGGTCTGTTTCCTGACCTAACTGTTTCAGACAATGTAATGATTGGCGCAAATCGTTTTGCTGAATCAGGTTTACTGCGTGCTGCATTTGGTACAAATGCAAAAGATGAAAAGAGACTTAAGGAACGTGCGCAAGCTGCACTAGAGCGGGTTTATGTTGGTGGTGTATCTGATCGCCAAGCAGACACTTTGTCTTATCCAGACACCAAACGTGTAGCAATTGCTCGTGCTCTGGTCGCCGAACCTGAAATCCTGCTACTTGATGAACCAGCTGGTGGACTAGGTGCACAAGATATTGAGTGGCTCAATAGTTTGATTAATAATTTGAAAGCTCGCACTTCGATAATTATCGTCGAGCATCATATGGATGTTGTTATGTCTGTATGTGATCGTATTTATGTTCTCAACTTTGGTCAGATAATCGCCTCTGGAACTCCGCAAGAGGTCCGAAACAATGATGCGGTTATTGAAGCTTATTTGGGCTCGCACTCAAAGAAGAAGCCAGGACAAAAATCATGAGCGGCTTAGTTGTAAATCGCCTAAGTGTTTCCCATGGCGCAATTAGTGCGCTTCGTGATGTTTCCTTCACGGTCGAACCTGGCCAGCTCGCAGCTGTTATTGGCTCTAACGGTGCCGGAAAAACCACTTTATTGCGCACCCTTTCTGGACTTAAAGATGCCAGCTCTGGAAACGCTGAATGGAATGGTCGGGAGATGCTTGGTGCAAAACCAGATGTTTTGGTGCGCCGAGGAATTTCCCATGTCTCAGAAGGAAAATCTGTAATTCCAGAGTTAACTGTTAAAGAGAATTTAGTACTAGGTGGAATTTGGCGCGCAAATAAATCTGACACCAACGCTGCAATCGCGGAAGTTGTAGAACTTTTCCCAAGACTTGGTGAGCGCATGGGTCAAGACGCAGACACACTTTCTGGTGGCGAGCGTCAGATGTTGGCGATTGGCCGTGCATTAGTCTCTCGCCCTAAATTGCTTTTGTTAGATGAGCCATCTCTAGGGCTTGCACCCCTTGTGATTGAGCAGATTTTTGAAACCATCGACAAGCTTCGTCACAAACTTGGTCTCACTGTTGTCTTGGTAGAACAAAATGCTATGAGCGCACTAGAAATTGCAGACACTGGAGTGATTATCAACCTTGGTGAAGTTGTGGCATCAGGCAAAGCCTCTGACTTAATCAACGATCCGGCGCTGCGTGCAGCGTATTTGGGTTACTAGGGGGCGCTGATGCAAAAAGTTATTGAAACGGTTTTGATTGGATTATCTACCGGATCTATCTACGCGCTTATGTCTTTGGCAATTGTTTTGGTTTGGCGCTCTACTCGAGTAGTTAACTTTGCCCAAGCGGGTCAAGCCATGCTCTCTACTTATATTGGTTATGAGATTGCCACCCGCTCTGAAGTTTTTTGGCTTGGTTTGGTTTTTGCAATCGCTGCCGGTGCATTAATTGGTGCCGGTGTTGATTATTTCTTTATGCGAGTTCTTTTCAAACACGCTACGACGGGACCAGCAGCAGTAGTTGCACCAGTTATTGCGACCTTAGGTTTGTTGGGATTAATCAGAAGCGCTGTTGGATTGATTTGGGGCGGCGATCTGCGCTCTATTCCGGCTCCGGTTTCCCGTGATGGTTACACAATCGGGGATACCACCTTGCCGTTCTCTCCGCTAAATACCTTGATTATTGTCAGTGTTTGCTTGGTTTTGATCGCAATCTCGATTCTCTTCACCCGAACCAATCTCGGCCTCGCCCTTCGTGCTTCGGCATATGCACCAGAGATTGCACAGCTTGCCGGAATTAAAACCGCACAGACCAGAACTATCGGCTGGGCGATTGCAGGTGGCGTTGGTGGAATTGCCGGAATGTTGATTACCTCTTACAACTTCCTCTCGCCAAACTCGCTTGACCTTCTCTTAGTCTTTGGATTCATCGCCGCTGTAATCGGTGGTTTAGAAAGCATGGTCGGCTCAGTTGTTGGAGCGTTAATTCTTGGAGTGGGACTGACCTTTATTTTGAATTACGTAGGAACTTCATTGACATTTATCAGCGGTTTCCTAGTTCTAATTGTTGTACTACTAGTTAAACCAGAGGGAATCCTGGGATCAAGAAAGGGGCGCCGTGCGTAAGCGTTTACTTTTCTTTATTCTCTTAGGTTGGGTCTTACTAATTGTTGGCGACCGTGTTGATGAGCTTCGCGTTTATCAGGGTGCACAGATTTCTATGTACGCGATTGCCCTTTCATCAATTGTTTTGCTAACCGGATATTCAGGTCAGGTTTCCTTAGGCAATGGTGCGATGATGGCTGTTGGTGGGTATGCCGCAGCTTTAACTTTGAATAATTTGCAGACCCCAATTTGGTTTGCATTCCTAATGTCCATTTTGGCTTCAGCAATATTTGGTGCATTACTTGGTGCATCTGCTGCCCGTTTATCCGGACCTTATTTAGCGGGCACAACATTGGCGCTCGCAGTCGGCCTTCCAGCTTTAGCAAATCAATTTGGATTCTTGGGTGGCGAGCAAGGAATTTTGTTTGATGTTGGATTCCCTCCAGAAAGATTTGGTGAAGAGTTCAGTCAGTACAAATGGTTTTTCTGGATTGCAACCTTTATTGCATTGATCTCGTTATTTATTACCTCAAATATTTTGCACTCTCGTTTTGGTCGTACTTGGCGAGCTATCCGCGGCAACTCTTTGGCCGCTGAGCTAGCCGGAGTCCACTCGGCCCGAATGAAGGTTTTGGCCTTCACCATCAGCTCGGCCATCGCGGGCCTGGCTGGCGCGGTGCTGGCTATGACAATCAGCCTGGTTTCCCCAGGCGCGTACACGCTCTCCCTCTCATTTGCCCTAGTTACGGGAGCGGTGTTGGCTGGCATTTCTAGCCTGCCAGGTGTGATGCTAGGGGCAGTGATATTGGTGGCAATCCCCGAATTCGCAGATGTGGTGGCCCACAGACTGGGTGATTCGGAGAAGGTCATCACTCACTTGCCGGGATTAATAGTGAGTGTATTGCTGATTCTTTCAGTGATATTCACACCAAATGGTCCTGGTGAGAACTTGCGCAAACATCGTAAGAAGAAGTCTGCGCATTAACTAAAAACCCTCGATGGAAGGAAAAAAATGATCGGAAAGAATCGTAGAAAGCGGACCTGGTTCGCTGCTGCGGTACTTGCAGCTGGAAGCCTCGTAGCAACATCTCTTCCAGCGCATGCAGAAACGGGCGTGAGCGCTTCTGAAATCAAACTCGGAATCACTCTGCCACTTACTGGCGCCGCGTCACCGGGATATAACAAAGTCGGAGATGCCATGAATGCGTACTTCAAGTACGTAAATGACAATGGTGGAGTTTATGGTCGCAAGATCACTCTCATTCAGAAAAATGATGAGTACTCACCAACACTCGCAGTGGCAAAGACAAATGAATTAATTTTGAAAGACAAGGTTTTTGCACTTGTCGGTTCACTAGGAACTGCGAATCACAAAGCGGTAGCTAAGTCAGTTGGCCTACAACGTCGCGGCATTCCTGATCTATTCATCAACACAGGATTTAGCGGCTTCGCAGATAAGAAGGTATACGGAACAACATTCCCACTATTCCCTTCTTATTACATGGAAGCCAAGATCATGGCTGAGTTCATCAAAGATAACTATGCTGGAAAGACACTTGGCTTGGTTTATCAGAATGATGACTTCGGTTCTGATGCAGTTAAGGGATTTGCTCAAGCTGGTTTGAAGTTTGATGTAACCATTCCTTACACCTCAGGTACTCAGAGTGCTTCAACAGCACAGACCTGGGTTTCACAACTAGCAGCTGGAAAAGCTCAAGTAGTTGTGATGTTCGGTGTTACCTCAGCAACCGGTCCACTTCTAGCTGTTGCAGCTGCTGCAAAGTATGCGCCACAGTGGATTTTGGGCTCAGTTGGTGGAGATGCAACAACACTTCGTGCACTTGGTGTTCCAGCTGCGGTTCTAACCGGAGCTCAGGGAGCATCATTCCTACCTTCACCTGGTGATACTTCAGATGAATATGTGAAGTTGTTCCAGGAGGTAAATGCGAAGTACAACAACAACGTTGCATTTGATAACAACGTTCTAGTTGGTATGAACACCGCTATGTTGACTGTTCAGGCACTACGCGCTGCAGGACAAAACCTCACACGCCGTGGCTTGATCCGTGCAATTCAAAGCAAGGGTTCAAAGTTCGCATCTGCCGGACTTGCACCACTTAACTGGTCTTCAAGCAGCCAGGTTGGTTACAACGGTTACTGGTTCGGTCAATATGACTCAGCTGGAAACATGAAACCACTTTCAGGCGGAGTCGTTGTTTACACAACTGACAATGCAAAAGGCGCTGTTGTTAAGTCCAATTACAAGAGACCAGCAATGCCAGCGAAAGGATTGCCAAATAACTCATGAGAAACTTTAAGTTCAAACGCTCACTCGCGTTCGTAGCGGTTTCTTCACTGCTCTCGCTAACAGTTGTTTCAATTCCAACTGCAGCTCGTGCAGCTGATCCAGCATGTACCACCGCAAACTTTGTTACTACCTGCGTTGGTGCAACATCTGATACCGCTCCATACATGATGATTGTTCCTGCGAACTTCAATGGAACCGTTTATCTATATTCACATGGTTATCGCAATAACGTTCCGCTTCCTGCGGCGATTTCTGCCATAACTGGTTTCCCAACTGCAGTGGCTAATACACCTGAGCCAGTACCAGGAGGAAATGCAGCAATTTACGGTCCGCTTCTCGCAAAGGGATACGCGGTCATGGGTTCAGGCTTTGCCCGTCAAGGCTGGAACGCTGATTCTGCAATCAAGACCAATGTTGAGTTAATTGGAGTATTCAAGAAGCAGTTCACCAAGACAACCAAGGTTGTTGCTTGGGGTAACTCTCTCGGAGGCTTTATCACTCAGGCATTGGCTGAGCAGTATCCGAATCTGATTGATGCAGCTGCGCCGCTCTGTATGGCTAGCGACATCACACCAGCGCTAACACTTGCTGGAGATGCACTTTGGGGAATTAAGACCTTCTTTGATCCAACAATCAAGGGTGGAAATTACTCAGCAGGTGCTGCCGGTTATGCCGAAGCGATGGGTGACCTGGGCAAAGTATTTGGTGCGATTGGAGCATTGCAAGCTGCATTTGCAGCTAACCCAACTGCGCCAGCATGGCCAGCAACCTCAAAAGTTCCTGATGCACTTAAGGCAGTTCCATCACGTAGCGCACTTGTTCTAGTTGCGCTTATGGCTGGAGTTCCATTGCAATCAGCGCACTTTGATTCAACCTCTGCACCTTCAGTGCTTCCTGCAGCGCAGCAAACCTCATTCCAGCTTGCAATTAACCCTGCATTTGCTGCACTTGAGAATATGGCAAATGCAGCAGCGCTTGGCGTACTTGTAACTTATGATCTTGAGCTACAAGCAGGCGGAGCAGTATTTGATAACTCTGCAACAGATTATGCAGCGCGTGTTGCTGATGAACAGTTCATCTGGAGCTCAGCGCTTTCAGGTAACTCTGCAACTGCAGCAATGCTCGGATATCTTGCAGCTGTACCTCGTGCAAAAGCGGATCCAGCAGCTGTTGCAAAGTTGAAGACTCTAACTTCCCATTCTGGAAAGCTAGATATTCCAACCATTCTATTTACTGGTGTAGCTGATCCAGTAACTGTTGCCGGTAATCAGCAATCAGTGGCGGATAAGTACGCTGCTTATTACGCTGAAAAGTGGGAAGAGGCAAAAGCAAACAAGAAGAAGACTGGTGACTATAAGAAGCCACAAAACAATCTTCTTGTGCTTTGGAACTTCACCCCAGAGAAGTACACCAAGTTCACAGCTGCTGGAGCACCAGATACATCTCTTCCAGCTGCAACTGGTACAAACCACTGTAACTTCACCGCAAAGCAGTATCTAGCGATAGCCGATCTACTCGCTTACGCTGCTGAAAATGGTAAGAATCTTTCAGGTGGCGCATTGCTAACCAAGCTACGTAAGGCTGGCAATATGACATTTGATCGTGGATACAGTGCACCAAAGATGAAGTACTACGGAGAATAATCCGTAAACTTCATAAATAAGTAGTACAGAAAGGGCTCGGGCCATCCGGGCCCTTTCTTCTTTTTTCGAATCAAAAGCACTACCGTTAACACATGGCTGATGTTGCTGAACGCCGAGCGATTGCCAGACTCACACATCGATTTGGTTTTGGGCCCCGGCCAGGTGAATTCAGCAATCTTCTGAATTTAGGATTTACCAAGGCTGCAGAGAATTTATTGACCTCGCCATTAACCGATTCTTTTGCTGATAAACAACAGCCACCAGCGGTAAGTGATCAAGGTCCCCGTCCCCGCGCAAATAGCGCGCAAATTGTTCCTTATGCAACAGAGAAGCGAGCGCAACTAACCGAGTTACTGTTTTGGTGGCTGGATCGCATGGTTTTATCGGAACATCCGCTTCGCGAACGAATGACCTGGTTTTGGCATGGACATTGGGCCACCTCTTATCAAAAAGTTGATGATGCATTGCCGATGTTTAGACAAAATCAAACTTTGCGCAAACATGCGTTAGGAAATTTCGGCGAAATGTCTAAAGCCATGGTTAATGATGGCGCATTGATTTATTGGCTAGATGGTCAAAGCAATACCGTAAAAGCGCCCAATGAAAATCTGTCCCGCGAGTTAATGGAGCTTTTCGTTCTTGGGGTTAATCGTTACACCGAAAGTGACGTACGGGAAACCGCTAAAGCATTAACCGGCTATAAAGTTAATAAAACTAGCGGTGATGTGACATTTAATCCAAAGCAGCATTACACGATGCCGGTTAGCTTTCTCGGTACTACCGGTGTTTATGATGGCAATTCATTAAGTGATTTCTTAGTTGCGCGTCCAGATTGTGCTTTGTTTATAACGGAAAGACTCTGGTATCGCTTCATATCAAGTTCTGAACCATTGGCGGACAGATCTTTGACTAATGCCTTTGCTACTCGCGATATCGCCAAATTAATAAAAGCGGTCGGCACGAGTGCGGCTATGCAGGATGAGAAATATGCAATGGTGAAAAGTCCGGTGGACTGGTTTGTTTCGGTCTGCAAGGCGCTGCAGATAACACCTTCACAATTTCCAAATACCGCTTTGATTAGAAACAACTTAAATTTGCTAGGACAAGTCCCATTCTTCCCGCCAAATGTTGGTGGCTGGCCTGCCGATCAAGCTTGGCTTTCTACCTCTTCTGCACAATATCGAATTGATTTTGCTGAGCGGTTAGTAAAAGTTGGAAATCTCTCACCAATCGCAGATGTAAGAGCAACTGCCCGAATGGATGCTTTAGCTAATTGGCTTGGGGTAGTCGAATGGAGCGATAGAACCAAGATGGCTTTGCGTGGAGCGCAAAAAGATCCGGCTCGCATGACTTTGCTTGCAATCTGTTCACCCGAATACATCGTGAGCGCATAGTCGAGGAATTGAGGAACCATGGACACAATAACTAGACGACAATTCCTTAAAGCAACTGGCGCAGGCGCTATTGGCGCAGCTGCAACCTCACTTACCTTTGAAGATATTGCGAATGCGGCAATCACAAGACCTTTACCGCTCGGCACTCCAATATTGGTCGTAGTAACGCTGTACGGTGGAAATGATGGCTTAAATACCGTAGTTCCAGTCACTGATTCGATTTATCAATCGATGCGTCCTGGAATTGCTTATAACCAAAGTGAAGTTTTGCCTTTAGGAGAAGAGCTCTATCTAAATGGTTCCATGACCGGGATGCATGAACTCTGGGGTAAAAAACAGGTAGCGATAGTTCGTGGTGTTGGTTATCCAAACTCTGATCGCTCACATTTTTCATCCATGGCTATTTGGCAATCTGCAATTTTGGGAGCCGCAAAAACCGGTTGGTTAGGCCGTTGGGTTGAAACTCAACCAGAGGATCCAATGTTGGCAATTGGATTAGGTTCGGTATTGCCACCGTTGTTAGCCGGTGAAAAACGCTCGGGTTCGGTTTTGCCACTTGGCGGTTTAAAGGTTCCAATAGGTTCTTTAGCAAGTGATTGTATGAAACTTTCTATTGCCAGCCGCAGTGACAATCTTTTGCAATCAATGGCAGCTCGCAGCATGCGAAATCTTTTTACAGTTTCATCAGACATTACTCCGGTGCTAAAAGCTCCAGCACCAGCAGCTCCAGATTTGCCGACCGCCGTGGGTGGAAATGCTGGTGGAGATAATAATTTGACCCAACAACTGGATATCGTGGCAAAACTTGTTGCAGCAGGCGCTCCAACTCGGGTTTGGTCGGTTTCTTTAGGTGGTTTTGATACTCATGCTGATGAAAAGGGTGCGCAATCAATTTTGTTGGGTGTGGTTTCACAAAGCATCTCTAAATTTATGTCACAAATGCGAGCCACAAATCGCGCTAAAGATGTTGTGGTTTTGGTTTATAGCGAATTTGGCCGCCGTGTTAAAGGAAATGCATCGGAAGGAACTGATCATGGAACTTCCGGTCCGGTCTTTGTAATTGGCGAAAAGGTAAAAGGTGGGTTTTATGGTGAACAACCTTCTCTACGCCAGTTAAAAAATGATGATTTAGCGGTGACCTCTGATTTCCGTGATATTTACGCAACTCTTCTAGAGAAGATATTGGGAACCCAAGCTGATCGAGTATTGGGTAACTGGCAGGGCCGTTTGCCTTTATTCAATTAAGCAAAGCTGTCGGTAGCATTAACCGGTGTTAGTTAAGTCGGTAGATGCAATGCGCGAGCTAGGCGCAAAACTGGCATCTCACCTACATGCTGGGGATATAGTCGTATTGCGCGGAAATTTAGGTGCGGGCAAAACCGCGCTAACCCAAGGCATTGGAAAGTACCTAGGGATTGAAGATGTAACTTCGCCAACCTTCGTCATTGCCAGATCGCACAAAGGCGCCATTCCACTTATTCACGTTGATGCTTATCGCCTACTTGATGCAGGAAATCAAAGTTTTGAGATTGATGATTTGGATCTTGATACATCCAGAGCAGGGGCAATAACCGTCATAGAGTGGGGCGAAGAGGTTGCAGCACGGATGCAAGAAGATTATTTATTAGTGGATATTAGCTTTGGCGTTAATGAGGATGAAAGGAAAGTTTCTTTTATCAGTCATGGAAAGCGATGGGAGGGATTTAGCCTGTGATTTCACTAGTTATTGATACCTCTACAAATCGCACCTCAGTTGGTCTATTTCATCGAA
Organism: Candidatus Nanopelagicaceae bacterium; assembly: GCA_018883365.1. Classification (GTDB taxonomy): domain Bacteria; phylum Actinomycetota; class Actinomycetes; order Nanopelagicales; family Nanopelagicaceae; genus MAG-120802. The sequence goes on from VEQF01000002.1 coordinate 57,504, forward strand.
ACGAGATTATTTTCAATGAATTTCATGATGGAGCAACTGCGCATGCTGAAGCGCTCCCTAAATTGGTATCGCAGGCACTCTCATTAGAAAACCAGATTAATCAAGTGGTTGTAGGTATGGGGCCGGGTCCGTTCACTGGACTACGAGTCGGAATTGTCTTTGCCCAAAGTTTTGCTCATGCCCGCAATATCAACTGGCGCGGAGTTTGTTCTTTGGATGGATTTAAGGTGGAAGCCGATGAATACATCGTCACTACTGATGCAAGACGAAAAGAAATCTATTGGGCTAAATATAAGAATGGCGTTAGGAGCTTTGGCCCGGCGGTAGCAACTCCAGATTATGTGGCAGATCTACCGGAACGAAAGTTTGGTTTTGGATTTGGTGAAACTCTTTATCCATCAATGGAGCTTTTACTGGCAAAATCACAAACCAATCCTGTTCTTGAACCAATGTATCTGCGCAGGCCGGATGCGGTTCCGACAAGTGAGCGTGCATGATTACCTATCGCGAGATGATTGCTTTAGATGTTCCAGTATTAGTGGGCATCGAGAAAGATATTTATCCAGAAAGTCCTTGGAGCGCGGCGCAGTTTCGCGAAGAGTTGTTTGGAGTCCCGAAAACTCGCAAATACATTGTGGCGTTAGATGACAATGAAATTATTGGTTATGCCGGCATTGCTCTAGCCGGTGACGTGGCAGATATTCACACCTTAACTGTGCTGCCAGCTTTCCGGCGACGCGGGATTGCTTCACATATGCTCAAGGAGCTCGAGGAATGGGCTGCACACAAAGGGATCACGAACTTCATGTTGGAAATGCGTGAAGGCAATGCCGAAGCCCAGCCGCTATATGAAAAGTACGGTTATCAAGTAATTTCCCGTAGAGATAACTATTACGCACCGGGAATCCACGCCTTAATTATGCGCAAAGAGATCTCCCATGAGTGAGCCATTAATTCTAGGTATTGAAACCTCTTGCGATGAGACCGCGGTAGGAATCGTAAAAGGGCGCAAATTACTGGCCAATGTGATTGCATCCAGTGTCGAGGAACATGCCAGATTTGGCGGGGTCGTACCAGAGGTTGCCTCACGTGCCCACTTAGAAGCGATGCAACCAACCATTGATAAAGCGTTGCAAGAAAGCGGAATCAAATTAAAGGATTTGGATGCCATAGCTGTTACCGCAGGTCCTGGTTTAGTTGGCGCGCTGTTGGTTGGAGTTTCTGCTGCAAATGGATTAGCACTGGCATTAAATAAACCGCTTTATGGCGTTAATCATTTGGCCTCTCACGTTGCAGTTGATTTGTTGACCCATGAAGACGATGTCAAGCCAACTATTGCTTTATTAGTGAGTGGTGGACACTCCTCAATTTTGCAGGTGAATGACATAACTAATGAGATTCAACCTTTAGGTCAAACAATTGATGATGCAGCAGGAGAGGCTTTCGACAAAATCGCTCGCCTCTTAAAACTAGGATTTCCCGGCGGGCCGTTGATTGATAAAGAAGCAAAACAAGGTGATGAAAATGCAATTGCATTTCCGCGTGGTTTAACTAACCCCAAAGATTTAGCAGATCATGAATTTGATTTTTCTTTCTCTGGCCTTAAAACCGCGGTCTCACGATATCTACAGGCAACACCAGAATATGTTCGCGCCGATGTTGCAGCATCTTTCCAAGAAGCAATCGTTGATGTGTTGCTGCAAAAATCAATTAAAGCTTGTAAACAAACCGGCATCGATTCACTAGTAATTGCTGGGGGAGTTGCAGCTAACTCCAGATTACGTTTTGTCGCTGAACAACGTTGCGCCACCGCAGGAATCGAGCTGCGCACCCCGCCTCCATCGCTGTGCACCGACAACGGGGCCATGGTTGCGGCCCTCGGCTCCCTGGCGGTCTCAGCTGGCCGCCCGCCTTCCGCCCTAGGCATCGAAGCGGCCTCCTCGATTAGCCCGGCAATCCCAATCTGGGCTTAAGCCCAGCTTCGGATTTGATAGCGGGAATAGCCAGCCGTAGGCTTGGCGTTAGCACTCGCCGGGTCAGAGTGATAACTAAGGACCCATAACTACACGAGAAATCGATAAGAAGGAGCTACAGCGATGGCCATTGCCATTAAGCCACTTGAAGATCGCATCGTTATCAAGATCAACGAAGCAGAAGAGAAGACCGCATCAGGTCTTGTTATTCCAGATACCGCAAAAGAGAAGCCACAGGAAGGCACCGTTGTTGCCGTAGGTCCAGGACGTTTTGATGATGGAGTACGCGTTCCAATGGATATCAAAGTTGGCGATGTTGTGCTTTACAGCAAATACGGCGGAACTGAAATCAAGCATGGCGGTGAGGAATATCTAGTGCTATCAGCACGCGACATCCTTGCTGTTATCGAGAAGTAAAAAGAGACGATAACCAACAATGGGTAAATCACTTCATTTTGACGAGAACGCTCGTCGCGGAATGGAACGTGGAGTAAACATCCTCGCTGACACCGTAAAGGTAACACTTGGACCAAAGGGTCGTAATGTTGTTATCGGAAAATCTTTTGGTGCACCACTAATCACTAATGATGGTGTAACAATCGCTAAAGAAATCGAGCTATCAGATCCAGCAGAAAACATGGGTGCTCAACTTGTTAAGCAGGTTGCAGAGAAGACCAATGATGTTGCTGGTGACGGAACAACAACCGCAACCGTTTTGGCACAGGCTATGGTTAAAGAGGGTCTGCGCAATCTTGCAGCGGGCGCTCAACCAATGGGAATTAAGGCTGGAATTGAAGCAGCGGTTGAATCCGTAACTGAAAAGCTACGTGCAAACTCAACCAAGATTTCTGACAAAGCGCAGATTGCAGATGTTGCAACCATCTCAGCTCAGGATCGTGGCATCGGCGAACTAATCGCTGAAGCTATGGACAAAGTTGGTAAAGATGGCGTTATCACCGTCGAAGAATCTTCAACCACCGGATTAGAGCTCGAGTTCACCGAAGGTATGCAGTTCGATAAGGGTTATATCTCGCCTTATTTCGTAACTGATCAAGATCGCATGGAAGCAATTTTGGAGGATGCTTTTGTATTGATCTCTGCCGGCAAAATCTCAGCTTTGGCTGATTTGCTACCAATTTTGGAGCAGGTCGCAAAGGCTGGAAAGCCACTTTTGATTATCGCGGAAGATGTAGAGGGCGAAGCGCTTTCAACTTTGGTTGTTAACCGCATGCGCGGAGTATTCACCTCAGCAGCTGTTAAGGCCCCAGGTTTTGGCGATCGTCGCAAGGCGATGTTGCAAGACATGGCGATTCTTACCGGTGGTCAGGTCATCTCAAGTGAAGTTGGTCTAAAGCTTGATCAAATTTCACTCGACATGTTGGGCCGCGCCCGTCGCGTTGTAATCACAAAGGATCACACCACAATCGTTGATGGTGCAGGAGATAAGAGCAATGTAGAAGGTCGCATCGGCGAACTACGTCGCGAAATCGAAGCTGCAGATTCTGATTGGGATCGCGAAAAACTTCAGGAGCGTTTGGCAAAACTTTCTGGTGGCGTTTGCGTTATCAAAGTTGGTGCACACACTGAGGTTGAGTTAAAAGAGAAGAAGCATCGTTTAGAGGATGCAATCTCTGCAACTCGCGCAGCTGTGGAAGAAGGAATCGTTGTCGGTGGTGGAGCCGCTTTGGTTCATGCCGCAACAGTTCTTGATGGCGATTTAGGTTATGAGGGCGATGCAGCGGTCGGTGTTCGACTTGTTGCAAAAGCGTGCCAAGAACCACTTCGTTGGATCGCCGAAAACGCAGGTCTTGAAGGTTATGTCGTTGTTTCAAAGGTGCGCACCTTGAAGCCAAATGAAGGCTTCAACGCAGCAACAGATGAGTACGGCGATCTAGTTAAAGCCGGCGTAATCGATCCAGTGAAGGTAACTCGTTCTGCTTTGGCAAACGCAGCATCAATTGCTGCGATGTTCATAACAACTGAAGCCCTTGTCTTTGAAACACCAGAGGCAAAGAAGGAAGAGGCTGCAGGACATGGACATAGCCATGGACCGGGCGGACATTCTCACTAACTAGTACCAAATAAAAGAAATCTAAAGGGCTCTGACCAATGTCAGAGCCCTTTTTCATTACACTCCGCAGATGAACTCTGAAACCGTAAATGTCTCAACAACGGTCTGGTTGGTAACCCTTGGCATCGTCTCGATCGTAATAATCGCGGATTTGATCTGGGCCTACCTACGCCGAAATTCGATTACCTCCATGAAGGAGGCGGCTACCTGGACCTTCATTTACGTATCTGCAGCCATCATCTTCGGTATCTCAATGCGAAGCTGGGATGGCCCAACCGCCTCTGCCGAATTCTTCGCTGGCTGGATTACCGAGTATTCGTTATCAATCGATAACCTGTTCGTTTTCCTAATCATTTTGACCCGACTTCGAATCGAGCGGGAAAAAGAGCAGCTGGTGCTGCTTTTGGGCATCTTGATGGCGCTAGTAATGCGCGGAATTTTCATCATCGTTGGTGCTGCAGTGGTGGAGCGATTTGTTGCAATCTTTTTCCTATTCGGAGGCATCTTGCTGTGGACCGCATACAAACTCATTACCGAGGATGCGGAGGAGGATGAGTGGCAGGAAAACCGCATCATCACCGCGCTTCGCAAACGTGGTTATTCCACATTCACAATTGCATTGGTGGCGCTCGGAACCACAGATTTGTTATTCGCGCTTGATTCAATTCCAGCAATCTTTGGTTTAACTAGAGATCCATACATTGTTTTCATGGCAAATGCTTTTGCGTTGATGGGATTACGTCAGCTTTATTTCCTAGTCGGAATTTTGCTAAAACGATTGGTATATCTCTCCAAGGGACTTTCTATCGTTTTAGGTTTTATCGGAATCAAATTGATTATCGAGGCTTTGCACGGAATCGGCATCCACGATATTGCTGGATTCAAGATCCCTCATGTTTCGCTGCAGGTCTCGCTGGGCGTCATCATTTCTGCTTTAGCGGTTACGACAGTGATTAGCTTGCGAAAGAATCCAAATCGAGATCCTGATCCGCTTCACAACTAACAATCATTCTTAAAAAAGTTAAAACCCCCGGGTTCGCATCCCCGGGGGTTTAGTTTTATAGGAAGTGCTGTTACGCAGTAAAGAAACGTTGTTGACGTTGTGCCTTACTGATGATGTCCAAACGTTCCTCTTCAGTTAATCCGCCCCAGATGCCATATGGCTCCTGAGCGGCAAGCGCATGTGCTCGACATGCTGCGATCACTGGACAGGTTGCGCACACTGCCTTAGCGGCGTTCTCACGAGCTTTGCGGCGGGGGCCACGCTCGCCATCTGGATGGAAGAACATCTCAGTTGGGAGGGATCGGCAAGCACCCTCATACTGCCATTCCCAATTTGAAGCTACCGGCTTTGGAAGACGCGATGTTTCAGACATGGGTGAACCATACAATCGCGCCATAGGTTGTTCAAGTACCTTGACCGCATAAAACCCTGAGAAAGTGCTCAGAGACCCATTTCAAGTCGCGCACACCACAATCTGGACGCACTATTGGCCAGTGGCCGACAAAAGCAACACCTCCCCAGTAACAGCCCCCATCACAGAGGCGCTTACTGTCGCGGCCGTTGCCAGAAGACTTGGAGTAGCCCCCGCCACATTGCGAACCTGGGATCGACGCTATGGGCTTGGTCCATCTGAGCACAGCACCGGAGAACATCGCCGTTACAACATTAATGATTTAGCTCGCTTAACTTTGATGCGTAAGTTAGTAATTGCTGGAGTTTCTCCCGCCGAAGCTGCACAACGTGCGCTGGCTTTTGATGGCGAAACCTCTCCAGAGTTGATTTCAAGTTCACTTTCAAAAGATGTAGCGGTTCGCGAAGAGTTAGTTGAAACTTTGATTCGCGCAGCACGCGCATATGATCGTAATTTTATTGAAGAGTTGCTGCGGTCAGAATTGTCGGCCCGCGGAATTTCAAATACCTGGAACGAAGTAATCGTTCCATTACTAATAATGATTGGCGATGAGTGGGCGGAATCAGGAACCGGAATTGAAACCGAACATTTGGTAAGTGAAATTGTTAAACGTCTGTTGCAGGAGGAAAATAAATCTGTTGCAAATCCAGTTAATGCTAGACCAGTTCTTTTGGCTTGCATTGGTGAGGAGATGCACTCCTTAGCTCTATACGCACTCGGTGCCTGTCTTTCAGAGCGCAATATTGCAATTCAGTTTTTAGGAGCACGAACACCGATTGAGGCAATCAGTGCAGTTGTTAAGCGTTCTGCGCCTCCGGCAATTTTCTTGTGGGCGCAACTTGGAAAAAATGGTGATCCTGCAGTGCTTGGCGAATTGCCAAGTATTAGACCTGCACCTCGAATTATTTTAGGTGGACCTGGTTGGAAGCTCTCCGATAAAAAGACTGCGGTCCATGTTGATGACTTGATGGAGGCGGTAGAAGAGATTACGCGGGCGGCCGGAGCTTAATTTCCTGATTATTTACGCACCCATTAAAGTGTCGTGGTGAGCGAAAACGTCAATGAAAAGGTCGCCATGTTGGGCCTCACCTATGACGATGTCCTTTTGTTGCCAGATGCCTCTGATGTAGTTCCCTCAGAGGTTGATACCAAAACCCAATTGACTCGGGGAATTCAATTAGATATTCCGTTGATTTCATCAGCGATGGACACCGTGACCGAATCAGCGATGGCCATAGCGATGGCAAAAGCGGGCGGTATTGGAATCATTCATCGCAATTTAGCGATTGATGAACAAGTAACCCATGTGAAACTAGTTAAAGGTGCCAACTTATTGGTTGGTGCTGCGGTTGGTGTTGGAGATGACGGGTTTGAGAGAGCACAAGCTTTAATTGAAATCGGCGTCGATGTAATCGTGGTTGATACCGCACATGGTCATCATCGCGCAGTGCTAGATGCAATAACCAAAATCAAAAAACATTATCCGGATCAAGAAATCATTGGCGGAAATGTTGCAACCCGCTCTGGTGCACAGGCACTAATCAACGCAGGAGCCGATGCGGTAAAAGTTGGCGTAGGTCCAGGATCAATTTGTACAACTCGAGTTGTTGCTGGAGTTGGAGTTCCGCAAATCACCGCAATCATGGAGGCAGCAAAGGCTTGTAAGAAAGCTGACATCCCGTTAATTGCTGATGGGGGATTGCAGTACTCAGGTGATATTGCAAAAGCAATTGTGTCTGGTGCTGACACGGTTATGTTGGGATCGCTACTTGCCGGATGTGAAGAATCACCAGGTGAGTTAGTCGAGATCGATGGTCGCAAGTTCAAGACCTATCGCGGCATGGGTTCACTCGGAGCAATGCAATCTCGCGGTACTAAAAAATCTTTTTCTAAAGATCGTTATATGCAGGATGATGTTTTGGCAGAAGACAAATTGGTTCCAGAGGGAATCGAAGGCAAGGTCGCATATCGCGGTCCGGTATCTGAGGTAGTTCATCAATTAGTAGGCGGTTTACGCTCTGGAATGGGCTATGCCGGAGCGGAAGATATTGCCGCGCTACAAAAACGGGGCCGCTTGATTCAAATTACTGCGGCCGGATTGCAAGAGAGTCATCCGCATGATGTTTTGGATGTGGCAGATGCCCCTAATTACTATCGGAGTCGATAATGGTTGATATCGAGATTTCACCCGGCAAACGCGCCCGTACCGCATATTCATTTGATGACATTTCTATTGTTCCCTCCCGCAGAACCCGCGAGCCCAATGAGGTTTCCACCGCGTGGCAGATCGATGCTTACAAATTTGAGTTGCCTTTACTAGCAGCGCCTATGGACTCAGTGGTTTCACCAGAGACCGCGATCGCAATTGGAAAACTTGGGGGATTGGGAGTTTTAAATCTCGAAGGTCTTTGGACCCGTTACGAAAATCCAAAGATTCAACTGGGCGAGATCTCATCCATTCCTGCTGATCAAGCAACTCGCAGAATGCAGGAGCTTTATAAAGCACCGATTCGTCCCGAGTTGATTAAACAACGTCTTGCTGAAATTCGAGCTGCAGGTGTAACTGTTGCCGGTGCACTTTCGCCGCAACGCACAGCAGAGTTTCACAAAGCGGTAATTGATGCCGGGGTAGATATTTTCGTGATCCGCGGAACAACTGTGAGTGCGGAGCATGTTTCAAAATCAAATGAACCTTTGAATCTAAAGAAATTTATTTATGAATTAGATGTTCCAGTCATTGTTGGCGGATCTGCAACCTCACAAAGTGCTTTGCACTTAATGCGAGCTGGAGCCGCTGGAGTTCTGGTTGGTTTTGGTGGTGGAGCTGCGCATACAACTCGACAGGTTTTGGGAGTTTCAGTTCCAATGGCAACCGCGGTTGCCGATGTTGCGGCTGCACGCCGAGAGTACCTGGATGAATCTGGCGGCCGATATGTACATGTAATTGCTGATGGATCTGTTGGAAAAAGCGGAGATATCGCAAAAGCTATTGCTTGTGGCGCAGATGCGGTCATGCTGGGTTCACCATTAGCGCGTGCTGAAGAATCACCAGGCCGTGGTTGGCATTGGGGATCAGAGGCGCACCATCCTGAGGTGCCGCGCGGTGCGCGAGTTCATGTAGGTACAGCAGGTTCGCTGGAAGAAATTCTGCTTGGCCCTTCACATTCTGCCGATGGAAATATGAATCTTTTTGGTGCGCTCCGTCGCGCCATGGCAACTTGCGGATACTCTGACTTGAAAGAGTTCCAAAGAGTTGAAGTGGTTTTAAATAGAGCGTAAATGAGAAATCAAAGCAATCACGTTTTAGTAGTTGATTTCGGGGCACAGTATGCCCAGCTCATTGCAAGGCGAGTACGACAAGCCAATGTCTATAGTGAAATTGTTCCCTCGACCATGTCAGTTGATGAAATCTTGGCTCGAAACCCAAGAGCCATAATTCTTTCTGGCGGCCCATCTTCTGTTTATGCAGATGGCGCACCAAAAATTGATCCCAAAATTTTTGAGTATGACATTCCAGTCTTTGGAATTTGTTATGGCTTTCAAGCCATGGCGCAAGCACTAGGTGGAGAGGTTGCTAAAACTGGAAAGTCAGAGTTCGGCCGCACCTCATTTAATGCGCGCACCGATTCAAAGTTGCTTGAGGGTTTGCCAGATAATTTCAATGTCTGGATGAGTCATGGCGATAGCGTAAGTAATCCACCAAAAGGATTTAAGACCATTGGAAGCACCACAGATACTCCGGTTGCAGCATTTGAAAACGAGACCGGATTGCTTGCCGGTGTTCAATTCCATCCAGAGGTTTTGCATTCGCAACATGGTCAAGAGATTTTGCGTCGCTGGCTTATTGATGTAGTTAAATGCAAGCCAACCTGGACCTCAGAAAATATTGTGGAAAATGAGCTAATCAATATCAAATCGCAGGTTGGGCAAAAAGCTGTTATTTGCGGTCTATCCGGAGGAGTGGATTCTGCTGTTGCAGCGGCATTAGTTCAGCGAGCCGTTGGAAATCAGCTCACCTGTGTTTTTGTGGATCACGGTTTATTGCGTCAGGGAGAAGCCGAGCAGGTAGAACGGGATTTCGTTGCCGCAACCGGAGTGAAGTTAATGGTTGTTGATGCAAAAGAGAGATTCTTGGCGGCATTAAAAGGTGTAGTTGATCCAGAAGAGAAGCGAAAAATAATTGGCCGAGAATTTATTCGGGTATTTGAATCTGCGGCGCAAGAAATTTCCCAAAATCAGAAAGTAGATTTTCTAGTTCAAGGCACTTTGTATCCAGACATTGTGGAATCCGGAGGCGGAACCGGAACAGCAAACATCAAGTCACATCACAATGTTGGTGGACTTCCCGATGATTTGGAGTTCTCACTGATTGAGCCTTTACGTACTTTGTTTAAGGATGAGGTGCGCGAAGTTGGGCTGCAACTTGGACTTCCTGAGGCAATCATTTGGCGTCAACCTTTTCCTGGTCCCGGTCTTGCAATTCGAATAGTCGGTGAAGTTACTGAAGAAAGACTTAGAATCCTTCGCTCAGCCGACCTTATCGCGCGCGAAGAATTACAATCGGCCGGTCTAGATCGAGAGATTTGGCAATGCCCAGTTGTATTACTCGCAGAGGTCCGAAGCGTTGGAGTGCAAGGCGATGGCAGAACTTATGGTCATCCGATTGTGCTGCGCCCGGTATCTAGTGAAGATGCAATGACAGCAGATTGGTCACGCGTTCCGTATGAGGTCTTAGCCAAGATTTCAAACCGCATTACCAATGAAGTACGAGAGGTTAACCGAGTAGTTCTTGATGTGACTTCAAAGCCACCAGGAACTATCGAATGGGAATAGCAGAAAAGGGTTTGATGTAAATGAAGAAAGTAGCCGTTGTAGTTCTAGCTGCGCTATTTACCTCTGCATTAGCTATTCCATCTAGCTCATACGCCGAAACCAAGAAACCTCGCACCGTTTCTGCTAAAGCGGACAAGATTCAATGTAAATCAACCAAAGCTGTTGCAGCTAACCCAACAAGAATTGCACCACCAGAATCAATTTTGAAACGTGGACCACGACAAATAACACTGCAAACTAATTGTGGCGATATCGTCATTCAAACTTTTTTCAAGCAAGCTCCAGTAACTATCACTGTGTTATCAGCCTTAATCAAAGGCGGTTATTACAACAAAACGCTTTGCCACAGATTAACTACTGAAGGCATTTTTGTTTTGCAATGCGGTGATCCCACAGCTACCGGTTCTGGCGGTCCTGAATTCCGTTATCGCGATGAGAATCTTCCTGCCGCGGGATCTAATAACTATCCAGCCGGTGTTGTAGCAATGGCTAATTCCGGACCAAATACCAATGGATCTCAGTTCTTTTTGGTCTACAAAGACACAACGCTTGGGCCTAATTACACAATCTGGGGTCGTATTACCTCAGGGCTTGAGATTGTTAGATATGTTGCAGAAGGCGGCGTAAAAAATGGAGAGACCGATGGTGCTCCAGTTCGCAAGATTGCAATTGAATCAGCTAGCCAAAGATAGTTATTACTTAATCGGTATTTATAACCTTAAAGATTTCTACTATTTTTCCGGCAGGTAGACCCTGAGCCTCTGCGTTGCGTTGTCCCCATTCGCGAACCATATTTTCTAACTCTTTATTGTGCGCGGTCTGGCTAACATGAGAATGCAGCGCGGCCATTTTCTTATCAAAGGTTTCAGTAATGTCCACAAAATGATTTGGGGTTGGTGATCCAGTCATCCAAACCTCACGCACCCGCCATGGTTCAAAACCAGCTTCTTTGAGATCGGTAAAAGCGTAAGGATTACGTGCATCTGGGTAGACAGCTTGAATTGCGGTTTCGCCTGCAGCTAGATGATCAGGATGGCTTGCAAAGATTCGCTCCCAATTTCGCTCTGGTGATTGCACCAGCATGCGATCTGGTTTAGCGATTCGAATAGCTTTAACAATTTCCTTACGCAGTTCGATGGATGGCATTAGCCATCCATCACGATAATTCAAATAAGTAATATCTGTTACGCCAAGTGCAGCTCCAGCATCGCGTTGCTCTTTTTGACGCACCTGGGCCATCTCTTCCAGTGGGATTCCTGATTCCTCTCCACCTTGGTCGCCATTGGTGATGATGCAATATGAGACTTCAATTCCTTTTGCGGTCCATTGTGCAATCGTGCCGCCGGCTCCAAAATCGCAATCATCTGGATGGGCCATAACTACTAATACGCGCTTTATTTCATCATCGTTCAATGGAGTCACCGGGCTATCCTAGACTTGCCGGCATGGCGGAGCGCATAACAGAGGCATTACTTTCTGGTTTGAACCCCCAACAACAAACCGCTGTAACTCATTTCGGTGGTCCTTTATTGGTGGTTGCAGGTGCAGGCTCTGGAAAAACAAGAGTTTTAACCCGCCGTATTGCTTATCTGATGGCCGCACGTGATGTTCAACCCTATGAAATCTTAGCGATTACCTTTACCAATAAAGCCGCGGGCGAAATGAAGGAGCGAGTTTCAGAGTTGGTCGGTAACCGGGCCAAGTTAATGTGGGTTTCTACTTTTCACTCAGCATGTGTTCGAATCCTGCGCCAAGAGGCGGTGCGATTAGGTTTTTCCACCACATTTTCTATTTACGATCAAGCAGATAGTTTGCGTTTGATTACCTTGGTCATGCGAGATTTGAATTTAGACCCAAAACGTTATGCACCGCGCGGAGTTGCTTCGGTTATTTCAAACGCCAAAAATGAGCTGCTTGGCCCGGCGGATTATCGAAACGCAACTCAAAATAGCTTTGAAGAGGTTGTCGCTGAGGTCTATGCGATTTACCAACAGAGATTAACCGCCGCTAATGCGATGGATTTTGATGATTTGATTATGAAGACGGTCGAGGTACTTCAAAGATTTCCCGAGGCCCGCGCGCGCTATCGCCATCGATTCAAACATATTTTGGTTGATGAGTATCAAGATACAAACCATGCGCAATACATTTTGATTAGAGAGTTGGTTGGCTCAGATCTTGAAGGCTTACCCGCAGCTCAACTTTGTGTTGTTGGAGATGCGGATCAATCAATTTATGGTTTTCGCGGTGCGACCATCCGCAACATCATGGATTTTGAAGAAGATTATCCAGATGCAACAACTGTGCTGCTTGAGCAAAACTACCGCTCCACCCAGAATATTTTGAGTGCAGCTAATGCTGTTATCTCGCTAAATGAGTCCCGCAAAGAGAAAAATCTTTGGTCTGATGCGGGAAGTGGAGCAAAGTTAATTGGTTTTGTCGCTGAAAATGAGCATCACGAAGCGGAGTTTGTCCGCGATGAGCTTTATCGCTTGCAGCGCGAGGGGATTTCAAACTTTGGAGATACCGCGATTTTTTACCGGACAAATGCGCAGTCCCGTGTTTTTGAAGAGGTCTTCATGCGGGCCACGATCCCTTACAAAGTTGTTGGTGGAGTGCGCTTCTACGAACGCAAAGAGGTAAAGGATTTATTAGCTTATTTACGAGTGATTGTTAATCCCGATGATGAAGTTTCGATGCGCCGAATCATCAATACTCCAAAACGCGGAATCGGCGATCGTGCAATTGAAAACTTGGAGGAGCTAGCGAAAAAAGAGGGAATTTCCTTTTGGCAATCGCTCAATCGAGCAAGTGAAGCGGGCTTAACCCCAAAAACCTCAACTTCCATCTCGCAATTTGTGGCCTTGATAAACAAACTTCGAGTTTTGTTAGAGGCAAGAACCTTGCCCTCAACTATTGCTGCGGCCGCGCTAGAACAATCAGGATTACTTGATGAATTAAGAGAAAGCCATGATCCCCAGGATGAAGTTAGAGTTGAAAACTTAGAGGAGTTAGTCGCCGTTGCTGAGGAGTATCAGGAGCGCGAAGTTGATGAAGGCGAAGAGATCTCTTTAGCTGGTTTTCTAGAAGATGTTGCTTTAGTTGCCGATGCCGATGAAATTCCAGAAGGAGAAGATCATGGCGGCGTCGTAACTTTAATGACTTTGCATACTGCGAAAGGCTTGGAGTTCCCAACCGTATTTTTGACGGGAATGGAGGAGGGGGTATTTCCTCACTCTCGAACTATGGGGGAGAAAAAAGAATTAGAGGAAGAGCGTCGATTAGCTTATGTTGGTTTAACTAGAGCACGCGAGAGACTTTATTTATCCCGTTCGGAATATCGATCCTCCTGGGGCGCACCAAATTACAACCCACCTTCAAGATTTTTAGATGAAATACCGGAATCACTGATTGATTGGAATAAGAGTGAAAGTGGTTTTTCTTCACCACCTATCACTCGTAAAAAATTCACTCCTCCGCCGTTACCAAAAGCAACTGGCAAACAATCTAAAGGTTTACAGCTTGCAGTTGGCGATCGAGTAAGTCATGACACCTTTGGCCTCGGAACTGTGATTGCAGTCTCAGGAGAAGGGGACAAAGCAGAGGCGACAATCAACTTTGGTAGCTATGGAGATAAGCGTTTGTTGCTCCGATATGCGCCAGTCGATAAGTTATGACCCATGGACCTTTTTGAGTATCAAGCACGGGATTTATTTGAAGCCAATGGCGTTCCAGTTTTAGCTGGAGCGGTAGCCACGACCCCAGAAGAGGCTCAAAAAGCGGCCGAGAAAATCGGTGGCAAGGTTGTAGTTAAGGCACAGGTAAAAATTGGCGGCCGCGGAAAAGCTGGCGGCGTTAAGTTGGCAGAAAATCCTGCGGATGCATTTGAAAAAGCGAAAGCCATTTTAGGAATGGATATCAAAGGTCACACCGTTCATAAAGTGATGATTGCTGGCGCAGCGCCAATCGAGAGCGAGTATTACTTAGCAATTCTTTTAGACCGTGCAGCTCGTAGCTTTTTAGTTATGGCATCGGTATCGGGTGGAATGGATATCGAAGAGGTTGCCCACAAAACCCCGGAGAAATTGGCCAAAGTTCATGTTGATCCAAACCAAGGTATTTCATCAGAGTTAGCGCTAGACATTGTTCGAAAGGGTGGATTTCCCTCCGAGGTAGAAAAAGCGGTCGCTGATGTTTTGGTGACACTTTGGAAGACCTTCAAAGATTCAGATGCCACCTTGGTTGAGGTAAATCCTCTAGTAAAAACCAATGATGGCCGCATCATTGCCTTGGATGGAAAAGTTACTTTGGATGACAATGCGGCTTTCCGTCACCCTGATCATGAATCACTAATTGATCATGCCGCTACCAACCCACTTGAAGCGTTGGCAAAAGAAAAAGATTTGAATTATGTGAAATTAGATGGCGAAGTTGGCGTCATCGGTAACGGCGCTGGTTTGGTTATGAGCACACTAGATGTTGTGGCATATGCGGGCGAGAAGTTTGGGGGAGTAAAGCCAGCTAACTTCCTTGATATTGGTGGTGGAGCCTCAGCTCAAGTTATGGCTGATGGACTTTCCATTATTTTGGGTGATCCAGCTGTTAAATCGGTATTTGTAAACGTATTTGGTGGAATTACCGCTTGCGATGCTGTCGCTAATGGAATTGTTCAAGCGCTCGCAATGTTAGGTGATAAAGCCACAAAACCGATTGTGGTTCGCCTTGATGGCAACAATGTTCTTGAGGGGCGACGCATTCTTAATGAAGCAAATCATCCACTCGTACAGCAACTAGACACTATGGATGGAGCAGCCGCAAAAGCTGCAGAATTGGCGGCGAAGTAATCATGGCGATTTTTCTAGATGAGAACACCAAAGTAATTGTTCAAGGTATGACAGGTTCAGAAGGAACCAAGCACACCCGTCGCATGATTGCTAGCGGCACCAAGATTGTTGGCGGAGTAACGCCAGGAAAAGGTGGCCAAGTAGTCGAGATTGAAGGTAAATCGTTACCGGTTTTCAACTCCGTATCTGAAGCGGTAGCTGCAACAGGTGCAACGGCATCAGTAATTTTCGTTCCGCCAAAGTTTGCTAAGAGCGCAGTGATTGATGCGATTGATGCACATGTGCCATTAGTTGTGGTTATTACTGAGGGAATTCCAGTTCATGACACCGCAAGCTTCTGGGCTCATGCCCAAAAGGTGGGCAAGTCCAGAATTATTGGTCCAAACTGTCCAGGTTTGATTAGCCCAGGCAAATCAAATATTGGAATTACTCCATCTGACATTACTGGTCCAGGAAAAATTGGATTGGTTTCCAAGTCAGGAACCCTTACCTATCAAATGATGTATGAACTTCGAGATATTGGATTCACAACCGCAGTTGGTATCGGTGGAGATCCAATCATCGGAACCACACACATTGATTGCTTGAAGGCATTTCAAGATGATCCAGATACTGAAGCAATTGTGATGATCGGTGAGATCGGTGGCGATGCTGAAGAGCGTGCCGCAGCATTCATTAAGGAGTATGTAACAAAACCAGTCGTTGGTTATGTTGCTGGCTTTACCGCTCCGGAAGGTAAAACTATGGGGCATGCTGGTGCGATCGTTTCTGGTTCCTCTGGAACCGCTGAGGCGAAAAAGGTTGCGCTTGAGGCCGCTGGAGTTAAGGTCGGAAAGACACCAAGTGAGACCGCAAACCTGTTGCGCGCAGTTTTAAACGCAACTAAGGGCTAACTTAGTTTCATGACCCGAACCCTGCTTGTTGCATTTCAGCAAGCAGTGCGAAGTATCACCCTGATCCTGCTGCCGCTTGCTTTTATCTCACTTGTAACTTGGGCAACTGCGGGAAGTTCAACTGGAAATACCGCTGATCCCTTGCGGGCGGCAATTTGGTTTTTTCTAATTGCGCACCACGTGCCTTTAGATCTTTCACTTTCCAACAATGCAATATCTGGAAACCTAACTTTCTTTCCAATCGGCGCTTTGCTCATACCATTTTTTGCTATTCGCAGCGCTTACAAACGAATAGTTTCCAATTTTGATGCCCAAACAATTTTAGAAAGACGTAGCTATGTAATCTCCTTAGCTTTTTCCTATGCTGCGGTCGGAACACTTATTTCAGTCTTTGCTTTAGGCACCACTGTTAATACGCCGATTTACATTGTTTTTCCATTCCTGTTTGGAGTGGCTGCAATTGCCGGATTTATAGCCAGCGATTTACTTCCTGAACATGGCCTGCAATTTCCTTGGCAACGTGGATTTAGAGTGGCTTGGATTTCTCTGGTTGCTTTGATTGCCTGCGGCGGATTGATATTTACGATTTCACTAATTTGGCACTTCCCAACGGTTTTAGATTTAACCCGGGTTATAGAGCCTGGCTTCTTTGGTGGATTAGCTTTCCTTGCAGTTCAAATTCTTTATTTACCAAACTTTGCGGTATCAGCTTTGAGTTATATGGCAGGTAGTGGAGTTGTAATTGGTCAGGGAACTTGGCTTAATCCATTTGTGCATCGCATCGATGAAATCCCAGCGATTCCACTCTTGGGTGGTTTACCGGTTAATACTTATCCAATTAGTTCAATAACGGTTGCGATTTTGGTGTTGGTTGGTTACGTAGCCGCAAGGTATGGAGTGGCAACCTATTCTGATACCACCGAGCAAAAACGTTTCTTTATTGCCGCCAGCGGATTTCTATTCGCCTTAACTTTAATTGCAGCACGTGCCTCTAGCGGCGAGTTATTGTCTAGTAACCTATCTTCGGTAGGGCCGCAATGGTGGCTAATGCCTATATTGGTAACTCTAGAGTTTGCAGTTGGAATTGGAGTTTGTTTGGCGATTCCAAAGATAAAAAAATCAATCAACGAGGCGCGGAATGCAAAACAAAAAAATATCTAGAGCGCTGATTTCAGTATCAGATAAATCTGGCATTGTTGATTTAGCTAAAGAGTTGATAAATCGCGATATTGAAATCATTTCTAGCGACGGCACCGCGGCAACGCTTCGAGAATCGGGAATTCAAGTTCGAACCGTCACGGAGATAACAGGAGCTCCGGAGATTTTGGGTGGAAAAGTTAAAACGCTTCACCCAGTAATTCACGGCGCTTTACTGGCCGATCAGGATGATCCAACTCAACTGGCGGAGTTAAAGGTGCTGGGGCCGATTGATTTATTGATAATAAATCTTTATCCGACCTCGGGGTTTGATATTGGCGGTCCCGCTTTAACACGTGCCGCCGCAAAGAATTGCGCACACGTTTCCGTCATCACAAATCCAAATCAATACCCTGAGCTTGTTGCCTCTCTTGATGTTGGCACCTCGTTAGAACAGCGCCAAAAGTGGGCCTTTGCCGCTTTGTTATTGACCGCGGAGTATGACTTTGCGTTGTTAAAAGAGCGGGGCTTTGAATTGCGGTACGGAGAAAATTCACAACAAAGTGGTGCATTGATTGCCTCGCATCTTGATGAGGTACTGCAAGGCAAAGCTATGTCTTACAACAACTATCTAGATTTGGATGCAGCTTGGCGCGCCGCATCTTTTTGCGAAGATTCTGTAGCCATCGTTAAACATGGAATCCCCTCCGGAATTTCTAAATCACCTGATGCCTTGACCGCCCTAAATGCAGCTTGGAGTTGTGATCCGATCTCGGCATTTGGTGGCGTAATAGCAACAACCCATGTTGTTAATGGGCAATTCGCTTCAGCACTGATTAAGAACTTTGTTGAGGTAGTAGCAGCCCCTGATTTCACTGGTGAGGCTTTAAAAGTTTTTGCAACTAAATCAAATCTCAGAGTAGTAAAGCTAAACCCAAACTCCACAAACAAAACCCAAATTCGTTCGATTCGAAATGGCTACTTGATTCAGTCGGCTGATGATTTGAATAATGGCGGAGATGATTTCAATAACTGGAAGTTGGTTTCTGGTTCGCCTGTAGATTCAGAAACACGACAAGAATTGCTATTTGCTTGGCATGCGGCGGCAGCGGCCCGCAGTAATGCGATTGTGATTGTAGGTAAATCAAAAGGCGAGGAAATCACCGCAGTTGGTATTGGAGCTGGAAGCGTAAGTCGGATAGATGCAGCAAAGCTTGCGATTTGGAGAGCCAATCAATATTCACCAGGAAAATTGGCAAATAGCGTTGCGGCAAGTGATGCCTTTTTCCCATTTCCAGATGGAGTTCATGAGCTAGCAGCTGCCGGTGTAAGCGCGATAGTCCAACCAGGCGGAAGCTTGAAGGATGAAGCGGTAATACAGGCTGCACAATCGGCTGGAATAACGATGTATCTGACCGGCGTTCGTCATTTCTCACACTAAAATTACCGCCATGTCACCTGCGCAGATTCTCAACGGTAAAGCATGCGCAGAGACAATTAAATCTGAGCTCGCAGACAAGTTAAAAAATCTCAAAGTTAAGCCGGGCTTAGGAACGATTCTGGTGGGGGATGACCCGGGCTCTCACTCTTACGTTAACGGTAAACATCGAGATTGTGCGCAAGTTGGCATCAACTCCATAAGAATTGATCTCCCAGCGACAGCCTCTCAATCAGATGTTCTAAAAGCTATTTCGGATTTAAACAATGCCAAAGAATGTACGGGATACATTGTTCAGTTGCCGTTGCCAGAAGGAATAGAAACTAACAAAATTCTTGAGGCTATAGATCCTGATAAAGATGCTGATGGGTTACATCCAATAAATCTTGGTCGCCTGGTTTTGAATCAAAAAGCGCCACGACCTTGTACCCCAAGTGGCATCATCGAACTTCTAAACCGCAATAACATTTCACTTTCCGGCAAGGATGTTGCGATTATTGGCCGCGGTACAACAGTAGGCAGACCTTTAGGCTTGATGTTAAGCGCTCGCGAGGTTAACGCCACCGTTACTATTTTGCACACCGGTTCAAAAGATATGAATGCACACATAAAGAATTCTGATGTAGTAATTGCAGCTGTTGGTAAAGCCCATTTTGTAACTAAAGACATTATTAAACCTGGCTCAGTTGTAATTGATGTAGGAATTACCAGGACCGAGCAAGGACTACAGGGCGATGTCCATCCCAATGTGGCTGAAATTGCTGCCGCTATTTCACCGATGCCCGGTGGGGTTGGTCCAATGACTCGAGCCATGTTGTTGCGCAACATCATTGAAATTGCGGAATCTGCTTAGATGAAAGTTAAAAACCTCGCTTATTTAATTGCCGCCACTGGCGTGATGATTGGCATCTTGTTCTCGGTAAGAGTAGGGGCGTTGACCATTGCGGCGGCGCTGGGCTTTTTTCTGGCTCCTGACATCAGGCAGAAGCGAACCATCGAAATAGTCATCCCGGTCGCCTTATTTGTGTCCCTCATAACAATTGCATTGGCGCTACCCCGACGCTAGAAGGTAGGTTTCGCGCCATGAGCAGATCTGGAAAAGTTACCGTTGTTGGCGCTGGCTTTTATGGTTCAACCACCGCTTTGCGCCTTGCCGAATATGACATTTTTGAAACCGTTGTCTTAACCGACATCGTTGAGGGAAAGCCAGAAGGTTTAGCTCTTGATATTAATCAATCAAGATCTATCGAAGGTTTTGAAACAAAGGTTGTTGGTGCAACCACAACCGCTGATGGTCAAGGTTATGAAGCAACCGCAAACTCTGATGTTGTTGTAATTACCGCAGGATTGCCACGCAAGCCTGGCATGAGCCGAATGGATTTAATTGGCGTGAATGCCGGAATCGTTCGTGGTGTTGCTGAGAATATTGCCAAACATTCTCCAAACGCGGTTTTGATTGTGGTTTCAAATCCACTTGATGAAATGACAGCTTTAGCTCAAATCGCATCTAAGTTCCCGCACCATCGTGTTATGGGACAAGCTGGCATGTTAGATACCGCTCGCTTTACCCACTTTGTTGCGGAAAAACTAAATGTTCCAGTCGCTTCGGTAAAAACTTTAACTTTGGGTAGCCATGGTGACACTATGGTTCCAGTTCCAAGTCGTTGCACCGTAGATGGAAAGCCACTTTCAGAGAAGTTAAGCGCGGCAGAAATTGAAGAGTTGGTAACTCGCACCCGCAATGGTGGCGCTGAGGTAGTTGCGCTACTAAAGACCGGATCTGCTTACTACGCTCCTTCAGCTGCGGCAGCTCGCATGGCACGTGCAGTAATTCAAGATACTGGTGAGGTAATGCCAGTTTGCGCCTGGGTTGATGGCGAATATGGAATCTCAGGTGTCTATTTGGGCGTCGAAGCTGAGATCGGACGCACTGGTGTAAAGAAAGTTGTTGCTGGAAATCTAACTGAATCTGAACTTGCAGAGTTGAAGGTAGCTGCAGAGGCGGTTCGGGCAAAACAAGCAGATGTTAAGGATCTATAAAAAGCGCTAATCAAGAAAGGTACGTGGATGAGCAAGATCAAAGTACAAGGAACGGTCGTCGAGTTAGACGGCGATGAAATGACCCGAATCATCTGGGATTTCATCAAAAAGCAGTTAATCCTTCCGTACCTAGATATCAATCTTGAGTATTACGACCTTGGAATTCAGCATCGCGATGCCACAAATGATCAGGTGACAATCGATTCCGCTCATGCCATCCAAAAACATGGCGTTGGTGTTAAGTGCGCAACCATCACCCCTGACGAAGCTCGCGTAAAAGAGTTTGGTTTGAAGCAAATGTGGAAATCTCCTAACGGAACTATCCGCAACATTCTCGGCGGAGTTATCTTCCGTGAACCAATCATTATCAAGAATGTTCCAAGGTTGGTTCCGCACTGGAGCAAACCAATTGTCATTGGCCGTCATGCATTTGGTGATCAGTACCGTGCCACAGATTTCCGCGTTCCAGGTGCTGGAAAGCTAACCGTTACCTTCACCCCAGAAGATGGCTCTGCTCCAATGGAGTTCAATGTTTTTGATTTCAAGAGCTCTGGCGTAGCGATGGCTATGTACAACTTGGATGACTCGATCCGTGATTTTGCCCGTGCATCATTTAACTATGGAATTGCTCGCAAGTATCCGGTTTATCTATCAACTAAGAACACAATTCTTAAAGCTTACGACGGACGCTTCAAAGATATCTTTGCCGAAATCTTTGAAAATGAATTCAAATCAGAGTTCGACAAGTTGGGCTTGGAGTATGACCACCGTCTAATTGATGACATGGTTGCAACATCTTTGCGTTGGGAAGGTGGATATATCTGGGCCTGTAAGAACTATGACGGCGATGTGCAATCTGACACCGTCGCTCAGGGTTACGGCTCACTTGGTTTAATGACCTCAGTATTGATGTCTCCAGATGGACGCACTGTTGAAGCAGAAGCGGCTCACGGAACTGTTACTCGTCACTACCGTGATCACCAAGCTGGCAAAGCAACATCAACAAATCCAATCGCTTCAATCTTCGCTTGGACTCAAGGACTACAACACCGCGCCAAGTTGGATAACACTCCAGAGCTGGCAAAGTTTGCAGCAACACTTGAGCGAGTTTGTATCGAAACCGTTGAAAGCGGAAAGATGACAAAGGATCTAGCGTTGCTAATCAGTGAAGATGCTCCTTGGTTAAACACCCAGGAGTTCCTATCTGCTATTGATGAAAATCTACAGAAGGCAATGAAGTAAGAAGAAACTCTTAAAACAAAAAAGCCCCCGAAAATCGGGGGCTTTTTTCTATCTCTAATTACTTTAAGCGGCTGCCATCTGCCACGTTGAATAGGTGAACCGCATCTGATTTTGCTGAAACGGTAACGGTTTGACCTGACTTTGGAGGGTTTTTTGGATCCCAACGCACGATTACCTGTGCGCCTTCATCAGAAGCGTTCGCGAATTTGAGTGCAGAATCAGCAGGTTTTCCATAAACGAATGCATCTGCGCCAAGCTCTTCAACAACTTCAACCTGAATATCAAAGCCTTTAGATGCTGGCGTGAAGCCTTCTGGACGGATACCTACAATTACTGATGAACCAGCAGAGGCTGGAACATCAACATCTAGTCCGCCCAACTTAGCTTTGCCACCTGAAACTGGAGCAATAAGTAGGTTCATGGCAGGTGAGCCAATAAAGCCAGCTACGAATGCATTTGCTGGATTGTCATAAAGATTTCTTGGGGTATCTACCTGTTGTAGTAGGCCATCCTTAAGAACCGCTACACGATCACCCATGGTCATAGCTTCAACCTGATCATGTGTTACATAAACAGTGGTAATTCCAAGACGACGTTGTAGCGCTGCGATTTGAGTACGGGTTGCCACACGTAATTTCGCATCAAGGTTAGAAAGAGGTTCATCCATCAAGAACACCTGTGGTTCGCGAACAATCGCGCGACCCATAGCAACGCGCTGACGCTGTCCACCGGAAAGTGCTTTTGGCTTGCGCTCTAGATATGGTTCAAGATCAAGAAGTTTTGCCGCTTCAAGAACTCGGCGATCACGTTCTTCTTTTGCAACGCCGGCAATCTTCAAAGCGAATCCCATGTTTTCGGCAACTGTCATATGCGGATATAGCGCGTATGACTGAAACACCATCGCGATGTCGCGATCCTTTGGTGCAACATTTGTTACATCACGATCGCCGATAAAAATTGCGCCGTTATCAATTTCCTCAAGTCCGGCAAGCATGCGAAGTGATGTTGATTTTCCGCAACCTGATGGTCCAACAAGAACTAGAAACTCACCATCATTAACCGTGAGATTTAACTTGTCGACTGCAGGGGTTGTGGTTCCTGGATAGATGCGGGATGCATCCTTAAATACAACTGATGCCATTTTTCTCTTCCTTCTCCGGGCAGGTACGTGCCCGACGGTCCGTTGGATGAAGTAAGTCCACGCGGTGCGTGGATGCGCGAAGGCTACGCGTGAGATGAGCGTGAGGGAAGAGGCTAGACCATGTTTTTTAGACTACTTGGCACACCCTCTTATACCCTTAGCCACCTTATGGACCCTGATGGTGCCACCTCTATAACAACCCCAGCTGCTGCCTTGGAGCAATCCTTCAACTTGGGCGGACTCCTTTTTGATCTTGGGGTCGTAACATTCTTTATCCTCTTGGCCTCGATTTTCGTGGCGGCTGAAATTGCGCTGATCTCATTACGTGAAGGTCAGGTCAAAGCTCTAGCAGAGCGGGGCAAGCGCGGAGCCCGAGTAGCAGCTCTGACCGCACATCCAAACCGTTTCTTAGCTGCGGTGCAGGTTGGCGTTACCTTGAGCGGATTTCTCTCAGCGGCTTTTGGTGCGGAGCGACTTGGAAATTATGTAATTCCACGATTGATTGATGCTGGCTTAAGTCAAGGCGTCAGTGAAACGATCTCGTTGATTGGATTAACTTTAATAATTGCCTATTTCTCTCTGGTGTTCGGCGAATTAGTTCCTAAGAGACTAGCGCTTCACTCCTCAGAAAAGATTGCGTTGTTTGTAGCTACCCCGGTTTCTATAACAGCGCGATTTTTCCGCCCTTTGATTTGGCTGCTCTCACATTCCTCTGATTTGGTTTTAAAGTTATTTGGTGTAGATCCAAAAGCTTCTAGGGAAGACATTTCAGAAGAGGAGCTAGTAGATCTTGTTACCGGCCACAAGGCGCTAACCGAAGAAGAGCGCGACATTGTGGAAGAGGTTTTCAATGCGAGCGAACGTCAAGTTCATGAGGTCATGGTGCCGCGCACCGAAGTAGATTTCCTAGACGGAAATATGACCGTTGTAGATGCCACAAGAATTGCCGTGGAAAAATCTCACTCAAGATACCCAGTTGTTCGCGGTACTAGCGATGAAGTAATTGGATTTATTCACGTTCGAGATTTAATGGATCCAGAGGTTGTTGGAACTTCGAAATCAATCATGAGCCTGGTGCGTGACATTGTTTTCTTGCCCGGAACCAAGGGTGTTCTTCCTGCCCTTTCGGAAATGCGCACGCAAAGACAGCAAATAGCAATCGTTTTGGATGAATATGGCGGAACCGATGGAATTGTCACTTTGGAGGATCTAGTCGAGACCCTGATCGGCGATATTCATGATGAATACGATGATCAAACCGCTGAGGTTTCCAACCAAAGTCGTACCGGCGATTATGAAATTGATGGCTTGATTTCGCTGGAGGATTTAGCGGAGCAAACCGGATTCGAGGTCCCAGAGGGGCCGTATGAAACGCTCAGTGGATTTGTTATGCATTCTTTAGGTCGAATCCCAACGGTAAATGATGTAATCCATTTGGAGGGTGCCCGCATGACGATTTTGAGCATGGAGGGCAAGAGAGTTGGAACATTACTTCTCTCTCGAATGAATCAACAACCGGAACCGACCGAGAATTGAGAAGATAGCCCCATGAAGCGAGTGCTCTCTGGAATTCAACCAACCGCTGAATCCTTTCACCTAGGCAACTATCTCGGTGCGGTCAGGCAGTGGGTAGAACTACAGGAAAATCATGATGCGTTTTACTGTGTTGTTGATTTGCATGCGCTAACAGTGGAGACCGAACCAGCATTACTTCGCAAACGCACCTTGGTTGCAGCAGCGCAGTTGATTGCACTTGGACTTGATCCAAATAAGTGCACCTTGTTTATTCAATCCCATGTTCCTGAACATAACCAACTTGGTTGGGTGTTCGAATGCTTAGCTGGATTTGGCGAAGCTAGTCGAATGACGCAATTCAAAGATAAGTCGCAAAAGAGCGGTGCTGATCGCACGGTCGTGGGTTTGTTTACCTACCCAATTTTGCAGGCCGCAGACATCATGCTTTATCAAGCAAATTTGGTTCCGGTTGGAGAAGATCAACGTCAGCACATTGAATTAACCCGGGATTTAGGCCAGCGCTTTAATTCCCGCTTTGGTAACACCTTTGTTATTCCAGAGGCTTACATTTTGAAGAGCGCCGCCAAAATCAATGATTTACAGGATCCCACCGCAAAGATGAGTAAATCAGCGGCCTCTAACGCTGGTGTGATAGATATTCTCGATAGCTCTGATGTAAATGTTAAGAAGATTAAGAGTGCGGTCACAGACGCTGGAAAAGAAGTTGTATTTGATGAGAAAAACAAACCAGGCATCTCAAATCTACTAACAATCCACTCGGCCTTAAGCGGTAAAACCATTAAAGAACTTGAAAATGAGTTTGCCGGCAAAGGTTATGGCGACTTTAAGGGTGCGGTGGCTGAGGTTGTTACGTCATATTTCGCTCCGGTGCGCCAAAAAACTCAAGAGTTATTGGCCGATGAAAAAGCTTTGCTTGATTTGTTAGCGGTAGGAAGTGAAAAAGCTCGAGCCGTGGCTGGTCAAACGTTAGCTAATACTTATAACGCATTGGGATTAGTCCCACCTCGCCGATAGCGAGTTAGCGTGAAAACAAAGGCGTTATTTGCAGCGCTTGTGTTTGTTGTCTCTACATTTGCTGCTGCGCCAGCTCAGGTAAATGCAGAGACTGTGCAACCCAAAATTGCGGTGGCCTATGACATCGGATTTCTTGGTGACAACTCATTTAACGACGCGGTAAACGCCGCTCTTACTAATGCCAAGAAACGTAATGGATTGGTTGAACCATTTGTGAGAGAGGTTCCTACTAACGGTACGGCGGTCGATCGACTCAATAGATTACGTTTTCTAGCTCAAAATGGATATACCTTAATCATCGCAGTGGGCGCCGGTTATCGCGAAACCATAAGAAGGGTTTCCATGGAGTATCCAGAAACTCAATTCGCCATCATTAATGACAAAGCTTTGGCACAAATGAATATCTCGAATATCTATTTTCGAGAGGATCAAGGTGCCTACGTTGCTGGCTTAATCGCCGCATTGAGCTCTAAAAGGAAATCAGTTGGATTTATTGGAAGTGATGCCGAGTTGTTAGCGAGCTATACCAAAGGTGCTCGGGCAATCTCCCGAAAAATCAAAGTGGTAAATATTGATTATCCAGACAGTGTTGGAAATTTAAAAAATGGTCTCAGCCAGGTTGATATCGCTTACTCCACGTGGGATGGTGATGCGACAGTTATTGCTACGGTTTTAGAAAGTTATGCAAAAAAGGTGAAGCTAATCGTGGAACGCCCAGATCAATACTTTGCTGATTTGATGGCGACCAGATCGGTAATTCTGGCTACAATCAATAAGAATCTAGAGCGCCCAATTAGCCAACTGGTGGCCGCGGCTCTTGAGGATCGATCAATTATTGATATTTTGAATGAGGAGCAGGGAATTTACGGTCGAGAATATGGCTTGAAAAACAAAGGAATTGAATTCACCCTGGCGAACAACAGCAACACATTGCGAAGCAGAATAAACGCTGAAATCAAGCGTTATTTAGCGAAATAGATTTAAGAAATACTTTTCAGCAGGGAAGCGGCAGCTTCTTTGCTGGGATATGAGGATTGAGTTCCAAGTTTGGTGACGCTATCTGAAGCGCAGGCACATCCAAGCTTTACCGCCTTTTCAATTTCAAAACCGGTGGCTAAACCAAAGGCAAATGAACCAACGAAAGAGTCGCCCGCCCCAGTTGTATCAATTGCATTAACTTTCGGAGCAGAGACTCTCACTACCTTGCTGTGATCCTGATCGGTGTAGGCCGCACCTTTTTCACCCAGCGTCACTACAAATCGACAACCTAACGCCTTGGCAACTTTCAAAATCTCTTCATCACTTTCTGACAAATTTCCTTCTGGATTCAAACCAGCAAACTCTGTTTCATTTGGAATTATCCAGTCACTCATAGCGACTAATTCATCTGATAGAGGCGCAAAAGGTGCGGGATTGAGAATTGTGGTTATTCCAAACTCTCGTGCTTTACGAAATGCCGCAATAGTTACTGCTTGCGGAATCTCTAATTGCCCAATCACAACCTTTGCGTTGCTTAAAGCGGTGATTGCATTTTCTGCCTGTTGTTCAGTCATCGAATTGTTAGCTCCTGGAACGCAGATAATTCGATTGGTGCCATTTGGCTCGACCCAAATCGGTGCAACTCCACTAGCGCCAGATGCTCGCGCCACAAAGGTTGTATCTATTCCTTGCTCTTGAAAGTTTTTAAGCGTAGTGTCACCAAATACGTCATCGCCCAAGGTGTTAACCATGTAGACCTTGGCGCCCATACGGCTGGCCATCACCGCTTGATTAGCGCCCTTGCCGCCAAATCCGAGTGAGAATGAGTCACCTATCACAGTCTCGCCAGCGTCTGGAACTTTCTTTGTATAGGCAATCATGTCGATCATGGTGCTGCCCACAACCACTATCTCAGGCTGAGTTCCTAGCGGACTGGTTGCGGTCCTTGCTTGTGACATGACACCACTTTTCTCTGCGCGGAGGGTTCTAGACGGGACGATACTCCAAGCGATAAGTTATCTGCAATCGTTTTTAGAAATAAATGGGAGCCCAATGTCCAACGCGACAATTTCAGATGTAGCCAAGAAAGTTGGCGTATCTGAATCAACTGTCTCCCGATATCTAAGTGGCTTCAAGGTTAGGAACTCTGAATTAATTAAGCGAGCGATTAAAGAGTTGAATTACCGCCCTAACATCATGGCCCGCAATTTGAAGTCGGGCAAGACCGGCATGGTCGCTGTCATTGTTCCGGACATTACTAATCCATTTTTCGCTGCCATTGTTCGTGGCGCAGAGGTTGCAGCCGGCGATGATTACATGTTGCAGTTGATTTCAACTGGCGATGATCCGGAAAAAGAAGAGGCCGCTATACGTCGTTTGGTAGGTCGAGTCGATGGTTTGATTTACGTTCCATCTAAAGAAAACTCTCCAGCAATTTCAGAGATTGAAGCTAAAACTTTTCCTGTGGTTTTTGTAGACCGCGTAATCAGCAAGATGAAAAACTTCGACTCCGTTCTTGCTGATAATCATCACGGTGCTTTACTAGCTACAAAACATTTAATTGAACATGGGCACACAAACATCGCTCACATCGCAGGACCTGTTACTTCGACACCAGGTAAGGGAAGAGCCGAGGGTTACTCCGCGGCTTTGAAAGATAGCAAGATTGATAAAAATCCTGACTTTTTTGTGGAATCGGATTTCACCGTTTTAGGTGGCTATCAAGCAATGATGAGTTTGCTTAATTTAAAGAAGCGACCTTCTGCAGTATTTGTTGGTAATAATCTAATGACCATTGGTGCACTAAAGGCGCTAAAAGAGGCCAAAGTAAAGGTGCCGGAGCAAATGGCGATCATCGGCTTTGATGATCATGAACTATCAGATTTGGTAAACCCTCCTCTCACGGTCATCTCACGAGATGCCCATCTTCAAGGAGCGCTTGCTATGGCAACGCTTTTGGAGCGAATCAAAGAGGGCTACCAATTTCCCCCTAAGCAACTCAAGGTTGATGCAAACCTAGTTGTTCGTATGTCCTGTGGCTCGACATGTCCCTACAGGAAAACGAACGCTGATAAGCATGTTTTGAGTTCTTCGATAAGCAGTTAATTACTACTACTAAGGAGAAATCTGAATGCAGAAGAAAACCCTCCGCAAGCTTGGAGCATCAGTTGTTGCTGGTGCTTTGGTGCTTACCGGACTCATCGCAGCAGCTCCAGCTCAAGCAGCCAAGAAGAAAGCACAAACAATTGGTATTGCTTACAGCTTGGGTGGACGCGATGTTCCAGGCTTTAACCAGCTTGCGTACATCGGCGTTAGACCATTGCTTGCAAAGAATAAATCTCTCAAGCTAATCGAATCACAGGACAGCCCAACTGCAACTGATGATCAGCGTGCAGAGCGTCTTCGCCTTATGGCAAAGCGCGGCGCTAACCCAATCGTGGTTGTTGGTTTCACCTATGCAACAGCGCTTGGCAAAGTTGCTAAGGAGTTCCCAAAGGTTCAATGGGGCATCGTCGATGACTCATCTGTAACTGCACCAAACGTCCAGAGCATCGTCTTCAAAGAAGAGGAAGGCTCATATCTTGTTGGTCTCGCAGCTGCGATGACAACCAAGACCGGTCGTATTGGATTCATCGGTGGCGTTAACACACCACTAATCGCAAAGTTCGAAGCTGGCTACATTGCTGGTGCGAAGGCGATTAATCCAAAGATCAAGATTCAATCAACATACATCAGCAACTTCCCTGACTTCTCAGGATTTAACGATCCTGCAAAAGGTTATGAAGCTGCAAAGGGTATGTATGAAAACGGCGCAGATGTTGTTTACGCAGCAGCTGGCGGAACCGGAACTGGTATGCACAAGGCTGCTTCTGAGTTGAAGAAGTGGTCAATCGGTGTAGATGCTGACGAAGCAACCTACCCAGCACACGCTGCATACAAGAGCACAATCCTTACCTCAATGCTAAAGCGCGTTGATCTAGGAACACGTGCATTCGTTGCTGATGCTCTTGCAAAGAAGAAGACTGCAGGCGTAAAGGTCTGGGGTTATGCGCAGGGTGGCGTTGGATTCACAACAACCGGTGGATACCTTGGTAGCGATGTTGAGGTAATCAATACCTTTGCAGCGAAAATCAAGTCTGGAGCTGTAAAAGTTCCAACAGATCCAAGCAAGGCATAAATCAAATAAGTAAGTAGAGACAAGGTGCGCTGCATTAAGTAGCGCACCTTGTTTTAAAGGGGGAGATTTGATGTCAAATGTTCTTGAGGTAATAGGAATAGAAAAGAAATATCCCGGAGTAATTGCAAACCGAGACGTCTCACTTCAAGTTCGCGAAGGATCAATTCACGCCATCATCGGCGAGAATGGTGCCGGTAAATCAACCCTGATGAAATCGCTTTATGGCTTGATTAGGCCAGATGCGGGACAGATAAAAGTTTTTGGAAGTGAAGTAAATTTAAAGTCGCCACAAGATGCCATTGAACTTGGAATCGGCATGGTCCACCAGCATTTTAAGTTGGCCGACAACGCAACCGTTTTAGAAAATGTAATTTTGGGTAGCGAGCCCACACGATTTGGATTTGTTGTTAAGTACGATCAAGCCCGTAAGAAGCTTTTGGAAATCACAAAGAATTATGGCTTAGATATTGATCCAGATGAATCATTATCAAATTTAGGTGTGGGCGAACGCCAAAGAGTTGAAATCGCCAAAGTGCTATTTCGTGGTGCCAAGATTCTGATTCTTGATGAGCCAACTGCGGTTCTAGTCCCGCAAGAGGTTGATGAGCTGTTTGCCAATTTACGCGAGCTCGTTAAAAACGGTCTGACCGTTCTATTTATCTCGCACAAGTTAGATGAAGTTCTTTCCATCGCTGATGACATAACAATCATGCGCCAAGGAACCACAGTCGCAACTCGCAAGCCCAAAGAAACCAACAAGAAAGAGCTTGCTGAGTTAATGGTGGGCGGGGAGTTGCCAAAGCCAAAAGCTGGTGAGTTAAAGGTTAGTAGCGAGAGTATTTTGAGTATAAAGAGCGCTGCTTATTCCCGGGCGGATGGACGTGAAATTCTCCATGATGTAAATCTTGAACTACATGGTGGCGAAATTGTTGGCCTAGCTGGTGTTGAAGGCAATGGCCAAAGTGAGTTAATTGAATTGATTATGGGTTTAGCTCAACCATCAGCTGGCTCAGTTCAGGTCCTAGGTCTCGATGCTGCCACTACATTAACTAGAGAGATTAGAAATGCCGGTGTGGCCTACATTCCTCAAGATCGTCAACGTGATGGTTTGTTGATGTCAGCACCATTGTGGGAGAACCGCATATTGGGTCACCAATTTGCAGATCCAATGGCTAAGGGTGTTTGGGTAAATAAAGGTGCTGCGATTGAAGATTCAAAGCGAGTAGTTGATGAGTTTGATGTTAGAACTCCTGGAATAAATGTTTTGGCCAGCGCGCTATCAGGTGGTAACCAACAGAAATTTATTGTGGGGCGCGAGCTAACCGGAGATCCAAAGTTGATTGTTGCAGCTCAACCAACCCGAGGTGTTGATGTTGGAGCGCAGGCGATTATTTGGGATCACCTAATGCAGGCTCGATCTAAAGGTGCCGGAATTCTTCTAGTCACCGCGGATCTTGAAGAGCTCTTCTCGCTCTCTGATCGCATCGCTGTTATTTACAGCGGAACGATTGTCTCCATTTTAAATCCTGCGAAAACAACGCCAGAGGATCTGGGTCTAGCAATGACAGGAGCAAAGAGCGCATGACAAAAAGCCGCATATTCTGGGGCACAATCGCTCCAACCGCTGCGATTCTCAACTCCTTGTTGTTCGTTTACATCATTCTCAAGATTCGTGGTGTTGATCCGGTTGAGATGTTCAAGTTGATGGTTTCCTATGGATTTGATCCGCGAAACCTCGTTTCGGAAATCAATCAAACTATCGCTTATTACATGGCTGGAGTTGCAGCGGCAATTGGCTTCAAAATGTTGTTGTTTAACATCGGTATCGACGGGCAATATCGCATGGGTGCCTTTTTTGGCGCCGTGGTTGGTGCTGCGGTCTCCTTACCGCCGATTCTTCATGTATTAATCATTATCGTGACCGCAATGTTGGCGGGCGGTTTGTGGGCGGCTATTGCTGGATATTTAAAGGTAAAGCGTGGAGTTAATGAAGTTATCAGCAACATCATGTTGAACTTTATTGCGGCCGCAATCATCGCCTTTTTACTAAGTCCAAATCTTTTAGGTTCACTACCTGAGGGATCGCAAAATCTTCAGACCAAGCCGATTCCACAGAGTGGCCAAATGCCAACTATCAAGGCGTTTGAAGGGGAGATTTATTCAGTAATTTTCCTTGCGCTATTTGTTGGTATCGCATATTGGGTAATGCTCAATAAAACGGTTTTTGGTTTCAATCTTCGTGCAACTGGTTTATCTTTCCGTGCGGCACGAGCCAGTGGTGTAAATGCGCCAGGCATGATTTTTATAACCACAGTTCTTTCTGGAGCTATTGCTGGTCTAGTAGGTATGGGAACTCTTTTATCTGAAACCTACTCTTACAGCATGGCATTTCCATCTGGTTACGCTTTCACTGGTTTAGCGCTTGCACTTTTGGGCAGAAACCATCCAGTAGGCATTTTCTTTGCTGCATTTCTTTGGTCTTTCTTAGAGCGTTCCGCCCCAGTGCTTGAGTTCGAGGGAGTTCCGCCTGAGATTGTCATTGTTATGCAGGGAACCATCGTTCTCTCAATTGTTATCGCCTATGAAGTTGTCGCCCGCATCAACTTGCGCCAGCAGCAGCGTGCGGTCGGTAGCGTCAATGCAGAGAGTGTCAGCAACCAAGCGGCTAACGTTAAGGAGAGCAAGTAATGTCTACTGAAACGAAAACTGCGAAGGCAAAGTCCTTTTTCAAATCCCCAGCTCGAATCACCCTTTTAATTGCGGGTTTGTTCCTGATTATCTCTTTGGTGGAAAGCATTACGGGATCAGTTGATATTTCCTCTCCTGGAACCTCGGGCGCAACTCTGCGTTTCGCAATTCCATTATTAATGGCTGGACTCGGAGGACTATGGGCTGAACGAGCTGGCGTTATCAACATCGGTCTTGAGGGAATGATGATTGTTGGAACCTGGACCGCCGCCTGGTTTGGTTATTTACATGGACCATACGTTGGAATTTTGGCGGCTGCGGTATTTGGTTTAGCTTCCGGATTTTTCCACGCAATTCTCACTGTGAAGATTGGAATCGATCAGGCGGTTTCTGGTTTGGCTATCAACTTGATAGCGGCAGGTGCTGCTAGATATCTCTCTGGAATTTATTTCCCGCCGGTTGGTGGAGATCGTACTGTTTCGCCTCCGGTTGAAACCTTGCCATCCTTCACAATTCCATTTGTCGCTGATTTCTTTAAGAGTATTGATGAGAAAAACATCTTCTTCTTATCAAACATATCTGGGTTGTTGTATGGAATTACTAGAGATCTATCGGTAGTCACGGTTGCATTACTTCTTCTAGTTCCGCTTACCTCTTGGATTTTGTGGCGCAGCAAATTTGGATTACGCATGAGATTCTCTGGCGAAAATCCAATGGCGGCTGAGTCATTAGGTATCAACGTTTATCGCACTAGATACATCGCGATCTCCGTTTCTGGAATGCTTGCCAGCCTAGGCGGCGCGTACCTTGCCCTGGTCGCCTCATCTGTTTATCGCGAGGGACAAACTGCCGGACGTGGCTTCATCGGGCTAGCGACAGTTATCTTCGGTAACTGGCGCCCAAGTGGCGTATTTGCGGGCTCTTTACTATTCGGCTTTACCGATGCGCTGCGTGTGCGTCAGGCGGAATCAGTTATGTCACTGATTTTGGCAGCCGGAATTGTGGCCTTATTGCTGGCTATTTATTACTCAGTTTCTCGTAGTTGGAAACCGGCTGGAGCATATTTTGGAATCGCGTTGTTTGCGCTTTGGGTAAACCAAAAAGTAGACACAATTCCACAAGAGTTTGTAACAGTATTTCCAAACTTCGCTACGTTGATAGTTCTCACCTTCCTAGCGCAGCGATTAACGCCGCCCGCTATGGCAGGTATGCCTTATCGACGCGGCGCTGAGTAGTTAGAAGTAATTTGTGACCGTAAATTGGAATTCACCTGTCTTAAAAAGCCTTGAACCGGTTTTGAATAATGCAAAACTAGTTCACATCAACAAAGAAAAGTTGATTGATGTGGCTAATTGGATGGCTTATGAAGAGTTTCCAAAACCAGATGGCTCCATGCTCTTTGATTTCGGCAACGATCCTGATGTCCTAATGGATTTCACAATGGTTGTTAACACTATGAACTTTGCTTTTACCGACTTCACAACCGGCGTTAAGTTTGAAACTGATTATCAAGGCAAGAGATGGTGTGACAGTGAGGCAATGTTGGCTTGCATGCACCGTGCGATTAATTCAGGTATTCCGCTTTTCTCAGGGGAGTACTTAGCAAATCTAACCAAAGAGCAGTTCAACACGATTTTTGCCGGCACCATTCAAATGCCGATGGTTGATGAGCGTGTTGCGATATTCAATGAGGTTGGACGAGTTCTGGTAGAGAAATATCAAGGCAGCTATCACAACTTTGTGCGCTCCTGTTCGCCGCGGCTTTATGACCAGGGAAATGGCTTACTTGAGCGGCTAGTCACTGAGTTTCCGAGGTTTAATGATGTCAGCGATTATCACGGCAATAAGGTTCAAATATTCAAATTAGCCCAACTGGGTATCTGGGGAATGCATCTGGCTTTATCGCCACGTGGACATTGGAAATTAGAGGATGCCAGCGATCTAACAGCTTTTGCCGATTACATAGTGCCGGTCGGGCTGCGTGTGATGGGGATTTTTGAGTACGCCAAAGAGTTGGAAGATCAGATTAATAATCTTCAAGAGGTAAAGCGCGATAGCGATGCTGAAGTTGAACTACGTGCTAGCTCGATATATTGCATCGCATTACTAACTGAGGAAATCAATAAACGCCGACCTGGCATGACCCCTTTACTTATGCCACAGGTAGATTTTAGGTTTTGGAAGACCTACCACGCGACTCACTGGCCCCACCACTTAACTAAGACGGTTATGTACTAACCCTGAGCTGAAAGCTCTTCTTTCCACTGTCTTAAGATCGGTAAAGCTTTTTCGAATTTATCAACTACTTGTCCAACATCTTCAACGCAGCCGCGAACAAATAAGTTAATACCTTTGCCATCAATCATGTTTCGATCACGTATTACCCGGGTATCGGTAACGAGTCCAACAATTCCCTTTTTGGATTTGTCCGAGCGCATAGCCGCCCAGAAGATTCCAATCTCGGTTGCTGTTCCATCATCAACCATTGGTCCATCTAGCAAAGCTAGTACCGCATTTGCGCTCATTACCTCTTTTGAGTCAACCTCAAAAATAAACTTTGCAGTTACCGGATCAGGTAATGGAATTTCATGAGGCACGAAAACTTCAAAACCTTCACTACGCAGTTGAGCTGCGCATTGATCAATGAAACTTCTTTCGTATGGCGTAAAAAGTGGTCCGGCAAAATAAATCCGCATTTAGCAACACTCCCTTAGGTCTATAGACGAGGGTAGCCTTTATCGGTAGATTTCTGCAATCGGTTTCACTGGGTCTTTCTAGAGGATTTTTCATCCGAACACTCAGTGGCAGAAAAGAGCGGAATTTGCTTACCTCTTACCGAGATGTAATCAAACATAGCCACGCAGCTCCAACTTTTGGCTACGGAATGATCGGTCGTATTCCGGTAGCAATGAATACGGTCGCTTTAGTTTTTCTCATCTCCTCAGTGCGGGACTCCTTCTTGTTGGCAGGGATCGCATCATCTTTTTACACCTTATGTGGCGCGATAGTTGGACCACGAATTGGCCGGCTTGCAGATCGCTTGGGTACCAGAGTTGTCCTACTTCCAATCACGGCAATCAACGCCATCTCGATTTTAGGAGTTGTATTTTTTAGCACCCGTTCTATCCCGTTGCTTTTATTTTTCTCAGCTCTATCTGGCGCAACGATGCCAAGCTTTGGCAGCTATACCCGAACCCGCTGGAGCAGAACAATAAAAGATAACCGGGAGTTAGGCGTTGCGCTCTCTCTCGAATCTGTTTTAGATGAAACCGCTTTTGTAGTTGGACCTGCCTTAGCGGGGTTTTTGTTCTCACTTTATGGCTCTAACTCACCTCTGATTGCCGGAATTGTTTTTACTATTATTGGTGGGGTTGGTCTTGCTATTACCTCGTTTGATCACGCAAAGGATGAAGATCGAAAGACTCCGCATGGTGGATTGCTTAAGATCAAATATGTTAAGTCACTTCTTGCATCCTTGGTAGCGCTCGGACTTTTGTTTGGATCAAACTTCGTTGTAATTCTTGCGGTGGCAAAGGAGAGTGGAAGAGCGGCAGAGGGCGGCCTTTGGGTTGGGCTTTATCCAATTGGCAGCACTATTGCCGGACTCGCATACGGTTTAATTCATTGGAAATCACGAAACGCTACTCGTTATAGCTTGGCGTTGGCTTTTATGACTTTGTCTACAAGTGCAATTCTTTTCTTTCAAGATATCGACACCATCATTTATTTCATTATTCTCTCTGGAATTGGAATTGCTCCCGCTTTAATTGCGGCAAATGCCCATCTAAAGGAGTTGGTGCCGCTTAGCCGCCTAAATGAGGCGTTTTCCTTGCTGGGGGCCTCACTTTCTATTGGAATCACTATGGGAAGTACATTCAGCGGAATGCTGGTGGATCGCTTTGGTGGGTGGAACGGCTTCTACTTCATGTCCGGTGCGACCCTGTTGGCCACAACCCTTTCCTTAATCGGCATTAATGCTGGTAAGCATGAAGCTTTAGGTGAAACAATAAATCATGGCTGAAAAGCTAATTTACGATACAGATCCAGGAATTGATGATGCGCTGGGATTGTTATTGCTTGCCGCTGCACCTGAGATTGAGTTATTGGCTATAACGGTAACTCACGGTAATACCTCTCAAGACAAGTGTTTAAGAAACGCACTACAGCTTGCTGAGCTTTGTGGACTTACTCATGTGCCGATTGCAAGAGGAGCACAAGAGCCACTGGTAAAAGAGTTGTCAGTGGCAGAAGAGACTCACGGTGATGGCGGTTTAGGTTATGCGCAATTGCCGGAACCAAAACTGCAACCGGTATCGGAGCCAGCCCATGATTTGATTATTAGATTGATTGAAGAAAACCCTGGTGAAGTCACGCTACTTTGTGTCGGTCCAATGACAAATATTGCCGTGGCGCTTTTAAAGCAGCCAGGTATTGCAAAACAGATTAAGAGAATTGTTTCAATGGGCGGTGCTATTCATTACCCCGGAAATGTTACCCCGCAAGCTGAGTACAACGTATTTTGTGACCCCGAGGCTTTTGAGATTGTTTTAAATGCCGGAATTGATTTCACCTTGGTGCCGTTAGATGTTACTTATCAATGCCTATTTACAACGGACCATTTATCTAGAATTAATAAAGCGCCTGCGGCAATCTTTGATTTTATTAAGGAATCAACCCGTTTTTATATGGAGTTCCACGCGGCATACCAAGGCATCCAGGGTTGTGCGATTAATGATCCACTAGCGGCTGCAATTCTGCTTGCTCCAGATCTAGTCACATATCGAGATTATTTCTTAGCAATTGAGCTACAAAGCCCGACATCAAAGGCAAAAACTATCGCTGATCATTATGGGGCGCTAAAAAAGCAACCAAATGCGAAGGTGGCCATGGAGGTCGAAGTAGAGAAATTTATGGATCTGTTTATTGAGCGTATGAATAGGCTTGCATAATGAAGCAGTACCACACCCATACCGTTCCCGGAGATGTGGGTAAATATGTTTTGCTTCCCGGAGATCCTGGTCGAGTGCCTTTAATTGCCGCACATCTGGAGGATGCAAAACATATTGCGACAAACCGAGAGTACGTCACTTACACCGGTTGGCTCGATGGTGAAAAGGTTTCCGTAACCTCAACCGGAATTGGTTGTCCTTCTAGCGCGATTGCAGTTGAAGAGTTGTATCGCTGCGGTGCCGACACCTTTATCAGAGTTGGAACCTCTGGCAGTTTGCAGCCTGGCACAAAATCGAATGATTTAGCAATTGTTACCGGCGCAATTAGGCATGAGGGAACATCATCACATTACATGCCGATTGAATTTCCAGCGGTCTGCGATCTTGAAGTGGTTACTGCGATGCGAACAGCCGTTAATAGATTAGGGGTTCGCTATCAAGTAGGGATCTCTCATTCTAAAGACTCTTTTTACGGTGAGGTTGAACCAGAACGCTCTGCAATAAGTGAAGAGCTAAAGGATCTGTGGCGAGCTTGGCAGATCGGTGGAGCGATCTGTTCTGAAATGGAAATCTCCACTATTTGTGTGGTTTCCAGCATTTTACGCGCCAGAGCTGGTGGAATTATGGCTATGCATGGTGAAGGGGAGTTTGGTCCTTTGGATGGATTAATCGTTGCAGCGGTTGAATCTGTTAAAGAGTTAATCAAGATAGATAAAGAACGGGGCAGATAATGGAAACCAATGGCAAGCAATATCACGTCCAACTACAACGCGGTGATGTGGGAAAGTATGTTTTGTTGCCTGGAGATCCAGGTCGATGCGAGCCAATTTCAAGGCTCTTTGACAATCCAAAGCTGGTAGCAACTAATCGAGAGTATGTGACCTACACCGGAACAATTGACGGAGTGCCGGTCTCGGTAACTTCGACTGGAATTGGCTGCCCTTCAGCTGCAATCGCTTTAGAAGAGCTTGTTAAATGTGGCGCCGACACCTTTATCAGAGTTGGAACCTCTGGCCATATTCAAAAAGATATTACCTCAGGTGAACTTGCGGTTATTTCAGCTGCTATCCGAGATGAAGGTACCTCTCGTCATTACATGCCAATCGAGTTTCCTGCAATCGCTGATATCGATGTAGTCCTTGCTTTGCAGGCAGCAGCTAAAAAGACTGGAGCAAAATTTCGAACCGGAATTACTCAATCAAAAGATTCTTTCTATGGCCAACATGAACCAGAGCGAATGGGAGTAGCTAAAGATCTGCTGGAGCGCTGGAGAGCCTGGGAGATAGGTGGTGCTCTGTGTTCAGAGATGGAGGCTTCAGCTTTGTTTGTTATTGCCTCGATGCTGAGAGTGCGGGCCGGTGGAGTGATGATGGTTCATGGCAAAGAGCCAATGCCACCACTTGATATCTTGCTAGAAACAGCGGTACAGGCTCTTCGGGAGTTGATTGCAAATGATAAAGCTGCAGGAAGAGCGGTTACGCTTTAATTGCAGCTTTGCTAATAGCCTCAAGCATCATCGACCAGAACTTATCAAAATCTAAATCCAAAGCGACATTGCAGTTAGCAGGTTCGCCAAGGCGTTGATAAATATCGACTACGGTGGCGCCACGAGTTAATGGTCCGCTGAGTTCAACCTGAACATTTACATGTCGAGACTTCACGACGCTTCGATCAATCAGTAGCGCGATAGCAACTGGATCATGCAAAGGCGGATCAGGCATTTCAAAAACTTCATCATAAGTTTTTGCGAAGAATTTCAGTAAGCCAATAATGGTCGAACTTAATGGCGTACCCATCTGCTCCAAAGCGGTAAAAATCTCTTTAGTAACCAACGCTTGGTGAGTTACATCAAGACCGCACATAGTCAGAGGCAAACCACTTCGTAGCACGACATCTGCAGCCTCTGGATCCATCCAAATATTGAATTCGGCATACGGGGTGCGGTTTCCGCGACTAGCGCTACCGCCCATAAAAACAATCTCGGCAACGCGATTTTTCAATTGCGGGTACATTTTTAGAAATAATGCGATGTTTGTAAGTGGACCGGTTGCTACAAGGGTCACTGGTTCGGAGTGATCCTTAATCAACTTTGCCATCAAGTCAACGGCATGAAGCGCAGATAATTCAATTTTTGGTTCCGGAAGTTCTGCACCATCGAGCGCTGATTCGCCATGTATGTCACTGGCCTCTTCGATTGCTCCGAGAATTGCTTTTCCTGCACCTTCAGCAATCGGTACCTTGATATTTGCCAGTGTTGCTACACGTCTTGCATTTAATGTTACTTTGGCAATTCCACCATTACCGGAAACGGTTGTGATGCCCAGCAAATTGAGGGCTGGGTTATGTGCGGCAAGAATCATCGCCAAGGCATCATCATGCCCAGGGTCACAGTCCAGAATTAAAGGAATCGGCTTCATGAGCCAAGGGTAGAGGCTGTTTTGCTCTCTAAACTTAATAAAACGCACTTCTCAAGATGAAATTTGCTAGATAGGATTATGTAATGCTTCTAACTGATGGCAGCGAAAGCTCTATTAAGAGTTTTTTGAAAACACTTTCACCTGTTGATCAAGTAGGTGCAGAGGCGCGAGCTGCCATGCTTGCAACTAGAAGTATTAAAACTTCTAGCAAACTTTGGGCAATAGATACTGCAATCTCAATGATTGATTTAACAACTCTTGAAGGTGCAGACACTCCAGGTAAAGTTAAGGCGCTTTGTACAAAAGCTGTAAGACCAGATCCAACTGATAACTCAGTCCCACATGTTGGCGCTGTTTGTGTTTACAACGATATGGTGAAGATTGCACGTGAGCATCTAGATAACAATGGCGGAAAAGAAATTCCAGTCGCTGCGGTTTCAACCGCATTCCCATCTGGTAGAGCGAGTCTGGATGTAAAGAAACAAGACACTGAAGATGCAATCGCTAACGGGGCCACTGAGATTGATATGGTGATTGATCGTGGTGCTTTCTTATCTGGCAATCTGGGCAAGGTTTTTACTGAAATCGTTTGCATTAAGGAAATTTGTGGTGATCGCGCCCATCTCAAGGTCATTTTGGAGACTGGGGAGCTTGTCACTTACGACAATGTTCGCCGAGCTTCCTTTTTGGCAATGGCAGCAGGCGCTGACTTCATTAAAACCAGTACTGGAAAAGTTTCTCCTGCGGCAACCGCCCCAGTTGTTTTGGTCATGTTGGAAGCGGTCCGTGATTACTTCCAGATGACGGGACAAAGAATTGGGGTAAAACCAGCTGGAGGAATTCGCACCACAAAGGATGCGATTAAGCAGTTAGTTCTAGTCAATGAAACAGCAGGTCCAGAGTGGTTAGATCCAAATCTATTTCGCATTGGAGCTAGTGCATTATTGAACGACCTATTGATGCAACGTATGAAAATGAAAAATGGCCAGTACTCCGGTAGAAATTATGTGACATTGGATTAATGATGAAATTTGAATATGCCCCCGCGCCAGAATCAACGGCAATTGTTGATATCAAACCAGAATATGAGTTATTTATAGATGGCAAATTCGTCGCCTCAAAGAGTGGCAAGAAATTTGAAACCATAAACCCAGCAAATGAGAAGGTTCTTTCTCGAGTAACTCAAGCAAGTGCGGCAGATGTAGATCGAGCAGTCAAAGCTGCTACTGAGGCTTACCGAAAAACTTGGTCAAAGTTAAGCGGCGCTCAGCGCGGTAAGTATCTTTTTAGAATTGCCAGAATTTTGCAGGAAAGAGCGCGCGAGTTTGCGGTTCTTGAATCAATGGACAATGGAAAGCCAATCCGCGAAACTCGCGATACTGACATTCCATTAGCGGCGGCACATTTCTTCTATCACGCTGGATGGGCTGACAAGCTTGATTACGCAGGTCTTGGAGATAATCCAAAACCACACGGAGTTGTT
Source organism: Candidatus Nanopelagicaceae bacterium (assembly GCA_018883365.1). GTDB lineage: Bacteria > Actinomycetota > Actinomycetes > Nanopelagicales > Nanopelagicaceae > MAG-120802. The sequence goes on from VEQF01000002.1 coordinate 98,774, forward strand.
GGTCAGATAATTCCTTGGAACTTCCCGATGCTGATGCTCGCATGGAAGGTGGCGCCAGCTCTTGCTACTGGAAACACAGTAGTTTTAAAGCCGGCAGAGACAACACCATTGACCGCATTACTTTTTGCAGAGGTTTGCCAGCAAGCAGATTTACCAAAAGGCGTGGTCAATATCCTTACTGGAGATGGTTTAACTGGCGCAGCTATCGTCAATCACCCAGGAATCAACAAAATCGCATTTACTGGCTCAACCGAGGTTGGAAAAATAATTGCTAAAAGCGTTGCTGGAACCAAGAAAGCTTTAACTCTAGAGCTTGGCGGTAAGGGCGCAAACATTATTTTTGAAGATGCTCCGATTGATGAGACCGTTGAGGGAATCATTAATGGAATCTATTTCAATCAAGGTCATGTGTGTTGTGCTGGATCTCGTTTATTGGTTCAAGAAAATATTAAAGATGAGCTTCTAGAGAAATTGAAGCGCCGGATGTCGCTAATTCGAGTGGGAGATCCCCTCGATAAGAACACTGATTTGGGCGCAATTAACTCTGCAGCCCAATTGATGAAGATTCGGGAAATGGCGGAATCAGGCGATGCAGAGGGCGCAGAGCGCTGGTCGCCACAATGCAACTTGCCAGAGAAAGGTTTCTGGTTCCCACCAACATTCTTCACTGGAGTTTCCCAAGCCCATCGAATCGCGCGAGAAGAAATTTTCGGTCCAGTCCTTTCAGTAATCACCTTTAGAACTCCCAGTGAGGCAATTGAAAAAGCCAACAACACTCCATATGGATTGTCAGCCGGAATTTGGACCGATAAAGGCTCTCGAATTTTGTGGAGCGCACAACAGCTCAAAGCTGGAGTTATCTGGGCCAATACCTTTAATAAATTTGATCCAGCCAGCCCATTTGGTGGATATAAGGAATCAGGATGGGGCCGTGAAGGCGGAAGACATGGTTTGGCCGCATATCTAAAAGGAGATTTCTCATGAGATTAGATGTGAGAAAAACTTATAAGTTATTTATCGGTGGCGCTTTTCCGAGAAGTGAATCAGGGCGCAGTTACGAGTTACTGGATGCTAAAGGAAATTTCCTTGCTAATCCCGCTCTGGCATCGCGCAAAGATTTACGTGATGCGGTAGTTGCAGCACGCAATGCTTCAGAAAAATGGGCCACGGCATCTGCATTCAACCGCTCCCAAATACTTTATCGCGTAGCGGAGGTAATGGAGGGGCGACGGGAACAATTTGCGGCAGAGATCATGGCTCAAGAGGGATTAACAAAAGCGCAATCTCTAAAGCAGGTTGATGAAGCAATCGACCTTTGGGTTTGGTACGCCGGTTGGTGTGACAAGATTTCAACAATCTATGGTTCGACAAATCCCGTCTCGGGTTCTTTTTACAACTTCACAACGCCAGAACCATTGGGAGTAGTTGCGGTTTTCATCTCCGAAAACAAGTCATTAACCGATGTGGTGCATGGAATCGCTCCAGTTTTGGCTGGCGGAAACGTTGTTATTGCAATTGCCGCTGAAGATTACCCATTGTCGGCAATTACTTTGGCGGAGGTAATAGCCACCAGCGATGTTCCAGCAGGAACAGTCAACATTCTGACTGGAAAATCAGCGGAATTAGCCCCTTGGGTTGCCTCTCATATGGATATAGATGGTGTTGATGGCTCAGGTCTGGATGCTGCCAATTATGAAGCTCTAAAGCGTGAAGGCGCTGATAATTTGAAACGTATTCAAAGATTCAAGTCTGTCGAGAACCCGCAGCGCGTTTTGAGTTTCATGGAGCACAAAACAGTCTGGCACCCAATCGGAATTTAGTTTTTTACTAAAACTTTTTCATATCCGCGTAGCGAAAAGGTTTCTCTCCTGATTGGATCTTGAGCGAGTGAAAGATTCGGGAAACGCTTTATAAGTGCTGGTAAAGAGACTGACATCTCCAGGCGTGCCAAAGGTGCACCAATGCAAAAGTGAATTCCGGCCCCGAAACCAATATGTGGATTGGGGTGTCTGGTCACATCAAATTCATTTGAATTAGCAAAAACCGATTCATCTCGATTAGCCGAGCCCAGCAAACTGACGATTTTTTGCCCTTGCTTAATCGCTACTCCTGAGATTTCAATATCGCTAGTGGCGGTTCTTTCAAAATATTGCAGCGGAGAGTCATATCTTAAAAACTCTTCAACAGCGGTTTCGGAGTGTTGATCCGGATTAGCAATAAGCAGATCCCTTTGGGCTTCATTTTGTAGTAGCGAAACCATGCCATTTCCAAATCCATTAACACTTGCCTCATGTCCAGCATTTAAAAGCAAGACACATGTTGCAATCAATTCATGAGTTGATAATCGATCTCCAGCTTCATGAACCTGGGTTAGCTCAGTAATAAGATCATTTTGCGGAACTTGCTTACGTTTTTCCATAAGGGTGTGGACATAATCTGCAAACTCTTGGGCTGCTTTCTGAGCCTCTCGTTGATGATCTAAAGGTGGATTCACCTCATACATCTTTACAATTGCTTGCGACCAGGGGCGCAATAAATGTTCATCTTCCGGCGGAAAACCAAGTAGGAGCGCGATTACTTTGACTGGAAGTGGCTCGGCATAATCTGAAATCAGATCAAAAACCCCGCCTTTATTGGAGATTTCATCGAGAAGTGAATCGGTTATTCGGGCAATTTCCGGCCTGAGCGACTCAATTCGGTTGCGATTAAAGGCCTTTAGAACTAGACCACGCAAACGAGTGTGTTTTGGCGGCTCGCTATCCAAAATTGAATCAGAATGAAGCCAATTAAAAACCTGCCATTCAGATTCGGGAACTCGGTCTTGATAAATTCGTCCTAGACCCTTATTGCGTAATACTTCATTTGCATCGCGATGGGTTGCGGCGAGGAATACATTTAACTCTGGATGCCAAATTGGTTTATCAAATTTACGCAACTCCGCTAAGTGCGGATATGGATTCTCAATTACCTCAGAGTTGCGAAAGTCAATCATGGCGATAATCCTACCCCTGATGGAAAGCGGCAGCTCGAGCTCTCTGGTTCATCACCGTTATTGTCTCCAGATTCCAATAATGGGATTGGCTCATCAATTCATACTCTCGAGACAGCGAGGTATTGCTCATTAAGCGATTGTCAGTATTGAGCGCAACATTGAAGCCAAGCGCATGAAGAGCTGCAGCTGGATGCTCTTTATAACTTTGCGCCGCTCCGGTTTGTAGATTCGAGGTAGGTGCCATTTCTAAATGGATCTGATGATCTCTAATATATTTTGCAGCATCAGATAGCTTGGGAGATTCGGTGGAGAAATCAATCTCATCAATCAATCTAACGCCGTGCCCGATTCGATTAGCTTTGCAATTTGTGATCGCATCCTGCATAGAGCTAAAAGGCGCTGCTTCACCTGCATGGATGGTGTAGGGAAAGTTATTACGATGCAACAAATCAAAGGCCGCACGGTGATTACTTGCTGGAAATCCTGCTTCGGCACCGGCGATATCAAAACCAACAACACCCTTATTTCGGTAATTAAGAACTACTTCAGCTACCTCCAGGCTTCGACTCGCGTGACGCATCGCGCAGGCAATGAAGTATGTTTCAATGCTTTTTCCGTGAGATTTAGCCTCCTGAACCCCCTCGGCGATCCCTTCTAGGGTGGCTGCAATTACATTAGAGATTGTTAAACCACCTTGGGTAAACAATTCGGGAGCACCGCGCACCTCGGCGTAAACAACACCATCCGAAGCCAAATCAAGAACACACTCCCGCGAAACTCGGACCAAGTTTTCGTAACTTTGCATAACAGCAATCGTGTAATCAAAGTTTTTTAGGTATTTTTCAAGTGAGCCTTCATTACAGCTAGCGAAGATGAGTCCCTGTAATTCATCGGGATCTAGAGAGGGTAAATCAAGATTAATCTCTCGAGCCAGTTCAATGATTGTCTGCGGACGCAATCCACCATCAACATGATCATGCAACAAGACCTTTGGTAGATCTTGAATATCTTTAATCAGCACGCCAGCGGGTTTAATCAGAGATTTTCCGGGCCAAACGCCCAAGGCAACAAAGTTGAAAGCGGAGCTGGGCCATCAGGGGTCATGAACTGTGTGTTTGGTGTGCTGTGCTCCCATAGAAGTTGTCGGCAACGTCCACAAGGAGAAAGGGCCTGACCATGTGCATCAACACAGTAGATAGCTCGAAGAATTGATCTACCACCTAAAACTAAATTTGAGACTAAACCGCATTCAGCGCATAAACCTAATCCGTAGCTGGCATTTTCAACGTTACATCCGGTGACAATTCGTCCATCTTCAGTTTGAGCAGCAACTCCAACTGGAAAGTTTGAGTAAGGAGCATAAGCCTTTTTCATTGCCTCTACGGCGCTAGCCTGCAATTTTTCCCAATTTATCTCATTCATGTTTTCGCCCATTCTGGAAGTTTAGGGTGTGGTGAGCATTTTGCGAAGCGTTTCTTCGATTGCGTTCATGTTCAGTTCGGCTTGTGATTTGGCCTCTGCCACCATGCCATGGGTTACAACCTCTATATAACACTTGATTTTCGGCTCAGTACCGCTCGGTCTAATGATGATTCGAGTTCCGCCTTCAAGAAACATGCGCACACCATTTGTAGGTGGAAGGTGATCTTTTGGGGCCTCTAAATCATCAAATTGAACCAATTTAAATCCTGCGACTTCACTCGGGGTGTGGTTTCTAAATTTGCCTAGGATGCCATCGATTTGTTCGATGCTAGAGGTGCGCACTGAAATCTGTCGAGTAGCGTGATAACCATGGCGCGCCCAAATTTCATCCAGCATGTCCACGATTGTTTTGCCTTCATTAGCTAATTCAGTCGCTAATTGCGCCATTAATAATGCAGCGCTAATTCCATCTTTGTCGTTTACAGATTTTGCATCTACTGCATAACCCAAGGCTTCTTCATATGCAAAGCATAGATTTGGTAATTTCGCCAACCATTTAAATCCGGTCAAGGTTTCTTGGAAATTGATTCCATAATGTTTAGCAATCTTTCCTAAAATGGAGGAGGAAACAATCGAGTTCGCCATTATTGAGTTGCTAGGAGGGTTGTTGCGAGCGATGTATTCGCCGAGTAAGGCACCTACCTCATCGCCGCGGAGCATCCTCCATCCCTTTGCACCATCTTTTATTGCAACCGCGCATCGATCTGCATCTGGGTCATTGGCAATTACCAGATCTGCATCGTTTTGCCTTGCCGTTTCCAAAGCTAAATCAATCGCGCCAGGTTCTTCTGGATTTGGAAAAGCAACAGTTGAGAAATCTGGGTCTGGCTCGGCTTGAGCCGTTACTAAGATTGGTGCTGGGAAACCGGCTTTAGTAAAAACTTTAGTAAGTGTTTCAGTTCCAACACCATGCATTGCGGTGTAGACAATTTTCAAATTTCCAGTCTTTTTAACGAGCGCAGCAGTGGCATTTACATAAGCATCTACAAATGATTCATCCAATACCTCCCAGCCATCAGCTCTAGGCAGCTGTGGCAGTGGCGGAACTTGGGCAATTTCCGCTGAAATTTGCTTATCTGCCGGGGAGATAATTTGCGAGCCGTCATAGAAAACGCCATCAACAGTTCCGCCCAGATAAACCTTGTATCCATTGTCTTGTGGTGGATTGTGGCTTGCGGTCACCATAATCCCGACATCACATTTTAAGGATCGTGTTGTGTAGGCAAGCACCGGAGTAGGAAGCGGTCTTGGCAAAACATAAACTTTAAATCCAGCGCCCATCATTATCTGCGCGGTATCGCGGGTGAAATCCTCAGATCCGTATCTAGCATCACGCCCAATTACAACCGAACTCATTCCATGTTTTTTCATGTAACTTGCGATACCTGCAGCTGTCTTTGTTACTACAGCGCGATTCATTCGGGATGGACCAGGGCCGAGTGGGCCACGAAGGCCAGCGGTTCCAAACTCTAGAAATCCAGCGAAGCAGGACTTGAGTTCAGTTTCATTTCCACTATCTAATAACTCTTGTAATGCTAAACGGGTCTTCGGGTCAGGATCTTCTGCGATCCAGTTTTTTACTTCTTCGACCAACGCTGTATCAAGAGTATTTCCCATGACCAAAACCTACTACCGAGTTGGTCGGTTCATTAAATCGGATAAATAATCATCTGGGGCGCCAGCTTCTCTTGCTGCGGCCACCATGATTTCTAAGTATCTCTGAGATGGTAGACCACCCTCGAATGAATTTAGAACGTAAACATAACAAAGTGAAGAACCATCTAAAGTCTCTACTCGAACGCGAATTTTTCGATATAGGTCGGTAGTGACACCTTCCCATTCATCAAGTGCACTTTCATCTGTTGTCGTTAGGTCATAAATTGAAACAAAAACACTGTGTAATGGATCCTCTGCAAGAGTTGCAACTGCGCCTTCCCAGCCAATCTCTTCACCGCCAAAAGTTAATCTCCAGCCGCGAAGCCAGCCTGTGCCTCGATGTGGCGAATGGGGAGCACGCAGCAACATTTGCCGAGGGTCTAAATTCGAGCCATATGCTGCGTAGAGAGTCATGACAGTAAATCAAACCACCGATAACCCAATTTGTTAACAGCGTTTCTCAAAAGGGGTAGCGATAGGCCGATTACATTTGAGGTTTCACCCTCAATTTTTGCAATAAAAGGCGAACTCAATCCATCCAAGGTAAATCCGCCTGCCACGTTCAAAGGTTCGCCCGTTGCTACATAGCTCACGATTTCCTCATCTGTCATTTCGGCAAAGAAAACTCGAGTAGTGGCTATATCGCTAATCTCGATTCCTTTTTCAGTATCGATTATGCAATGTCCAGTGTGTAACAGCCCCGACTTGCCCCGCAATAATTTCGCGCGCGCAATTGCATTTTCTGCCGTGATTGGTTTACCCAAAGATTCGCCTTCAAATTCAAAGGTGGAATCACAGCCAATTATCAGCGCGGGATAATTTATAGTTTTTCGAACTGTGTGCGCTTTTACGATGGCGAGAGCTATAACCAATTCACTTGGAGTTAATTTGGAGTACGCAGAATCTTCTTCATCAACGCCGCTAACAACAACTTCAGGTTTGATTCCAGCATTATTCAATAAGCGAAGTCTTGACGGTGAGGATGATGCTAAAACAATCTTAGGAGGCACTACTTCTACCTAGCGCTCTAAACTTCCAACCAGCCTTGAGCCAAAGTTCTCTGTTGAGCGCATTTCGACCATCAATGATTACCGGATGTTTTACTAGACCCTTTAATAATTGAGGATCCAACTCTCGATATATTTTCCATTCAGTTAAATGCAAAATTACATCTGCAGCATTAACAACATCTTCGATGGACTCAGAGTATGTCAGCTCGGGATGTCTAGCTCTGGCAGGGATGATTGCCTTGGGATCATGAACCATTACTAAAGCACCAGATGCGTGAATCTGCGCGGCAATATCTAACGCAGGGGAGTCTCGTACATCGTCACTATCGGGCTTGAAAGCAGCGCCTAAAACCGCGATTTTCTTGCCTTTTAGATCATTACCGATATCTGCGCGGACTAAATCGATCATGCGCTGGCGAGCTCGTAAGTTAATTGAGTCAATCTCTCGCAAAAATTCCACGGATTGCTTGGCGCCCAATTCCTCAGAGCGGGCCATAAAGGCACGAATATCTTTAGGAAGACATCCACCACCGAATCCAATACCAGCCTGCAAAAATCGTGACCCAATTCGCGGGTCATATCCAATTGCTTGTGCAAGAACGGTTACATCGCCACCCGCAGCCTCGCAAATTTCTGCCATCGCATTAATGAAGGAGATTTTGGTTGCTAAAAATGAATTAGCTGCCACTTTAACCAACTCAGCGGTAGGTAGGTCTGCTCTAATCCATGGCACATTGTTTTCAAGTAAGGGTTTATATGCTTGTCGCAAAACATTTTCAGCATGATCAGAGGTCACTCCAACCACCAAGCGATTTGGTCGCAAAGTATCCTCGACGGCAAATCCTTCCCGCAAAAACTCCGGATTCCAAGCAAGCTCGACTTGGTTATTAATTGCTTGCAATTCCTTACTCAATCTTTCAGCGGTTCCAACCGGTACCGTCGACTTTCCAACAATAACTGAACCAGCTTTTGCAATTTTAGCTACAGCATGAAGTGAAGCATTTACATAACTTAAATCTGCAGCCAAACTATCTTTAAGTTGCGGGGTGCCAACGCAAATAAAATGAACATCACAATCCGCAGCATCTGATACCTCTGTTGTAAATTTCAAGCGACCAGAAGCCAGCTCTTGAGTTAAAAGCTCTTCCAGGTTCGGTTCAAAAAAAGGAACTTTTCCTAAATTTAACTGGGCGATTTTGGTTTCATCGGTATCGACGCCAATAACTTCAAATCCCAGCGAGGACATGGCAGCTGCATGTGTAGCCCCGAGATAACCGGTGCCTATTACTGAAAGTTTGAGCATGATGCCAAAAGCCTAGCTCTTACAGGGGTTATCTGCTGCGCTTCCGGTCTTGAATTTATCAACTATTGATGGTGAGGCCGATGGGTCAGCTTTAACTTTGTCCAACAAAGCATCATCATTTTTGATGCGTTCAAATAGTTCAGGGGCCAAGACTGGGTCCCATAGGACTGCGGCGCTAACGCCATTTTTACTGTAGTTGTAATACTTCAAAGGGATAGTAAGAGTTCGTACATTGGAAGCGGAAAGATTACGCAACTGTTTTCCAAGAGTAAGCAAATCTCCTTGATTCAAGCCTTCGTCAGTGACCACACTGTCTAAAGCTGAACCAACAAAATCAACCATCTTGACTGGGTTTAGTAAAACGCCAGCACTAGTTGCTTTTCGCAACATGGCACCGGCAAACTCTTGTTGTCGCTTCATTCTTCCTAGATCACCCAGTCCATCAAATTGACGGGTGCGGACATATTTCAAAGAATCAACGCCATCCAAAATATGTCTTCCAGCTGGAAGAACTAAATGGCTCTTTGGATCATTGATATCTCGCTTGGTGCAAATTTCTACGCCGCCTAGTGCATCTACCATTCTTACAAAACCAACAAAGTTAATTTCTACATAATGATCAATTCGCAAACCTGACATAGCTTCAAAAGTTTGAATTAAAAGCGGTGCGCCACCCCAGTTGTAGGCGGAGTTAATTTTTGAATAGGTAGCGGGAATTAATTTCCCTTGAGAGTTTTTATGTTCTGGAATACGAGCGTATGTATCTCTTGGCACGGAGATGATTGCCGCTTTATCCCGTTTCTTAGAGATATGCACCAGCAACATGGTGTCTGAACGTTTACCTGCGGCAACTTCAGTTCCGCCAACTTTAAGTCTTTTAATTTCTGCTCGACTCAAACCTTCACGGGTATCGGAGCCAACAACTAGATAATTGACTGCGGAAGATTCCTTCTTTGGACGATCATTCAATCCAGCAAACGCATCGATTTTGGGTATAGCCGCAGTAATTCGACCGAGACCGGCCCAGGAGATAGCTGAAATCGCCACAATAGATATGGAGAGAATGGTGAAGAAACGAATTGCCCGTGGTGATTTCACGAGCCTAAGAGTAATTGGGCGATAGCGTTTGAACGCTATGGCCACTCAATTTAAGCGCGGTGATAAATCCCACCCAGCGGATTCGCCGCCAGTTTCTATCATCCTCACAGTTTTGAACGAAGAGGCTCATTTACGAGAGGCAATTTCAGCTGCCCTGAACTCGCAATACTCCGGAGAATTAGAAGTGGTAGTCGCAGTAGGCCCATCAAGTGATGAGACTTGGAAAATTGCACAAGATATTGCAAAGAGCGATCCGCGGGTAAAAGTGATTGAGAATCCAACCGGGAAAACCCCAGCTGGATTGAATGCGGCACTCAAAAACTCAAAGTATGAAATTGTGGTTCGCATCGATGGCCATTCAGAGATTGAGAGTGATTACATTGAAAAAGCGGTTCAAACTTTAAATGAAACCGGCGCGGTAAATGTTGGCGGAGTGATGGCCGCGGAAGGAATAACAACCTTTGAAAAAGCTGTTGCTACCGCGATGAGGTCTCCAATTGGGGTTGGCGGAGCAAAGTTTCACACCGGTGGTAAAGCTGGCGAAACGGACACTGTTTACTTGGGAGTGTTTCAACGCTCAGCGCTGAATGCAGTTGGTGGCTACGATGAAAATTTCATCAGAGCACAAGATTGGGAGATGAATTTTCGTTTACGCGCAAATGGTGGATTAATTTGGTTCAACCCAGATTTGAAAGTTACCTACCGTCCAAGAAATTCCATTCGTAAGTTGGCAAAACAATATTTTGAGTATGGTCGTTGGCGTCGAATGGTTAGTAGAACTCACAAAGGCACAATTAATTATCGATATCTTGCACCTCCAGTTAATTTGATAGTTAATCTCTTTTCAATAATTCTCGGACTTTTCTTTTCCCCGTGGTTCTTGATTCCAACCTTGGGCTATTTAGCATCGATTTCCTTGGCCGCTTTAGTTATTGGAAAGAGCTGGGGGGAGCGGGTTAGATTGCCAATAGTTTTGATAACTATGCATTTTTGCTGGGGATTTGGTTTCATTTCCTCACCTCGCAATCTAATTAAGCATTAAATTAAAGTTGCTGCGGTACCCTAAGAAATATGGGTAAAAGATGGCACTTCCTCACTTCTTTTACAGTGTTAATCACTGTACTTCTATCTTCAGTTACCCCTGCCCAGGCGATGATTCAAATCCCTACCGAATTCAGATTCTTTGGATCTGGATACGGGCACGGAGTTGGCATGAGCCAGATTGGTGCTCGTGGTCAAGCTCTAGAAGGTAAGACCGCAGTAGAGATTCTCAATTACTACTATCCCGGCACCGCAGTAACTCCGTATCCAGATAATCAATTAATAAGAGTTAACATTGCTAATCTCACAAACTCTGTTTCGCTAAACATGGTGGGCGGTAAAGGTGAAATAAGAGTTTATCGCGGAGACATACCTCCATCTGAAAATCCAGAACCATTTGGCGTTTACTCTGGTGATACCACCGCATTGTTTACAAACTTTGCCGGCAATGTTGTTCCAGTTATGTCCTCACCAACGGCAAAGTACGCTCCAATAAATCCCGACAAAGCATGGACCATTCGGTGGGAAACCAGTACCACAACCATCGCAATCACAAATGGGACTACAACAAATCAATATAAATACGGCCAAATTGTTTTCAAAAGTGTTCAAAATTTGGTTTCTTCTTATTTAGCGGTAACAAATACTTTGCGACTACATGATGAATATCTCTGGGGATTGGGTGAGGTTCCATCCTCTTGGCCAGCAGCGGCATTAGAGGCACAGGCGATTGCAGCGCGCACCTATGCATTAGGCAAATTGTCACGATTAAGACCGGAGTGCGACTGCAATATTTACAGCACAACCGTTGATCAAAACTTTGTGGGTTACGCAAAAGAAATCGAACCCATTTATGGCATTAAATGGAAAGAGGCGGTAAACCGAACATTTGTTGACGCTGACAATGCTTTAACCGTAACTTTGAATGAGAGACCGATAAGTGCTTTTTATTTCTCTTCCAGTGGTGGGGTAACTCAAAACGTAAAGGATGTCTGGGGTAACGCAATTGCATATCTGCAAGGAGTTCCAGATCCGTGGAGTTTGGACCCGCAGATAAATCGAAGATACGCCTTGTGGTCAAGGTTTGTATCGCAGCAAACAATGGCGCAAGCATTTGGGCTGCCTAATGTGGTTACCTACACGATTAATTCGCGCACACCTACTGGCAGCATTTCATCGATCACTGCGCTTTCCTTAAATGGCTCTAGTGTGACGCTAACCGGAGAGGTATTTCGCTCTCGAGTAAAACTTCCTTCAACTTGGATTTATAACTCAAAACCCGTAATTAGAGTTCAATTTGTAGCGACAGATTGCATTGAGTTATTGGTGCAAAGAGTTCCGCTTTGCCTCAAGTGAGGCTGAGTTAATTTGAGTGAAGAATTGAATTCAAGCCGCCCCAGGAACCTGATTTAGGTAGGGCTTCAAGTGATCCAGTTTGGGAGTTTCTCCTAAATAGCATTCCATTTGCACCGGAAAGTTCACGGGCTTTTACAGTCGTACCATCAGGCAATTTAACTTTTGAACCAGCGGTTATATAAACGCCAGCTTCAACGACACAATCATTACCCAGTGAAATACCAAGTCCAGAGTTCGCTCCCAATAAGGTTTTGGATCCAATAGAGATAACTTCTTTGCCACCACCGCTCAAAGTGCCCATAATCGATGCGCCGCCGCCTATATCCGATCCATCTCCAACAATTACCCCAGCAGAGATGCGTCCTTCAACCATTGATGCACCAAGTGTTCCGGCATTGAAATTTACAAATCCTTCATGCATCACTGTTGTACCACTTGCAAGATGAGCGCCGAGGCGAACACGATCAGCATCGGCAATGCGGACTCCATCTGGAATTACGTAATCAACCATGCGTGGGAATTTATCTACTCCGTAGATAGCAACAAAGCCATGCTTCTCTTGCAATTGCAGACGAACCTCTGAAAACCCAGCAACCGCACAAGGACCGAAAGATGTCCAAACCACGTTGTTAAGAATCCCAAAAATCCCATCAAGTGATAAACCGTGTGGTTTTACTAGTCGATGTGAAAGAAGATGTAGCCGAAGGTAAGCATCTGAGACATTTGCTGGCGCAACATCTAAATCAATTTCAATCGCGACAATCTCACGCTTAACTTTTCGAGTGTCATCACTGCCAACCAGTCCATTCAGCTCGGGAGCTGCTGACTTATCTAATTTGCCTAAACCTAGAGCGTGGAAATAGGTATCAAGAACCAAGCCAGAATCAGCGATAGTCGCGACTCCGAATCCAAAGGCGGTTCTGCTGTTGGTCTGAGCATCAGTCATGAGCCAACGCTACCAACATAATTTCTGAACTCGTTGGCGCGGCTAGATGCCCATAGAGTGCGCCCATGAGAATTTCCGTTTACTGCGCATCTTCGACCGCGGTATCGCCAGAGAATTTAACGCTTGGGTTTCAACTTGGAGCGGCAATCGCACAGCAAGGTCATGAGTTGGTTTGGGGCGGCGGCGCAATTTCAGTTATGGGAGAGGTTGCAAAAGGTGCACGTGAGTTTGGCGGCAAGACCATTGGAGTAATCCCCGAACGATTGATGAATGTTGAGTTCATCGACCATGATTCCACGGAGCTTCATGTTGTTGCTGACATGCGAGAGCGAAAAGGTTTGATTGAAAAACTTGCCGATGGTTTTATCGCACTGCCCGGAGGCATTGGAACTTTAGAGGAGTTTTTCGAGATATGGGTTGGCCGGTATTTAGGTTTTCACAATAAGCCGATTGCAGTCCTTGATCCAGATAATGTCTATAAAACGTTACGTGTTGCCCTTGATGACCTAACCACTAAGAATTTCATGAAACCAGGTCAACATGAACTGGTGAATTGGTGCACAGAGATTGAAGCTGCACTCAATCACGTCACAAAACAATTGTAGGGGCGAGCAAAGATGTTAAAGGAATTTAGAGTTAGCGTAACGATCGATGCCGATGTAAATGAAGTTTGGCAAAAGCTGGTTGATTGGAAGTCGCAAGGCGAATGGATGGCTCTAACCAAAGTATGGTCCAGTGTGGATGACGGTGGAGCATCTGGAATTGGAACTGAAATTTCAGCATTTACCGGAATTGGAAAAATCGGTGTACTAGACAAGATGAGAGTTACGGCTTGGGAGCCGCCAAAATTCTGCGCCGTTTATCATTACGGAAAAATTATTAAAGGCATCGGAGAATTTCGCTTGACCGCGATTGAAGAAAGAAAAGTTCGCTTTGATTGGTATGAGGAGATTGAGGCGCCCAAGATCCTGCTCGCTTTAATGAAGCCGGGAATTTTGCTCGCGGTCACTTACTCGCTTCGCAAGTTCGCCCGCACCTTCAAAGGCTCGTTCGGCGCCTGATACGAAGGCAGCCAGTAACCTTTATGTCGTGGGACAAACGCTGAGTGAGTTGATTGCCACGCTCCCGGAGGAGGAGCGGGTGATTCTTACCCTGCATTTTTTGCGTCAGCTCACCGTGGCGGAGATTTCGGGGAAGCTTGGGGTTCCCGAGCGTGCAGTAAATGCTGTTTTGGCTTCAGGTCGAGCACGTCTGCACGCCGCCCTAAACCTCCCTTCTCAATTTCCCCTCGGGTAGGCCCATAAGAGATAATTCGCGCTCGGTATTTTCGAAAAGGAATTCTTATAGAAAGGGCACCCCATGGCAGCCATGAAACCCCGCACTGGCGATGGACCAATGGAAGTTACCAAAGAGGCCCGCAGTCTTGTAATGCGAATACCGCTAGAAGGTGGCGGCCGCCTGGTTGTTGAGCTCAATCAAGAGGAAGCTCGCAATTTGGCAGATGTTCTTAACGCATCTATCGCACTACTAAAG
>VEQF01000003.1 GCA_018883365.1 Candidatus Nanopelagicaceae bacterium
ATACCAAGGAAATTTTGCGGCGCATGGTTGAACTTCGGGCACAGCGAGCAAAACTCTTCGGCTTGAGTTCGCATGCTGAATACGTTCTGCAGGAACAAACAGCAGGACATCCCGACCGAGTGCATGCGATGCTGCGGAAAATTGCTCCGGCAGCGGTGGCAAATGCCCGGAGGGAAGCCGCTGATATTGAGAAAATCATTGCCCAAAACGAGGAACATGAATTGGCAAGCTGGGATTGGGATTACTACACCGAGCAGGTGCGAGCTGAAAAATACGAGCTGGATACCTCCGCAATGCGACCATATTTTGAACTAGATAGAGTTTTAAATGATGGCGTGTTTTTCGCTGCAGAAAAACTTTACGGCATGAAGTTTAAATACCGCCCAGATTTGGTTACTTACCATCCAGAGGCGCGTGCTTTTGAAGTGTTCAATGAAGATGGTTCAACAATCGGTTTATATATCGGCGATTTTTATACCCGCGATTCAAAGCGTGGTGGTGCTTGGATGAATTCTCTGGTTGACCAGAATCACTTGTTGGGCCAAAAACCAGTTGTGGTTAACAATATGAATATTCCGAAACCGCCAGCCGGTGAACCAACGCTTTTGACTTACGATGAAACAACCACTCTTTTTCATGAGTTTGGGCATGCTATTCACGGCTTGCTCTCTAATGTTAAATATCCTCGTTTTTCGGGAACTAGCGTGCAGCGTGACTTTGTTGAGTTTCCTTCACAGGTTAATGAGATGTGGATTCTTTGGCCAGAAGTTCTCGATAATTATGCTCGGCACTACAAAACGGGAGAGCGACTTCCTCAAGCCTGGGTTGATAAATTGAATGAGTCATCTACCTTTAATGAAGGACATGCGACGACGAGCTATTTAGCCGCCGCGGTACTGGATTTGGCCTGGCATTCACTGTCTGATGTGGATTCAGTTAAAGATGTAGCAGAGTTTGAATCGAAAGCGATTGCCGATTATGGCTTGGACTTCGAACCCGTTCCAACTCGATATCGCTCAACTTATTTCTCGCATATTTTCGCTGGTGGATACTCTGCCGGTTACTACGGATACATATGGAGTGAAGTTTTAGATGCAGATACGGTGGAGTGGTTCAAAAACAATGGTGGGCTCACTCGCGCAAATGGCAATCATTTCCGAAATACGTTGATGAGTAGAGGTGGATCTCTAGATTCACTCCAGATGTTCCGTAATTTCCGAGGACGCGACGCTGATATAGAGCCTCTGCTTCGTAGGCGTGGATTGAATTAAAGGCAATCAATGTTAGAAGCCGTATTTTTAGGAATTGTTCAGGGCTTAACTGAGTTTCTCCCAATCTCATCTAGCGCACATGTCAGAATTTTCGGAGAGTTCCTCCCATCGGCAGGCGACCCAGGGGCCACCTTTACTGCGATTATGCAGATCGGAACGGAAATTGCGGTGCTGCTCTTTTTTAGAAAGCAATTGCTAGCAATAGTTTCAGGCGCTGTTAAATACTTATTCGGCAATAGAGTTGATAAGTCTTCCGACGAGTTCAAGAACGCCAAACTTGGTGCTTTGATATTGCTTGGTTCAATTCCGATTTTTGTCCTTGGTTTCCTGGGGCAAAGTTTTATTCGTGACAATTTCCGTTCTCTCTGGCTGATCAGTTTTACGCTCATTGGATTTGGATTACTACTGGGTCTTTTGGATCATTTGGGCAAAAAACAAAAAACCTTAGAAGACCTAAATAGCAAAGATGGGCTGATCTATGGCTTCGCCCAGTCGCTTGCCTTAATTCCAGGAGTTTCACGGTCTGGATCAACCATTGCCATGGGTCGGTTACTTGGTTACAAGCGCGAGGCGGCGCTGCAATACTCATTTTTATTAGCCGTTCCTGCAGTTTTGGGAAGCGGATTTTATGAGCTGATTAATTCTTTTTCGGAGCCAACAAATAGTTTTTCGCTGATTGAAACAGGAGTAGCAACGGTTATCGCATTTCTTGTTGGATATGCAGTTATTGCCTGGTTAATGAAATTTGTTCAGACTAGAAGCTTCATGCCCTTTGTTATTTATCGAGTTTGTCTCGGATTATTGATTATTGCCTTGTTGTCATCTGGAACTATATCTAGCTAGTGGATTAGGAGAAGATTTGTGAAAGCTCGAGTAACCACTGTTATGTTCAATAGCGAGCATCCAGAAGAACTAGTCAACTTTTGGTCAACACTTCTCGCGGTTCAAGCTCATCCCTTTAACGAACATACGGAGCATATTTGGTTGACTCCACAAGAGCCGAATGGTTTTAAACTCGGCTTTCAAAGAGTTTCCAAAAAAGTTTATAGCTCCCAAGAAACGCACATAGATATTGCGGTTGATGATTTGGATGAATGCCAAAACCTAGTTCTAAAGCTGGGCGGTAAACATATTAAAACCACAAAACTACAAAATGGTTTTGAATGGCGAGTTCTGGAAGATCCTCAATCCAACCCATTCTGCATTTACTTGGAGTTTCACTCATAAGCGAACTGTCAGATGTTTAATCGTTGAAGGTCAAAGCTTGTTGAGCTGGTATTTCACATGGTGCACCATCGCAACAATTGGTTTTCATGTGGCAATGCGGGCATAACCATCTCGTTGCTACTGGGTCATATGGTTGTTGGCAAAAGTCACATGGCATCTGATTGTTCGCACTCACGCAGGAATTAAACCACTCGAAATCACGATCTCCACAGAATCAGTTGATATCCTAGAAAAATGTCTGGGATGAATCGCACGCTAATAGTTGGTGGTGGAGCCTCTGGGCTACTAGTTGCAATTCATTTGGCCAAGCTTGCAACAAGATCCAATTTGGTTCACCTAGCTGAACCTCGGGAAATACTTGGCCAGGGCTTGGCTTACAGCACCGACGATGGGGGACATCTCCTTAATGTTCCAGCTGGTCGAATGTCAGCATTTGCCGATGATTCAGAACACTTTGTCCGTTGGACTGGGAGAGATAGCAACTACTTTGCTCCAAGGAAAGATTATGGCCAGTACTTGATTGATACTTTCGAAGAGCTGCGCGTTGCATCGAGGTCAACAACTTTTGAACATATTCGTAAAGAGGTTGATTCATTGAATTTGAAAGATGGGAAGTGGGTCGCCCGTTTTAAAGATGGCGACGTGATCGAATATGACGTTGTCGTATTAGCGATGGGCCACGGTAAACCGATTGAACTTGCTTCATTAAGTGAGATAGATTCTGATAAAAACTATGTTTCAGATCCGTGGCGTAATCTAAATGTCACTAAGGACGGAACGCTAATTGGAATTGGAACCGGGTTAACCTTTATTGACCTAGCTCTTTCGCATTTAAAGCGAAACAGTTCCAACAAGGTTATTGGAATATCAAGAAATGGACTTTTGCCGGAGGCTCACTTACCAAAGCGTGCTCAACCTTTACCGGTTCCAGCTGCAGCGAAAACCAGTCCAACAGAGATGAGAAAGTTCATTGACGAATCCTCGGATTGGCGAGCTGCACAGGATGGAGTGCGTCATGAGTTGCCAGATATTTGGCACAGTTGGTCAGTCGAATTGAAACAGGAATTTTTCACAAATCACCTGAGATGGTGGAACGTTCATAGACATCGAGTTTCTCCAGAAATTCAAGAGGAGGTCTCGCAAGCTTTGAATTCGGGAAGATTAACAATTCTTGCTTGCGAGATAGAAAGCATCGAGAAAAATGAAGGTTCCTTTAATCTTAAAACCAAATCAGGGGAGAGGTTGATAGCCGATGCTTTGGTTAATTGCTTGGGCTACTCCGCTTGGGGTAAAGATTCGCTTCTCGGGCAGCTAATAGATTCAGGATTGGCTAAAGCAGCACCACTCTCCTTGGGCATTTGTTCTGATTTTCCAAAATTCAATGTAGTTGACGAGAACGAAAAACCACATCGCAACCTATTTGCCATCGGACCAGTTTTACTGGGTGAGAGATTTGAGACGACTGCGATTCCGGAGTTAAAGGAACAAGCGCAAGAGGTGGCCAAAGAGGTTTCTAAATTTGTACTTTGAGTTTGGCGGTTTGATTGTTCAAAATTTAGAATAAAAATGGTGGACGATACTGGGATCGAACCAGTGACCCCTTCCATGTCAAGGAAGTGCGCTACCGCTGCGCTAATCGTCCGTATTCAGTTCTGTAACAAAATCTATCGAGGTGGAGACGGGATTTGAACCCGTGTAGCGGGATTTGCAGTCCCGAGCCTCGCCTCTCGGCCACTCCACCAAACTTTTTCGTTGTTTTTACACAGTTAAAAATTCGTATCCGAGCGGACGACGGGGGTCGAACCCGCGACCTGAACCTTGGCAAGGTTCCGCGCTACCAACTGCGCTACGTCCGCATTCATCAGGGGCTGCTCTATTGGAGAGCTCCCGTTGAGAGAGCGAAATCTATCGCAACATGGACTGTTCGCCCAAGTCGATCTTCGCCTTAGGTGCAGGGGTAAACGCGATAGCGTCGGGGCTATGGAGTCGATGTTCTGGATGGGTGGGAGATTGGCCACCGGCCTAGAACTCGTGACCGATGATTTAGAAGCATTACGCAGCCCTGGGTTCTGGGCGGTAGTTGGAAGTTTTGAATCAAAGTGGACCTTGGCCAAGTTTTCTCATGTGAGCGAAGAAACCAATTTGCTTCAAATAAAGCAAAACGTGGGTTGGAGTGCAATTACTAAGGATCGGTGGCAGAGCAATCTGAGCCAGCATGGGTATGTTGAGTATGTAGAAAAAATCAGAGAGCGCATTGCCGAGGGCGAGGTCTACCAAGTAAATGCCTGCCGAGTATTAAGTGCGGATAACAGAGAAAATGCGTCGCTAATTGGTCTCGCTAAGAGAATTCATTTGGCAAACCCTGCTCCATTCGCAAGCTACCTATCTTTGCCAAATTTGGAGTTAGCTTCTGCATCGCCGGAAAGATTTATATCTCTGCAAGATAGAAACATTTTATCGAGCCCAATCAAAGGCACATCTGCGAACGATAGATTTCTGGAAAAGGATGAGGCTGAAAATTTAATGATTGTCGATTTGATTAGGAATGATTTGGGCGCAGTTGCAAAAGTTGGAACGGTCACTACGCCGCGTTTGCTAGCCACAGAGAAACATCCTGGACTTTTTCACTTAGTTTCGGATGTCTCTGCCCAACTAGCTGATGATCTAGATGTTGTTGATTTACTCCGGTCAGCAATGCCGCCTGGCTCGGTAAGTGGCGCTCCAAAAAGCTCCGCTTTGAGAATCATTCAGAGTCATGAAGGAGCTCGAGGTCCATACTGTGGTGCTATCGGATGGGTTGAAAACGGAAATGCAGAGCTTGCGGTAGGAATTAGAACTTTCTGGCAGGAATCTGAAGAAAGTCTTCACTTTGGTACGGGCGCTGGAATAACGTGGGGAAGTAATGCAGAGCAGGAGTGGCAAGAAACTGAGTTAAAGGCGCAACGATTGATTGCAATTGCCGCTGGTGAGATTGAAGGCGTATATGAAGATTTGGCATAACGGCTTATTGGTTGATGAATTAAAACTTCCAGCGATTGGTGCTGGCTGGCTAATGGGTGACGGCGCATTTGAAACCATCCGCACCTACTCCGGTATTCCATTTGCAATTGATTTACATCTGAAGAGATTGAATCACTCCCTGGAGCATTTGGGTATCGAAGCCGTTGATCCTGGCCAACTAGAAAAAGGTGTCCAGGAGGTTGTTTCTGCAAATCCAGCCGAACCTTATGGTCGATTAAGAATCACCGTTTTCTCGGATGGAGAAATTTTGATTACGCATATTCCTTATGAATCTCCAAGAGAAAACGCAACTCTCGCCAGATATCCGAATGTTAAAGACTCCCAGTATTCGATTTCAAATACTAAAAGTGCCTCATACGCCGAAAATTTCCGTGCCGTTAGGCTGGCTAAAGCAAGAGGCTTTTCCGATGCACTTTTCGTAAATGAGCGAAATGAAGTTGTCGAAAGCGCGGTGGCAAACATCATTGTGCATAGAGACGGGAAGTGGCTCACGCCAAAATTGGATAGTGGCTGTTTGCCCGGGGTCACTCGTTCGCTCTTAATTCGAAATTTCGAGGTTTTAGAGGCAACGGTTCTAGAGAATGAGTTATCAGAGTGTGATGCGATAGCGCTGATTTCAAGTCTTCGGGAGATTGTGCCGGTTGAGAGATATGAAGGGAATTTCTATCCTTCTTTTAAGCCTTTGATTGAATTGCAGGCTTTATTTAGTAATTGGATTAGGGCTAAAATCCAACCATGAACATCCGGCAACAAATTAAGAGCACGCCATATGGATCGCTCATTTGGCGCATTTTTGTTGGTGTTGTTGGTGGCTTGATTACGATTATAGGAACTGTCTTTTTATTTGCTCCTGGACCTGGCCTTCTTGTCCTGTTGGCTGGCCTGGGTATTTTGGCTTCAGAGTTTGCGTGGGCTTCCAGGGCGATGCTTAAGACTAAAACAATTGCAGCGAGCGCTGCTAATAAAGTCGGAGTTCCTTTGTGGGTTAAATACTTGATCGCCGCTGGATGTACGGCATTATCCATTCTGCTGATTGCCCATTATTTTTCTTAAGAGCATCTTTCTCAGATTTAGCAAGCTATTTGGTAACCTGCCGGCGTGAGCAATCAGATTCAGGTGACTGTAGACGGTCAAATCAAAACGGTTCCTGCCGATTCCAAGCCAACTCTGATTCTCGAAGAACTTTATGGCGATCGATTAAAGCCAGGGGCGAACGCCATTGTTGTATGCAAAATAAATGGCGTGTTGCGGGATTTATGGACCGATTTATCTGATGGCGATGTCGTCGAATCAATTACCATCGATTCTGAAGAAGGATTAATGGTTTTGCGGCATTCCACCGCGCATGTTTTGGCACAAGCAGTTCAAGAACTATTCCCACAAACTCGTCTTGGTATTGGACCACCGATTAAAGATGGTTTCTATTATGACTTTGATCCAGAGCGTCCATTTAATCCTGATGATCTAACAAAATTGGAATCTGCGATGAAAAAGATCATCAAAGATGGCCAAAGATTTAAGCGACGTCCAATAAGCGATGCTGATGCTCTAACTGAGCTAGCTAATGAGCCTTATAAGTGTGAGTTAGTAAAATTAAAATCATCAGATGCGGCTGAGGGAGCTAGTGTTGAAGTAGGCGCTGGTGAATTAACAATTTATGACAATTTAGGTCGTGATGGAAAAGCTGTTTGGGGCGATCTCTGCAGGGGACCGCATCTTCCATCTACCAAGTTCATCCCGGCATATAAATTGATGCGAAGCGCAGGTGCTTATTGGCGCGGCTCCGAGAAGAATCCAATGTTGCAAAGAATTTATGGAACAGCTTGGCCATCGCAAGAGGAGTTAGACAACTATCTGCATCTCTTGGCAGAAGCTGAAAAACGGGATCATCGCCGCTTAGGTGCTGAACTTGATCTCTTTTCATTTCCTGAGGAAATTGGATCTGGACTTGCTGTATTCCATCCTAAAGGCGGAATAATCAGACGTGCGATGGAGGATTACTCACGCAAACGCCATGAAGAAGAGGATTATCAATTTGTTTACTCGCCACATTTAACCAAAGCTGCGCTTTTTGAAACCTCAGGTCATTTGCAATGGTACGCCGAAGGTATGTACCCGCCGATGGTTATGGATGAAGAGCTAAATGCAGATGGGACAGTGAAAAAAGCGGGACAGAAGTACTACATGAAGCCCATGAACTGCCCATTCCACAATTTAATTTTCCAATCCTCATCTAAGTCATATCGCGATCTGCCTTTGCGCTTGTTCGAGTTCGGAACCGTCTACCGATATGAAAAATCTGGAGTGGTCCATGGAATTACTAGAGCTCGTGGATTCACCCAAGATGATGCTCATATCTACTGCACAAAAGAACAGATGGCAGGAGAGCTTGATAGCTTGCTGACCTTCGTTTTGAATTTGCTGCGTGATTACGGATTAGAAGATTTCTATCTTGAGTTATCAACAAGAAATCCGGAAAAATCAGTTGGTTCTGATTCGGATTGGGAGGCAGCGACTGATGCGTTGCGACTTGCGGCTGAAAAACAAAAACTTGAGTTAGTACTTGATCCGGGCGGGGCCGCATTTTATGGACCAAAGATCTCGGTCCAAGCCAAGGATGCAATCGGAAGAACTTGGCAGATGTCCACGATTCAGGTTGATTTCCAATTGCCTCAGAGATTTGATCTTGGCTACACAGCTAGCGATGGATCCAGACAGCAACCGGTAATGATTCATAGAGCACTTTTTGGCTCGATTGAAAGATTTTTCGGTGTGCTTACCGAACATTATGCCGGCGCATTTCCTCCGTGGTTAGCTCCAGTTCAGGTTCGAGCAATTCCAGTTGCGGAAGCTTTCAATAATTATCTTGCTGAGATCGTTACGGAGATGAAGCGAAGCGGAATCAGGGCTGAGCTGGATGCTTCCGATGATCGAATGCAGAAGAAGATCCGCAACGCGCAAACTGAGAAAATTCCATTCATGTTGATTGCAGGCGAAGAAGACCAGAAAGCTGGAGCGGTTTCTTTCAGGTACCGCAATGGTGAGCAGAAAAACGGCGTTCCGATCAAAGAAGCAATCGCTGAAATATTAGATGCTGTAAAAAACAGAACGCAGATTTAAATCATGAGCTCAACGGAGATTACCGGTGGCGCTGGGATGCCAGATCGTTGGGAGCGGTTATGGACGCCTCATCGAATGGCCTATTTAGCAGGAGAAAATCGGCCTAAGCCTGATAACGATGTGCCTTGCCCTTTTTGCTCTATCCCAAGCAAAAGCAATGAAGATGCTTTGATTGTTGCCAGAGGACAAGAGGTTTATGCCGTATTGAATCTGTATCCATACAACGCTGGACATCTATTAATTTGCACTACACGGCATGTCGCTGATTTAACTGAACTTACTGAATCTGAGCGAAATGAAATGCAAGCTTTTACTGCGCACGCAATGACAACTCTGCGCAAAGTTTCAAATTGTGGTGGATTCAATATAGGACTCAATCAAGGGGCGCTATCTGGAGCAGGCGTCGCAGATCATATTCACCAGCATGTTGTTCCTCGTTGGTTTGGCGATGCAAACTTTATGCCAATAATCGGTCAGACAAAGGTGCTTCCAAAGTTGTTAACTCAGACACGAGATGAAATTGCTAGTGCTTGGTAACTGAGTTCAAATACCCCTGAATTTCTTTCACGCCAAAATTACGATTTGTTCCTAGGGGCAGTGCAGGCACAAATAATCCTTCAGATAATCCAGTCGCTCCGAACTCTTCAAACTGTTCATCAAATTCCACTTTAAAATCAGCCACCAGGCTTTTCAATTCGTCGTCCGCAGGATACGACTTCATTTCCGAGTGAGAGTAATCATGAACAGTGAGATCAGATAGAGAAATCAGACCGGAAGGTTCTCCTACCTCATCATGTAGTACCAAATAGGGAGTTGAAACCTGTTCTAGTACGCGGTTTGCAATCAAAACCATGTCATCAAAGTCTGACTCACTTAATTCTAGGCCATTAACAATTACTAACCGAGGAAATTGACGTTCTGATAGGTATTGCCAGAAGTCGATCATGCTTTTTGAAACACCCGTTTTAGCGTTGATCAATAATGCCACCGCATCAATGTCGCGCATCACCGCTTCAAAATCATTATCTGAATCAGAGAGGATTGATGCTGTGATTGTTCCTGTGAATCTGAGAGCTACTTTCTCAGGATTTGCTGATTCATGTCCGGCAATCAACCAGCTGGGTGAAGTGCCCGCGGCGCTTCCTGGCTCAATATTGGTTGACTGCACCCAGAAAGCCTACGATGAGCCCGATGATTCAGAATCGATTTAGAGCTCCAGTTACGGCATTTATTACACCCATAGCAAAGGGCATGCTCAAACTTGGTCTAACTCCTAACTCTGTGACCGCCGTCGGTGCCATCGGTGGTTCAATCGCAGCTATTTATTTCTTTTCTATTGATGAGTTCTTTATCGGGACTCTAGTTGTTGCATTATTTGCATTGAGCGACTTGTTTGATGGAACCATGGCCAGACTCTCTAACTCTGGATCGACAAGATGGGGAGCATTAATTGATTCAACTTTGGATCGAATCACAGATGCCGCGATTTTCATTGGCATTTTGCTTTACGCGTATGAATCAAATTCGACGTTGATTTCATATCTGGCAATATATTCATTGGTCACCGGTGCGTTAATCCCTTATATAAGAGCAAAAGCTGAAAGTTTGGGAATTGATTGCAGTGTTGGCATTGCAGAGCGCGCGGAGAGATTGATAATTGTTTTGATTGGAACCGGTTTGTATGGTCTCGGCATTGATCAATCATTAGCCGGATCGCTGTTAATTATCTCTTTTGCTGGAACCATAACTATATTTCAGCGAATGCACGTTGTTTATCGAGCGGGATAAAAATGGCTTGGTTAACTTATTTAATTTATAGTGCTTTGTGGCGGGTGGTTCGTTGGTTGCCGGAGCAAACTGCGTACGGGTTTTTCAACTTGTTGGCCAAAATCGCTCATCGGAGAAATGGAAAAAGAGTCCAGCGCCTTCGACTGAACTATCAGACTATTAAACCTAGTTTGAATGATTCTGAAATCGAAGTCTTAGTCGCTAGAGGTCTTAAAAATGCGATGCGCTACTGGTGTGAAACCTTCAGAATTTCAGATTGGGATTTTGAGCGTATAAGCAGCACGGTAAAGACCGTTAATGAACGATATCTTTTTGATCCAGTAAAAGAAGGGCGTGGCGTAATTGTGGCGTTACCTCATGCTGGGAATTGGGATCATGCCGGAGCTTTTTTCTGTTCTAGAGGCGTTAAAGTGAACACGGTTGCCGAGCATTTGAAGCCAGAGCGACTCTTTAAGAAATTTTTGGCACATCGTGAGCGCATGGGAATGCGGGTATTGGATCTTAACGCCGGCGTTTTAGGAGAGTTGGAAGAGATTTTGCATGAAGGTGGATTAGTTGCCTTGGTTGCCGATCGAGACTTAAGTAAATCTGGAATAAATGTGGATTTTTTCCAAAAAACAGCTCGCATGCCCGCTGGACCAGCGTTGCTGGCATATAAAACGGGGGCTGATTTAATCACCGCATTTGTTGCCTACACCGATAAAGGCATTGAGATTTTCTTCTCGCCCCCACAGAAGGTGAACCGAGAGTTAAAGCAGAGCATTGAAATTGAACGGCTCACTCAAAGCTTGGCGGACCAGTTCGAATCAGACATCTCTAAAAATTTAGATTCTTGGCACATGCAGCAACGAATCTTTATTGATGAGAGTTTTGTGGAGCGATCATGAAAATAGGCTTTGTTTCGCCTTATGCCTGGGATGTTCCCGGAGGAGTGCAAGCGCACATCAAAGATTTAGCGCTTCATTATCGGAAACAGGGCCACGAAGTTTCAGTTTTAGCTCCGGCCAGTGATGAGAGTTTGATCGAAGATGATTTTGTTGTCACAGCTGGCCGACCAGTTGCAATTCCATACAACGGTGCGGTGGCAAGAGTTTTATTTGGTCCTCTTGCAGCATCTCGAGTGCGGCAGTGGATTGCGGGTGGGGATTTTGATGTTTTGCATTTACATGAGCCTGCAATTCCATCCTTATCTTTGTTAGCTTGCTCTATTGCCGAAGGACCGCTTGTCGGAACATTTCACGCGGCAGCACCAAGGCAGAAGGTTGCATTCGCAATTGCTCCGTTACTAGAACCCGTGATTGAAAAATTGCGTGCGCGCATTGCGGTTAGTGAAGTCGCTCGAGAAACCTTACGCATTCATCTCGATACTGATGCGGTGGTGATTCCTAATGGAATCGATGTGGATTTTTTCGCTAACGCAGAAGCCAACCCAAATTGGAAAAGACCTCTAACAATGGGTTTCATCGGTCGATTTTCTGAGCCGCGAAAAGGGCTTGGAGTCTTGCTTAAAGCTTTGCCCAATATTGCGCGGGTCTTTCCCGATTTCAGGCTGATCATTGCCGGTCCAGGCGAAGGGTTAGAGGCGATGCAAAGCATTAATCCATCACTTCGCAACAGACTTGAATTCCTGGGGCGAATAAATGATTCCGAAAAAGCGGCGTTCCTTAAATCATTAGATGTATATATCGCGCCTAATACTGGAGGGGAGTCCTTTGGCATAATTTTGGCGGAGGCGATGGCTTCAGGTGTCCCGATAGTTGCTAGTGACATACCTGCATTTAGATATTTGCTGGATGATGGTAAATACGGTGAATTGTTTGAAAACGAAAACTCTGACGAGCTAGCACGAAAAATAATTGAGTTTCTAAAATCTGAGGAAAAACGTCAAAGGTTCAGCCAGGCGGGCTCTGACCGGGCCAAGCGTTTTGATTGGAAAGAGGTAAGCGACGAGATCATGAACGTTTATCTACATGCTCGTAGTGAGAACGAGAAAGTAACTTTGGTTTCCGAATCGCGGAGCTGGAATCGGTTGTTTTCCAGAGAGGATGATTAGGAATTATGAACACTTATCTCTGGCTACCAATACTCCTGCTGTTAACTATTTGGTACTTGACCTTTAGTGCCAATCGGCTAGATCGGCTACATCATCGAGCGGAAACTTCATGGGCGAACCTTGATGCCATTTTGCAACGTAGGGCTGCTTTGGCTTTAGATATTGCCCACACTGGTGCAGTTGATCCGGCGACTGGTTTATTACTCACGGCGGCCGCGCATCAAGCCCGTGAGGCCGATATCGCGGATCGAAGCGAAGCTGAAAGTGGATTGACGCAAGCTTTGCTTATCTTGGTGAAAGAAACTGATTTAACAGCAAGGTTTCCGGAGTTGTTTCAGGAGTTGGAGTCATTAACAGAGCGATTAAGAATCGCCATTTCGCTGCATGTTGAAGCCGTGAATGCAGCGCGCGCCCGCCGCAAAAAGCTGATTTATCGGATCTTTAGGTTGGCCGGCCATGCGCCTTTGCCCGTGAAATATGCCTTTGAAGATGATTCGTTAATGGAGATAACTAGATGAAACTTCGAGCGCTCTGCTCATTTCTTTTTGGGCTGTTCCTGCTTACTTCCTGCTCGAGTGTTGGCTTTGGCTCCAAGGAAGCGGAAGTTGAAATAGAGAAAAACGTTTATACAAACCTACCCGGGACAAATGGCCCAATTTTGGCGGTGAAATTCGATGACACTAACTACGCGCATCCTCAACAAGGGGTTGAGTCTGCAGATGTAGTTTTTGTAACTCAAGTCGAAGCTGGACTTACCAGGTTGATGGGAATTTATTCTTCAAATTATCCAGAGTTGCTTGGTCCGATTCGTTCGGCGCGAATAAGTGATTTAGAAATCCTGGCACAGTTTGGCAAAGTGGGCTTTCTTTACAGTGGGGCGCAAAGCAAATTACGTCCAGTGATTGCCCAATCAAATCTAGTTAATTTAAGTGCTGAGCGAAATCCGCCTTCGATCTATTTCAATGACCCCGAGCGCAACGCGCCGTATGCGATGATGGTAAAACCTAATCTGTTATTGGATAAAAAACCTGAACTCGATTTAGCTAACAGTGTGGGCTGGGAGCATGGTCCAAAATCCAGCTACGCGAAACGACTTACTTCAGCGAAAATCTCGTGGCCAAATGCGGAGTATGGCGTGCGTTGGAGTAAAAGTGAGAAAAGGTTTTTGCTACAACACAACGGTCGAGAAAATTTGGCATTCTCAGGGGTGCATCTTGGTTCACCAATGATGGTGATTCAGATTATCGAAATTACACCTTCGGAGTATGGCGACAAGTTTGGCGGAGTAACCCCCAAGTCTCATGTGGTTGGTTCTGGAGCCGCCTATTTGTTGCGCAATGGAAGCGTTACAAAGGTTTCCTGGTCTAGAGAGTCCGCTACCTCGCCAACAAAATGGCTTTTAGAGGATGGAACTCCGGCTTATTTTGCACCCGGCCAGGTTTGGATTTTTTTAACCGATCAGGAACCTGAATTCACATACCCTGCGAAGAAAATGGCTGAAAACCCTTAAAAGCGCTGTGATGCATGGCCGTTGAGCTAGATTCGCGGTTCATGGGTTTATAAGTAGAATCCACCCATGGCCCAAGAAACTGCGAAAAATAATAATTCAGCCCCGGTAACCGGCACCTCGCGCGTGAAGCGCGGCATGGCCGAGATGCTTAAAGGCGGCGTGATCATGGATGTGGTTAACGCGGAACAAGCAAAGATTGCAGAAGATGCAGGTGCGGTCGCAGTAATGGCGCTCGAGCGTGTACCAGCCGACATCCGCGCTCAAGGTGGCGTCGCGCGCATGTCTGATCCCGACATGATTGAAGAGATCCAGCGAACAGTTTCCATTCCGGTAATGGCGAAAGCCCGTATCGGCCATTTTGTGGAGGCGCAGATATTGCAGGCTATCGGTGTTGATTACATCGACGAATCTGAAGTACTAACTCCTGCTGATTACACCCACCACATTGATAAATGGAATTTCACAATTCCGTTTGTGTGCGGAGCAACAAATCTTGGCGAGGCGCTTCGTCGCATAAATGAAGGTGCCGCGATGATTCGCTCAAAGGGTGAAGCGGGAACCGGTGATGTTTCAAACGCAACCACTCATATGCGTTCAATCTCGGATGAAATCCGTCGTTTAACCTCCATGCGCGAGGATGAACTTTACGTAGCAGCGAAAGAGCTACAAGCTCCATATGAATTGGTTCGAGAAGTAGCACAAACTGGAAAACTGCCAGTGGTTCTCTTCACCGCAGGTGGAATTGCAACTCCGGCTGATGCCGCAATGATGATGCAGCTTGGTGCAGATGGTGTGTTCGTCGGTTCAGGAATTTTCAAATCTGGAGATCCGGCAAAACGTGCTTCTGCAATTGTAAAAGCCGTTACCTTCTTTGATGATGCCAAGGTAGTGGCAGAGCAGTCACGTGGATTGGGCGAAGCAATGGTTGGAATCAACGTAGCTGATATCCCTGTTCCTCATCGACTTGCGGAGCGAGGCTGGTAGTTCCTGTGAAAGTTGGAGTCTTAGCGCTCCAAGGCGATGTGCGTGAACACATTCGCGCACTTGGGGATTGTGGCGTAGTCGCACAAGCTGTCCGTAGAGATTCGGAAATTCGCGCAGTTGATGCCCTAGTGATCCCGGGCGGTGAATCAACCACAATCGCCAAACTAGCGAGATCCTTTGGGGTATTTGAAATTATCGCCGAAAGAATTGCATCCGGTATGCCGGTTTATGGTTCATGCGCCGGAATGATTTTGCTTTCCAATCACGTACTTGATGCTATTGAAGGACAGGAAACCTTTGGTGGTCTGGATGCAACGGTGCGTCGAAATGCGTTTGGCAGGCAGGTAGATTCCTTTGAAGTTGATTTAGATTTTATTGGGATTACAGGGGTACCAGTAAAAGCGGTTTTTATTCGCGCGCCTTGGGTTGAATCTGTCGGATCGAATGTTCAAGTATTGGCCTCCGTTGATAATCATCCAGTTGCGATACGACAAAACCATATTCTGGCAACTTCTTTCCATCCAGAACTTACAGCTGACAATCGAGTACACCGTTACTTTATCGAGGTGGTCTGCAAAGAAAGTATGAAAGTTGGTGTTGTTTAATGTCCGGACATTCCAAATGGGCAACAATCAAACGCAAAAAGGCGTTGATTGACTCAAAACGTTCTCGTGCGTTTGCAAAGTACATCAAAGCGATTGAGGTTTCGGCTCGCAATGGTGGAGCTGACCCAGATGGAAACCCAACACTTTACGATGCAATTCAGAAAGCTAAGAAAAATTCAGTTCCGAGTGACAACATTGATCGTGCCTTAAAAAGAGCTTCTGGTCAGGATGAAAGTTCGTCAAATTGGGAAACCATCATGTACGAAGGTTATGGACCAGGCGGCGTAGCGCTCTTAGTTGAATGCTTATCCGACAACAGAAATCGAGCAGCTTCAGAGGTGCGAGTAGCAATAACACGCAATGGCGGCACAATGGCTGATCCCGGATCAGTTTCATATTTGTTTAATCGCAAAGGTGTTGTAATCGTGAAAAAAACCCAAGGCCCGGTTCAGCTAACTGAAGATCAAATTTTGGAAGCGGTTTTGGAGGCTGGAGCAGAAGAGGTAAATGATTTAGGGGATAACTTTGAAGTTGTCTCTGCAGCTACGGATATGGTTGCAGTGCGCACCGCTTTGCAAAATGCCGGCTTGGATTACGAATCCGCAGATGTTTCTTTTTTGCCAACCATGTCGATACCGGTCAATGCCGAGGATGCCAAAGTGTTGTTTGAACTTATCGATGCGATAGAAGAGTGCGATGATGTGCAAAATGTTTATGGCAATTTCGATGTTTCCGAAGAGGTAATGGCGAGCCTTTCCTAGGTTGCATTTCGAGGCGATTAGGCTTCTGAAGTGCGAGTTTTAGGTGTGGATCCGGGTTTAACGCGCTGCGGTATAGGCATCGTTGAATCTGTTGGACATCGCGAATTGAAGATGGTTGATTGCGGTGTGATCCGAACTGATGTGGACGCATCTTTGGAGTTACGACTTTTGGAATTGAATAATGAACTCGAACTTTGGATAAGCAAGTTTCAACCCGATGTAATTGCAATCGAACGGGTGTTTTCGCAATTAAATGTACGGACCGCAATGGCTACCGGACAGGCTGCCGGCGTAGCACTGGTGTTGGCTGCGAAGTCAGGTCTGCCAATTGCGCTACATACTCCGAGTGAGGTTAAAGCTGCGGTATCAGGCTCTGGTCGCGCGGACAAGAAACAGGTAGCCCTAATGGTTACAAAAATTCTTGGATTAGCAAGTGCGCCAAAACCAGTGGACACAACTGACGCATTAGCACTTGCCATCTGTCATCATTGGCGGGGAAATAGTTCAAAGCGAATCGCGTCGGCAGCAGCAAAGGAGCGTCAACGCTTGAAAGTGTTGAAGAAAAACTCATGATTGCACAGTTGCGTGGCTCAGTTTTAGAGGTTCGACTCAACTTGATAACTCTGGATGTAAACGGAGTGGGTTATGAAGTAATTGTTGCGCCAGATCTGGCTGCCAACTCAAGAATGGGAGAGTCAATCTCTCTTCATACTTCTTTGGTTGTTAGGGAAGACTCTTGGACCTTGTATGGATTTGAATCAAATGAGTCCAAAACACTTTTTGAGCAATTGCAATCAGTCACGGGAATTGGTCCAAAGGTAGCGAGCGCATTGCTTTCGGTTTATGGTCCTAATGATTTGAGAGCGGCAATTGCGAATCAAGACAATGCAGCGCTGGAAAAAGTTCCAGGAATAGGTAAAAAGGTAGCTTCCCGGATTATCTTGGAGCTCAAAGATAAATTTGGTGGAAGTTATAAATCAAAATCATCTCTGTCAGGTCCATGGCGCAGCCAAGTTCTAGGCGCGTTAACTGGTCTTGGCTATTCAGCTAAAGAAGCGGAGTTAGCTCTAGATTCTGCGGTTGAAAGCTATGGAAAAGTGCCTAATGAGAGCGATTTGCCGGAAATCTTGAAGCTGGCATTAGCCCAATCAAGAAAAGCTTAGGTAAGTAGATGAGCGACGAAATAATGAACGCAGGCATGTCGCCGGAGGAGATCACCGCTGAACAGGCGTTGAGGCCTAACTCATTAACTGAATTTGTCGGACAGCAAAGAGTGAAGGACCAGGTAGATCTTTTATTGCGCGCTGCTCGAGAGCGCGGAACTCCATCGGATCACATATTGCTTTCTGGACCTCCGGGACTTGGCAAAACAACTTTAGCGATGATTGTTGCAAGTGAAATGAACGCACCAATAAGAGTGACCAGCGGACCTGCGATTACACACGCCGGGGATCTGGCATCGATTCTTTCATCACTTGTCGAGGGTGAAATTTTGTTTCTTGATGAAATTCATCGAATGGCAAGACCAGCAGAAGAAATGTTGTACATGGCGATGGAGGATTTTCGGGTTGATGTTGTGGTTGGAAAAGGGCCTGGTGCCACCGCGATTCCGTTAAGTCTTCCTCATTTCACTTTGGTTGGTGCAACTACGCGTGCCGGATTATTGCCAGCACCATTGCGTGACAGATTCGGGTTCACAGCCCATCTGGATTTCTATGATGAAGTAGATATAGCGCAAATTGTTTTACGAAGTGCGGCACTTCTGGACGTAGAAATAGACAAAGCTGCGATTTCGGAACTCGGAAAAAGATCAAGGGGTACCCCAAGAATTGCCAATCGACTTTTGCGCCGAGTAAGAGATTATGCGCAGGTTCATGGACAGGGAAGAGTTGATTTGGCTGTAACGAAATCAGCGCTTGATATGTATGAAGTCGATGAGATTGGGTTGGATCGGCTCGATAAATCAATTTTGCGTGCTTTGGTGGATCAATTCGGTGGGGGACCTGTAGGTCTGAACACTCTGGCCATGGCAGTGGGCGAGGAACGAGAAACTGTGGAGTCAATGGCTGAGCCCTTCTTGGTTCGGGCTGGATTCATAGTGAGATCACCCCGGGGTAGGTCGGCGACCGCGGCGGCCTGGCGACATTTAGGCAAGACACCACCGGCTCAAAGCCTTGGGCTTTTCGACAGTCTCGAATAACGGCCCTAGACTCTCGCCTCATGTCTTACGCAAATAATCAACGTAACTCGGGTGAAGTAAAAAAGGCGCGCCCTGCTCGCACCTTGACCGTGACCTTACTTATTACCGCAATCTTTTATGGTGTAGCGATTGTTATTGGCGCTACCTCGATCAACCTTGGCTTAGATCTAAGGGGCGGAACAAGTGTCACTCTGCAACCGAGATTAGAGGCTGGGCAAGAGGGCCAAGTTACTCCTGAGTCAATTGACCAAGCTGTAGCGATTATTCGCCAACGCGTTAACTCACTTGGCGTTGTTGAGGCTGAAGTAACCGCGGAAGGAACTGGTACAAATCGTCAGATTGTTATCTCTGTTCCTGGAGAAACCGGTCGTCGCATTGTCGATCTTGTTGGACAAACCGCGGAGTTAAGATTTAGACAGGTTCTAGTTGAGGCCGGTGCGGTGCCGACTAGTGAAGATGATTCATTGTTACAAGGGTCTGCATTAACGTCAGATCAGATCGCTGCATTTAAAGCATTAGATTGTTCAAAACCAGAGTCATTGGCTGGCAGAAACGGTGATGATGCTAATTCGCCTCTAGTAACTTGCGATCGCGAAGGCGGTGCTAGATATGTTTTGGCTCCGGCGCAGGTCATTGGTAGTGACATAAAAGGTGCAACCGCAGCCATCGACCAACAATCTGCAAGCGGTTGGTTTGTCTCTCTAGATTTCACCGGAGATGGAACCAAGAAGTTTGGAACTCTCACACAAAATGTGGTCAACCTTCCCGCTCCACAAAATCAGGTGGCGATTGTGCTTGATGGAGTTGTTGTTTCAGCGCCACGAATCAATGAAGCAATTCTTGGCGGCAGTGCACAAATCACCGGCAGCTTCTCACAACTTGAAGCCCAAGATTTGGCCAATGTATTGAAATATGGATCTCTGCCACTTGCCTTCGATCGCGGAGAGGTGCAACAAGTTTCTCCAACTCTTGGAAATGATCAATTAGTAGGCGGTCTGCTTGCTGGTGGACTTGGACTTTTGTTAGTTGTTTTGTACTCACTCTTCTATTACAAGGCTCTAGGTTCAGTAGTGATCGGATCCCTAGCTCTAGCCGCAGCCCACGTGTTCTTGCTGCTGTTCTTGCTCGGGGAGTGGGTTGGTTTTACCTTAACTTTGGCTGGAATCGCGGGAACAATCGTGGCGATTGGTGTCACGGCTGACTCCTTCATTGTTTATTTTGAACGTATAAGAGATGAAATGCGCGAAGGAAAGCCTTTCCGTGTCGCCGCAGAGACTGGTTGGCAAAGAGCGCGCCGCACAATCATTGTGGCGGACTTGGTATCGGTTATCTCTGCAGTTGTTCTCTATATCGTTTCTGTCGGAAGCGTGCGTGGATTCGCATTTACTCTTGGTTTAACCACAGTTATCGATTTGATAATCATCTTCTTCTTTACCAAGCCGATGGTCTCCTTGCTAGCGAAGTCGAAGTACTTCCAGTCTGGAGCTAAATGGTCTGGACTTTCTCCACGAAGCGTCGGCTTAGTTACAGCGGTTGAAGGAAAGGTGGCATAGCCATGAAATATTCAGGTTTAGGTGGACGTCTATATCGTGGTGAAACTTCATTAAACATTATTGAAGCTCGCAGAAAATGGTATGCGCTCTCTGCGGTGTTCATTATTATTTCTATGTTCTCGCTGGGAATCCAGGGGCTAAAGCTTGGAATCGAATTCAAGGGTGGCTCTTCATTTATTGTTACAACCACATCAGGAACAGTTGAAGAAGCCAGACAAACTGTTGCCGAGGCGGGATATCAAGGAAACACAATCGTTCAAACTATTGGAAATGACAAGATAAGAATTCAGACCGGAGTTCTCGAAACCGCGCAATCCAATGCCATCCAAGATGCTTTGGCGGCAAAATTTGGCGTAACCGTTGAGTCAATTGATACCCAAAACGTCGGTCCTTCATGGGGAGAAGAGATTTCCAAGAAGGCTTTGCAAGGTTTGTTGGCCTTCTTGATTTGTATCATGATTTACCTAGCGCTCACCTTTGAACCAAAAATGGCGATCGCAGCTATCGTCGCGGTGATTCACGATGTGTTCATCACAATCGGAATTTATGCTTTGGTTGGTTTTGAAGTAACACCTTCAACCGTTATTGGTTTCTTAACGATTTTGGGCTACTCGCTTTATGACACTGTGGTTGTTTTCGACAAGGTCCGGGAAAACACTCGGGCAATTACCAGCACTGGTAAAGCAACTTACGCTGAGGCCACAAACCTGGCGGTAAATCAGACCATCATTCGCTCGCTCAATACCTCGCTTATTGCATTGTTGCCGGTTGCGGCAATTCTCTTTGTTGGCGCAGGCCTATTGGGCGCGGGAACTCTTAAAGATCTTGCCCTTTCATTGTTTATTGGTCTCATTGCTGGTACTTACTCATCAATCTTCATCGCCGCACCAATCCTTGCTGCGTTGCGGGAAAGAGAACCGGCGATTAAAGCTCATAATCAAAGAGTCCTAGCTCGTAAAGGTGGCGCAGCACCTGCGGTAGCTGCTAATCCCGTGGCACGCAAAAAGAAGCGACGTAAATAAGCTTCAAGTAGCCTAGGGGCGTGAGCACCTTAATCGCACCAGTAATTCAACGATTGCGTGATGCGAATAAACAGCTCGACACTGAAATAGTTGCCCGCGCATTTGCGACCGCTGATGCGGCTCATGAAGGTCAACTGCGCAAAAGCGGCGATCCCTACATTACCCATCCAGTGGCGGTGGCGGAGATTTTGGTTGAGTTTGGCTTGGATCCCGCGACAATCGCAGCAGCATTACTTCACGATACAGTGGAAGACACTTCATACTCGGCCGAAAAATTAAGAGCCGATTTTGGTGATGAAGTGGCCAATCTCGTTGAGGGAGTCACAAAACTAGATCGACTAACTTATGGTCCAACCGCTGAGGCTGAAACAGTTCGAAAAATGGTGGTGGCAATGGCGAAAGATATTCGTGTCCTAGTCATAAAACTTGCCGACCGACTTCACAACGCACGAACCTGGCAATTTGTTTCACCTGAATCAGCCGCCCGCAAAGCCCGCGAAACCTTGGATATTTATGCCCCGTTGGCGCATCGATTGGGTATGAATGCGGTCAAATGGGAGTTGGAGGACCTTTCATTCAAACATCTTGAACCAAAGAAATATGATGAAATCGAAAGATTAGTTATTGAGCGAAATCCTTCAAGAGAGAAACTAACCAACGAGGTTATTTCTGTCGTCGAGGAAGATTTAAAGACAGAGGGAATTTCAGCTCTAGTTTCGGGTCGCCAAAAACATCTTTACAGCGTCTATCAAAAGATGGTGGTCCGCGGCCGTGAGTTCAATGATATTTACGACTTAGTTGGAATTCGTGTTTTGGTTAATGATGTTCGAGATTGTTACGCAGTGCTTGGTTCAATTCATGCGCGCTGGAATCCAGTCCCAGGTAGGTTTAAAGATTACATCGCGATGCCGAAGTTCAATCTGTATCAGTCACTGCACACGACGGTGATTGGCCCAAATGGCAAAGCGGTTGAGATTCAGATCAGAACTCATGACATGCATCGTCGCGCCGAATACGGAATTGCAGCGCACTGGAAATACAAATCGGGGTCAGGTGCTCGATCCTCTGAGTCGCCTGACATGTTATGGCTTAAGCAACTCCACGAGTGGCAGCAAGAAACCTCAGATGTAACTGAGTTCCTGGATGCATTGCGTTTTGATTTGAGAACGCCGGAAGTCTTCGTATTTACGCCGAAGGGAAGCGTGATTGCTCTTCCTGCGGGATCTACACCAGTTGATTTTGCATATGCGGTGCATACAGAAGTGGGCAATCGTTGTGTTGGTGCAAAGGTGAATGGCAAATT
This sequence comes from Candidatus Nanopelagicaceae bacterium, assembly GCA_018883365.1. GTDB lineage: Bacteria > Actinomycetota > Actinomycetes > Nanopelagicales > Nanopelagicaceae > MAG-120802. The sequence goes on from VEQF01000003.1 coordinate 22,419, forward strand.
AGTTTCGCTTGAAGCACCGCTTTCTAATGGCGATGTAATCGAGGTTGTCACAAACAAAGGCGAACATGCTTCGCCATCCCGTGATTGGTTGAACTTTGTTAAGTCTCCGCGTGCAAGATCTAAGATCAAAGCCTGGTTTACCAAAGAACGCAGAGAAGAAGCGATAGATGCTGGCAAAGAGTCAATTGCCCGCCAGATGAGAAAAGCGGGTTTGCCAATCCAAAAGATTTTAGCGGGGCAGACACTGCTGCAACTTGCTCATGATTTGAATTACCCAGATATTGACGCGCTCTATGCCGCCGTAGGGGATGGGCACATTTCAGCCGGGCATGTGATTGAAAAATTAGAAAGTTTTATGGGGCTTGAGGAAACTCATGAAACGCCGGTAGTAGCCAGTCTCATAAATAGTGGAGTAAACGCCCGAGCTTCAAGAAGAAGCGCAAATGGCGTGCAGGTCGAAGGTGTAGATGATGTTTTAGTGAAATTGGCTCGTTGTTGCACGCCAGTGCCTGGTGATGCGATAACTGGTTTTATAACTAGAGGCAATGGAGTTTCTATCCATAGAACAGACTGCATCAATGTTGCGGATCTAAAGTTTCATCAAGGTGATCGCATAGTTAAAGTGAAATGGGATTTAACGGCGAAATCAGTGTTCCTAGTAAATATTCAGATTGAAGCTCTTGATAGATCGCGATTGTTATCTGACATAACTAGGACACTTTCAGATCAACAGGTCAATATTTTGCATGCTGCAGTGAACACAACCAAAGATCAGGTAGCTTTTTCACGCTTCACTTTTGAAATGGCAGATGCAACCCATCTAGATTCCGTACTAGCAGCGGTTCGCAAAATCGAAGGTGTTTACGACGTATACCGAATCACAAACAACTAGATTTAGTAAGAATCTTTAAGCTGTTGTGAAATCCGCTAAGCCCTTTTGAGCTTCACTTAACCACATGCGACGCGCGGCAGCCGCTTCGCGATGTTCCGCAGCCTTCTTGGCATCTCCAGATGCTTCTGCACGAGCAGCTTTTGCCTCGTAATCTGTAACTGCGGCCATTAGTTGGTTAACAACATCATTTGCTCGAGCTCGTGCACCAGGGTCGCTACGACGCCACTGCTCTTGCTCCGCCTCTTTGATTGTCATTTCAACGATATCAACTCGCTTGTCTAGTGAACCGCGCTTCTTGCGATCCACCATTCCAACCTTTGAAAGCTTATTGCGCAGGTCTCGGAACTTACGACGAGTTTCATCAAGGTTAACGATCGGCAGCAAAGCTTCAATTTCGGTGACAATTGCTTCACGTTTTTCGAGATTTGCGGCCATTGATTCGCCGCGCTTTTCTAGATCCGCGTTCTTTGCAGCAAAGAAGTTGTCTTGTGCGGTTTTGAAGCGATTCCATAATTTTGCGTCATCATTCTTTTTGCCGCGGCCAGTGGCCTTCCATTCATCCATTAGCGCCTTATATCGGCGTGCGGTCGCAACCCAATCAGTTGATGAAGCAAGTGATTCAGCTTCTGCAACAATGCGTTCTTTGGTGCTCTTAACCTGAGTTTGCTGTTGAGTTAAGGATGCAAAGTGAGTGCGGCGACGCTTATCAAATTTGTTGCGAGCACTTGAAAATCTCTTCCATAGCTCTCCATCAGTTTTCTTATCTAGGCGAGGAGCTTTTTTCCATTCATCAAGCAATACCTTTAATCTCTCGCCAGTAGTCTTCCAACTTGTGGAGTCAACCAAAGATTCGGCCTCTGCAACCAAAGCTTCCTTTGCGGCGATACTTGCGGCGCGTTGCGCTGCCTTTGCCTCTGCTGCTGCGGCCTTCTTAGCCTCATAAGCGGGACGATGTTCATCAATAAGTGGAGGAATTTGCTCTAACGAGCTGCGCAAAGCTTCAAGATTTCCAACCCCGTTTAAATGTTCAACTTGATTGCGAAGTTTGCGAACCGCTTCATGTGCATCTTCTGGAACCATTGCACCGCTGATGATGCGAGCTGCTAGAAGGGCAACCTCTGAGGCGACGATCTCAAACTTTCGAACGAAATATGCCAAAGCTTCTTCGGCGGTCTTGCCGGGGTATGAACCTACGACCTTTTCGCCATCGCCAGTTCGAACATAAACAGTTCCACTCTCATCCACTCGACCGAACTTTGCAGGATCTCCAATAAGTGCTGCAGCTGCAGAGTTGGGAAGTGTTGCTTGATTATCGAGTGATTCCATGATGGCCTGCTTTCTCGAACGTTGCGCGTTGTCATATTGCCTGACAGCGTTGTGGGTTCAGCGATTGGTAAGGGGCTACACGTTACCCCGAGCGGGCTAGCTCTGTAAAAGGCTGCCCTCTATCAATTGCTCGGGCCCGCGGCTCATTTGCGAAAAATTGAGCTGATTAGGCCATTTGAACCGGGCAAAAAGTTGCTCGATTGGGAGAATCGGCTCATGAGCCTTCTAGTCGACCGAGTGGTTGCCGAGTACTACCAAACCAACTGCTGGATTGTTGCGCCAGGGCCCAATAGCGAGTGCGTGATCGTTGATCCGGGTATCGCGATACCAAGTTTGAACCCAGCTATCCAAGCCAAGTTGAATGAGTACAACCTTAAGTTGGGTGCGGTTTTGATAACTCACGGACACCTAGATCACACCTTTTCTTTAATAACAGATTCAAGTGATTTTCTGGAAATAGATTGTTATGTTCACGAGAAAGACCGAGATCTGTTGAATCACCCCGAGCGTGCGATGGGGCCGCAAAGCCAAGAGTTGGTCAAGCAATTGCGGGCGCAGGTGGATCCAAACTTAACTTTCAGGGAACAAACTCGAACTTGGAATGTTGAAGATGGTGCGCGATTGAAATTAGGTGAAATGAATTTTGAGATTAAGCACACCCCAGGGCACACACCGGGCTCCATAGTTGCGATGATTAATGATGAATTATTGATTTCTGGAGATGTTTTGTTTAAAGGTTCAATTGGTCGAACTGACTTGCCGAGGGGATCAATGTCCGACATGGAGCTTTCACTTCGTGAGAAAATTGCGCTCTTGCCAGAAGCCCTACGCGTGCTTCCTGGCCACGGAGATGAAACGACGATCGGTATGGAGTTAAAAACAAATCCGTATCTTCAAGCGGCAATTGATGGGAGATTGGCATGAGCGGGCGGTATCAAGCACCCAAGGGAGTGTCTGAATATTTTCCGCCACGCTCCAACATTTTTGCTTTCGTGGGCCAAAAATTAACTGCGCCAGCCTTGGCTGCGGGCTATGAATTAATCGAATTGCCGATATTTGAAGATACTGAGTTATTCACTAGGGGTGTAGGTGAGTCAACCGATGTAGTTTCAAAGGAGATGTATACCTTTGAAGATCGGGGCGGTCGCTCTATCACTTTGAGGCCGGAAGGTACCGCCGGGGTAATGCGCGCGGTTATTGAACACAATCTTGATCGTGGTCAACTGCCAGTAAAACTTCATTATCGCGGGCCATTTTTCAGGGCTGAGAGACCGCAGGCGGGTCGATACCGCCAGTTCTACCAATTTGGCGTCGAAGCGATCGGATTAAATGATCCTTTCATAGATGCTGAAGTTATTGGTATCGCATACCAAGGATTCAAAAGTTTAGGTTTGAATAATTTCAAATTGGAAATCACATCACTCGGCGATTCTGATTCTCGCGCTGCACATAGAACTGATTTAGTTAAATATATATCCGGGTTAAAGTTGGATGAGGAAACCAAGGTTAGAGCGGAAAAGAATCCACTTCGCCTATTTGATGACAAGCGTGCTGAAGTAAAAGCGTTTATGAAAGATGCTCCCTTGCTTCTTGATTACCTTAATGCTGAGAGCCAAGAAAATTTCGCTAATGTCCAATCAGCTTTGCAGAGCATTGATATTCCCTTTGAAATTAACCCCCATATGGTTCGAGGACTTGATTACTACACGGGAACAACCTTTGAGTTTGTTCATTCTGGGCTGGGGGCGCAATCAGGTATTGGTGGGGGCGGGCGTTATGACGGTTTGATGCAAACTCTAGGCGGACAGGATCTATCGGGCATCGGATTTGGATTAGGTATTGATCGAGTAATACTTGCAATGGAAGCTGAAGGCGTAGTTCCCTCAGATTTGAAGTACATCGATTTATATGTGATTCCACTTGGAGCTAGCTTTAGAACCGCCGCTTTCGAAATGGTTAACAGATTGAGGCAGCATGGATTTGTTGTCGAGCAAAGTTTTGGAGATCGCGGGTTAAAAGGCGCCATGAAAGCCGCTGATAAATCTGGCGCAAGATTCAGTTTAGTTTTGGGGGAGGCTGAGATTTCCAGCGGTAGTGCTGAATTGAAGGATATGAGCAGTGGCGAGTCGGTATCAGTTACCCTTAGCGCTCTTGCGTCTACCCTGGCTGAAAAGGTTAAAGCAAGCAACAAGGCTTAAACTTACGACTTAGTCTGATGAAAGGTTTTAAAGGTGCTTCGAACACATGGTGCCGGCTCACTGCGAGCTAGCGATATTGGCGCTTCAGTAACACTTGCGGGTTGGGTTGCGCGCCGTCGCGATCACGGCGGTGTTGCCTTTATCGATTTGCGCGACTCTTCGGGCAATGTTCAGGTAGTTATTTCAGATGAGAAGGTCGCGGGTTCATTGCGCGCCGAATGGTGCGTTTTGGTCAAAGGAACTGTCTCCAAGCGCCCTGCTGGAAATGAAAATTTAGCAATACCAACCGGTGAAATAGAAGTTGTATGTGACTCTTTAGAGGTTTTAAGTGAAGCGGCCGCGCTTCCGTTTCCGGTCGATAGCGGCGAGAATGTAAATGTCAGCGAAGAAATCAGACTTAAGTACCGATATTTAGATCTTCGAAGAGAACAACCAAGCAAGGCTCTTCGCTTGCGATCCAAAGTTACTTCAGTGATTCGCTCGGTTATGGATAGCGAGAACTTCTTAGAGATTGAAACCCCTTATTTAACTCGCTCGACTCCAGAAGGGGCGCGGGATTTCTTAGTTCCAGTGAGATTGCAGCCAGGTTCTTGGTACGCCCTTCCTCAATCACCGCAGCTCTTCAAGCAGTTATTGATGGTTGCTGGAATGGAAAAGTATTACCAGATTGCGCGCTGTTTCCGGGACGAAGATTTTAGAGCTGATCGTCAACCAGAATTTACCCAACTCGACATCGAAATGTCTTTTGGAGATCAAGCAGATGTAATTTCTGTTGCGGAGAAAATTCTTCATTCAGTTTTTAAGCAAACTGTAGGTTATGAAATCCCATTACCAATTCCGCATATGACTTATCACGAAGCAATGCGCAGATTTGGATCAGATAAACCAGATTTGAGATTTGGAAACGAACTTGTCGATGTAACTGAATTCTTCAAGGACACCACTTTCCGTGTGTTCCAAGCGGAGTTTGTTGGTGCTGTTGTCATGCCTGGAGGCGCCAGTTCGCCTCGCCGTGAGCTAGATGCTTGGCAAGATTGGGCAAAAGCACGTGGCGCAAAAGGCTTGGCTTACATCTTGGTGGGAGAGGATGGTTCCCTTTCTGGGCCAGTTGCTAAGAATTTGTCTGAAAAAGAAACCGCCGGGATAGCGGCTATCGCAGGTGCTGCCAATGGTGACGCCATCTTCTTCGCTGCCGGAGATAGAACTTCCTCGTTGAACCTACTTGGTGCGGTAAGGCTGGAAATTGGAAATCGTTGCAATCTAATAGATAAGTCTGCTTGGAAATTTTTGTGGGTGGTTGATGCTCCGATGTTTGAAAAAACAGATGACGGAGGTTGGACCGCAGTCCATCATCCATTCACCGGACCAAAACCAGAGTTTGAGAAGAGTTTTGTAAACGATCCTGGTTCGGCTCTCGCATACGCCTATGACATTGTCCTTAATGGAAGTGAAATCGGTGGGGGATCAATACGTATTCACAAACGAGACATACAACAAGCAGTTTTCGATGTCATCGGCCTTACGAAACAAGAGGCTGAGAGCAAGTTTGGTTTCTTACTTGAAGCATTTAATTACGGACCTCCACCACATGGCGGAATCGCACTCGGGTTAGATCGTCTTTGTGCACTACTTGCTGGGGCTGAATCCATTCGAGAGGTAATTGCATTCCCCAAGACCGCAAGTGGCGGAGATCCGCTTACCGGAGCTCCAACCCCAATCACTGACGCGCAGCGTAAAGAAACCGGCGTTGATTTCAAACCTGAAGACAAAGCGTGAGCTTAGAGAATAACTCTCGCCCCCGAGATGCAGAACGCAAAACTCGGGTTCATTTGTCTTTGTATGACCGGGGTAAATTCCTACTTTTCTTTGCCGCCGTGTTCTTTGTACTCGTTTGGTCCGATATGGCCGGCGATGAAAATTTGGGTTTTAACCAAGCGGTTATAGATAGTAGTTATCAGCGATGGTGGATATTCCCGTTGATAGCAATAGAAACTTTGCGTCAAACACATTTTCTAATCTCTGAACTTGCCACTAATTATCATGGGTTTTGGCAAAAGTATTTTTCTTTTGTTGATCGTTTAATACACAAACTAAGCGATTGGACTCGATTCCGGCTATCCCGAGTTATTAAATGGATTGTTGTTATCGCTCTGCTCTCTGTTGTACTTGGCGCGATATACGATGAAACCCCCGTCCGCGCCTTGTTTTATGCACCTCAAGCTTTATGGAGCGCACTTCCGATCATCGGGCAGCTCATGTTCGCGGTTGTGTTTGTAATAATTCAATTTGTCGCAATCTTTTGGTTTCTTAGTCGCGGTGGAATCGATACCTATTTTCCTGATGACATAAAGACCCGCTTTACTGATGTGTGGGGTCAGGACCATGTATTGGCGCGAATTCGAGAGAATTTGGTTTTCCTTGAAAACCCAGAGAGTATTGAAAAGCTCGGCGGTTATGTCCCGGGCGGAATTCTTTTGTGGGGACCGCCGGGAACTGGAAAAACACTAATGGCTGAATCCATGGCTGGAGAAACCGGTAAACCCTTCGTGTTTGTAGATCCGGGTGCCTTCAACAACATGTTTTTTGGTATTGGCATTCTTAAAGTAAAAAGTTTGTTCAGAAAGTTACGTAAATTGGCGTTGCGCTATGGCGGCGTTGTGGTTTTCTTCGATGAAGCGGATGCTTTAGGAAACCGCGGAATAATGACCAATCGTGGTCCTGGCGCGTATGCAACAGATAATTGTCATGGTGCGGGATATTTATCAGAGAGGGCTAATTCACTCATAACTGTTTCGAATCTGATCTCTAAAAAGGATTCAGCAGTTCTAAACAAAACATTGCCAACTAAGGCACCTCTAATAAATAGATTCATGATGGGTGCTGGAGGTGGTGGAGGAGCGGGCACGGGCACGCTACAAGCATTACTTACCGAGCTTTCTGGTTTAAAAAAACCGCGTGGCTTCTTCAATAGAGTGGTGCGACGAACTCTGGGCATGCGTCCTAAAAATCCACCCAAGTATCGAATCTTGGTTGTTATGGCAACGAATATGCCGGAGTCTTTAGATGAAGCATTGTTACGCCCGGGTCGAATCGATCGAATGTACCGAGTTGGATATCCGAGCAAAGCCGGCCGAATTAGAACTTACGAAGGATACTTCGCCAAAGTTGCTCACGAGCTAACTAAAGAGGAAATCGAAAAACTCGCAATCATTACTCCTTACGCAACGGGTGCGACTATTAAGGACTTAGTTAACGAATCTTTGATTATGGCTATTCGCAATGGCAGAACTTCAGTCACATGGTCGGATGTTCTTAAAGCGAAGCAGCTAAAACAACTTGGTCCATCCGAAGATGTCGAATACATCGAGCGGGAACGACATGCCACGGCGGTACATGAAGCGTGTCATGCGGTTATGGCTTACCGAGTTCGCAGACACATGGAGATTGATATTGCAACAATTGAGAAAGGTGCTGAGTACCTAGGAATGGTTGCGTCAATTCCACCAGATGATCAGTTCACTCACTGGAAGAGTGAGTACGAAGGGGACATTTTGGTATCACTTGCCTCTCTTGCAGGCGAGCGAATGTTTTTTGATGGCGATAACTCATCTGGAGTCTCTGGCGATTTGGAATCCGCTACAACTATTGCAGGATTGATGGAGGGCTATTGGGGAATGGGTTCAACCGTTTCTTCCTATGCTTCAGGTCGCAGGATGGAGATAGGTGCTCCTGGTGGTGTTAAACCAAATGATGCGAAGCAGGAGATGAGAAGAGCTTTGTCCGACCGGATCGAAGATAACTTGTTAAATCTGCTACAGAAGGCAGAGAAAATCTTGGTCGAAAACCGAGAGCATGTTTTAGCTGTAGCTCACGCGTTAGAAACCCACAAAACGTTGTCTGGCAATGATGTCCACGCGGTTATAGAAGGTCGAAAAGGCGATGTTGTAAATGGTGAGCACTACTTGGATCCGGAGAATCGCAAGGCAATTGAGGAATATCACCTTTCCGCGTTGGAGGCCCACAAAGAACACCGCAAACCGAACCTGGCTCTTCCGGTTCTCAATTAAGGAATCACTGAATTAAATGGATATTCGGTAGGCTACCGGCATGTCAGCAGGGGGAATCGCAGCGATAATTGCTGCCAGCGGATTACTTATTATCAGTTTTGCTATTGCGTACGCCGTTGTGCGACTTGGTAGAGCGATTGATCAGGTTGGAAGCGCAATCAAAGATATTTCCAATGAAACAACTCCGCTTTTGAACGAGGTAACCACCACAGTCGAGCTGGTTAATGGACCTTTGCAAAGCATCAATAAAGTTACCAAAACCATGGAAGAGTTAAGCTCGAAAATAACCGAGAACACCTCCTCTTTCCTTGATAAAAATCAGATGGCGATGAAAGCGGCCGGTGCAGTACTTACTGCCGCACAAATGCGGAAAAAGAAGAAAACTAAACCAAACAAAAAATCGAAATCTACTCGCTACGTTGATGATGAGGAGTTCTAAGCCCTCGTGAACTCTGCAGAAATCAGATCTCGTTGGCTTAAATATTTCGAGTCTGGAAATTCTTTTGGTCTGAATCACACCATCGTTCCATCGGCATCTTTGATTGCTGATGATCCAAACCTTTTGCTGGTTAACGCTGGAATGGTGCCTTTCAAACCCTTCTTTTTGGGCGAGATGACACCGCCCTACCAAAGAGCAACATCGGTGCAGAAATGTGTGCGTACTCTTGATATCGATGAAGTTGGAAAGACGACGCGCCATGCCTCGTTCTTTCAGATGTGCGGAAATTTCTCCTTTGGTGATTATTTCAAAGAAGGGGCTATCTCTTTAGCTTGGGAGCTTTTAACAAAACCGGTGAGCGATGGAGGCTACGGCTTTCCAGAGGACAAGCTCTGGGTAACGGTTTATCTCGATGATGACGAGGCTGCTGATATTTGGCATAAAAAAGTGGGAGTTCCCAAAGATCGAATTCAACGCCGCGGGATGGCGGATAATTTTTGGTCGATGGGTGTACCTGGACCTTGCGGTCCATGCTCTGAAATCTACTTTGATCGTGGTCCGGCTTATGGAAAAGAGGGTGGTCCGATAGCTGATGAGGATCGCTATCTGGAGATTTGGAATCTTGTTTTCATGCAGAATATTCGCGGAGATGGTCCGGGCAAAGAAGGCTATCCGATACTAGGTGAGTTACCCGCAAAAAATATTGACACAGGGCTTGGTCTCGAAAGAACAGCCGCACTACTTCAAGGTGTTGAAAATATCTATGAAATAGACACAACTCGTCACATACTTAATAAAGCAAGTGAAATTACCAACGTTAAATACGGTAAAGAAAATCGAGCAGATGTCTCACTTCGAGTAATAGCTGACCATGCAAGAACCGCAACGATGTTAATTGGTGACGGAGTAACCCCTGGAAATGAAGGTAGAGGGTACGTTCTGCGTCGCATGATGAGACGCACCACCCGCAATATGAGATTACTCGGTTCTCAAGATCACAATATGAAAGATCTAATCCTTTCTTCAATCGAAGCTATGGGTCCGCAATACCCAGAATTGGTCAGTGATCAGGAACGAATTTTGAAGATCGCTGTAGCTGAAGAGGATGCATTCCTCCAAACACTTAAGAGTGGAACGCAGATATTTGACCAGGCTAGTGCATCTTTAAAGAAATCTGGCGGCTCGCAACTGTCGGGTGAAGATGTTTTTAAGCTTCACGACACATATGGATTTCCCTTTGATTTAACACTTGAGATGGCAAATGAACAAGGGCTTGCTATCGATGCAGATGGATTTAGACGTTTGATGAAAGAGCAGCGTGATAGAGCAAAAGCTGACGCAAAGGCAAAGAAGAGCGGCCACACGGATGTTTCCGAATATCGCAAAATCGCCGAATCCGGTAAGAAGTTAGAGTTCATCGGTTATTCAAATTTGGAAAGCGAAAGCAAGATAGTTGGCTTGTTGATAGATGGAAAGATTTCTCAACATGCTAATGAAGGTGATGATGTAGAGGTTGTCCTAGATCGAACCCCGTTTTATGCAGAGGGTGGCGGTCAATTAGCTGATGGCGGATTTATCAAATCCTCCGACGGATCATTAATTGAGATTGATGATGTACAGGCGCCAATCCCTGGCGTCTTTGTACATCGAGGCCGGGTTGTAAAAGGATCATGGGAATCAGGTTTAGATGTATTTGCACAGATCGATGTTGAACGACGACGAGGAATTTCTCGCGCTCACACCGCAACTCATATGGTGCATAAAGCATTTCGCGAAGTTTTGGGAGAAACCGCAACTCAAGCCGGATCCGAGAATGCGCCGGGTCGTTTCAGATTTGATTTCCCTTCAGCAGGCGCGGTGTCGCCAAATGTCCTAAATGATGTAGAGGCTCGCGTTAACGCTTTGTTGCTTGAAGATCTCGAGGTAACCGCACAGCAAATGTCGCAAGCAGAAGCCAAGGCCATCGGAGCGATGGCGCTTTTTGGTGAGAAATATGGCGATGTGGTTCGAGTGGTTAGTGTTGGCGATTGGGCTAAAGAGTTATGCGGCGGTACCCATGTCGCGAGATCTGGGCAACTGGGAGTTGTAAAGCTTCTCGGTGAATCATCAATTGGAGCAGGGGTTCGGCGTGTTGAGGCACTCGTAGGTGTTGATGCTTATGCATTTTTAGCCCGTGAACATATCTTGCTCAACTCTTTGACTGACTTGATAAAGGGAAGTCGAGTTGAAGAGTTGCCGGAGAGAATTTCACAGCTGCTTGGCAAGATGAAAGAGATCGAGAAGGAACTAGGAAATTTAAAGACTCAGCAGGCGCTGCGTGAATCAGCGACTCTTTTAACTAAGGCAGAAAAATTCGGCGAACTTTCTGTGATTGCACACAATATGCCAGCTGGTTTGACTGGAGAGGAACTTCGAACTGTTGCCCTTGATTTACGTGCAAAACTGCCAAATTCAGTAATCGCCCTATCGAGCGCGGGCACTGAAAAAGTTGTCTTGGTTGTGGCTACTGATGAGTCAGCTCGAGCAGAAGGCGCAAAAGCTGGAGCGTTGGTGAAACTGGCTTCTGGAGTTTTAGGCGGCGGCGGCGGAGGTAAAGATGATTTCGCCCAGGGAGGCGGGGTAAATGCTGCTGCGATTCCTGCTGCGCTGCAGGCCATCAAGGATTCGTTGCGTAAGAGTTAATCGTGCTTCCTAAAGGGCGCCGGATGGCCATCGATTACGGAGATGTGCGAATTGGTGTCGCCTTAAGTGATTCACAAGGCATTTTGGCCTCACCTTTAAAAACGATTTCTGCAAATTCTGCAGTAAGTGAGATTGCTGGATTGGTGATCGAAAATGAAGTTTCCGTTATCTATTTAGGTTTACCGCTGCATCTTTCAGGTTTAGAGAGTCCATCTTCCAATAAAGCAAAGGATTTTGGATTGAGACTTAAAGCAGCTTTGAATGGCGATTCTCAGCTGCGGGTTATTGATGAAAGATTAAGTACTAAAAGCGCAGCATTGCGCAGTTCAATTACTGGAAGGAAAGTTAGCAAGGACGACATCGACCAATTAGCTGCGGTAGAAATTTTGGAATTCGCATTGCAAATTGAGGAGAAAACAAAAGGGCTTGGCGGCCATGAAATCTAATTTCGCATCTGTAAAAGCTAGATTTGATTCAAGCCCCCTTCTTAGAGTCGCGCTTGCGGGCTTGTTTGTCATTTTGCTTACGTTAAGTCTTAGAGAGTTGAATTCTGGACCCACAAAAGCGCCAGATTTTGAAATCGGTATTTCTGGCAAAGAGGTCATTGTTGAAGTGGTGCCGGGTGAAAGTGGAGCGGAAATTGCCGAGAAGCTCGAAGCCGCTGGCGTCGTGAAGTCCGCATTGGCATTTTTCAGGGTAGCGGTGTCTGATGAGAGATCAAATCGAATAGCGCCTGGCGAGCATCTCCTGGAGACCCGAATTCCAGCAAAAATGGCGCTTGATCAATTGCTCGACCCGAACCGAATTCCCAATTTAATCAAGGTTCGTGATGGCGCAAGATGGAGTGAAATAAAAGAGCAGTTAATTGACTTCGGTTTATCGCAAGAGGATCTGGATGCTGCCGTCAGGTCAATAGAGATTCCAGCCATATTTGAAACCGATGCGATCGAAGGTTTCTTGTATCCAGCGCAATATTCATTCAATAAAGAGATCACTGCTGCGCAAGCAGTTCAAAAGATGTTTGAGAAGTTCGAATGGGTTACCGCTGACTTCAATTGGGATGCAATTGATGGATTTACACCGTACGAGGTCCTAACTATTGCATCTCTGGTTGAAACTGAAGGAACCCCTGATGTGTTTGGCAAAGTTGCGCGGGTGGTTCTGAATCAGTTGAAAATTGGCATGCCTTTGCAGTTCGACTCCACAGTTCACTATGCACTCAATCGCAGGGGAGAGATACGAGTTTCTCTCTCGGAAACAAAGGTGCGCAGCAAATACAACACCTTTATAAATGTGGGTTTACCTCCAACGCCAATAGGAAGTCCTACCATCAAAGCTCTTGAGGCTGTGGCGAAACCTGATGCTGGGGATTGGCTCTATTTTGTTACGGTAAAACCAAAGGAAACAAGATTTACCAGTTCCTATCAAGAATTTCTGAAGTGGAAAGCGGAGTACAAGCGCAATTTCAGAGCAGGGTTATTCGAATGAGAAAAACCGCAGCGGTATTGGGATCTCCTATTAATCATTCTCTTTCGCCAATTATTCATAATCTTGCCTATCGGCACCTGGGTTTGCCAATGGAATACATAGCCGTAGAGGTGAAGGAAGCAGAGTTTCTCGAATGGATTCGTGCTGCATTATCGAAATCCGATCAATGGTTTGGCTTTTCACTAACCATGCCATTGAAAGAGGTGGTCTGTAGCGAATCATTGAGTGATCTAATCAATCTGGATGATTTATCAAACCGGATTAACTCTGCCAACACCTTGTATTTAAAGGATGACAAATGGCATGGGTGTTCAACGGATGTAATAGGTTTTCGTTCTCTTCTGCAAAAGCGCAACTTCAAGAGTGTAGCGATTTTGGGCGCTGGTGGAACTGCGCGAGCTGCAGTTGGTGCGCTTACTGGAGGTTCGTTTTCAGATATAGAAAAGATTGAAGTTTTTCGCAGGGATGGCAAGAGGGATGCTGGAATTACTAAGGCATCTTCGGAGAAGAAAATTAATATTCGAGAGTGGTCTGAGTTTGAGCATTCAGGACCATATGACCTGCTGATCAATACCGTTCCTGACAGCGCGTTGCATGAAGTGGCAAAAAAGTATTCCGGAGCTAACTTGCTGCTGGATGCGGTTTACTCGCCGTGGCCCACTCACTTAATGGCTCGACAATCATCTGATGGCGCAGCGTTTATTTCCGGACTTGAACTTCTGTGCGCCCAAGCAATTCCGCAGGTTGAGCTTATGTGTAACGCCCAACTAGATCATGATGAGTTCTTTACTTTGGCACTTGCGGAGGTAAGTAAGCATATTTAACCTGTGGATATGGCGGTCCGGTATTGTGGCTGCTCTATCTTCACTGGGTGTTTTTACATTTAATTGTCTGCGCGATTTGGTTCAGTTTTTACGACTTTAGGTATCACCTAATTCGTAATAGAGACCTCAAAGTGGCTCTTATCTGTCTGGCGCCCTTCGTTGAGTTGAATGGATTAATTCTAGGAATTTCCAATTTCATTCTCTATTTGCTGGTTTTCTTGTTCAGTCGAGGAGCAATTGGGTTCGGGGATGTAAAACTTTCCTTTATGCTCGGTATTTACTTAGGAAATAACGGTTTTGATATCAGTAAGCTTTTCTTGGCAAATTTCATAAGTTGGCTTGTAGCTCTAGCTGCCATTGTTCTATTTCTATTTTTAGATCGGCAGATGCAACAAGGTCGAATAGCTTTTGCGCCCTTCCTATTTATTGGAACGGGTATAGAGCTAGTTTTTCGACTTTGAAGCGAGAACGGGGGTAAATCTGCGATACTTCGGGCATGCGTTGGTTAACGGCAGGAGAGTCACATGGGCCAGCTTTGGTGGCTATTTTGGAAGGGATGCCTGCTTCAGTTGAAGTTACCACCGCAACAATCGATGAAGATCTTCGCCGTCGTAGATTAGGTTTTGGACGAGGCGCCAGGCAGAATTTTGAAGCTGACAAAGTAACAATTATTGGTGGCATAAGACATGGGCTTACTCAAGGTGGTCCGGTGGCGATTGAAATCGCAAACTCGGAATGGCCAAAATGGGAGAAGGTAATGTCCGCCGATCCGGTCCCGGAAAATGAAATCTCAAATCTCGGAAGAAATGCGCCACTAACCAGACCTAGACCTGGACATGCGGATCTTGTCGGAATGCAGAAATATGATTTTTCAGATGCTCGCCCAGTTCTTGAGCGTGCATCCGCGCGAGAAACTGCTGCCAGAGTTGCGCTCGGTGCGGTTGCTCGAGCTTATTTATTACAGGTAGCTGGTATCGAAATTCTAAGCCACGTTGTGTCAATTGGGAAAGTATCACTACCGGATAGTTATGAAATCCCAAATGGAAATCAGAGAAACTCAATAGATGCGAATGAAGTTCGATGCGTTGATGAAAAAACATCACAACTTATGATTGATGAGATTAATGATGCTCATGCAAATGGCGATACATTAGGTGGAGTTGTTGAGGTTGTGGTTCACAATCTTCCACCCGGACTTGGGTCTCATGTTCATTGGGATCGTCGAATAGATGCGCGCCTGGCAGGTGCATTGATGGGAATTCAAGCAATCAAGGGTGTTGAAATTGGAGATGGTTTTGTCACAGCTACTCGCCGCGGTAGCCAAGCTCATGATGAAATTGAGAGAAACTCGGATGGAAAAATCGTGCGACGTTCCGGAAGAGCTGGCGGAACTGAAGGCGGCATGACTACTGGAGAAGTTTTACGTGTGAGAGCAGCTATGAAGCCGATATCTACCGTTCCAAAGGCTCTGGACACTATTGATACTTCAAATGGAGAGCCAGCAAAGGCTATTAACCAAAGATCTGATGTGTGTGCCGTACCCGCTGCAGGAATTGTCGCAGAAGCAATGGTGGCGCTGGTTTTAGCCGAGGCTTTCGCTGAGAAATTTGGCGGAGATAGCATTGGTGAAGCAAAGCGAAATCTTCAAAGCTACCTCCAAAATATGTCCATTAAGTAAAGATGACAACGATAGTTTTAATCGGACCACCGGGGGCTGGTAAATCAACGGTGGGCAAAGCCCTCTCCAAGCGATTAAACCTTAATTTCATTGATACAGATCAACTGGTCGAAGAAAGATCCGGGAAATCAATCACAGAAATTTTCTTGGATTCAGGTGAAGCCGAATTTAGATTCTTAGAACGAGAGGTAGTTCTTGAATCGTTGAATAAAACTAATTTGGTAGTTGCACTTGGTGGTGGATCGGTTTTGGATGCCGAAGTTCAATCTCAACTCAGCGGAATGGGAAATGTGGTTTTCCTAGATGTTTCGATTTCAAATGCAGCCCCCCGAGTTGGTTTCAACCGAGAGAGACCGTTGCTTTTAGGAAACCCAAGACAGCAATGGTTGGCCCTGATGGAGAAACGTCGCCCCATATACGAGTCTTTGGCGAAAATTGTTGTTAACACTGATAACAAGAAGGCAAATGAGATAGCAGATTCGCTAGTCGGGGAGTTTGATAAATAATGTCTATCAAAGTCAAAGCGGAGCGAGAATACGAAGTTAAGTTTGTTTCAAACTTCCAAGCTGAATTGGAGTCGGCAATTCACGAACGTGAAGCGGTCCTAATAGCTCCACAAAGTTTGAAACAATATCTGGGTAATTTTCCTCAGCATTGGCACCTGATAACCGTGCCTGAGGGAGAATCGCAAAAATCAGCGGATGTTTATGTTCAGTTACTAAATCAGCTATCGGATTTATCTCTTGGTAGAGGAGCTGTGATTGTCGGCATCGGGGGCGGTGCGACGACTGATCTCGCTGGTTTTCTTGCCGCGACCTACCTTCGAGGGGTCGAATGGATTGCGGTCCCCACTTCACTAGCTGGGATGGTAGATGCATCCATTGGTGGTAAAACCGGCATTAATCTCGACGCAGGTAAGAATTTAGCAGGGGCTTTTTACTCTCCTAGTCTCGTATTTATTGACCAAACTTTCCTGAGTTCACTAGGTGAGAAAGATTTGCGGGCGGGTTTAGCGGAGGTAGTTAAGTGCGGGTTTATTTCAGATTCAATAATTCTTGATCTGATCGAGCGAGGCTGGCGGGAAAACCTTTCAGAATTGATTAGGCGCTCGGCACAGGTTAAAGCGGATGTGGTTTCAAATGATTTCAAGGAATCCTTCACTCGCGAGATTTTGAATTATGGTCATACCTTGGGTCATGCCATTGAGAAACATTCGAAATACACACTACGTCACGGTGAGTGTGTATCAATAGGAATGGTTTTCGCTGCCGAAATTTCGGCATCCTTTTCTGGATTACCCAGCAAAGTTGTCGAAAAACATTATGAAATTTTGAAGTCACTAAAGCTTCCGACCAAATACGACAAGACCGCATGGCCCGATTTATATGAGTTGATGCAAAGCGATAAGAAGAAAAAAGGCAATTCGCTTCGTTTTGTAACCTTGACTGACCTCGCCAGCCCCACCAGATTAGAAAATGTAGCCCAGGATGCGTTGCAAAATATCTATTTAGAGAAAATTGGAGAGTAAATTAACCCTATGAAAATTTTGGTTTTGAATGGCCCAAATTTAAATCGACTTGATTTAAGAGAAAAAAGCTATTACGGCGATGTCACTTATAGCGACATAAGCAATGCAATCACCAGCCATGCTTCGAAATTGGGTCTTGAGGTAGATATTCGGCAAAGCAATGATGAAGCAGAACTCATTTTCTGGTTGCATGAAGCTGCAGATCAAAAGTTGCCAGTTATATTCAATCCCGCCGCATTCACTCACTACTCTTATGCGATCAGAGACGCGGTTGTCATGTTGAAGGCTCCCAGTATTGAGGTGCATTTATCCAACCCGCTATCGAGAGAAGAGTTTCGGCACACCTCAGTAATATCGGGAGTAGTCAACGGGACTATTGCTGGTTTTGGAGTTAATTCCTACTTGCTAGCCCTTCAGGCAATGTCCGACCTTGTGACGGATTAGTAAGAAAACACTCTCTACCGGTAATCTTCGCGCTCATGGCTACTACAAATGATCTCAAAAATGGCATGACCCTCGATATCGAAGGTCAACTTTGGAATGTTGTTGATTTTCAACATGTAAAACCAGGCAAAGGTCCAGCTTTCGTAAGAACTAAATTAAAGAATGTTCTCTCTGGAAAAGTTGTTGAGAAGACCTTTAATGCTGGGGTCAAGGTTGACGTAGCTATTTTGGAAAAAAGAGACATGCAGTTCCTGTATAAAGATGCGACCGGTTTTGTATTTATGGATTCATCTACCTATGATCAAATCTCAATTGCGCCTGAAACGGTCGGCGAAGCGGCGAACTATATGCTCGAGAATACCGATGCAATTGTTGCGATTCACGAAGGCAATCCTCTATACGTTGAGCTTCCAGCAAATGTTCCGCTGAAGATCACTTACACCGAACCAGGATTGCAAGGAGACAGATCATCCGCAGGTTCAAAGCCGGCCACTTTGGAGACTGGCATCAATATTCAAGTCCCTCTATTCATAAAGCAGGATGAAGTTGTTCTAGTAGATACTCGTACTGGCGAATACCTAGGGCGCGCAAACTAAGTGAGCGCTCGCTCGAAGGCCCGAAAAGCGGCGCTTGATCTCCTTTATGAGGGCGATATTCGTAAGACTTCGCCAATTAGCATTTTGAATCAAAGAAGCGGTGATCTTGAATTCGTCATTCGTGACTTCACCAAAGAGTTAGTTCAAGGAGTCGATGAAAATCGTAGAAAGATTGATGAGCTAATCACGACCTATTCTCAAGGTTGGGACATGGATCGCATGCCAGTAATTGATAGAAATATTTTGCGTCTAGCTATCTACGAAATTCTATGGTCAAAGGATGTTCCACCAGCGGTGGCAATTGATGAGGCGATTGAATTGGCTCAAACCTTGTCCACTGATGACTCAAGTAAGTACATCAACGGCGTGCTGAGCAAGATCATTGAAATTAAAGCAGATCTAGTTTTTTAGTATCAGCCCTCTAAGAACTAAAGCTTGCTTCAGATCTGGCTCCGATTTCTGTGTCAATAGAGCGAGCAGTTCGATGTCTGAACGTCGGATTGATAAGAGTTCGCCATTCCAGTCATCACGTTTAATCGCAAGATTTTGCAAGAAGCTATGAACATTATTCACGATTGAGTCGGGATGAGAGTTAAAAGCTCGGATTCGCCGCAAATCAAACCGCCAAACTTCGTTAGGTCTAGGAGTTGTCGAAATGGAAGTGTTGATTTCAGAGGCATTAGCAAATAACTGGGGTAGAGGAACTCCATAGAAATCACAGAGCTCTTCTGCTTTTTTGATGCTCAGAGAGCGGGTTCCGCGTTCGTAGGAGCCCACTACGACCGCCTTCCATCTGCCTTTTGATTTGATTTCGACCTGTTTTAAGGTCAGACCCTGCTGGACTCTTATCTGTCGCAAGCGGGCTGAGATTTTTGGCGGTGTAGACATGTGGGCAGGCTAATCTGCAATAAAAGTCTCATGATCCGATATCCACAAGAGCCCATCCATGATCAACCTGAAACAAATGCTAGGGTTGGCCAACCTTTAACGATCCGTCCTGTGAGGCGGCGAAGGAGTTTAAATGAGCGTTGTCTTAAATGGCGCGGAAATAGCGCGGGCGTTAAAACGCATTTCTCATGAAATCTTAGAGCGCAACCATGGCTCATCCGATTTGATCCTACTTGGGATTCCGACAAGAGGCGTGGCCATCGCCGAGCAAATAGCTAGCGATATTAGCGGTATTGAAAATTCCGAAATCGAATGCGGCACCTTAGACATAACTATGTATCGTGATGATTTGCGACTAAAACCACCGCGAAATCTTTTTCCAACTCGGATACCAGCCTCTGGCATAGATGGAAAGAATGTGGTTTTAGTAGATGATGTTCTTTATTCCGGTCGAACGATCCGAGCGGCGTTGGATGCATTAAATGAAATCGGTCGCCCACGCACCGTGCAGTTGGCTGTTCTAATTGATCGCGGGCATCGTGAATTACCTATCCGCGCTGACTATGTTGGAAAGAACATTCCAACCTCGAAAAATGAGAACGTAAAGGTTCATATTTCGTCAGTCGATGGGATCGATGAAGTGACAATTGAGAGCGATTTGAAATGAAGAATCTTCTTTCAATCGATGATTTAACCAAAGCAGAAGCCATCGAGATACTTGATACCGCAGTTACTTTATCGAATCTATCAGAAACGGGCGTTAAGAAGTTTCCTACACTTCGTGGTCGAACCGTAGTGAATCTTTTCTTTGAAGATTCGACGAGAACCCGAATTTCTTTTGAAGCTGCAGCTAAACGTTTATCAGCTGATGTGATTAATTTTTCTGCAAAGGGATCAAGTTTAAGCAAGGGTGAGAGTTTGAAAGATACCGCCATGACCTTGCAGGCCATGGGAGCTGATGCGGTGATCATCAGACACAACTCCTCTGGAGCGGCGCACCGTTTGGCTAGTCAAAAATGGATCGATGGTGCAGTTATCAATGCCGGCGATGGAACGCGAGAGCACCCAACACAAGCTTTGCTTGATGCCTTCACAATTCGAAGAAATTTGAAGAATGATCAGGGTGATTTAAAGGGATTGAAAGTTGGAATTGTTGGGGACATTCTTCACTCTCGAGTCGCGAGATCCAATGTTCTATTGCTAAGCAAACTCGGCGCCGAGGTTGTATTGATTGCGCCTCCTACGTTACTTCCAGTCGGAGTTGATAGCTGGGGGACATCTGTTAGCTACTCCTTCGATGAAGTAATTGGAGATTGTGACGCGGTAATGATGCTGAGAGTTCAAAAGGAACGGATGGAGGATCTCTTTTTCCCAACCGAGCGTGAATACTCCCGAGCTTTTGGTTTAACTAAGGATCGAATTGCCATGATGAAGGAATCAGCAATCGTTATGCATCCTGGCCCCATGAATCGCGGACTAGAGATTAGCGCGGATAGTGCGGAGTCTAATAAATCTGTAATCGTAGAACAGGTTGCAAATGGTGTTAGCGTGAGGATGGCGGTTCTTTATCTTCTTATTGGTGGGGCAACCACACGTGATTTGGAAACACATCTGGGGGAGAACAAATGAATACCTGGCAGATAAAAAACCTCTTTGATGTTCATGGCAAAGAAACTGAACTCAATGTCGAAGCTGGTTTATTTGTTGACCAATTTTCGCAAGACGCTCAACCTCAAACGATAGATGCTCGAGGTTTAACAGTTATTCCCGGCTTGGTAGATCTTCACACCCATTTACGGGAGCCGGGGCGAGAGGATGCGGAGACCGTATTAACAGGCGCGCAAGCCGCAGTGGCCGGTGGTTACACCGCAATATCGGCGATGCCCAACACGCTACCTGTTGCTGATACTGCGGGGGTTGTGGAGCAGGTTTATCGCTTGGGCAAGCTGCACCAGCTTTGCGATGTTTATCCAATTGGTGCGGTCACTGTCGGACAAAAAGGTGAACAATTAGCAGAGTTAACCGCGATGAATCAATCAGAGGCTAAAGTCAGAATTTTTAGCGATGATGGTCATTGTGTAGCCGATCCATTAGTCATGCGTCGTGCCTTGGAGTACGTAAAGTTGTTTGATGGCGTTATTGCACAGCATGCGCAAGATCCGCGTTTGACAGAAAATGCACAGATGAACGAAGGTGAAGTTTCTAGCAAATTAGGTTTGAAAGGCTGGCCAGCGGTAGCTGAGGAAGCCATTATCGCCCGAGACATTTTGTTGACTGAGCATGTTGGAAGTCGTCTACATGTTTGTCATCTAACAACTGCTGGTGGAGTAGAGCTAATAAGAGATGCTAAGAAAAAAGGGTTGAATGTTACTGCGGAGGTTACACCGCATCATTTACTACTGACTGATGAATTAGCTGGCAGTTTTGATCCAGTTTATAAAGTTAATCCACCGCTAAGAACGAATAAGGATGTAGCTGCATTGCGAGCAGGCTTGGCGGATGGAACGATCGATATTGTTGCAACCGATCACGCTCCGCACCCGCAGGAATCTAAAGATTGCGAATGGTCAGCTGCGGCATTCGGCATGCTAGGACTTGAGACCGCATTTTCTATTTGTTACATGACTATGGTTAAAAACGAATTAATGAGTTTGTCTGAATTGGTTGATCGCATGGCTTTACGTCCAGCCCAAATTGCCAGGTATGAGAATCAAGGTGAGATTAGAACTGGAAACAGGGCGAATTTTGCGCTTGTTGATTTGAACTCATCCTGGACAGTCGAGCCGGAACAGCTCAAATCGAAGAGCAAAAACACACCTTTTGCCGGCATGGAGTTGCCCGCCGTTATTGAAAAGACCTTCCATAATGGCGCACTGGTCTTTGATAGGAGGGGATAGTGGCTAACGCTTTTCTTGTCCTTGATGATGGCCGAATTTTCGAGGGTGAATCCTGGGCGTGCGAAGGAGAGAGCTTTGGTGAAGCTGTCTTTTCTACCGGCATGACCGGGTATCAAGAAACGCTCACTGATCCTTCATATTACAAACAGATCGTAGTTATGACCGCACCACATATCGGAAACACCGGAATGAATACCTCTGATGAAGAATCCCGAAAGATCTGGGTGAGCGGATTTGTGGTTAGAAATCCTTCTCCGGTTGTTTCAAATTGGCGGGCCGAACGTTCCTTAGAAGATGACTTGGTTAAAAATGGAGTTGTTGGGATTCGTGGCGTGGACACCAGAGCGCTCACCTTGCATTTGAGGGATAGAGGCGCGATGCGCATGGGGATATTTTCCAATTCCTCTTTAAGCCAGGATCAAATGCTAGAACGGGTACGAAACAGCTCCGAAATGAACGGTGCTTATTTAGTTGATGATGTGACTACTGACCATCCTTATATTTTGCCGGCGAGCCAAGAGCTGAGATTCAAAGTTGCTGCGCTTGATCTTGGCATTAAAGCGGCCACACCACGCAATATGGCGGCGCGCGGAATTGAAGTACACACGGTTCCGTCGAGTACTTCGTATAGCGATTTAAAGTCGATGGGGTATGACGGGTTATTTCTATCAAACGGACCAGGTGATCCATCAACCATGGACAGCGTCGTTGCTTTGGTGAAATCAGCTCTGAACGATGAGTTACCGATCTTTGGAATTTGCTTTGGTCATCAGATTCTGGGAAGAGCGCTTGGACTTTCAACTTATAAATTACGTTTTGGTCATCGCGGTATTAATCAACCAGTGATGAATAAGTTTAAAAATAGAGTGGAGATCACCGCACAAAATCATGGATTTGCGGTGCAAGCACCAACTGAAGGTGAATTTTCAACACCTTACGGTCCGGGGGTAGTTACACATATCTGCCTTAATGATGGAGTTGTGGAAGGTTTGAAACTGGTTGGCAAACCAGCCTTTTCGGTTCAATACCATCCGGAAGCCGCCGCCGGACCGCATGATGCCAATTACCTCTTTGATGATTTTGTAGAAATGTTGGAGAAGCATGCCAAGAGATAAGTCAATAGATAGCGTTTTAGTTATCGGAAGTGGTCCTATTGTCATTGGCCAGGCCTGCGAATTTGATTATTCAGGAACACAAGCTTGTCGCGTTTTAAAGGCAGAGGGAATAAGGGTAATTCTGGTTAACTCAAATCCTGCCACCATCATGACAGATCCTGAGTTTGCCGATGCAACATACATCGAACCAATTACTACCGAGTTTTTAGAAGAGGTTATTGCCAAGGAAAAACCATCTGCAATTCTGGCAACGCTGGGCGGGCAAACCGCGCTGAACGCTGCGATTGCATTGCATGAAAAAGGAATTTTAGAAAAGTACAACACACGTTTAATCGGCGCGGATGTTGCTGCGATTCGCCGAGGTGAGAATCGTGAAGAATTTAGGGCTATTGTTGAAAAGGTCGGCGGTGAGTCTGCGCGCTCGATTATCTGTCACACCATGCAAGAGTGTTTAACTGCGGCAGAAGAATTGAATTATCCTGTAGTTGTAAGACCCTCATTTACTATGGGTGGTTTGGGTAGTGGAATCGCGCACAGTAAGTCGGAGTTGGAGTTGATTGCGGGGGCTGGACTTAGATATAGCCCGGTCAATGAAGTACTACTTGAGGAATCCATTATCGGATGGAAAGAGTACGAGCTTGAAGTTATGCGTGATAATCACGATAACGTAGTAATCGTTTGCAGTATTGAGAATTTTGATCCGATGGGTGTTCACACGGGTGATTCAATAACGGTTGCTCCAGCGTTAACTTTAACCGATGTCGAATTTCAGAGATTGCGTGATCTCAGTATCGAAATTATTAGAGAAGTTGGGGTTGCGACCGGCGGTTGCAACATCCAGTTCGCGGTAAATCCCAAAAATGGGCGAGTGGTTGTTATTGAAATGAATCCACGCGTTTCCCGTAGTAGCGCCCTGGCATCTAAAGCAACCGGTTTTCCGATTGCGAAGATTGCGACAAAACTTGCTATTGGTTATTCATTGGATGAGATTCCAAATGACATAACAAAAAAGACTCCGGCCTCATTTGAGCCGACACTGGATTACATAGTGGTCAAGATTCCCAGATTTGCCTTTGAGAAATTCCCCGAGGCGGACAATCGACTCACAACCACAATGAAAAGCGTTGGTGAAGCGATGGCCTTTGGTAGATCTTTTCCCGAGGCGCTTCAAAAAGCTATGCGTTCCTTAGAAAAGAAGGGCTCAAGTTTTACCTGGAATATCAAGGAAGAAAAGGCATTCCTCCTGGAACAGATTAAGACGCCTACAGAACATCGGCTCGTGCAGGTGCAGAAAGCTTTGGCTCTTGGCGCAACTGTCGCAGAGGTTCATGAAATATGCGGAATAGATCCATGGTTCCTTCAACAAATTGTGGAAATTAATGTCACCGCAAAAGAGATCAAAACCGCTTCTAATCTGGATACAAAGCTGTTAAGGCATGCCAAGCAAATGGGTTTCTCAGATCTACAGATAGCAGAGTTGCGTAATACGAATCGCGAAGCGATAGCCACTCAACGAACCGCTTTTGGAATTCATCCGGTTTATAAGACTGTTGACACCTGCGCAGGAGAGTTTGAAGCATTCACTCCTTATCACTATTCAACTTACGATTTAGAAACCGAAGTTAAGCCACGTACCAAGCCAGCAATCTTGATTTTAGGCAGTGGGCCAAATCGAATTGGGCAAGGTATTGAGTTTGATTACTCATGTGTGCATGCTTGCTTCGCCTTGAGTGCGGCTGGTTACGAAACTATTATGGTGAACTGCAATCCCGAGACTGTCTCAACTGATTACGACACATCAGATCGACTGTATTTTGAACCGTTAACGTTAGAGGATGTATTGGAGATCCATCGGGCTGAATCCCTAGCTGGGCCGATAGCCGGTGTAATAGTCCAACTTGGTGGACAAACGCCGCTGGGGTTAGCCGCAGGTTTGAAAAAAGCTGGAATTAATATTCTTGGAACAACCCCAGAAGCTATCTCGATGGCTGAGGATCGCGGGGAGTTTGGTTTGGTTCTAGCGAACACAAAATTGCAAGCACCTGAGTTTGGAACAGCATTTTCTTTTGAAGATGCTTTAAAAGTTGCAACTCGAATCGGTTACCCCGTGCTGGTTAGGCCATCTTTCGTTCTGGGGGGCCGCGGTATGCAGATTGTTTACGATGACGCAGAGTTAGCCGAATTCATTGAGATTGCAACCCAGATTAATCCCGAACATCCCGTTTTAATTGATAAGTTTTTAGATGATGCGATGGAGCTAGATGTAGATGCGTTATTTGATGGGCAGGAGATTTATATAGCCGGCATTATGGAGCACGTTGAAGAGGCTGGCGTTCACTCTGGGGACTCGGCATGTGTTATACCGCCGCAAAGCATTACTGCTTCGTTGCAGTCGGAAATTGTTATCGCGGCGAAAGCTTTAGCCCAGGAAATTGGCGTGAAAGGCTTGATAAATATCCAATTCGCAATTTCTCAATCAAAGCTCTACGTGATTGAAGCCAACCCACGAGCTTCGCGCACTGTTCCATTTGTTAGCAAAGCCACCGGTGTACAAGTTGCTAAGGCTGCCGCACTCATTGCGTGTGGGAAATCTATTTCAGATTTACGCTCGGGCGGATTACTACCTAATGGCGAGATCGGCATTGGGAAGGGAATCGCTGTTAAAGAAGCGGTACTTCCATGGAATAGATTCCGACGTATAGATGGTCAGGGAGTTGATTCAGTGCTGGGTCCTGAGATGAAATCAACCGGCGAGGTTATGGGTATAGCAGCAAACTTTGGTGCTGCTTTTGCAAAAAGCCAAATAGCCGCCTTTGGACCATTACCGCGAACTGGAGCAATCTTTATTTCACTCTCTGATAAGGATAAAGATGGAGCTTTGCTATCGGTAAAGGAGTTGTCACAACTGGGTTTCGAACTCTATTCAACAAGCGGCACCCATGCTTTCTTGTTAAAACACGGGATCAACACTTTGGAAGTTGCTAAACATTCTGAGAAAGAGGTTTCTGTTGAAAAAGTTTCAGCGGTCGACCTGATAAACGAGGGCAAAATTTCCCTAGTTATAAATACCCCTTTTGGTAGAGGCGCTCAAAAAGATGGAAGGCAGATTCGCACCGCAGCAGTTCAGCGCGGGGTCTCGTGTATCACCACGGTAGCTGGAATGAAGGCTGCTGTTGAGGGAATCCGAGAGTTGCAAACCGGAAAATTGAGTGCGAAATCTATCCAGAGTTGGCATTCAGCATGAGCAAAATAAACCGTAAAGCTATTCAGGCCGATGTTGAGGTCCTCTCAAATAAGAAGGTAGGCGCCTACCATCATATGGTTTTTGCAGTAGGAGACATGGCCTTGCATGCTCGCCCCGGTAATTTTGTTGCAATCTCTGTTGGTGGAAATAATTCATCGATGATTTTGCGACGTGCTTTCGCAATTTATCGCTCTAGCGATCGAGGTCAATATGGAGGCACCATTGAGTTAGTGGTTGCACCTCACGGTCAAGGAAGTAAGTGGTTAACAGGACTACAAATTCATGACCAGGTAAACATGGTTGCCCCACTAGGCACTAGTTTCGGCATTCCAACCGAACCGGTAAATGCTTTGTTAATTGGTGGTGGATATGGTTCCGCTCCGCTTTTTGGTTTAGCAGAGGTTTTAAAGGAACGTGGTTGCAGAGTAGATATGATTTTAGGCGCCTCAACCGCTGGGAAGATTTATGCGCCTCTTGAGGGTAAGCGATCTGTCAACTCTTTAACAGTTACCACTGAAGATGGCGCAACTGGAGTAAAGGGTCGCGTTACCGATGTGATGAGCGAACTCATTGACAAACATAACGCAGAGATTGTTTATTCATGCGGTCCGATGGCCATGCTTTCAGCGGTAAATGAAATCGCGCGAACTCACAACCTGGTGCATCAATGCGCGGTTGAAGAATCTATGGCCTGTGGAATAGGCGTATGCATGACCTGCGTTTTGCCGGTCAAAGATAATGATGGCGTTGTGAAAATGCTTAGATCCTGCATTGATGGACCGGTAATGGATGGCGAGAGAGTCATTTGGAACTCGTCACGAAAGATTCCAGAAGGAACATGGGGATCGTGATGTCGCAAGATTTTGATTTCGACATGAGTAGCAAGTTCGGTCAAAAAACCTTCCTCGCACCAGTTTTTACGGCTAGCGGTTGTGCTGGTTCAGGTAAAGAACTCGCTCAGTTTTTTCCGTTGACAGAGCTTGGAGCGGTAATTACCAAGTCAATCGCCTTAAAGCCAAGATCTGGCCGCGCTACACCTCGAATGGCTGAAACACCAAGCGGAATGTTGAATTCCATCGGGCTTCAAGGTCCAGGCATTGATCAATTCTTACAAGATGACATTCCGTGGCTGTTAGCTAACAAAGCAAATGTAATTGTTTCAATATCCGGTGAAACAGTTGAAGAGTACGCATCACTAGCTCGAAGATTGAGATTGGTACCCGGTATAAGTGGAATTGAAGTCAATATCTCCTGTCCAAATGTAGAGAATCGTGGATTGGTTTTTGCCTGTGATCCAGTCGCATCGAAAGAGGTAATCGATGCGGTTAGAAGAAATATTGGTGGGGAACTTCCAATTATTGCCAAATTGTCTCCAGATGTTACTGACATTGTTTCTATTGCAGGGGAGGTGATTTCTGCCGGCGCTGATGGTCTGGCTTTAATTAATACTCTGTTAGGAATGGTGATTGATATCGACACTCAAAAGCCAAAACTGGCGGGCAAAACTGGCGGATTATCAGGACCGGCGATACGTCCTGTTGCAGTTCGCGCAATTTATCAAGTTCATGCAGCTTTCAGAAATATACCGATTTTAGGAATGGGCGGAGTCGCCTCCGGCAAGGATGCCCTAGAAATGATTTTCGCGGGTGCGAGTGCAGTTTCTATCGGTACTGCCAATTTTGGAAATCCAACCGCCGCGATGAAGGTTAAAGAAGAGTTGCGGACTTTGCTGCAAGCAAGAGGTTTTAATTCGGTTCGTGAAGCGGTAGGAGTTGCGCATCGTGAATAAGCAATCGCGGATAATCCTGGCTTTGGATTCTACCGATATCCAATCGGTTAAATCGATGATTAAAATCACGGAGCATGAAATTGGTATTTACAAGTTAGGTTTAGAGTTTTATCTTTCAAATGGCTTGCCTGGAGTTCTTGAAATTCAAAACACATTTCCGGATATCGATATCTTTCTTGACTTAAAACTTCATGACATCCCAAACACAGTAAAAAGATCCGCCGCTACAGTTGCTAAATCAAAACCAAGATTTTTAACAGTCCATGCAGCTGGTGGATCAGAGATGATTAAGGGCGCAGCGCAGGAGTTGCCTCATACTGAGATTACTGCGGTAACAGTTTTAACTTCATTGGATGAAATAGCTTTATCTAGCATGGGGTTGCCAGCCGATCCGCTGAAGTTAGCGGTTGATTTGGCGGTGAATGCAACTAAGAATGGTGCGCGCGCCGTGGTGTGTTCTCCACTGGAAGTTGCTGCAATCCGTGCTGCAGTGGGTCCTGAGATTACTTTGATTACGCCTGGCGTGAGACCGGGGTCAGCTAAAGCTGATGATCAAAAGCGTGTCGCGACGCCGAAAGAGGCGATTTCTCTAGGCGCCGACCTGGTGGTGATCGGCCGACCTATAACAGAATCTCCAGATCCAGCGCGAAGCGCGAAAGAGATTTCTTCATCTTTGAAATAACTTGCTTTAATAGGGCGGTGACATTACCGCCAAAGTTATCGCTAGAGCAGCGTCGTGCCGCACTTGAGAAGGCGGCGCAGTCACGAAAGACCAGAGCCGCTTTCAAATCCGAAGTTAAAAATGGGGTTCGTAATTGGACCGAAGCCTTCGCAAGTAATGATGAAGCCATTAAGAAAATGAGAATCAAAGAACTGCTTCTGAGCCTTCCAGGATATGGCGAGGTGCGTGTACTTAATCTAATGGAGCGCGCAGGAATTTCCTTTTCAAGAAGAGTGCAGGGAATCGGCAAGTCACAGTACGAGTCCTTGTTGAAGCTATTGAAAGAAGATTTATGAAAAAGGGAAAACTAATTGTTTTGTCTGGTCCTGGCGGGGTTGGAAAAAGCACAATCGTGGTTGAGCTTAAAAAGTTAGATCACTTCTATTTTTCTGTTTCCGCAACAACTAGAAAACCACGACCAGGAGAGATAGATGGTGTTGCTTATCATTTTGTAAGCGATCTTCAATTTCAAGAAATGATCGAAAACAAAACGTTTTTGGAATGGGCTGATTTTGCCGGCGCAAGATATGGAACTCCAAAGGCACCAGTTGATAAAGCTCTTGCCGAGGGAAAAAATGTTTTATTGGAGATCGAGATTTCTGGAGCACGTCAGGTAAAAGAGGCGATGCCTGAAGCGATTATGGTCTTTTTGCAGCCTCCTTCCATGCAGGAGCTGGAAGCCCGTATTACCAATCGAGGAACTGACTCTGCTGAGCGGATAGCTGCTCGTTTGGCGCTGGCTCGTGCCGAAATGGCAGCAGCGGGGGAGTTCGATCACTTATTGACTAACCATCGAGTCGAAGAGGTTATAGAGGCGCTGGTATCCTTAGCGGCCTCATAGGACCAGAAGGCCTTCAGGTCTGCGAAGGTTTTGAATTTTTCCATGTAACGAAGGAGTAAGCGTGGCGACACTAGACGGAATCACTAATCCACCGATTGATGAGTTGTTGGATAAGAGCGGTTCAAAGTATTCATTAGTGCTGTACGCAGCAAAGCGTGCTCGTCAGATCAATGCTTACTACTCACAACTTGGTGAAGGATTACTCGAGTACGTTGGTCCATTGGTTGAAACTCATGTGCATGAAAAACCATTATCCATTGCCATGCGTGAGATAAATGATGGGTTGCTAACGATCGAGAATCTGGAGCCACAAAACTAGTAGCTATCCATGGCTGGCTCGCCAATTATTTTTCCCCGCGGCCGTGAAATTGTCTTAGGCGTTAGCGCGGGAATTGCTGCCTACAAATCCTGTGACGTCTTACGTCGCTTGCAGGATCATGGATTCTTAGTAACGGTTGTTCCAACTGAGTCCTCTTTAAATTTTGTCGGTAAAGCAACTTGGCAAGCATTATCGGGTCGAAATGTTCACACATCAGTTTGGGAAAATAGCGCCGAGGTTTCACATGTTGCTCTTGCGGATAGGGCAGACCTGATTGTTATCGCACCTGCGACCGCTGATTTAATCTCCCGACTTGCTCAGGGTAGGGCTGATGATTTACTAACCACAACCGTTATCGCTTCCGGTTGCCCCGTACTTATTGTTCCTGCGATGCATCCTCAAATGTGGTTAAACCAAGCTACGGTTGCAAATGTTGAGCTACTTCGGAAACGTGGATTTACAGTGCTAGATCCTGCGGTTGGAAGGTTAACTGGCAAGGATTCTGGAATCGGAAGGTTCCCGGAGACAAAGATTATTATCGATAAAGTTTTGGAGCTTTCTAATTCTGTTGCTGTATTGATGAATCGAAAGGTGCTAGTAACCGCTGGCGGAACTATTGAACCAATCGATCCGGTTCGGTACATAGGAAATCGTTCCAGTGGTCGACAAGGACTGGCCGTTGCTTACGAGGCTTTAAGAGCGGGTGCGGAAGTTACGGTAATTGCTGGACAAACTGATTATTTTGAATTGGAAGGTGCGCGGGTTCTAGAGGTTGAAACCGCCGAAGAGATGCTCGAATTAGTCGAAGCTGAATTTTCCAGTCATGACAGCTTGGTTATGAGCGCTGCTGTGGCCGATGCGCGTCCAGTTTCTTCCGCTGAAGGCAAGATAAAGAAGGAATCTTTCACCAAAATTGAACTTCTTGAAAATCCTGACATCTTGGCCAGCATCGGCAAGTTGAAACGGGCAAATCAGGTGGTCGTCGGATTTGCAGCTGAAACAGAATCAAATCTTGTTGAACTTGGTCGAGATAAGTTGGTGCGTAAGGGCGCAGATTTACTTTATGTAAACAACGTTGCGCAAGGGGCGGTTTTTGGAAGTGATTCCACATCTGGGGCATTACTTTCGGTGGATGGCTCTAGTGAGTTTTTTGATAACGTGAGTAAGCACGAAGTCGCACGAAGGATCGTTAACGGTATCGCGAAAAGACTGGAGCTAGTAAATGGCTAAGCGACTATTCACCTCAGAATCAGTGACCGAGGGACACCCGGATAAGATTGCCGACGCGATTTCTGATTCGGTTTTAGATTCATTACTTGAACAAGATCCTAAGAGTCGCGTGGCCTGTGAAACTTTAATTACAACTGGTCAAGTTCACGTTGCTGGAGAGGTAACGACAAATGGTTTTGCCGATGTCAATGAACTAGTTCGGCAGACCGTGTTAAGAATTGGCTATGACAGTTCGGATAAGGGTTTTGACGGAAATAGTTGCGGCGTTTCAGTTTCCATTGGTCAACAATCACAAGACATTGCAGTTGGCGTAGATCACGCAGTAGAAGAGAGAATAGCCAGATCTAGCGACCCACTTGACCTTCAAGGCGCGGGAGATCAAGGCTTGATGTTCGGATACGCAACCACAGACACCCCCGAGTTGATGCCTTTACCAATTGCGATGGCACATAGATTGGCTCAGAAGCTTTCAGAGGTTCGAAAATCTGGATTACTTGACTACCTGCGCCCCGATGGAAAAACTCAGGTAACAATCGAATACGACGGCGATAAACCAGTTCGTTTAGATACTGTTGTTATTTCATCGCAACATGCGGCACACGTTGATTTGGATAAGACACTTTCACCAGATATACAAAAGCATGTGATCCAACCAATCATTGATTCCTTCGAGATCCCAAGTGATGGCGTTCGAATCTTGGTCAATCCCACTGGAAGATTTGTGATTGGTGGACCCATGGGAGATGCAGGTTTAACTGGTCGAAAGATCATTGTCGATACCTATGGCGGCATGGCACGGCATGGCGGAGGTGCTTTCAGCGGTAAGGATCCTTCGAAGGTAGATAGATCAGCGGCGTATGCAATGAGATGGGTAGCGAAGAATGTTGTAGCAGCAGGGCTTGCATCTCGTTGCGAAGTTCAGGTTGCCTATGCGATTGGCAAAGCCCAACCTGTCGGTCTGTTCGTAGAAACTTTTGGAACTGAGGTTGTTCCGGTTTCTCAGATTTCCGATGCGGTTCTTGCAACTTTTGATTTGCGCCCCGCAGCAATAATCCGAGATTTAGATCTTTTACGTCCCATTTATGCTAAGACAAGCTCTTACGGCCACTTTGGTCGAGAGCTACCCGAGTTCAATTGGGAGAAAACTGATCGAGCAGCTTCATTAAAAGCAGCGGTAAAAGGTTAACGGACTGTGGCTCAAGTAAAGCCACTTGCCTTAAGGCGTCAAAAATCTTCGACGTCCTACGCTAGAAATACTGGAGTGCCCGAAGAAGGTCTTCAGGCTGAAGTCTTAGTAGATTCTGAGATCTACCACCTAGAACAAAGCTTTACCTATCTAGTTCCAAAAGAGCTAGAGCATTTAAGTATGGGCTCAATAGTTAAAGTTCCTTTCAAAGGGGAAACAGTAAAAGGAGTTGTCACCGAGATATCTCCGGCAACAAAGACCAATTTGCTAAGCATCATTAGCGTGCTGCAAGAACGAGTCTTAACAAAAAATCACTTCGATTTTGCTCAATCGGTTGCGGCGCGTTATGCATGCAATTATCCCAGCGTTGTTCACGCCTTTCTAAATGGATTTGAAGCAAAAAAGGTTTTTGAATCAACCTGGTCAGAATTGGAACCTTCTGGCGTAAAAAGGGTTAAGCGAAGTTATGTTGACACGTCAATGTCTTCAAGATTGCAAACCTACCTGAGCGACAGAGTTGAGTCTGCATCATCTGGAAGCTTGCTCATAGTATTCCCGGACCAAAGTCAGCTCGATGTATTTACCGACTTGAATCGTGAATCGATAGGGGATCGTTTAGTCGAATTTGGCTCACATTTAACGGCTACAAAGAAGAAGTTGGGTTATGCTCGAATTATTTCGGAATCCAATTTAATTATCGCGGGTTTGCGAAGTTCGATTTTCACTCCGATCCGTTACCTAACCGAGATCATTGTGGTTGACGAATTCTCATCGAATTATTTTGAACAACGTGCTCCGTTTTGGAATTTGCGCGATTTGGCTTTACTGAGATCTGAAAGCGACAAGTGTGACATCACTTTTGTTGGAACTTCATGCTCCTTGGAGCTTGCAAGGTTAATTGATGCAGGATGGGTTAAAACAGATGAGATTTCAAAGATGGCAAAAAATCGGCCTGACAGAACCAGTTTTTACCCTGACAGTTTTCATGGAGTTATCCGAGAAGGTTTGAGGAGCGGGCCAGTATTGGTTTGTGTTTCATCCAAGGAATATGCCAGCGGATTTGTGTGCGCTAATTGTCGTAATCGCGCTAACTGCAAATGTGGCGGTTACCTCAAAATAGTCGAAAAAGGACGAGCGGAATGTACAACCTGCGATTTTCAGAGCTCTGACTGGCGTTGTTTGGAGTGTGGCAATAATCGAAGTTTAATCTTCAAGAGCGGTGCCAAGAAATTGCTAGAGGAGATAGGAAAAGCGTTTCCAAGAGAAGCAATCAGAATCAGCACAACAGACAAGCCGATACAGACTATGGATGGTTACACAGGGATTGTCGTTGCCACTTATGGTTCTGAGCCGGATTTAAAGGGTGGGTATGGCGCCGTCGTGCTTTTAGATGGAGAGTTCCTCGCCTCACGCTCATCGGTACGTGCCGAGGAAGAAACGTTTCATAAATTCATGAAGTCTGTTGCTAAATTACAATTAAAGGGGAGTGTGTTCATTTCCCTGTTTGCTAAACATCCGATTTCTCAAGCGATTTCTTCGGGGAAAAACTCGTTGTTTTTCCAAACCGCATTGCGTGAACGTCAAGAGACAGGTCTTCCACCGTATATTCGGGTAATTAGAATTTCCGGCGAAGCTCGGAGCATCTCTTCTTTGCGAATGAAATTAATGCAGCAATTTCCAAAGACCCTAGAAGCATTTTTATCCCATTCTGGGATGGTTTTAACGTTAAAAGTTCAACATGATTCGGTATCGGCTGTATTGGCCGCCTTAAAGGCGCTTCAAAAGCTCCGATCGACAACCAACAAGCAGCTGTATCGAATTCAAGTAGACCCACTAGAGTTCTAGTTCACAGTAGAATGCGGCTATGGCAATTCAACCAATACGCTTTTTCGGCGATCCAGTATTAACGACTCCAGCATCTCCGGTACTAGATTTTGATAAAGAATTGCGCACATTGGTAAAGGATCTAACTGACACCATGATCGACGCTCCAGGTGCTGGTTTAGCGGCTCCACAAATTGGAGTTCCGTTGAGAGTATTCGTTTGGCATGTTGATGATGAGTTTGGCCATTTGGTTAACCCAACTTTGGATCTGAGTGAGGAACTTCAAGATGGCGAGGAAGGATGTCTGTCTTTTCCGGAACTCAGCTATGACACACCTCGCGCGTATCGAGCCATTGCAAAAGGTTGGAATATGCACGGGGAGCCAATAACCGTTGAAGGCACAGAGTTTTTAGCCCGGGCACTACAGCATGAAACGGATCATTTGAATGGGGTTCTTTTCATTGATCGCCTTCCGGCGGAGTTGCGAAAAGAGGCAATGAAAGAGATTCGGGCTTCGGAATGGTTCATGGAGGCTCGAGACTCGGGCTTGAACCCGCAAATTAAAACGTCACCACATTCAACCTTCGGGCTAAATATTTAGTTGGCTAATTTGAGGATATTTGTTGCATCATCATCAAAGGTAGGAATACCGGTTTTGCAGCATTTAATGCAAACAAAAGCTGTTTCGGGGGTAATAACCTCGCCTGACAAACCCTCGGGTCGAGGTCAAAAACTTTCCGAAAATGATTTCGCTCGATTCTGTTCAGAATTGAATCTCTCGGTCTTCAAACCTGCTTCGCACGCCGAGTTGAATGAAATACTCAATTTACAGAAGCCAGATTTAGTCATCACCGTTGCATATGGAAGATTGATAAAGAAAGCTGAGTTGCAGATCCCTAAATATGGTTGGTTGAATATTCATTTTTCTCTTCTACCACGATGGCGCGGGGCTGCACCGGTTCAGTATGCGATTTTGAACGGGGATCAAGAAACCGGCGTAACAGTTTTCAAATTAGATGAGGGCATGGACACCGGTCCTATTTATTCTCAGAGTGCCTATAAATTGTTAGGAAAAGAAAGTACGCAGGAGCTCCTGGAAGCTCTGAGTTCAAATGCCAATTACCCTTTGGATCGTGCCTTGGAAATGATTGGTGATGGAATTATGCCAACACCACAATCTGATCACGGAGCAACGCTAGCTCCGAAATTCTCGAAACTCGCCGGAAAGATTGACTGGGATAATACAGCTATTGATATTGATAGGAAGGTTAGGGCGTTAAATCCATGGCCGGGTGCCTGGACGAGCTTTGAGGGATTAAAGCTCTCTGTTTTGGAGGTTAGCCTCGATGATACTGATGAATCTATGAAATTAAGCGCTGGAGAATTCGCTCTCGCAAAGGAATTAAATGTTGGAACAGCTTCCGGAAACATCGCAATTATGAACGTTAAACCCGAGGGAAAACGGGAAATGACAGCTAAAGAATGGCTCCGTGGAGTTCAGGATAAATCTAAATTGAGTTTTAACTAATGCGTGAGATAAGTAATCCTCGCTTGCTGGCCTTCGAGGTTCTTGCTGAAGTAGAGAATAACGGAGCGTATAGCAACTTGATTCTTCCTAAATATTTCTCGGCTTCCAAACTTTCTAAAGCTGATAAAGGTTTAGCGGCTGAATTGGTTTATGGAAGTTTGCGGTTAAAGGGATTGCACGATCAATTTATAGCCAAAGTGAGTAATCGACCGCTCTCGGAAATTGAAGTTAAAACTTTGATTCTTTTGAGATTAGGGGTGCATCAACTAAAACAGATGCGAGTGCCCTCACACGCAGCCATTTATGAAACCGTTGAGTTGGCAAAGAGAGTTGCTGGCAGATCAGCTAGTAGCTTTGTTAATGCTCTGTTAAGAGCTATTGATTCTCTAACTTTTGAGGAGTTACCTAAACCTTTAGATGCGATAGAAAGATTATCGTTGGAGTACTCACATCCGGAGTGGATTGTTAGCGCCTATTTCGATTTGTTAAAGTCCGAGTCTGAAGTGTCGGCTCTATTGCAGAGCAACAATCAACCAGCCAGGCCAACTTTGATCGCCTGGCCAGGCCGCAGTACATTAAATGAATTGATGGATCTAGGCGCTGTTCCAATATCAGGATCGGCGGTAGCGGCTGATTGGGATGGCGATCCCGGCGATTTAGAACCTGTTAGAAATAGAAGGGCAGGCGTGCAAGATCTAGGTTCGCAAATAACTGTGGAGATGTTTTTCAAAACCTATGAGCCGAATTTGCGCTGGTTAGATATGTGTGCTGGACCGGGAGGAAAGGCTGCGTACCTATCGGCTTTAATTAATCAAAACACAGGGGAGCTTGTTGCCAATGAAATCTCTGCCGAGCGGGCCAAATTAGTAAAACAAGTTTTAAGCACCGGAACTGTGGTCAATTTTGATGCACGAAAGTTGCCCGAAGAGCTGGGGAGCTTTGATCGAATCCTTCTGGATGCTCCGTGCACTGGAATTGGAGCTCTGCGCCGAAGACCAGAGGTGCGCTGGAGGAGATCGCTTCAGGATTTGAAAAACTTAACTGCCCTACAACAGGAACTTCTCGACTCAGCAGCCGAACGTCTTAATCGTGAGGGAATAATCGCGTATGTAACCTGCAGTCCTCACCAGGCTGAAACTACTTTTCAGATTCGTTCCTTCTTGAAGCGTTTCCCAGGTTTTGAACTTATGACCATTGATAATCCACGTGCCCGCGGCGAAAAGACCTTACAATTATTAACACATACCGATGGCTGCGATGCGATGTTTATGGCGTTGTTAAGAAAAAAGGATTGACACTAGATGATTCGGATTTGTCCCAGTATCTTGAACGCTAATTTCGAGGATTTGCCCGGCGAAATAGCGCGCGTAGCGATGTCCGCTGATTTACTCCATCTCGATGTGATGGATAATGTCTTTGTTCCGAACTTTACCTTTGATTTGAACAAATCAAAGGAGATTATCGAAGCATCTGCGTTGCCGGTTGATGTTCATCTGATGATTGCCGAGGCTGATAAGCATGCCGCGCATTACGCATTTGAAAATACGGCAAGCATCACAGTCCATTACGAAGCTTGTGAGGATCCAAGAAATACTTTGTTAAATATTAGAGCTCAAGGCAAGAGGTCGGGTATAGCGGTTAAACCCAATACGCCTATTGAAGTGGTTGAGGAGTTGCTTGATGCTATCGACATGATCCTGGTTATGACGGTGGAACCTGGATTTGGCGGCCAAAGTTTTATGGAAAATATGATGCCTAAAGTAGCCAAAGCCCGTCACTGGTTACAGCAAAAGGGATTGAGTGATACTTGGTTACAGGTAGATGGTGGTATCGCACTTCCAACCATCAGAACCGCTTACTTAGCGGGGGCGGACACATTCGTCGCAGGCTCAGCGGTCTATAAACATTCTGACCCAGCGGAGATGGTTGAAATGTTGCGTCGCGAAGCATTGAGAACCGAATAATTACCCGCTTTTGAAGATTCTGCTTCGGTAGACTTGGAGTCTTATGTCGAGCAAATCTTTCGAAACACTATGGAGTGAACTACAGCGAATCTCACAAGAACGTCCTGCTGATTCATCTACCATCTCTCAACTTGATGCCGGCATTCATGCAATTGGCAAAAAGATCGTGGAAGAAGCGGCCGAGGTATGGATGGCTGCGGAACACGAAGATGATGAAGCGTTAGCACTAGAGATAAGTCAGCTTATTTATCATCTTCAGGTGTTAATGCTGGCAAGAGGGATTTCTTTAGACCAAATTTATAGAAAGTTGTAATCGTGGATTCAAATTTGAAGGTCGCACTACCCAACAAAGGTTCTCTTGCAGAAGCGGCAATGCAGATACTTAGAGAAGCGGGATACAGACAAAGATCCGACGCTCGAGATTTGACCTTTATCGATCCAGCAAACGGGGTTGAGTTTTATTATCTGCGGCCCAGGGACATAGCTACATACGTAGGATCCGGTGAGTTGAACTTGGGTATTACTGGACGAGACTTGTTAATTGATTCTGGGGCATCAGCTCAAGAGATTATGGCATTAGATTTTGGTAAAAGTGTTTTCAATTTTGCTTCAATTAATGGTGATCCGAATCTTGATGGCAAGAGGATAGCTACGGCATATCCTAATTTGGTAACACAGTACCTAGACAAGCAAACAATTTCAGCTCAGGTTGTGCCGCTTGATGGGGCAGTGGAGGGTGCAATAAAGCTAGGGGTTGCAGATGTCATCGCCGATGTTGTCTCGACCGGAAACACTCTTAAACAAGCTGGATTAAAAGTTTTTGGAGCTGAAATATTGCAAAGTGAAGCAATTCTTATTGAACGCAATGGCGCCAAACGCAGCAACACCGCTGAAACTTTGATTCGAAGGGTAAGCAGCGTTGTTATTGCTAGACAGTATGTTTTAGTTGATTACGATGTAAGAAAATCTGAATTGGAAGCAGCTTGTTTACTGACCCCAGGATTGGAATCCCCAACAATTTCTCCGCTGCAAAAGGAGGACTGGGTGGCGGTCCGAGCAATGGTTCCACGCGCAAAGGTGCATGGAGTTATGGATGAGTTATGGAACCTTGGAGCACGAGGAATCCTTGTGACTGATATCCACTCATGTCGCCTCTAATTCAGGAAATCTAACACCTGTAATAAATTGCGATCTCGTATAACAACATCTGCTGCTTGCTCCAGAATAGGCTTTCCGCAGAAACTGATTCCAAGACCGGCTGCTTGAATCATCTCAAGATCGTTTGAACCATCGCCGACGGCAACCGTCTCATCTAATTTAGCTGAAACTGCGGATGCAAATTCAATAAGCGCCTTTGCTTTCAAAGCTTTATTTACAATGGAACCAGACACTTTTCCGGTTAGCTGGCCATTTTCTACCGCCAAAGTATTGGCTTTAACATAGTCAAGGTTTAGATCTTTCAATAGAACATCCAGTACATTATGAAAACCGCCGGAGACGACTCCAACCGCGATTCCTTGTTCTTGCAGAGTAGAAATAAGTTCTATTGCTCCTGGGGTAAAAGTTATCTCTTGGATAACATCTGAAAATACCTGTTCTGGAAGACCGGAAAGCAAGCTCACCCTCTCAGCTAAAGCCTGATCAAAATCAATCTCTCCACGCATGGCTCGTTCTGTAATGCTGGCAACAAGTTCATGACTGGCGGTACGTTTAGCGATTAGATCTATAACTTCTTGGTTTATCAGGGTGGAGTCAACATCAAAAAGAACTAATTTGTATTTCATTTGCTGGACAATCAGATAACTTCTATTGCAACATCGAGATCTAACTTGCCCAACTCTTGTCGCAACTCATCCTCGATAGCTGGGACATGTGCGGGATCACAATCAATCAGAATTGCCAAAATCAATCGACCAGCCATTGAAATGCTTTGATTATCAGCGATGTTTAGGTTGTACGAGCTCAGGATTTTTTTTGCAGTATCCGATGCCGCAGGAGAATCGACCCCGCTGATTAAAACTATTGCCTGAGCTTTGAAATTCGCATTTGCTGTATTTGCGTTCACCGAGCTGAGTTTAGCTACAGGAAGCGGGTTAGCAGGTATCTTTGCTCCCTATGGAACCGGTCCTGGAGGTAAACGCGGTAGAGGTGTACCGCTCAAACAAGCGCATCCTGGGGCCAGTTAACTGGCAGGTTTTCGAGGGCGAACGTTGGGTAATTCTCGGACCCAACGGCGCGGGAAAGACCACTCTCTTGCAACTTCTTGCGGCGCTGATTCATCCTTCCAAGGGAGAGGTAAAAATACTTGGCGAGAAGATGGGCGCGGTTGATGTCTTTGAGTTAAGGCCCCGTATTGGTTTCACCTCTAGCGCGATGATGGACTTGTTGCCGGCGGATGAAAAGGTTATGGATGTTGTACTTACCTCGGCGTATGCAATCGCTGGGAGATGGCAGGAAGACTATGACCTTTGGGATGAATCTCGCGCTAAAGCATTGTTAACCACATTTGGAGTAAAGGATCTCAGTGATCGATTTCTGGGAACTTTGAGTGAAGGTGAAAAGAAGCGAGTTCAGATTTCTAGAGCCCTGATGTCAGATCCCGAAGTCTTACTACTAGATGAACCTGCAGCTGGTTTGGATCTAGGTGGTCGAGAAGATATCTTGGCGAGAATCACGCAATACACCAGCGAAGAACATTCTCCAGTCACGATTATTGTCACCCACCATATTGAAGAAATTCCTGCCGGTACAACTCATGCCCTTTTACTCAAAGATGGTCAAGCTCTTTATGCCGGACCAATTTCACAAACCCTCACTAGCGAGAACATCGCGGAGGTATTTGGCGTTAATGTTGATTTATCCTTCGATGGAAGACGTTATTTTGCAGCGGCGAAGAGTTAATGCTTTTTGATTTAATTCCCAGGCCATGGCAGCCAATTCTTGAAACCCACAAAGATCTAATCAATGAAATTGGGATTGAGCTTCAGAAGCGTGCAGATTCGGGTGAGAGAGTGTTGCCCGATAAGAAATTTGTATTCCGGGCATTAGAGTTGAACCCAACAGAGGTAAGAGTTGTGGTTTTAGGTCAAGATCCCTATCCAAACATCACAGATGCAATCGGACTGGCTTTCTCTGTCGCACCGCGCAAATCAGGGTTGCCAGGCTCATTGATGAATATCCAAAAGGAAATAATGACCGATATTGGATCTACCTCGACCGCCGATGGGGATTTATCAAGATGGAGCTCTCAGGGAGTTATGTTGTTAAACCGGGTTTTGACGGTGAGCGCCGGTGAAAGCGCATCACATTCAAATTTAGGATGGCAAGAAATTACGCATACGATCGTTAAACATTGTGCTTTGAATGGAGCAATTGGAGTACTTTGGGGAAATTCGGCAAAGGAATTGGCAGACCTTTTCGAACCGGCAAAATTGATTCAAGGGGTTCATCCGAGTCCATTGTCAGCGCATCGAGGTTTTCTCGGCTCTAAACCATTCTCGCAAGTCAACAATCTTCTAAAGTCATCGGGGCACGCAGAAATCGTTTGGTAATCAATTAAAAAAGGGGCCCGTTTGCACGAGCCCCTTCTCTTTTGAATCTATTTATGAAACCCAGGTATTAATTGGGTTATTCAAGAAGTAGATCATGAACAAACCAGCGGTAATCAAAAGCAAAGGATGAATATCCTTACGACGACCCTGAAGTACTCGGATCACTACGTAGGAGACAAAACCTGCTCCAATTCCAACTGAGATGTTGTAGGTGAATGGCATCAAGATGATGGTTAGGAATGAAGGAATCGCAATTCCATAATCTTCCCAATCAATTGACTTAATCTGAGTCATCATCAAGAAGCCAACAACTATAAGTGCTGGGGTAGCGGCTTCGTAAGGAATGATTGCTACAAGTGGTGCCAAGAAAGTCGTAAGCAAGAAGAGAACTCCTGTCACAACGGAGGCAAGACCAGTTCTAGCTCCTTCACCGACACCTGACGCTGATTCAATATATGAGGTATTTGAAGAAACTCCGGCAGCTCCACCTGCGGCGGCGGCTAGAGAATCAACCAACAAAATACGCTCTGCATTTGGCGGTGTTCCATCCTTGTCGTTCAAACCAGCTTCTTGACCGATAGCGGTCATTGTTCCCATTGTGTCGAAGAAATCTGCCAGCAATAGGGTGAAGACAAGAAGCAAGGCGGTAATCAATGGAACTCTTTCGAAGGAGCCAAAGAGATTGAACTGACCTAGTAGACCAAAGTCAGGGGTAGCAACCACCTGATCTGGCATTGCTGGGACATTTAGATTCCAACCTTTTGGATTTACCTCTCCGGTTGCGCCATTGAATAATGGACCAACCTTGAAAGCACTTTCAATCGCGATTGCGATAGCGGTTGAAACAATAATTCCAAGCAAAAGCGCTGCCTTAACTTTGCGAACCATAAGTCCGATTGTTAAGAATAAGCCAAAGGCGAAAACAACAACCGGCCAACCAACAAGTTCGCCATTGTTTCCAAGAGTTACAGGTACTGGTCCGGTGCCGGTACGGCGCACGAATCCAGCATCAACAAGACCAATTAGAGCAATGAACAGACCAATACCAACTGAGATTGCGATCTTTAGCTGGGTTGGGACTGCTCGGAATACCGCAGTTCTAAATCCGGTAAGAACTAGAACCGTAATGATTATTCCTTCGAGCACTACAAGACCCATGGCATCGGCCCAGGTCATCTTCGAAGCAATACCAACAGCAACAAAGGTATTTAGACCTAAACCAGTAGCGAGGGCTAATGGAAAGTTTGCAACTACGCCCATCAGAATCGATAGAACGCCAGCAACCAAAGCAGTTGCTGCTGCAATTAATGCAAGATTGGGAGCGTCTCCGCCGCCAAGATACTTACCATCAGCATCCTTTGTGAGACCGATGATTAGAGGATTAAGCGCGACAATGTAGGCCATCGTGAAGAAGGTAACAACGCCGCCGCGAACCTCTTGTCCTACCGAGGATCCGCGTTCAGATATTTTGAAATAAGAGTCGAGCATGCTCTTCCTTTCATCCCAATGAATGGGATGTCGCTAATTTTTTTACGGTGGTGGTTGCGACACCGCGTGGATTCAGTCCACAGGCTGAGGGGAGTGGCTTTAACCTATTGGTTACTGGCTGGTAAGTCGGGCAACGACACCAAAGGCCATCGCTACGGCATAGCCAATCAAAAGGGCAAAAAGGGCAGTTCCAAGCCCTGCTGTACCGCCCAAAAGAACTCCAAGACAAAGAACCGAAACCTCAATCATCAAACGAACCCGGCCCACAGGAATTCCAGATCTTCGGTGCATGGCTGTCATCCAACCATCGCGCGGCCCGGGCCCAAGGGCGCAAGTTATATAAAGCGCGGAACCAGTGCCAACGAGAATTATTCCAACTAGAACAAAAGATAGATTAATTAAGAAAGATTCGGATCGAGGTAGGAAATTAACTCCGATATCAATGGCAAAGGCAATTACTAAAATATTCATGATCGTTCCAAAGCCAGGACGTTCGCGAAGTGGCAGCCAGAGTAGTAGCACTAAAGCACTTATTAACAATGTTGAACTTCCAATACTTATTCCAAGATTGAGAGAAAGTCCTTGAGCTAACACGGACCATGGTGCATTTCCCAGCCCCGAAACAATCAACAAACTGTCGCCAATTCCGAATATGAATAGACCGAAAATTAAAATGCTTGCTCGAGTTAAATTGATATCCCAACGATGACTCGCACTCCATGGCGTAACAGGAACTGTTTTGTAAGGTTTTAGTCGCTGTAGCCACTGTGTCATTCACTAAAGCTATCAAACTCGATGGCTAGACCGTTACACTTATAACTGTGTTTACCGGCTTTGGTACCTTATTAAACGTCGTTTCTATTCTTGCCGGTTCTGCAATCGGCGTTGTTGCAGGTAATCGATTAAGAGAATCCACTAGAAACTTAGTGGTCGATGTGCTCGGCGCGGTGACCTTGATAAGCGCCGCTGGCGCCGTAACTGCGATGTGGGATGACGATTTAGTGAGCAATACGCCGCAAGGTGCGCCGTTATTGATAGTTCTCGCATCACTACTTTTGGGCGGAATTCTGGGATCGATGCTTAATCTAGAAGATCGCCTTGAACATCTTGGTGTGGTGCTGAAAGCACGACTTGATAAGGATGGAAAATCACCGTTTGTTGAAGGGTTTGTGACGGCGTCTCTGATCTTTGTAATCGGACCTCTCGCGATACTCGGAAGTATCAGCGATGGCATGGGGAATGGAATAGAGCA
Source organism: Candidatus Nanopelagicaceae bacterium (assembly GCA_018883365.1). Classification (GTDB taxonomy): domain Bacteria; phylum Actinomycetota; class Actinomycetes; order Nanopelagicales; family Nanopelagicaceae; genus MAG-120802. The sequence continues at coordinate 66,418 of VEQF01000003.1, forward strand.
ATTGACCCTCAAAAGCATCCTAGATTTCTTTGCGGCAATGGCTTTCGCAGCAACTTTAGGCTGGGGCGTTGCTGCTTCCGCTCTTCCCGTTGGGCTTTATCAATTGGGGTGGACATTGGTTGGATTATCCGCCGGCGAAGTCTTGGGTGAGTATCAGATTAGCGCCATGACCGCAGTCGGAGGCGTGTTACTTTTTGGGATCGCTTTGAAACTGCTTAAAATCAAAAATATGGCGATTGGCAACCTTTTACCCGCTCTGGCCCTTGCTCCAATTGTTGCGCTACTAGCTCAATCTTTTAATTGAATTTAATCTGGAAAGTTAGAAGGTTTTTGCGTCAATCACAAATCTGTATTTAACATCACTTGCAACTGTACGGTCATACGCTTGGTTGATGTAGTCGGCTGAAATAATTTCAACATCGCTAAGGATGTTATTCGAACCGCAAAAGTCCAACATTTCTTGTAGCTCAGGAATTCCGCCAATCATCGAGCCGGAGATAGATCTACGACCATTAAGTAGTGTTCCGGCATTTACCGAATATGGTTTTCCCGGCAATCCGATTACAACCAGAGTTCCATCGGTTCTTAGGGTATTGAGATATGGTTCCAGATCTAGGTCTGCTGAAACGGTATTCAAAATCAAATCAAAATATTTTTTGTAAGACTTGCTCCAATCACTTTCTTTGGTGACTACGAAGTTACTGGCGCCCATGAGTTTGGCATCGGAAGCTTTATTTGGACTATGTGAGAGAACAGTAACTTCAGCGCCAAGTGCTGCAGCAAACTTGACGCCCATGTGACCAAGGCCCCCAAGTCCCATCACAGCAACTTTGGAACCGGGTCCAACCTTCCAATGTTTTATAGGGGAATAAAGCGTGATACCAGCGCACAAGAGTGGCGCTACGCCAGCTGGATCTAAATTAGCGGGGACTTTCACTGCATAATCTTCATTAATCACAAATTTATTCGAGTAACCACCAAATGCGATGTTTTGAGAGTTTCGTTCATAACCGTTATAGGTGCCGGTCATTCCCTCTAAGCAATATTGCTGGAGGCCTTTCTTGCAGTTTTCGCAGTTCCGGCAGGAATCAATAAAGACTCCAACCCCAATTCGATCTCCAATTTGAAAATCCTTTACAGCTGCGCCAATCTCGGTAACAGTTCCCACAATTTCGTGACCTGGAACCATAGGGAAGAGAGCTGGACCCCATTCCTCCCGTGCTTGATGGATATCCGAGTGACATATTCCGGCAAACTCAATGTCGAATCCAACATCCTTGGCTGATAGTTCGCGTCTTTCAAACTCAAAGGGTACGAGAGGCTCTTTAGCCTGTAGAACAGCATAGCCACGGGTTTTCATGAGGACTCCTTCGGACTGATCTTCTTGGATTTAACTAAACGGCAATGGATCAATTGATTGGTGAGCTGCGCCTGAGATTCGAGCGGTCACTTTGCGCATGTGATGGCGCCGGCATAAAACTTCATAGGCAACTTCATTTCCAGTTGTTGTATCACCAACTACAACTTGCTCTCCTTCAGTAACCATGACGCCACCAATTGTTCGTGCGTTATGAGTCGCTCGCTCGCCGCACCAACATAAAGCCTCAACCTGCAGTGTGTGAACGCGATCTGCAAGCTCTACCAAACGAGCTGAACCTGGAAACAACTTGGTTCGAAAATCGGTAAGAATGCCAAAAGCGAATACATCTATTCCCAAACCATCTGCGATTCTTGCTAGTTGTTCTATTTGATGAGGAGCGTAAAACTGTGCTTCATCGCAAATCACATAGTCAATTCTGCGTCCGCTGGAGAGTTGGTCGACGACAAACTTATGCAGATCCATATCATCGGAAACCTCTAAGGCTTCAGAGGTTAAACCAAGCCTCGATGATATTTTGCCTGAGCCGGCGCGATCCCGATTTGTGAAAAGCAATCCTGCTCGTCCACGGCTCTCGTGGTTGTGTGCGGTTTGCAACGCTAATGTTGATTTTCCGCTATCCATCGTGCCGCAGTAATAAATAAGCTCTGCCATTTGTTATGCCTTCAATAACGAGATTATCTCGACCTCTGGATGTGTTGCGGCAATTACTTCGCGACCTTTAAGAAACTCAATCTCCAACATAAAGAGATGTGCCACAACGCTGGCACCGGTGATGTGCACCAAATCATGACAGGCAAGTGCGGTACCGCCGGTTGCTAAGACATCATCGACGATAATTACGTTGTCGCCCTTGGTGAGAAGATCCTTGTGCAGTTCCAGAGCATCAAATCCATACTCCAGCGCATACTCCTTGCGGTAAACGTCGCGTGGTAATTTGCCGGGCTTTCGAACTGTCACGAAACCGATTTCCAAGGCCTTGGCTATAGCGCCGCCAAGAATGAAACCTCTGCTCTCGATGCCAACAATTGCATCTACATTTTCATTTAGCGCACGAATGGCCCGAGCGAACTCATCGATAACAACGCCAAATCCGGGACCGTCGGCCAATAATGGGGTTATGTCTTTAAAGAGGATCCCCGGTTTTGGATAATCAGGAACATCGGCAATTAAGGACAGGGCGCGTTGCAGAGGAGTTTGGCTCACAGGCGGGAGCGTAGCGATAAAACGTGTCCGAGAGGGGACTTGAACCCCTAATCCCTTTCGAGAACTAACACCTCAAGCTAGCGCGTCTGCCAATTCCGCCACCCGGACAGTGAGAGGGCATACTTTAGCCCATGAAACTCAACGATGCCCAACGCGCAGAACTAGAAGCAGATGTAGTTACTTTGTGCCAAGAATTGATCAGAATTCCAAGTGTCAATTTCGGTGAAGGTAAGGGTGACGAAAAAGCGGTCGCCGAGTATGTAGCTGCAAAGCTAGCTGAAGTTGGAATCGAATCGAAGTTCTATGAAAGTGCACCCAATCGAGTCTCCGTAGTAGCACGGATTGAAGGTAGCGACAGTTCACGTCCGGGTTTAGTTGTTAATGGACATTTAGATGTTGTTCCTGCAAATGCAGATGACTGGTCGGTCGATCCATTTTCTGGTTTGATCAAAGATGGATGCATCTGGGGACGTGGCGCGGTTGATATGAAAAATATGGATGCAATGATGCTTGCTGTATTTAGATTGTGGGCTCGTCACAACTATCGTCCAGAACGAACTATAGTAATCGTGTTTTTTGCAGATGAAGAGGCTGGCGGAATATATGGATCCCGCTGGATGGCAGATAATCATCCTGAAGTATTTGCGGGTTGTTCTGAAACTATTTCTGAGGTCGGAGGTTTCTCTCTTACATTAACTTCAGGTAAAAGAGTTTATGTAATCGAAACTTCGCAAAAAGGTATCGAGTGGATGAAGTTAACGGCAAATGGTGTCGCTAGCCATGGCTCGGTCATTAATGATAAAAATGCCGTTACGAGACTGGCTGATGCCGTTGCAAAGGTTGGAAACTACAAGTGGCCGCAGCGGATTACTAAAACAAATGAGATCTTCTTCCGCAAAATTGCAGAGCTATCTGGAAAAACTTATGATCCAAACAATCTTCAGCCACTACTGGATGAAGTTGGTTCCATGTCGAAAATGATTGGTGCCACATTAAACAACACCGCGAATCCATCTATGTTGGAAGCTGGATACAAAGCAAATGTGATTCCACAAAGCGCCAGCGCCGTTGTTGATGGGCGCACCTTGCCTGGATACGAGGCTGAACTTCTTGAAACAGTGAAGTTTTTGGTTGGCGAACACGTTACGGTAGAAAGCTTGGTGTCAGATATTCCACTTGAGGTTGAATTCGGTGGACCGTTAGTAGACGCAATGATGAATGCAATCAAAGCCGAAGATCCAGATGGAATCCCGATTCCTTATTTACTAAGTGGCGGTACGGATAACAAAGCCCTAGCCAAGCTGGGAATTCTTGGATACGGCTTTAGCCCGTTGAAACTACCTTCTGACCTAGATTTTGTTGGCTTGTTCCATGGAATTGATGAGCGAGTTCCTATCGACTCACTGCAATTCGGAGCGCGCACTTTGCATCACTTCTTAGTGAATGCATAAAGAAAGTTCGCTTCGATAATTCTCTAAGCCGAAATCTCATCCAATGCTTCGCGCACGGGAATTGGCAATGTAACTAACTCGCTGGCTAAAGCGCCGCGCAGCTGCGCACCGGTTCTAGCGCCGATAATTGAGGAAGTAACGCCGGGGCAATCCCTTACCCATGCAAGCGAAACCTCAAGTGGAGATAAACCGAGACCATCGGAGGCAACCATTACTGCTTCGACAATCTTGGAACTCTTTTCATCTAGGTATGGAGAGATGAAGGATGAGAAATGCGGTGTTGCCCCACGAGAATCAGCTGGAGTGCCGCCGCGATACTTTCCAGTTAGAACTCCACGCCCAAGCGGTGACCAGGCCAGGAATCCAATATCTAAACTCAAACAGGCCGGCAATACCTCTTGCTCAACTTTGCGATTTAGTAAGGAGTATTCGCTTTGCGTTGTTAAAACCGGAGCTTTGCCAAAAAATGGATTTTGCAAGGAAAAGCTACGAGCCAATTGCCAACCAGAGAAATTTGATACTCCAACATAGCGAGCTTTGCCACTGTTGAGAGCGTAATCAAGTGCACTTAAAGTTTCTTCAAGGGGAGTGTTTTCATCCCAGGTGTGAATCTGCCACAAATCGATGTAATCAGTCTTAAGTCTTTGTAAGGATTTATCTAGGTCAGAAATCAATGAGGTTCGAGAGTTATCAACCTTGCGTTCACCGTTTTTGATACTGATTCCCGCTTTGGTAGCTATTACTAATTCTTCTCTAGCGGCTAAAACGCCGATTAATCCACCAATCACTCGTTCAGCATCTCCATCGCCATATACAGCTGCGGTATCGATGAAATTGCCACCCGCGTCTAGAAAGTGTCGAAATTGGTCCGCCGCTTCATGCTCATCTGTGTCTCGGCCCCAAGTCATCGTGCCCAGCGCTAGTCGACTAACGGATATACCACTTTTGCCAAGTGATCTGCGTTCCATGGTTCGACCCTAGCAAAAAGTTCGGGAAACATCGGGAAGCTATAACCTAAGCAGGTGACCACATTCATCTTTCTTCGGCATGGAACATCCGTAGCCAACGAAAAGGGTGTATTGGCTGGTCGGACTCCAAATGTCTATCTCTCGCCTCAAGGCATAAAGCAAGCGAAACAGTTAGTCCAACCTATTTCACAGCTGAAGGTTCATAAAGTCCTAGTTAGTCCACTAGAACGATGTGCGCAGACGATCGAACCTTATTTGATTTCGGCAAAAAAGCGGTCTTACGCCAATAACAGTTTCGTTGAAATGAATTACGGCGATTGGTCCGATAAGTCATTGAAAGATTTACGGAAACTTAAAGAGTGGAAGCAGGTTCAGGAGAAGCCAGCAAAATTCACATTTCCAAATGGAGAGAGCTTTGTGAAAGCACAGAGCAGAGTTGTTAAAGAATTAAATCTTTTGGCAAAAAAATATCCTAATAAAACTTTCTTGATAGTAAGTCACGGGGACATAATCAAACTTGCGGTGGCTTCGAGCTTGAATATGAAGCTCGATGATTTCCAGCGGATTGTGATTGATCCTGCCTCTATCACGGCGATTAACTGGGATAAGGAGCTAAAAACACTGCTATATGTAAATCGCAAGGTGACGAAAAGATCGCCATCAGCAAAGAAAAGGGTGGTTCGAAATTTGAAAAATCGCCGGGTGTTAGGCGGGGGTAAAGGTGAGTAGGCAAATTTACAATCTTGATTTAGTTGAGCGATTTGTGCTCGGCACGGTTGGACTTCCCGGCGAGAGGCAGTTCTTCATTCAAGCTGTCAAAGCGGGGCAAGCATTCAGTTTTGCTCTTGAGAAGGCGCAAGCCCAAGCGCTCACTGATAGATTCAAAGAGATATTAAAGGAAACCAAGACAATCTCAAACTCAGTTTTAAAGGATGTAGCTCCTCTTCAAACCCCGATTGAGTCTGAATTTGAACTGGGCGTAATGGCGATTACCTGGAAATTTGATTCACAGCACATCGCATTCGAAGCGCAGGGGATAACAAATGAAAACTCTGATCGAGTATTCGAGGAGATAGCGTCAGATGATGAACCAGATGCGCCGCCTATGTTGCGCCTTTTGTTAACTCCGGCCCAGGTGCAAAGCTTCGTTCAACGGGCGCAATCCATAATCAAGGCCGGACGACAACCCTGTATGTTCTGTGGCGGTCCGATAAATCTCGATGGTCACATCTGCCCACGAGCGAATTGAAATGATGCTTCAGAAACGAGAAAAGCTTTTATCAGGGGAAATAGTTGTCGAAGGTCGTTTAGTTGACGCATCCAATGCAACTCTGTTTGGAAATTTGCAAACCAGTATCTCCGAAAGTTTTCCCGTTGTTTATAAACCAATCGCTGGCGAAAGACCGCTGTGGGACTTTCCCGAGGGAACTTTGGCAGGACGAGAGGTTGCGGCTTTTGAATTAAGTGATCACCTGGGCTTTAACTGTGTTCCAACAACTGTAATGAGAGACGGTCCGTTTGGATTGGGTGCGGTACAACAATGGATTGATATGCCAGAAGAGACCGATTTCATTTCGCTGGCCCAAGAATCATCTAGTGCAATGCGAAACATGGCTTTATTTGATGTGGTCATTAACAATACGGATAGAAAGTTTGGTCACATCCTAATAACTGATTCCGGGGAGATTTATGGATGTGATCATGGGGTAACTTTCCATGAAGAGTTCAAATTACGCACCGTGCTTTGGCAATTCGCCGGCAGCAAACTGACCAAAGCTGAGATTGAACGACTTGAGAACATCCCAAAATGGTTAGCTTCAGAGGATTCCATGATTTTCCGGCAACATATTTCGCCCTCTGAAATTACGGCCTTATTGGCAAGATTGCAGGATTTGTTGGCAAATGGGATGCCTTATCCATCTGAGGATTGGCCCGCGGTTCCCTGGCCACCTGTTTAAGGAAAAGTTTGTAGGCTTCAGCTATGCGTTCTTGGCCTCAGGTCTATTTACCGCCACCTCCTAAAGGCTTGAATCACAAACCGCTGAGTCTTTTTGATAGCTATTCGAAGACTAAGAAGGAAATTTCTGAGGAGAATATCTCTAGTTATGTCTGTGGAATTACGCCTTATGACGCGACTCATTTGGGTCATGCTGCAACTTATTTAAGTTTTGACCTTATACATCGCTACCTATTAGCCTGCGGTAAGAAGCTGTATTTTGTAGAAAACATTACCGATATTGATGATCCGCTTCTCGAACGCGCTGCTCGCGATAATCAGGATTGGAAAGAGCTAGCGCTTTCTCAAATAGATTTGTTCCGAACTGACATGACAACTTTAAGGGTAATTCCGCCTTCGCATTATGAGGGCGTAGTTGAGAGTATGGAAATCATCATTGATTCCATTCAAGAATATATCTCCGCTGATCTAACCTATAAAATCGAAGATGACATATACCTTCAACTTGATAAGGTCTCTGGATTTCCCGAAAATCTTCCGTTTACATTCGATGCTGCGTTAAATATCTTTGCCGAACGTGGCGGAGACCCAAATAGAGTTGGAAAGATAAATCCGCTCGATCCGCTACTTTGGCGTGGTTATCGAAGAGGCGAACCTTCGTGGGAAGCGCCCTTTGGTGCTGGGAGACCTGGATGGCATGTGGAATGCGTAGCGATTGCTTTAGCGTTTTTACCGAAAAATTCCCTTAGTTCAATCACGCTACAAGGGGGCGGATCAGATTTAGTTTTCCCTCACCACTATATGACCGCCATACAAAGCAAAGCTTTAACAAGGATGGAGTTCGCTGCTCATTATGTTCATGCAGGAATGATTGGTCTTGATGGCGAAAAGATGAGCAAAAGCAAAGGGAATTTAATCTTCGTCTCGAAGCTGCTGGAAAGTGGAGTGAGACCTGAAGCAATTCGAATCGCGTTATTCCTAGATCACTATCAATCAGATCGAATGTGGAGTGGTGATTTGCTAATCAGAGCGCAGAATCTTTTGGCGAAGCTGGATCAAGCATTGGCCATGATGGAGGTGGCGCCAACATTTCCCGTAATTTCCATGATCGCCGAGGCTTTGGCAGATAACTTGGATACTCCAAAAGTATTGCAGCTAATCGAACTCTGGTGCGACGAAACACTTTCAGGTTCAAATGGTGGCAGTGCAGGAGAGATGTCGAGAGCTTTGGATACTTATTTGGGGATCGCGCTTTAAAACTCTGGATTCCGCCGCAGAAAACGTTCGACCTCTTTAGCAATTGAATCTCCAGTTACATCTGGAAGTTCGGCAGCATCTTTACTGCTTTCCAATTGCTTAACATACTCAGCAACTTCAAGATCTTCCTCTGCCATTTGATTTACCGCAATTTCCCATTCATCGGCTCGACGCGGAAGATTGCCAAGTGGAATAGAAATTTCTAAGAAATCTTCGAGTGCATTAATCAACGCTAATGAAGCCTTCGGTGATGGGGGAGTAGAAACGTAATGTGGAACTGCGGCCCATAGAGAAACAGCGTCAATGGAGCGTTTGTAAGCGGCATCTTGCAAGATGCCAACAATTCCAGTTGGGCCTTCGTATCGCGATACCTCTATTCCTAGCTTTGCCGCGATATCTGGATGGGCGCCGCTTCCAGTAACCGTAATGGGACGGGTGTGTGGCGAATCTGCAAGCAATGCCCCCATGGTGATTAACATGGAAACTTCATAATCATCGGCTAAGTCGAGTATTTGATTTGCAAAAGAAGGCCAGCGCATCGAAGGCTCTATGCCTTTTACTATGAGAAAATCATTTTCTAGAGAAGGTGATGTTGCGGCATAAATAATTGTGTTGGGCCAAACAATTTCTCTAACTATCCGTTCATCAACCTTGATTTGCGGCCGATTAACTTGAAAGTCGTAGTAGTCCTCAGGGTTAAATCGAGCCAGTTCTTGATGGGTCCAAGCAGTCAAGAGATGAGCTATCGCGCCCGAAGCCGATTCTCCTGCATCGTTCCAGCCCTCAAAAGCTGCAATCATAATTGGATTACGCAGTTGGAAGGCAGGCTCTTGAATGAACATATACGAAAGCCTACGATAAACTCTGCCTAGTGAGCGCGTCGAAATTATTCATGAAGCCGGCGCATAAATCTGGCTCATTGCGAACCGCATTGTCCTCTCGGGTTGTTATCGCAGATGGCGCAATGGGCACGATGCTTCAGGCGGCCAATCCCACTCTTGACGAGTTTCAAGGTTATGAGGGTTGCAATGAGATTTTAAACGTCACAAAGCCCGATTTAGTAGCAGAGATCCACAGGAAGTATTTCGCAGCCGGAGTTGATGCGGTTGAGACAAACACCTTTGGAGCAAATCTGGCAAATCTTGGCGAGTACGGCATCTCAGAACGAATTTATGAGTTATCTCTTGCCGGCGCAAGAATTGCACGACAAGTTGCAGATGAATATACCTTAAGTACCGCAACTCAAAAGTGGGTACTTGGATCTATCGGGCCCGGCACAAAACTTCCAACACTGGGTCACGTAACTTATGAAGAGTTGAAGCAAGCCTACGCATTAAACGCTAAAGGTTTAATTGATGGCGGAGCCGACGCACTGCTTATAGAAACAACCCAGGATTTACTTCAAGCGAAAGCTGCGGTTAATGGTGCAAGGCAAGCGATATCAGATTGCGAGCGAGACATTGTTTTAATTGCACAGGTAACCGTCGAAACTACCGGCACCATGCTGTTGGGATCTGAGATCGGCGCAGCGCTCAATTCACTTGCGTCACTTGGAGTTGATCTAATCGGGATGAATTGCGCCACTGGGCCAAGTGAGATGAGTGAACATCTCCGTACTTTGAGTCAACAATCAAAAATTGGAATTTCCTGTATGCCCAATGCGGGTTTACCAGTCCTAAAGGATGGTGGTGCGTTTTATCCGTTGTCACCGGATGAATTGGCAGAATCACTCGATAACTTTGTTAGCAACTATGGCATTAGCTTGATAGGTGGTTGTTGTGGCACAACACCAGAGCACTTAGCAGCGGTGGCTAAACGCATTGGCGGCAAGCCGCTTCCAAGTCGAATACCAAAACTTGAAGCAGGCGCATCATCGTTATATCAGTTCGTTCCATTTCGCCAAGATCAAACTTATTTGGCAATTGGAGAGCGCAGTAACGCCAATGGCAGCAAAGCTTTTCGCGAAGCGTTAGTTGCTGAAGATTGGCAAAAGTGTGTAGACATAGCCAAAGATCAGATTCGCGAAGGCGCGCACATGATTGATCTCTCAGTTGATTATGTTGGTCGCAATGGTGCTAGTGATATGAAAGAACTAGCGGGCAGGTACGCGACCGCAATTACATTACCAATCGTTCTTGATTCGACCGAACCAGATGTTTTGAAAGCTGGACTTGAATCACTTGGCGGTAAATGTGTAATCAACTCAGTCAATTATGAAGATGGTGCAGGACCTGAGTCGCGTTTCGCCAGAATCATGCCACTAGCCAAGGAACATGGCGCGGCGCTCATTGCTCTTACTATTGATGAAGAAGGTCAAGCACGAACAGCGGATTGGAAGGTTAAGGTCGCAAAAAGATTAATCGGAGATTTAACCGAGAACTGGGGTATCTCTATCTCGGACATCATTATCGATTGTCTAACCTTTCCAATTGCTACTGGACAGGAAGAAACCCGGCGCGATGGAATAGAAACTTTACGGGCGATTGAAACACTTAAAAAAGAATTCCCTGAGGTTCAGACAACACTTGGTGTAAGCAATGTTTCTTTTGGTTTAAATCCGGCCGCTCGCATCGTTCTAAACTCGGTATTTTTATCGGAAGCGGTAAAGCATGGCTTGGACAGCGCGATTGTCCATCCATCAAAAATAATGCCGATTTCGAAAATCCCAGATGAGCAGCGAGATGTAGCGTTAGATCTAATTTATGACCGTCGAGTTTTTTCCGATGGCAATTGCACTTACGACCCGTTGGCTCGTTTCTTGGAACTTTTCGAAGGAGTAGAGGTTGCAAACTCGCGAGTTTCTCGCGCTGCTGAACTTGCGGCTTTGCCCATAAACGAGCGTTTAAAAAGAAGGATTATTGATGGCGAAAAACAAGGTTTAGAACAAGATTTGGAGTTTGCCCGAAATTCGGGATTGGCTCCGTTGGTAATTATCAATGAGTTATTACTTGATGGCATGAAAACAGTAGGAGAATTGTTTGGAAAAGGGGAGATGCAGCTTCCTTTCGTGCTGCAATCCGCTGAAGTTATGAAGACCGCTGTTTCGCTTTTAGAACCATTTATGGAGAAATCTGAATCAAATGATCGCGGTTCGATTTTGTTGGCAACTGTTAAAGGTGATGTTCACGATATTGGTAAGAATCTTGTAGATATCATCCTGACCAATAATGGTTATCGCGTTGTTAATATTGGTATAAAGCAGACTATAAATCAGATAATTGATGCCGCTGAAGCAAGCAATGTTGATGTCATCGGCATGAGCGGACTTCTAGTTAAATCAACGGTAATTATGAAAGAGAATCTCGAAGAATTAACAGCTCGTGGTTTAGACAATAAATGGCCGGTGATACTTGGAGGTGCTGCGTTAACCCGCACCTTTGTGGAAAGTGATCTTGCGAGCCAGTTTTCTGGAACTGTTCGCTATGCGAAAGATGCATTTGAGGGGCTTTCTCTGATGGACACAATAATGGCGCAGAAAAACGGTGATAGCTCTGCAGCTTTGCCTCCACTCAAACAGCGACGAACCCGAACTGTTGATTCCGAAATCGACAGAGAGATTGATACTAAGAGAAGTGATGTTGCCAGTGATAATGCAATTCCGACCGCGCCATTTTTCGGAAGTCGGATAGTTAAAGGCATTCCACTGGCTAGTTACAGCTCGATGCTCGATGAACGAGCTTTATACGTGGGTCAATGGGGATTAAAGAGTAATCAAGGTAATTACGCTCAAATGGTAGAGAGCGAAGGACGGCCTAGATTACGTTCGCTACTGAATGAAGCGCAAGCACAAGGATGGCTGAATGCGGCGGTCGTTTATGGTTATTTCCCCTGTTACAGCGAGGGTAATGATTTAGTAATACTTCATCATGAAGGTGATGCAAAAGGCTCGGAGCGCGTGCGGTTTAGTTTTCCAAGACAACGTCGCGATCGCAGGTTATGTCTTAGTGATTTTTTCCGGAGTAAAGAGTCGGGAGAGTTAGATGTTGTAGCTTTCCATGTTGTAACCATGGGCCAATCAGTTAGTGAGGCTACGGCCAAATTATTTGAAGCAAATCTTTATCGAGAGTATCTAGAGCTACACGGATTAAGTGTTCAGCTAACAGAGGCGTTGGCGGAGCATTGGCATGCCCGCATTAGGCAGGAGCTCAACGTCAACAACAGCGATAGCCCAGAGATTCAAGCGATTTTAGATCAGGGTTATCAAGGATCCCGTTACAGCTTTGGCTATCCGGCTTGTCCTGACTTGGAGCAACAACGCCAATTATGCGAATTGTTGAAACCAGAACGTATCGGCGTAAATCTTTCGGAAGAGTTCCAACTACATCCCGAACAAAGCACCTCGGCCATCATTGTTCATCATCCGGAGGCGAAGTATTTCAATGCCAATTAATTCTGAAGTTTCGATTGACCTCACAAATACACGTTTTGCCGGTTCCTCTTTTCCATTTGAAGCGGTCCTATGGGACATGGATGGCACGCTAATTGATAGCGAACCGATTTGGATTTCCCAGGAACGAGAGTTAATGAATTCACTTGGCGTCAATTGGAGTGAGAGTGACGCCATTCATTGCATCGGCGGGCCAATGACCCGGGTTGATGCCTATATGAGAGCGAAACTAGATGCTCAGCAGCAGGAACTGTATCCCTCGATGGCACTCACCGCGTTATTGCTCGAGCGTATGGAGCAAGAACTGCCAAAGGCGGTTTCTTTCGCACCAGGATCTGAGGCACTGTTGAGGGAGATAAATAATCTTTCGATATCACAAGGATTAGTCAGCGCCTCTTCTAGGGCTCTAGTGAATGCGGGATTAAGTTTCGTTGGTTCTGATTTTTTCAAAGTGAGTATTTCAAATGATGATGTTGAGTTCTCTAAACCACATCCAGAGGGATACCAGAAGGCGGCTCAAAGCTTGGGTGTAAACATTGAAAATTGTCTTATTTTGGAGGATTCAGTTACCGGAGTGACCGCTGCGATTGAATCCGGTGCTTATGTTCTGGGAATTCCGCATGTGACGGATTTACCTAAAGGCAAGAAAGTAGTGCATAGAAAGAGCCTGTTAGATCTTGATGTAAATGGTTTGGTACACATCTTCTCGGAAGCTCAGGGATAATGCAGCTATGAGAAGCATTGGAAGTGGTCCCTTATTGGATGGAGATCGGGTACAACTAACCGATGAAAAAGGAAAGATGTACTCCTTTTATCTTCAATCTGGTGGTCAATGGCATTCTCATAAGGGCTGGATAAATCACAACGACATTATTGGATTGCCTGAAGGAAGCACTATAAGAAGTAATAGTGGTACCGCGTATCAGGTAATGCGCCCATTATTAAATGATTACGTTCTCTCAATGCCACGCGGAGCAACCATCATCTATCCGAAAGATGCGGCGGTAATTGTCGGCTTTGCTGACATTTTTCCGGGTGCAAAGGTTTTAGAGGCAGGTGCGGGAAGTGGAGGACTGTCAATTTCTCTGCTGAGGGCCATCGGATCTGGCGAATTGGTGTCATATGAGGAGCGAGCAGATTTCTTTGAAAACGCCCGTAGTAACGTGCGTAATTATTTCGGTGAAGCTCCCCAAAAATGGCGATTAGTAAATGCTCGGGTGCAGGATGGATCATTCAACGAGGATTTCGATCGCGTTATTTTTGACATGTTAGCTCCGTGGGATGCCTTGGATGCCGCTTATTCGGCCTTAAAACCCGGGGGAGTTCTTTGTTGTTATGTGGCCACCACAACTCAGCTCTCGAAAGTAGCTGAGGCAATAAAGAACTCAATGAGATTTTCTGAACCAGAAAGCTTTGAAACCTTATTGCGAAACTGGCATCACGAAGGATTAGCGGTAAGGCCGATGCATTCTATGAACGCCCACACAGGGTTCCTATTGTTCACCCGGAAATTACCCAAAGATGTTCAACCGATCCGGAGAAAACGTAGACCTTCAAAAGGAAATCTAGAAACCGCTTCAACTGAAGTTGATTCAGCTGAAGCGGGTACAGAAAGCTAAAAACCCTTTTTTTTAGCTAACAGCTAAAAGATCAACCACAAAGATAAGTGTTTCGTTTGGTCCGATTGGGCCGCCGCCGGCAGCTCCGTAACCCTTATCCGCAGGGATAACAAGTAGGCGACGACCGCCAACTTTCATGCCGGGGATTCCCTCTTGCCATCCAACGATAACTTGATTCAATCCAAATGTTGCTGGATCTCCAACCCAAGAACTTTCAACAATTTTTCCGGTTGACCATGCCATCAATGTGTAATGGACAGTTAAAGTTGAATTCGGTCCTGCTTCGGCGCCATCACCAAGGAAAACATCTTCTGTTACTAATTCTGTTGGTGGATTACCTTCTGGGGCTGATATTTCAGGCGCACTGCCCTTCGATCCTGTGACTGTAGGCATTTGAGCTCCTTGATTTGTACTGCTTGATGATTCTTGGTTCGCTGAGTTGTTTCCCATTGGCGAATTTGCTGGCGCGCCACCATCTGTGGTGCATCCGCTAACTAGAACTCCGCTAATAAGCACTGTGACAAAAAGTGGAATTTGGAACTTACGGGAGATTTTGGAATGCAATTTCATGCGCACACCCTATCAAGGTCCCGTTAATTACTATCTTTCCAGCATAAAACGGCTAGCCGCGATAATCTGGCCCGTATGAGTCAGGCAAAAACCGAGCGCTTAGTTAACTTAACGATGGCGCTTCTGGATTCGCGACGCTACATGCGCAAAAGTGAAATTTTTAGAAAGGTTGCTGGGTACTCAGGGAGCGATGAAACCAAGGAGCGCATGTTTGAACGAGACAAGGATGACCTCAGAGCTCTCGGAATTGAAATCGAAGTTGCATCACATGACCCGCTATTTGAAGATGAACCCGGTTATCGAATAAGACCTGAAAGTTATCAATTTCCGATCACAAAGTTTTCGTCAGAAGAGAACGCTCTCATTTCTACCGCATTAAATTTATGGAAATCAAGTGAAATGGGCGGTGTTGCTAAATCGGCCGCACGGCGGATACTCAGTAGCACAGAGGATGCGCCAACGATATTTGAAGAATTGATAACGCCCAATGAGTTCAACGAAAGCGGTCTAACTGAAATTACCCGCGCGTTGGCTAACCGAAGTCGAATTACCTTCGATTATTGCAAAAATACAAGTGAAGCAAAGCAAGCCAGGCAAGTTAATCCTTTTGGACTAAGCACATGGCAGGGAAGCTGGTATTTGGTTGGAGAAGATTTAGATCGCGGGGATATTCGGGTATTTAAATTATCAAGAATAGTTTCCAGGATAGAGGTTTCCGCTAAGCGTGAAACTTTCGAAATTCCAAATGATTTCAAAATTACCGACTATATGGTGATGTTAAGTCAGAATACGCTATCGGTTCGATGGAGGATTAAGCGGAACAAGGCGCACTCACTTCGAAATATGGCGCATGAGATAACCGAGTTGGATGAGAATTGGGATTCCGTCTTAGCAAAGGTTGAATCCCTAGAGAACGCCATTGAATTATCTTTGTGGCATTTTGATTCCGTAATCCTTGAAGAGCCAATAGAGGCTCGTAATTTAATTGAAGCGCGGCTGGAGGAGGTGATTGCGAAATATGTCTGAGAACGCTGCTGAACGCGCACTTCGTCTGCTAGATCTAGTCCCTTTCGTCGTTAACAATCAAGGTATAACTATTTCGGAGCTAGCTTCGAGGTTTTCGGTTACCAGGGAAGAAATTGTTAAAGATTTAAACCTGCTGTTCCTTTGCGGGTTGCCGGGATACACCCCGCTCGAGTTGATTGACCTTTCTCTAGAGGATGATGTCGTGGTCATAAGAGATCCTCAGAATTTATCTCTTCCCAGAAACTTCAATTATTCGGAATCTATAGTTCTAAGGATTGCGCTTGCAGCGCTGCAAGAAATCATTCTTAAGTCAGATCCGAGATATGTCACGCTTTCCAATCTGATAAGAAAACTCGAAGATACTTACTCTGCAGAGATTCCTAGTGAAGCCTTCCATATTGAGATTGAGAAGGACAAAATTGCTCTGGAAATAGCGCGTCAAGCTCTAGATCAAGGGTTAGATCTAAATATAAAGTACTTGAATAAGACTAAGGATGAAGTTACTGAACGCCGAATCTCGCCACAGAGAATCCGCGCTAACGAGAACAAAATTCAACTAGATGGTTATTGCCATCTGTCTAATGACTCGAGAACTTTCAATTTGAATCAAATCTTGGAGATAAGACTTCTACCGAAAAGCAAGATCCCTGAGCCCGCTCACGCATCGGAGGGGTTTGGTTCTGAAGTTGAGTTAGAAATTAATAATCAAGATTCACAGTTCTTCATCGAGAATGAAGCTGCTTTAGTAAAACAATCTGATAACAAATTTGTTATGAAGTTGCATAACCCGCAGTGGCTTATTCGGCATGCTATGAGCAATAAGGACATCAAGATAATTAGCCCAATAGCCTTGAAGGAGTCGCTACTAAGTGGGGCTGAGGCTGCATTAACTCGATATAGAGATAGCAACTGACCGCGTGGTAGCGTAAGGCCGCTCAGCCAAGGACCTAGAAAGGCAAAATCATATGTTTGGATTGCGTGAACCTTCTCACTGGCTACTTCTTATCCTGGTAGTTGTAATTCTCTTTGGCGCAAAGCGCTTGCCAGACTCAGCACGATCCCTCGGCCGCTCTCTTCGAATTTTTAAGAGTGAGGTTAAAGAGCTTAATAAAGAAGATAAGAAAGACGATGAAGGGGACAAGTCCGCAAGTTAGTTTGAATTACTCATATTGATTTTTAAAGACAGGGAGTAATGGCTAGCAAGAATCGTGGCACTATGCCGCTGCTTGACCATCTACGTGAGTTACGCAAGCGGGTAATAAGGGCTGCCTTATTCATCGTTGTATTCAGCGCTGTCGGTTGGATCAACTACAACGAGATTATTGCAACTCTCGCAAGCCCGGTGTGTGATCTGAAATTGGCACAGGAAACTGGATCAGCCAATTGTGGTGCTTTGTATATCAGTGGCGTTCTCGGTCCATTGAATTTGCAGCTGAAAGTTTCCTTTCTTACTGGCGTGATTATCGCCGCACCTTTCTGGCTTTATCAGCTCTGGGCCTTTATCGCCCCCGCGCTACATCGAAAAGAAAAACGTAACTCGGTTTTATTCATAGCCGCAGCCACCCCATTCTTTAGCATTGGTGCGGCTCTTGCTTATTATGTGCTTCCGCTAGCAATTGAAGTTCTATTTGGTTTCACCCCTGAATCACTTAATAACTTGATTAGATTTGATGATTATCTTGATTTCGTCCTGCGACTGATTCTGATTTTCGGCTTAGCCTTCCAATTGCCAGTTTTCTTAGTCTCATTTAATTTGATTGGCCTCTTGTCTGGAAAAGCAATACTTAAGCCATGGCGTTTCGCTATCTTTGCAATTACCTTCTTTGTTGCCGCTTTTAGTCCGACCGCAGACCCACTATCAATGGCCGCCTTAGCGCTTCCATTGATTTTGTTTTATTTTGGAGCGGGCGGAATAGCGCTTTTGGTCGATAAAAAGAGAGACCGAAAAAGTCGCCAATATGCAGATGATGAAGCAGCTCCGATAGAACCAGCTGCGCCCATTGACGAAGCAGAACTTTAGAATGCTGGGCCTGCTTTGCAATCCCACTTCAGGCGGTGGTCGAGGTGGAAAGATTAAGGAACAGGTTATCTCGCATCTGCAAAGCCAAGAGATCGATTTCCTGGATCTCTCTGGCGTTAATGCTGATGTAGCCAAAATGAATTTGAAAGCCCTAGACCTAGAGCGCATCTCAAACCTAATAGTTATCGGTGGCGATGGTCTAGTTCATTTAGCGATTCAAAAATTGGCTAGGTCAACTGTGCCGCTTTTGATTATCCCCGCAGGTACCGGTAATGATTTTGCCCGCAGCTTGGGATTAAACATTAATCAGCCTTTGGATAATCTATCTCTGTTAAACGAGATGAAATCGACCGGGGTGGATCTTGGGCTGGTAGCAGGGGAGTATTTCGCACAGATTTTGAGCACCGGGTTTGATTCTTTGGTTAATGAACGCGCAAACCAGATGCGTTTTATTCGGGGCCGTATGAAATACAACGTAGCAATTGCACAGGTGCTATCCACCTTTAAGCCAAGAAGTTATAGCTTCAGAGTTGATGGGGTTCACCTGGAATCTAAAGCCATGTTAATCGCTGTTTCCAACGGAAAGAGTTATGGTGGAGGAATGATGATTTCTCCAATGTCAGATCTCCAAGATGGCTACTTGGATGTCATGATTTTGGGGCCAGTTTCTCGCTTCGAATTCCTTCGCGTCTTTCCAAAGGTTTATTCCGGCTCGCACATCAATCATCCTGCGGTTAAATTTCTTAAAGCGAAGAGTGTAGCTATTTCAGCTAATGCAGTTGCCTATGCTGACGGTGAGCGGGTTGGCGATCTACCAATCGAAGTTTCAATAGTTGAAAAGTGTTTGCGGGTGCTTATCCCGTGACTGAACTTTCACCGGCCGAGCGATATGCAGCGGCAAAAACCAGAAATCGATATCCATTAACGACCCGTTTCATGGAACGCTACGACTTTGCCTTTGATGATTTTCAGCTAGCTGGCTGTCATAGCCTTGAAGATGGCAAGAGTGTGTTGGTAGCTGCGCCTACGGGTGCCGGAAAAACTATTGTCGGTGAATTTGCAACTTTTCTTTCAGAGGAATTTGGCAATCGCTGTTTCTATACCACGCCGATAAAAGCGTTATCAAATCAAAAGTACCAAGAGTTAGTTTCAGTTTACGGTGAGTCTGAAGTTGGACTTCTAACCGGTGACTCTTCGATTAATAGTGGGGCTCGCATTGTGGTTATGACCACCGAAGTGCTCCGCAACATGATTTATGCTGATGCTGGATCCATCGATGATTTGGGTTATGTGGTGATGGATGAAGTTCATTACCTGGCCGATAAGTTCCGCGGAGCGGTGTGGGAAGAAATTTTGATTCATCTTCCAGAGAGAATTCAGGTTATTTCACTCTCTGCAACTGTTTCAAATGCGGAGGAGTTCGGAGAGTGGCTTAAAACCGTTAGAGGCGAGACTGACGTAGTGCTCAGTGAAATCAGACCCGTTCCGCTTTATCAACATATTTTGATTGGAAATCGAATTCTTGACCTTTTCGTTGATGATGGTCGAGTTAATCCCGAAATTGTTCGGCTCGAGCGAAACTCAGTTAAGAAAGTTCCAGGTGGCAACTGGAAGGAAAACAAATTTTCTACTTTGAAATCACTCACCAGACCTGAAGTTGTAGAAAAACTCGAAGCTCGAGGTTTTTTGCCGGCAATTTACTTCATATTCTCAAGAGCCGGATGTGATGCAGCGGTAGCTAGCTGTATTAAAGAAGGGTTGTCATTAACTAACAGTGAAGAGAAGGCAGCAATCCGCGAAGTAGTAAGCGCAAAAACCCATGAGCTTCCGGTGGAGGATTTTGGAGTTCTTGGTTTCTACGAATGGAGTGCTGCATTAGAACGTGGAATCGCAGCGCATCATGCTGGTCTATTGCCAATGTTTAAGGAAACTGTTGAGGAGTTGTTCCAGAAAGGGCTACTGAAGGTTGTTTTTGCGACTGAAACCCTGGCATTAGGAATTAACATGCCGGCAAGATCCGTAGTTTTGGAGAAATTGATTAAATGGAATGGAGAAACTCATTCCGTTATCTCCCCAGGGGAGTACACCCAATTAACTGGAAGAGCAGGACGCCGGGGCATTGATGTCGAGGGAAATGCTTTAGTGATGTGGAGCGAGCAGATAGATAGCGGTATGGCGGCGGGTTTAGCCAGCACTCGTACTTATCCGCTGAAATCCTCTTTCAATCCAACCTATAACATGAGCGCAAATCTCATTTCTCGATTTGGTAAACAAAAGGCCCGTGAATCGTTAAGCGCTTCATTTGCACAATTCCAAGCCGATAAGGCGGTGGTTGGTCTAGCAAAACAAATCGCCAAGAATCAACAAAGTATTGAAAACATTAAGAAGGATGTGCTTTGTCATCTCGGAGATTTCGAAGAGTACATGGAGTTCCGCTTTGAAATAAAGGAATTAGAAACCCAGTTTGGACAACGAAGGAGCTACGCGGGGAGTCGAAAAGCTCACTATGCCAAGATCGAAGAGCGGATTTCAGATCAGAGACGTTTGATGAAAGCTCATCCATGTCACCAATGTCCCGATCGAGAAACCCATGCCAGAGTGCTTGAGAAGGCGCAAAGGTTGAAGCGAGAAAGTGCCGGATTGCAATCGAGAATGGATAGTCGAACCAATGTAATACCTCGCACCTTTGATCGCGTATTAGAGGTTTTGGAGGAAATGGGTTACGTCAGAGAAAGTCAGTTAACAAATAAGGGTAGAACCCTGACCAAAATTTATGCTGAGTCAGATCTATTTCTAGCTGAACTGCTAAATTCAGAGGTCATGGTTGATCTAAGTGCGGCGGATCTAGTTGGTCTGCTCTCAGCTTTGATTTATGAAGGTCGTGGCGAGAAAAGTAGATCTCCTCGTTTACCCAAGTCTTTAGATGTCTTAGTTCCAGATGTTGTGAAGATTTGGGCTGGGATTGTAAATATTGAGGAATCTGTTGGATTGAACCCACAACGTGAACCGAACTTTGATCTCGCATGGAGTGCAACTCGCTGGGCAAATGGCAACTCACTGCAGTCGATACTTCGCGAAACCGATATTGTCGTTGGTGATTTTGTCCGCGCTATACGACAAATTATTGATTTATTGGGACAGTTATCAAACGCCAGACCGGAGCTTCAACCGGTTATTAAGGATTCCTTGAAGCGTATTGATAGGGGAGTCATTGCGTACTCAGCGGTGGTGGCATGACGTTATTGTTGATTGATAGTGCATCACTTTGGTATCGCGCTTATTACGGAATGCCGGACACCCTGGTGTCGCCACAGGGCGAACCCATAAATGCGGTTAAAGGTTTTATTGATATGTCTGCCAGATTGATTAATCATTATCATCCAGATCGTATTGCGCTCTGTTTGGATGGAGACTGGCGTCCTTCATGGCGGGTTGATTTGTATCCTGAATACAAGTTGAACCGGGTTGATACTGAGGATGGCGGAGAAGAAGAGCCTGACTTGCTCTCGCCACAAATTCCGTTAATTATGGATTTTTTCGAAGCGGCAGGTTTGCCCTTAATTGGCGTCGATGATTATGAAGCCGATGATGTGATCGCAACCATGTCCACGAATGAGTCTGGTCCGATTCGAATTGTGACCGGCGATCGAGACCTTTTTCAACTTGTCGATGATGGAAGAAATGTTTCGGTTGTTTACTTGGCTAAGGGCATTTCCAATCACGATTTAGTCGACTTAAACTGGATTGCAAATAAATACTCAATCCCAGGCGATCGCTACTCGCTATTTGCGATGATTAGGGGAGATGCGTCCGATGGGTTGCCTGGAATAAAAGGAATTGGGGAAAAGGGTGCCGCTGAGATCGCTCGCAATTTTCCAGATATGAACTCTGTTATTACCGCTGCTGAATCTGATCACGAGCTTCTTTCACCCAATCACAGGAAGAAGATTTTGCAGGATATTGAATATGCCAGAATTGCTGAGCGGCTTGTTAAGTGCGCGGTAGACATTAGGTTGCCGGAAATAGAGTTAGCTATTCCCAAAGAGCCCCTTAATAAAAATTATCTCCTGGAACTAAAATCAGATTACGGCTTAGGCGCAAGTGTTGATCGATTCTTCTCGGCTTTGGACTGGAAATGATTCCTAATCTGAAGGCATTTCTAGCCGGAGTTTTAATTTGGTCCGGATTTGCCCCGCTAGAGTTTTGGCCCGGTCCGATTCTTGGACTTTCAATCTTGTTCTCTTCCTTGATTGACAGGAAGTTAACTGACCGTTTGATCATCTCCTTAATAGCCGGATTATCAAGTTTTCTACCAATGTTGCACTGGAGTTCGACATACGTCGGTGCCTTGCCTTGGTTAATTCTGGCTATCGGGCAAAGCTTTTTCTTCATGCTGATTGGTCTATTGCCAATCAAAAAGAATTTGGCCGGCGTATTTTCTTTCGCAGGAGCTTTTGTCCTTATAGAGCTGTTACGCATGAAGGCCCCATTTGGTGGATTTGGCTGGGGGAGGGTTGGCTTTACTCAGGTAGATCCGCTCTCTCATCTTTATCCATTTTTGGGGGTTACCGGAGTTTCGCTGCTGATTTCGTTTTTTGCTGCTGCAGCTATTTGGCGTCGGAAAAGTATTGTTGTGTTCTTAGTTTTAATTCTCACAAGTTTTGTGCCGACAGCAAATGCGCAGAAATCAAGTGATTCCTTCAAAATTATCGCGGTTCAGGGTGGGGTAGATGAGCTTGGTTTTGATTTCAATGACAATCCAATGCGAGTACTCGAACGTCATATCCAAGCTACTCCGACCGATATAGAAGCTGATTTGATTATCTGGCCGGAGAATTCAATAGATGTCGATCCCGCAAAATACAAGGCTGCCGCCCAAAAGTTATCGGAGTACTTTGCAAATTCAGAGGTCCCGCTACTTGCTGGAGTTGTTGAACAGAGTCCGTTGGGGCCTAAGAATTCAAGTTTGCTTTATACGGCAAATGGAGATATTGCCTTACGTTATGTAAAGCAGGATTTGGCTCCATTTGGCGAGTACATGCCAGTTAGAAAGTTAGCCGAATCCATTTCATCCTATGCAAAACAGGTTAATGATTTTGTCCCGGGAACAAGATTTCAAAATGTCGAGTTGAATAATTGGACAATGCAGAGTTTCATCTGTTTCGAGATTCTCGATGATGATCATGTTAAAAAAGGTGCCCAAGGAATGGATTTCCTGATTGCCCAAACAAACAATGCAACCTTCGGGAAGAGCTCACAAGCAGCTCAACAGTTGCAGATAACCAGGGCTCGCGCTGCGGAATTAAAAAAAGAATTCTCAGTTGTCAGCACAACTGGTTTCACCGCGCATCTGTCTAATACCGGGGAAATCCTTCAAGAATTGAATCAATTTGAATCATCTTCATTAGCGATGAATATGCAGCGATCCGTAGGACAAAGCTGGGCGGCTCAATTGAGCACAACGCAATGGGTGATTTTGACTTTGTTGATGCTGGTTTTGAGCGTATTACCGAGATATAGATATAGCCGATAATCTACATTATGTTAAGTAAGCTTAATTAATAGCTAAGGCTTCAATCGGCTCACAGGCGCAAACCAGGTTCCTATCCCCGAAGGCGCCATCAATACGTCCAACTGTTGGCCAGTATTTACCCTTACGGGCCAAACCGGTTTCTGAGCCTTGAGGAAACGCTGCCTTGCTTCTTGGATAACTGCGATTCCAATCATCGCCGACAACATCTTCAGCGGTATGTGGGGCGTGACGAAGTGCCGAATCCTCCACTTTCATTCTGCCTTCAGCAATCTCTTTGATTTCATCGGCAATCGTTAAAAACGCAGCGATAAAGCGATCTATCTCAGCGATGTCTTCGCTTTCAGTAGGTTCAATCATCAAAGTTCCCGCCACCGGGAAACTCATCGTTGGCGCATGGAAACCAAAGTCCATAAGCCGTTTTGCAATGTCATCAACGGTAACGCCGGTTTGCTTTGTAATCTCACGAATGTCAATGATGCACTCATGAGCAATTAAGCCGTTTTTGCCGGTGTAGAGAGTTGGAAACGAACCTTGAAGTTTCTTCGAAATGTAGTTCGCAGACAAAATCGCAACCTGAGACGCCTTCTTCAAGCCATCGGCGCCCATCATTCGAATGTAGGCCCAGGAAATTGGCAAGATCAGTGCTGATCCAAAAGGTGCAGCGCTAATCGGCCCAGGTCCAGTTATCGGTCCTGCAGTTTGATCCAAGGGATGGTTTGGCAAGTAAGGCGCTAAATGCTTACGAGCAATTACCGGTCCTACCCCGGGTCCACCTCCGCCATGCGGAATACAAAATGTTTTATGTAGATTCAAATGCGAAACATCTGCGCCAAATTTGCCAGGTTTAGCTAAACCAACGAGCGCATTTAAATTCGCGCCGTCAACATAAACCTGACCACCCGCATCATGAATCAGACCGCAAATCTCGGTAATCGCAGACTCGAAAACACCGTGCGTAGATGGATAAGTCACCATTAATGCTGCGAGTTTTCCATTGTATTCAGCGATTTTTGCCTTCAAATCTTCAATAGAAACATTGCCCTGATCATCGCAAGCAACGACTACGACCTTCATTCCAGCCATAACCGCGCTAGCCGCATTGGTTCCGTGAGCGCTAGATGGAATTAGGCAGATATCTCGGTCGCCCTCTCCCCTGGCATCCAGGTAATTTCTAATCGCAAGCAACCCAGCAAACTCGCCTTGAGAACCAGCATTCGGCTGTAGTGACACGGCGTCATAACCCGTTACATCAACTAACCATTTAGACAACTGCGAAATTAACTTGCGAGTACCTTGGCTCTGATTGGCCGGCGCAAAAGGATGTAAATCTGCAAACTCTGGCCAAGTAATCGACTGCATTTCAGTCGTGGCGTTTAGCTTCATGGTGCAAGAACCCAACGGGATCATGGTTCTATCTAGAGCCAAATCACGATCAGAGAGGGTTCGGATATAACGCAACATTGAGGTTTCAGAGTGATATGAGTTGAAAATTGGATGCTGCATGTATGAGGTGGAACGTAATGCTGGCAAACCGCCCACATAATCGGCAGATTCCGCTTTCATTCCCCAGGCTTTAAACAGACGCACCAAAAGTTCATCAGTAGTTCTTTCATCGAAAGCAACACTAACTCCCCCAGAAACTTTGCGAACATTAATTCCGGCCTTTAACGCGCTTTCAATTAAAGCCTCTGAATTACTAGCCATAAAAGTAACTGTGTCAAAGAAATTGCCAGAAACAATTTCGTATCCAGAAGCTTTTACTACCGCCGCAAACTTTCTTGCATACTTATGCACTCGTACTGCAATCTCTTTCAATCCATCCGGGCCGTGCCACGCGGAATAAAAAGCGGCGATTACCGCTAGCAATACCTGTGCGGTGCAAATGTTGCTTGTAGCTTTATCGCGACGAATATGTTGCTCTCTAGTTTGCAACGCTAATCTCAAAGCGGGATTGCCGTGGGAATCAATACTTTGTCCTACTAATCTTCCAGGCAAGCCACGTTCTAATCCGTTTCGTACTGCCATGAAACCAGCATGCGGACCGCCGAAGCCCATCGGTACACCGAAACGTTGTGCCGATCCAACTGCAATGTCTGCACCCCACTCCCCTGGTGACTTAATCAAGGTTAAAGCCAGCAGGTCGGTTGCCATCACAACTAATCCTTGATTGTCGTGAACTTGCGAAATTAATGCTGAAAAATCCCGCAACTCACCAAAAGTATCGGGATACTGAAGCAAAACTCCGAAAACGTTTTCCAATTTTGTATTTGCTGATAAATCAACAACTTCAATTGGAATGTTAAGTGGCTTTGCCCGAGTTAATACCACCGCTTGAGTTTGCGGATGAACTCGAGAATCAATAATGAACTTAGCATCGTCCTCTAATTTTGAGTTTCGACGAGCGAGTGTCATCGCTTCCGCTGCGGCGGTGCCTTCATCAAGCATCGAGGCGTTACATATTGCTAGCCCCGTTAAATCGCTGACCATAGTTTGAAATGCAAATAACGCTTCAAGGCGACCTTGGCTAATTTCAGGCTGATATGGCGTATATGCGGTGTACCAAGCTGGATTCTCCAACACATTTCTCAATACAACCGGTGGTGTGATTGTGCCGTAGTAGCCCATGCCAATTAGTGAATCAATCGGAGAGTTTTCATTAGCGAATTGCTTCAACTCTTGCAGGGCTTCAACTTCAGAAGCAGGTGAAGGAAGGTTCTCGCCGAAGCGATCGGCAAGTTTTATCGAATCAGGCAAAACATCAGAGATGAATTTCTCGAGTGAGTCATAACCTAACTCATGCAACATTGTTGCTACTTGATCCGAAGATGGACCTATATGTCTATCTGAGAAATCCCGTCTCGCCATGGCGAGAAGAATAAGGCTTGAGCGCGGTTTACGCCCCGCGTAACTTGCGACGGGCAGCTAGCTCGTCACCTGCATCACTATTCGCAACCGTTGCAGATCCATCATTAGGATCTTCGGCCTGGAGATGCAATAGCGAGCCTTCAACCTCATTCCAAACTTTGCCAATAGCAATTCCAAATACGCCCTGGCCGCCTTGAAGTAAGTCGATTATTTCCTCTGAGTTGGTGCATTCATAAATCGACGCGCCATCACTCATAAGAGTGATGCGAGCCAAGTCCTCTACGCCACGTTCTCTTAAATGAGTTACGGCGGTTCGAATATTCTGCAACGAAACTCCGGTGTCCAGAAGTCTTTTTACAATCTTTAAAACCAAAATATCTTTGAAGCCATAAAGTCTGGCACTTCCAGAACCAGCTGCTCCCCTTACCGTTGGCTCTACCAATCCAGTGCGGGCCCAATAATCTAATTGTCGATATGAAATACCTGCAGCTGCGCAGGCTGAGGCGCCACGGTAACCAAGCTCTTGATTGTCATTTGAGCTCATGAGGGGAAGCCTCGCATATCTACTAGTTCTGGGGAACCGTTAAACATCAATTCAGTAAATGAATCAACAATTAACGTAGTAGGAGAAAGGTAGAACCCCTGGTTGAGGGTTTCAACAACCGACACACATGAAACCTCAAGTAGAGGTTTAAGCTTCTTTAAACCAGCCTTTAGCTAGCGAAATCCTCTGGGTTTATCTGATCTAGGAACTCTTTGAACTTCTCAACCTCATCTTCGGCCTGTTCTGGGATTTCAATCCCGGCCTCCCCTAACAGTTCTTCACTAGCCAGGATTGGCGAGCCGGTTCGAAGCGCCAATGCGATTGCATCGCTTGGGCGTGCCGAAATCTGTACGTTCTGAGCTGACCCAGTGCCAGAGAAATTCAATTGCGCGTAGAAGATGCCATCTCTCATCTCGGTAAGTTGAACTGAGACTAATTCAGCTCCCAAAGATTCCAAGACATCCTTCATTAGGTCATGAGTCAACGGACGTGGAGGTGCGACACCCTGCTGAGCAAATGCAATTGCCGTTGCTTCGACCGCGCCAATCCAAATAGGAAGGTAACGAGGACCACCGATTTCCTTCAACAGCACGATCGGTTGGTTTGAGGGCATTTCAACTCTCACGCCAACTACATCAACCGCGTGAAAATTCATCGAGCGCGATTCAATCCTGATCGAACTAAAGCTGCATGTAACTTAACTGACAGAGAAGCAATCTCTCTGGATACTTCCTGAGCTCGCGCCTTCGAATCAGGATTCTTCTGACGCAACAAAGGGGTGATGATTTGCTCGACCAAACCAACCTCGCGATCTGCTGCAGTCTTGAAAGCTCTCAAGTGGCGTCCTTCGATTCCAAATGCTGAAATCTCGGCAACTACCTTTGCAACTATGAGTGAATCAGCGTCGTAGTAACGACCCTTTATCTGAATCAAACCATAGCCTTCAAGCTCCACTAATTGCTCTTCAGAAATTCCCGAACTGCTCAATAATTCATCACGAGATAGTTTTAACTCACTCTGCTCAATGAATGAGTTCGGTGTTAAACCATTATCAACTGTGGTTAGACGTGGCGTTGGTGCGGAGCCAGCTGTTTGTGATGGTTGCAAACCCCGATCCATCGCTTCTAAATTATCTTTGATGACTTTCAATGGTAAATACTGATCACGTTGTGCAAGCAATACATAACGAAGTCGCTCAAGATCAGCGGTTGTAAATTTCCGGTATCCCGATGGAGTTCTTTGCGGTTCAATCAAGCCTTCTGATTCGAGGAATCGAATCTTTGAAATCGTGACATCAGGAAACTCTGAACGAAGCTTTCCTAGAACTTCACCAATGCTCAAATACGCCCGGGCCGGAACACTCATCCTCTTACCTTTCCCCCAACAAAGAAATGCAGTTTGTACTTGCCAATATTTAATTCAGTGCCATCTTTAAGACTGATTTCATTTTCAATCTGGCCGTCTACATAAGTTCCATTCAAACTGCCGCAATCACGAAGTTGGTATGCCCCATCCTTCTTTTCGATCTCGGCATGCTTTCTGGAAACGGTTATGTCATCAAGGAAGATTTCGTTTTCCGGCGATCGCCCAATCCTTGTTAAATCAGAGTTGATCAAAAATCTTGCTCCGCGCGCAGGCCCACTCAAAACAATGAGCATCGCCGAACCCTCAGGCAGGGCAGCGATTACATCTCGCTCAGCTACTGTCGCACCTTCAAGGAGTGCGGATACATGATCTGAAACCGAGCGAAGGGCACCCAAGTTAATGGTCGTGGTGAGATCATGATTGGTGGATTTTTTGCTCTCCACTATCTCCCCCGTCCCCAGACTCTTTGAAACCTAACCTTAACGTTGAGGCTCACACTAGGGTGAGAGCTGCCCACGCGTCAAGCGGTCAAAGCTTGATAACCAGCGCTGTCCAGCAAGGATGACAACTCATCAGCGTTGGAGATCTCAACCTCATAAATCCAACCCGCACCATATGGGTCTTGGTTTAACGATTCCGGAGCAGAGTCAAGTGATTCATTAACGGCTACAACTGAGCCACTAAGTGGAGCGTAAATTTCAGAGACGCTCTTTGTTGATTCAACCTCACCACAAACTTTTCCTTGCACGTGATTATCGCCAACTTTTGGAAGCTGAATATAAACAATGTCACCTAAAGCGCTTTGCGCATAGTCGGTTATGCCAACACGATAACGCCCCGCACCACTTTCAGAAATCCACTCATGTTCCTTTGTGTATTTCAATTCTGCAGGTACCTGTGACATTTGCTTCCTTTCAAAACCCAGTGTTTTTCAAAGTTCGAAATCCAGCGCGAGCGTAACCGATTCCGGTCCATAGATATAACGCAATGCCCCACCCAGCAAAACTCCAACCCGCCACAAAGGCGGCGTTTGCAACCCAGCCGGTAGAGGTTTCGGTAAGCAAAAGCAAGGGAAGGGCATAAAGCAGATTGAAGGTTGCGGCCTTGCCAAGATATGTAACTTTCCATGGCCCATGGCCTTTACCTTTTAACATTGCCAAAATAATGCCCAAGGTTAAATCTCTAGTAACGATTAAAGCCACAACCCATGAAGGGATGACTGCTGTGTAAAGCATGGCTATCAGTACCGTGATTATGTACAAACGATCTACGGCCGGATCAAGCAGCTCTCCCAACCGACTCTCTTGATTCCAAGCTCGGGCGAGTTTTCCATCGAAATAATCTGTCGCGCCAGCAACCATCAAGGTAACGACCGCCCATTCCAATTGATCTGTTACCAAGACGAGCCAGAGAAACACGGGAATTCCGAGCGCGCGAAGCCCAGTGAGCAGGTTAGGAATTGTTAACACGTCGGGACGACAGGATTTGAACCTGCGACCACCAGACCCCCAGCCTGGTGCGCTACCAAGCTGCGCTACGTCCCGTAAAGCTTGTCAGGCAGAGCCGATACTAGCGTTCGCGAATGCGCACCGAAACGCGTATCGGTGAGCCGGAGAACCCGAACTCTTCCCGCAATCTGCGTTCAATAAATCGGCGATACGAAGCCTCCAAAAACTCCGTTGCAAAGATTACGAAAGTAGGCGGAGCTACTCCGGCCTGAGTGGCAAAAAGGATTTTAGGTTGCTTGCCACCTCTAATAGGTGGTGGATTGCTGCCAATTAACTGACCTAAGAATGCGTTCAACTTCGCGGTAGGAATCCGCTTTTCCCAGCTTTCGAGTGACCTTTCAATTGCTGGAAGCAACTTGTCCTTATGCCACCCAGTTTTCGCTGAAATATTCACTCGCTCGGCCCATTCAACTTGATCAAAATTCCGATCGCTCTCCTTATCCAAGGCAACCCGTCGGTCTTCATCAACTAGATCCCATTTATTCATGCCGACCACTAATGCCTTGCCGGAATCTTCAACCAAAGAAATGATTCGCAAATCTTGTTCGGTGATCGGAATCGAAGCATCGATAATCATGATAACCACTTCAGCATTTTCAATCGCTCGCTCCGTACGCAAAGCGGCGTAATAATCTGAGCCAGAGGCTTGATGAGCGCGACGCCTAATTCCAGCTGTATCAATGAAACGCCAAGTTTTATCACCTAGATCAATCAATTCATCTATTGGATCTCTTGTTGTTCCTTCAGCATCATCAACTAATGCTCTTACTGAACCAGCAAAGGAGTTGAGCAAACTGCTTTTGCCTACATTCGGTCTTCCGACAATGGCAATTCTTCTGTAGCCATCATCCATGCGACCTTGGCCAACTTCTGGAAGTCTCGAAACAATCTCATCTAACAAATCTCCACTGCCACGACCATGGGCCGCGGAAATAAAGTAAGGCTCTCCTAATCCCAAGTTCCAAAGCGCATGCGCTTCCAATTCATCCTTTTCACTATCAACTTTATTGGCAATCAACATAACCGGCTTGCGACTCTTGCGTAAAACAGAGATAAACGCATCATCATCAGATTGCTGCCCCACTTGCGCATCGACCACAAACAAAACTAAATCTGCATCAACAATTGCTGACTCTGCCGCCTCCGAAATCTTCAAAGCGATTCCCTCTGCGGTCGGCTCCCATCCTCCGGTATCAACAACGAAGAAGGACTTTCCATTCCATTCAGCTTCGTATGAAACTCGATCTCGAGTCACGCCAGGAACATCCTCGATAATCGCTTCTCGCGATCCAATTATTCGATTCACTAAAGTAGATTTTCCAACATTTGGCCGTCCGACAATAACTACCTTTGGCAAACCGATAAGTGATCTCTGCTTTAGAACATTCCAAATGTAATCGACTGTTTCATTCAAAGTTAGATTAGTTGAATCAACCACAATCGCATCTTCGGCCTTTTTCAGCGGAGATATAGCACGACTGGAATCTTGCTGGTCTCTAGTTTGCAAAGATTCTGCAACTTGTTCAGTGTTTCCTTTTGAGATATTTGAGCTTTGCTCCTCTAAGTCTCGACGAATTGCACGAGCATTAATGTCCGCCTGTAACCACACTTTCAATTGCGCATTTGGACATACGACTGTGCCGATATCTCTGCCTTCAACAACAATTCCATTTTTCGCACTGTCAATAATTCGGTGTTGCAATCCAAGCAGGAATTGCCTTAGCTCTGGCCATGCACTCACTCGACTAACCGCAGATGTCACCTCGGCTGACCTAATGTCTTGCGAAATATCAATTCCACCACAAAGTGTTATGGGTTGATCTGGATCTGTCTTAAAAACAATCGGAAATTTCTCTAGTGCTGCAACTAAATCATTTGCATCATCTATAGTTTCTCGAATAGCTAACCAAGTTGCAGCTCTATATAAAGCCCCGGTATCTAAATAAAGCCAACCAGCCCGTTTAGCGATAGCGCGAGAGGTAGATGATTTTCCAGAACCGCTTGGACCATCCATCGCAACAACAACGGTCATCGCTGATGAACCTTCCAATCTTTTGCAATTAAATGATTCTTTACGATTTGAGCATCTTCTGGTGAAAAAGCCAGCGTAATTAAACCAGTTAATTGACCAGGAGAATGTTCGATACTTAAGTCCTCGATATTTGCATTTAACTTTGCGCACTCATTGAACAGCTCACTTAAAGCGCCAGGTTCATCTTTGATCACAATTAATAGATGGGTGTAATTTCGCGGCTTTGCGCCGTGTTTTCCACTTATTTTCAACTGACCTGAATTTCCTTTATTAAAGAAATCCAGAATCGTTTCAGTGTCACCACCTACTAATGCAAGCCGAAAATTTTCAAGTTCACGCTCAAAATCAAGCAAAAAATCACTTACCGATGAACTGTTTTCCGTCAGAATTTGCGCCCACAAAGCCCCATCACTGCCTGCAATTCTTGTCATATCCCGCAAACCTTGCCCCGACAATTCAATACCCGAAGCAAGCTCTGGACTCATTTGAAGAAGTGAACCGGCCAGTATTGTGCTGAGAACCTGAGGGGTGTGAGAAATTTGCGCCATCAGCTCATCATGTTGCTTCGCATTCATTACGTAAGGCGTTGCTCCTAAAAGCTCTATCAATCCAACAACAATTTCTCTCACCTCAGGCTTTGTGTGTTGGTTCGGGCAAACAACCCAAGCTCGACCTTGAAATAGATCTGCCTGTGCAGAACTTGCACCAGTTCTCTCGCGGCCAGCCATTGGGTGTGTACCTACAAAACGTTGCGCTATTTCCGTTAATCCTTCAACTTCAAGTAGAAGATTATTCTTAACACTGGTGATATCTATAAAGCATGATTGAGGGTTGAGCTCAAACTCATCTTTTAAGGCACCCAAAACGCTTTGTGGTGGTGTTGCTATCACTACTAAATCCGGCATCTCATTCGATAAAGATTCTCTAAGTAAATCCGAGGCCAGATTCAAAGCAGATTCATCTTTGTCGTACAAACTCAGGGAAACTCCTTGTTGAGCAAGGGCAAGACCAATAGAGGTGCCGATTAAGCCGGTACCAACAATTCGCACATGATGTATAGCTCCCACAAGTACCTATCCCCTACTGAGCTATGTTCTGAGAAATATCTTTACGAAGGGATGCGGCTCCTCGTAGATAAATATGGTTGATTTCCTCTTGATTTCGCGAGGTTTCACAGTGCAGCAACACTCTTATGGTGCGGGGAAGGCTGTTGGGAACATCTATTTCAACCGCACAAATCAATGGGACCATCCCAAGACCCATGTCTCTCGCAGAAGCGGCTGGGAAATCACTCACCAAATCTGGGGTCGCCGTGAAAAGAACCGAGATTAGATCGGAGCTGCTTAAGTCATTGTTTTTAAGAATGGTGCTCATCAATTCAATTACGGCGTCCCGCATCTGCTCTTTAGAATCAACCTCAAGTTGAGTTGCTCCGCGGATCGCTCTGACTGCCACTTGCAAATTTTACCTTCTCAGAGGATTAATGCGCGGAAGCGTTTAAGTGTTTTGTCTATAAATTACTAAAACGGTATCCGTGGAGGAAATAATTATCGACATTTTTATTCCAACAGGATTGGATTCTCGAATTGTCGATAAATAGTTAATGATTGGCACGAGCACGCTCACTTATGTCGATAAATAGATTATCCGCTGGGAGGCTATTGTCGATAAAACGGTTTATAGGTATTACGAATAACGACAAATTGTTTTATAGCTTTAACTATTTATAGAAAGAACTATTTATAAATTTACAATTTCCTGCGGGTTCAGGGCACGCCATCTACCGGCCGGCAGCTCCCCTAGCTTTATAGATCCTATGGCGGTCCGAACCAACCTAACTACTGGATTACCCAACTCTTCAAAAATTCTTCTAACGATTTGGTTTCGACCTTCGTGAATTACCAGTTCCACCCATGCACCTCTCCGGTGAACCTCTAAAGGCTTGGCAAGCCCATCCTCTAGCTCCACACCCTTTTTTAATGATTCAATCATGCTGGAGGTGACCTCTTTTTCACACAAAACAAGATAGGTCTTGCGGACCCCGAAAGATGGGTGGGTAGCCTCATGTGCCCAACCCCCATCATTAGTGAGAATAATGAGACCTTCACTCTCCTTATCCAGTCGGCCCACATGAAACAGCCGATCCGGCCAATCACCAAAAAATTCCGCGAGGGAGGCTCGGCCTTCAGGGTCTGACATGGTGGACAAAATGCCTTTAGGTTTATGAAACGCTAAATAAGTTTTGGTTGTTTTACTGTTTATTAACTCACCGTCAACTTGAACTTTATTGTTTATCGGGTCAATTTTGGTACCAAGGATGCGAACTGTCCGTCCATCCACCTGAACTCGACCCGCCAGAATTATCTCTTCGCAGGCCCGACGACTGGCTACGCCGCAATCAGCCATAAACTTCTGAAGTCGAACGAGCTCTGAACCTTTTTCTTCTTTATTGGATATTTTTCGGGAGCCGCTCATAGGCCAATTGTAGAGGCATTATTGGTGACGCTTTACTGGACAACGAACGCAGGATAAAAAGCTATTCCGTAAGTGAAGCGATAACCTCATCAAGTCCATCAACATCAGGCAGGAATGGAGCAAGCGCTGGAAGATCCTCAACCCGATTAACCCCGATACGCTCTAAAAACAGATGGGTTGTTCGATAGAGAATCGCGCCGGTTTCATTTTCTACACCGCACTCCTCCACAAGTCCACGGGTCACAAGGGTCTTCATAACCGCCTCAACGTTGACTCCACGGATCGCTGAAACTCGCGCTCTGGAGATCGGTTGCCGGTAGGCAATAACAGCCAGGGTTTCTAACGCAGCTTGCGTTAGTTTCGCCTGCTGACCATCAAGGACAAATTTCTCCACAAGCGGAGCAAATTCGGGGTTTGAGTAAAAGCGCCATCCGCCGGCGATCTGCTTAAGTGCAAAACCTCTACCTTCAGCTTCATATTCGGCACTTAGTGCATTCAGAGTTTCCAAGATTTGCTCGGTGGGAATTTCGATTATCTGAGCTAAAACCACCTCTGAAATCGGCTCTTCAACCACCATCAAAATAGCCTCGATGGACCTGGCGATCTCGCGATTAATCATTGCCTTCTCCCGTACTCTCCGAATTTGAACCCTCGATATCTACGCCTTCAGTCCCATTAGGAGCTTCCATCACTGTTTCGCGATCAAATTCATCACTGACCGCGATTTCGCCTTCCACAGCGCCAATCCAGGTAATTTGAAGCTCTCCTAGGGCCACGACCTGCTCAAATCTGACTGAGCCTTCCCGATATAGCTCTAAGAGGGATAAAAACCGCGCGACCACAACCAAAGTGTCTTGAACATCCGCGATCAAGCCCCGAAAAGTCATAGTTTTGTTTCTTCTTAGGGCGTTAACAACGTTTCTTGCCTCAGCGGCAACGCTTACTAGTGGCCTATGAATATGCTCAATTGAGAGGGTGGGTGCTGTTTTTGGCGTCAAAACTCGATTAGCGATAGCGGCAAATCGTTCCGGAGACACCCCAATTAAAACCTCTGGTAGTAGAGAAGCGAAGACGGGGTCTAAAGAAACTGAGCGGGCAAAGCTCTTTTCCTGCTCATTTATTCGAGTAGCGAGAATCTGCGCGACCTCTTTGAAGGCGCGGTACTGCAGCAACCTGGCGAATAGAAGATCTCGGGCCTCTAGTAAAGCCAAGTCCTCTTCATCATCCACTTCCCCCGCGGGCAATAAACGTGCCGCCTTCAAATCAAGAAGAGTTGCGGCTACAACCAAAAACTCGGTTGCTTGATCCAGCTTCCAGCCTTCTTCAGTTTTTTCTAACTCGCGAATGTAGGAGATGAATTCATCGGTAACGGTTGCAATAGCAACATCGGTGATATCCATCCGATGTCTAGAAATAAGCTGCAATAGCAAGTCAAATGGTCCGTCAAAATTTTCTAAATGAACGGAAAAACCTGCAACACGTCCTTCTCCAGAAACTGTTGTGGCGCCAGCGATCGGTGGCAAGGACCCTAAAGTTTCACTTGAGGGTTCAACAATTTCGTTGTTCATGGTGCGCATACTCTACGCGTGTCGCTACCAAAGCAGTTGCACGCCATCACTAAAGTCGCGGCATGGCAAAAAGTGCTTCAGAGATATCTCGATTGAACGCTAAATCGACAATATCCAAATTTGATTCTGAAATTGTTACATCATCTTCAGTGCTTGGACATCCCGCTAAAGAATTTCCAATACCTGCGCCATTAATTGAACATGGCAATGCAAAAATTATTTCAGTCGTTAATCAAAAAGGTGGAGTTGGCAAGACAACTACCACAATCAATTTAGGCGCTGCTTTCGCAGAGCTTGGAAGACGAGTGCTTCTCGTTGATTTTGATCCTCAACACTCTTTGTCAGTTGGATTAAATGTTTCAACTCGAGATATCGAAGGATCCATCTACAACTTAATGATGGATGAATCAACCAGCATCGATGAATTCTTACTGAAAACCAGCGTTCCTGGCATGGACATGGTCCCAGCTCATGAGGATCTATCTGGCGCTGAGGGTGGTCTTGTCACCGTTATCGCGCGTGAAAAAATCCTAAAAAGAGTTCTCGCTCCGGTTTTAGATTTTTACGATGTGATTCTGATCGATTGCCAACCTTCTCTGGGCCTTCTGACCGTTAACGCATTAACCGCATCGGATTGGGTTTTGGTACCACTTGAATGTGAATACTTCGCATTACGCGGAGTTGCATTGCTTGATGACATCATTAAGAAAGTTCAAATAAACACCAACTCTGAGCTGCAGCTGTTGGGAATTTTGCCAACTATGTTTGATCGCAAAACTGTTCACAGCCGTGAAGTGCTAGAGCGTATTAGCGATGCATTCCCTGGCAAGGTTTTTGATACGACAATTGCCAGAACAGTACGTTTCCCTGAAACGACAGTTGCCGGAGAGCCAATTACTTCTTATGCAAGCTCGTCAATTGGTGCCGCTGCATACAGAAGACTTGCTCGAGAGATTATTTCTATGGGAGGAGTGCGATGAGTAGAAGAATAAGTTTGCCGGGTGCTGATGAGCTATTCCGCAAAACAACTCTGAGTGCGGTGCCTGATCAAGTTGTTGAAGAGGTTGAGGTTGCACATACAAATCGACCTACAACCGCAACCGCCTCTGCGGTGCAAAAACCAGTTCAGAAATCAACTGGTGTTAGACAAACACCAAGACGTCGAGCAACCGGAGTTGATAAAGCTCCATCTGGTCGCGAAAAACATGATGAGAAAATAACGGTTTACCTATCCCCTGAAGAGTTATTTGATTTGGAGCAAGCACGCCTACATCTTCGTGGCGATTTAGGCCTAGCTGTTGATCGTGGCCGAATTGTTAGAGAAGCCCTTGCTATTGTGATTGCAGACTTGGAATCAAAGGGCGATCAATCAATTATTGCTCGCAGATTACGCGGTCGCTAAAAACCTTTATTTCGATCTAGGGTGAGAGTTTATATAGCTCTCGCGCAACTTATCGATCGTTACTAAAGTGTAAATTTGCGTCGTTGTTACAGAGGAATGACCTAAAAGCTCCTGTACAACACGTATATCTGCGCCGCCATCTAGTAGATGCGTGGCAAAAGAATGTCGCAAAGCATGTGGTGAAATATCGCGCTTGATATTTGCTCTTTTAGCTGCGTCACTGACAACGCTCCAGGTGCTCTGCCTTGATAACCGCGTCCCGGCATTCTCGTTGATAAATAATGCGGTTTCCTGGCTACGTTTTACAAAGATTGGTCTAACCCGTACTAAATATTGATCAATTGCTTGTTGGGCAAAGCTGCCCAGCGGAACTAAGCGTTGTTTACCGCCCTTGCCTCTAACTCTTACGGTAATTATCGAGTCTTCAGATTTACTAATGTCATCGATATCAAGAGCTACAACCTCGCTAACTCGAGCACCGGTTGCATACAGAGTTTCGATTATGGCCCGATTTCGAATTCCGGACGGCGAGTCATCACAGGAATCAATCATTGCCGATACTTCATCAACAGTGAGAGCTTTAGGTAGCCGCTTTGGAATTTTCGGAGGAAGCAATTCCTTGGTTACATTTGCAATCTTTTGATCTTTTTCCAAGAAAGAAAAAAAGCTTCGCAATGCGACGGTATGCCTAGCGATAGTTGAATCACTCAAGTTGGAAAGTCGTAAAATTTTGGTGAAGCCGACCAAGTGCTCCATTTGAACTTCCGACAAATTGAGCCGCTCATTTTCAAGAAAATCTAAGAACTTAGTTAGATCTCTTCGGTAGGCATTTACAGAATTCTTACTTAAACCTCGTTCAATTGCGCAATGATTGAGGAATATCTGCAAAAGCTCAGAATTAACCACGTTCCAATGCAGCCTTAACCAATCCAACAAATAATGGATGTGGCTTGGTAGGTCTAGATCTGAATTCAGGGTGAGCTTGGGTTCCTACATAGTAAGGATGTATCTCGCTAGGCAATTCCACAAACTCCACCAGACGTTGATCTGGTGATAATCCGCTAAAAACTAATCCCGCTTGTGCGATTTGCTCGCGGTATTGATTATTAACTTCGTATCTATGGCGATGTCTTTCTGATATCTCATTTGCACCATATGTTTTCGCCACAATCGAACCACTAGCTAATACCGCTGTGTACAAACCTAGGCGCATGGTGCCTCCCATGTCAGCTTCGCCCGAGACGTATTTTTCCTGTCCTGCCATCGTGGCAATAACTGGATGGCTTGCGGTCGGATCAAACTCAGCGGAGTTTGCATCTTTGAGGCCAGCTAAATTGCGCGCGGCTTCAATTACCATGCATTGCAAACCAAGACACAAGCCAAGGGTGGGAATTTTATGTTCGCGTGCAAACTTCAATGCTCCAAGTTTGCCTTCAATGCCACGAACACCGAAACCACCTGGAACACAAATGGCATCAAGATCTGAAAGGTTTTTTTCTGCGCCAGACTCAGTTTCGCAGTCATCGCTAACAATCCACTTGATCTCAACTCTGGCATTATTTGCAAATCCACCTGCACGTAGCGCCTCAGTTACTGACAAATAAGCATCTGGTAAATCTACGTACTTTCCAACGAGTCCAATTTTTACGGTGTGAGCCGGGTTATGAACCCGCTCCAAAAGCGCATCCCATTCTTGCCATGCAACTTCATTAGATTTCAAACCTAAACGTCGAACTAGATATGAATCCAATCCCTCTCGATGAAGAACTTTTGGAATGTCATAAATGGATGGTGCATCTACCGCCGCAACAACAGCTTCTTGATCTACGTCGCACATCAAAGAGATCTTCTTTTTAACCGCTACTGGAATCTCACGATCAGAACGCAAAACAACAGCATCCGGAGAAATACCAATCGAGCGCAATGCTTGAACAGAATGCTGAGTTGGTTTGGTTTTAAGCTCTCCGGAAGGTCCGATATACGGAACTAATGACACATGGAGATAGAAAACATTTTCGCGTCCAACCTCTTGCCTGATCTGTCGAGCTGCTTCTAAAAATGGCAGAGATTCAATATCGCCAACAGTTCCACCGATTTCAGTAATAACGATGTCGATATCCGGGCCTGCCATCGCTTTCATGCGATCTTTAATCTCATTAGTGATGTGAGGGATTACTTGGACCGTATCCCCCAGGTACTCCCCGCGACGCTCTCGAGCAATTACCCGGGAATAAACCTGACCAGTAGTGACATTTGCTGATCCGTGAAGGTTGGTGTCAAGAAATCTTTCATAGTGGCCGATATCTAAATCGGTCTCCGCTCCATCATCAGTAACAAACACTTCGCCATGCTGAAACGGATTCATTGTTCCGGGATCAACATTGATATAGGGATCGAGTTTTTGCATGGTCACTCGGAGTCCACGGGCGCGAAGCAACCTTCCTAAACTGGAAGCTGTAAGACCCTTGCCTAAACTTGAGGCGACTCCGCCGGTGACAAATAGATGCTTGGTCACATGATTGGCGGTCATGGGTGGCGAACTTATCACGCCTTTTCAGCTGAACGTAAATTTAGGAGTTCGCGTGCGTGTTCTTGGGCGTGTTCTGAGCTTTCAAGCCCAGAGAGCATTCTGGCAATCTCAATTTCGCGTTGCGAATCATCGAGAGCGCGAATGGAGCTCTCCGTAACGGCACCATCAATATTTTTCTCAACGATGATGTGGTGATCCGCCCAAATAGCAACCTGAGGTAGATGTGTGACCACAATAACCTGAGCTTGTTTAGCTAGTTTTTTTAAACGGCGGCCAACATCTAAAGCCGCCTTTCCCCCGACGCCAGCATCCACCTCATCAAAGATATAAGTCCCTACTGGATAGGTATTTGCAACTACAACTTCAATGCCCAACATCAGACGCGAAAGTTCACCGCCGCTTGCCGCCTTCATGATTGGAAGTAACTCGGTTCCTCCATGAGCAGAAAACTCAATTGAAACATCATCTATTCCATGTCCTTGGAAATCTGAATCTGACTCACACGCTTTGGAAGTAACGACCACATCTAATCTGGCCTTTGGCATGGATAGCGCGTGCAATTCAGCCTCTACCAATTTTGAAAATTCAGCCGCTCTGTCCGACCTCATCTTTGAAAGCTTTTTCGCTTTGAGGATTAACTCGGACCTACTTTTCTGCAGTTCGATCTTAAGTTTTTCAATAGTTTCATCACCACCGCTTAAGTCGGCAATGCGGGTACTGGCCTCCCTTGCGAATTCAATTGCTTCAACAAATGCCAGCGCTCTGTCAGGTGATTTGCCATATTTTTTAAGGAAGGTGAGCAGAAGTGAACGCCGTTGTAGCGCGCTCTCCAATGCGTTCGGATCGGCCGAAAGATCACTTAAATATCGATCCAAATCAGCAGCTGCATCAACTAAATTAAAGAGGGAGTCAGAGATTCGATCGTGAAGCGCATCAAGAGCCGAATCTTTTCCTTTAATCCCCTGCAAGAAACGCTTACCTTGTTGCAGTCCGTTAAGGGCACCCATTTCTTCATCGCTTAAAGCTGCTACCGCCCCTGATACCGCTACCCTTAAATCTTCAATGGATTCCAACTTTGAAATAGTGTTATCCAATTCGCTTAACTCGGTTTCTCGCGGCTTTAGCTTTTTAAAATCAGCATCAACTTCTCGTAATTGAGTTATCAATCGCTCTTTATCCCCAAGGGCCTTGGTGAGTTCACTTATCTTTGACTTTATCGAAGTGAAATCATCCAAATTTTCTTGATACTGCACCAAAGCTTCGGAGAATTCCGGCCCACAAAAACCATCCAGTATTTCACGTTGTTTGTTGGCCTTTGATAAAACCAAATTTGAGTGCTGGCCGTGAATTTCAATTAGCTCGCCAGAGAGATCATTAAGAGTTGAAACTGTTGTAGGAGCGCCTCCAGCTAGAGCCCGGCTCTTTCCATCTTTTGCAACACTTCTATTGAGAAGAATGCAGTCATCTTCAGGAACAATGTCATGCTCCTCTAAAACCTGACTAAGTGTCGCCGGGATCGGTTTTGGTAATGCAAATCTGCCAGAGGTAGTGGCTCTTTCATTTCCAATCCGAACCAGATCGGAGTCCGCTTTGCCACCAAGAATTAGAGACAAAGCAGAGAGCAACATGGTCTTTCCTGCTCCGGTTTCACCGGTAATGACATTCAAACCTGGTCTGAATTCAACAATGGCGTTATCGATAACGCCTAGTCCTCGAATAGATATTTCCTGCAAGAGTGAGCGTTGGCTCAAACCCTTTTTACTCACCGCGCCACCCATCAACTGGTAACTTGAACTTGGCAACTAATCGGTCGGTGAATGCCGCTGCTTCCATATGTGCCAGGTTGATAAAGGATTTCTCGCTGGTAATTACCACACGATCCTTTTCTAGAAGATGAAACTTTCGCAACCCATCAGCTGATAGAGCACCTTCATCGCTTTCAACATCTATGGCGATCTCTGATTTAGGAGAAATAACCATAGGATCGGAAAAGAGCGCATGCGCCGCTAGTGGAAGAAGAACTAATGCCTCGACATCGGGCCAGACGACCGGTCCCCCGGCGCTAAATGCATATGCGGTTGAGCCGGTAGGCGTTGCACAGATAACTCCATCACATCCCCAACGCGATAGTGGGCGATGATCAACCTGCACAAACAATTCCATCATGGCTTCGGTATTTCTCTCTACCGTAATTTCATTTAAAGCCCAACCTTGCGCAACCAAAGAATTTTCGCGAAGGACTTGATAAGACAATGTCATTCGCTTTTCAAGCGTGTAGCTTTTTTCATTTATCGCCGTAGCAATCTCATCAATACTTGGTCTTCCGATTTGTGCAAGAAAACCAACGTGACCCAAATTAATACCAAGAACTGGCACTTTACTGCCATGAACCATCTCAGCTCCGCGAAGAATGGTTCCGTCGCCACCAAGGACAAGGGCTAATTCGAAGTTCTCTAAGTTATTCTTTAGCCATTCCCTGGATATCTGCTCAACACCTGGAATATCTGTGGCTGTGACGCAGTAGAAATTAAAATTGTAGGTCTTTAATTTAGAAACAATGTCTTTCGCCACATCTTTTGCTTCGGGGCGATTTGGATGTAAAACAATAAGAAGTTGACGCGCATTTGAACTCATCATTACTGCGGTCCTTTCTGTATTGCTTCTTCAATAGAGATCTTTAATTCTGACTCGGAATTGATACCACTTCCTTGCCGCAACCAGAGGAAATACTCAACATTTCCCGATGGGCCTGGAAGTGGGCTTGCCACTACCCCAACCGTACCCAAACCTAAACTAGCCGCGCACAATGCAACCTCGAGCACGGCTGATTTGCGAAGCTCGGGATCACGAACTACGCCGCCGGCCCCAAGTTTTTCTCTCCCCACCTCGAACTGAGGTTTAACCATCAGCAGAAAGTTCGCCGTTGGTTTTGCAACTGAAACAAGCGCTGGAAGTACGAGGCTAAGGGAGATGAAAGATAGATCGGCGACGATTAAATCAACGGACTCGCCAATTAGCTCTGGAGAAATAGAGCGAACATTTGTGCGGTCGTGAATCTGAACACGGGCATCCTGCTGAAGTGGCCAAGCAAGCTGGCCGTAACCAACATCAACGGCAATAACTTTTTTGGCGCCGCGGCGAAGCAGTACATCGGTGAAACCGCCAGTTGATGCACCGGCATCCAATGCAACGCAATTAGCAACTTCGATGCCATCAAAGGCATCTAATGCTCCTGCCAATTTGTGGGCGCCACGAGAGACATAATCATCCTGCTGTGCGACAAGGTTTATTGAAGTTTCTGCATCTACCTGAGTTGCAGCTTTAGTTGCAGGCATTCCCCGCACCAACACTAAATTGGACTCAATTAGCTCAACTGCATGTTCGCGAGATCTCGCCAATCCCCTTCGAACTAGCTCGACATCTAACCGAACCCTCATCTTTTGAACTCCTTATAAAAAGGCACGGCGACAGATTTCGTTTTTAGAAATCATCTTTGTGAAATTAGCTTTGGCTGGAAATTCCCTCGACAGAGGTCAACGCTTGAGACAGCTCACTGTTGATCTCATCAAATTTATTTCCATGCTCCTCTAGAGGGGCAAATGCAACCTCATTAATTCTTTTCTTTATGGCCGAGATTGCAGCCAAATTTGAATTTCCTTCACCGGCTAGAGAATCACTCATTTAGCGGACTTCTTTCCTGAACTCTTTTTCACTTTTGTAGCGTTCTTGGCTCCTGCTTTTGCAGAGGTGGCCTTTTTGGGAGATGACTTTCCTGAAGATTTTTTGGATGAAGAGTTCTTATTGGGTGTTTTTTTGGCACTTGCGTTTGAAGCTGCAGCCCGATTTGAGTTAGTAACCAGTTTTGAT
This sequence comes from Candidatus Nanopelagicaceae bacterium, assembly GCA_018883365.1. GTDB lineage: Bacteria > Actinomycetota > Actinomycetes > Nanopelagicales > Nanopelagicaceae > MAG-120802. The sequence continues at coordinate 109,946 of VEQF01000003.1, forward strand.
TTAAGAGCCTCTACCTCTCTGGCAAGACGATCTAGATCCTCCTGATGGGCAAACCCCATCTTCTTCACACTTCGAGAAACCTCTTCTTCCACTCTTTGCTTAATAGATTCGCCGCTTTCACGAGCCCATGCATTAAGAGCAGCTGCCATTTCTTGTGGAGTCTTCTCTCCCGATGAAACTTTTGAGAGATATGTTTTCAATGCAGATAAGAGATCATTTGCCATGGGCTAAAGGTACCTAAACTCGGCGCAATTGGCGGCCTTCAACCTGCCAGCGACTTACCGCCCCGGCTCCCATTTTCCAGAATCTCCGTCGGAGAACTCCATCAACTTCGACCCATTCCTCTTCCTTCAACGAGAGTCCCCTTTTACGCAAAACGGAGCTCCAAAGTGCAACATCAAAGGTGTCATATCCATCGCGGTCATCGCGTTTAACTACAACTCTAAGCTCTACTACTTTGTCGCCGCTTGGCAGCTTTTTCTCCAAGCCCACCCCACTGCAACGACCAACTAATCTGACTGTGTTTTGATAATCATCTTTGACTGATTCATCTACTGGTTTGCGAGGCTTAGGCGCGCCTTTTATAGATTTTCTAGCTGTCTTAGTCATTTAATCTCCTTAGGAATCAACTCAATAAGGAGGATTAAAGATTAAATGGCTGACAAAGTATTTTAATCTACAAAAGATTGTGGATACTTTTCTTCAAATGCTCTTGCTTCGCTTGCGCGATCTGCAGCTATTAGAGCATCTCTATACGCGGTACGTAGTTTCTTGCTCCACAGTTGATCGCTTTGAGTTAACTCAGAACAAGTTAAGGTAACAACGGCAGCATCATGTTGGCCAAGCTTTGTACGTGCACCCGCAGCTGCGATTCGGAGCTCTACTCTTTGTTCTGGCGTAAGTAGTTTTGGATCCACAGAACCGGCAATCTCTAATGTTTTTCGCGGATCGCCCAACGCTAATTCACATTGCGCTAAATATGGGATTACTGAGGGTGAGCCAGAAATTCTTTGTGCCGCTCTTAACTCCTTAATTGCTATCTGATACTTACCAAATCTCAACGCAGCGATTCCAGCTTTTTCACGGACAATCGCCACACGACCAGCGCGAAACACCGCTGATTGTCCATGCCAATAAGCTTTTTCTGGATCTGATTCCAAAGACATTTCAAGTGCTACCAAATGCTTTGCAACCATTTCACCATTTTCTTGAGCAAGTGATTGCAGCGCAAATGCATCTTTCTTCTCTAATTCTTTACCGGTAATCTCTTCTGGAATCGGTGGTTCAGCAAATTTTCGCACTCGACGATTTTCATCAACTGGTTTACGAGCGCCATCTCTATTGAATTGAGGTCGTTGACCACTTCTCGGTCCTCGGTCATTGCCTCGGTCATTACCTCGATCGTTGCTCCGCACAGGTCGCTCACTGCTCCTTGTAGGACGGTCACTGCTCCGTGCAGGTCGATCATTGCTCCGCGCAGGTCGATCGTTGCTTCGCGAGAAGGAAGTTCGAGATTCAGGAGTTCTATTTAGCGAGCCAGAAGACTCACTCTGCGCTGATTCATTCCTACGTGACTCCAAACTTCTCGATGGTCGACGATCAGAGTTTGAATTTCTTGAAGCTGAACCTGGTCGTGAAGATGGACGACCGGAAGATGAACCTGGTCGTGAAGATGGACGTCCGGAAGATGAACGCGAAGATCTATTTGAAGGCCTTCTTGAAGAAC
>VEQF01000028.1 GCA_018883365.1 Candidatus Nanopelagicaceae bacterium
ATTGCTGCAAAATCCTCTTTTGCAACCTCAACCGCTTTATCCATCTTGGTGCTGGTATCAGCTAGAACTGATTGAACGGTCATGTTTTCTCCTGGCTCGTTTTTGCTTATTAGTTAACTAGTGTTCCGATGGCTTCGCCTCGGACGGCGCGGGCAATGTTGCCATTTTGCATTAAATTGAAAACCACGATTGGTAGGTTGTTTTCTCGACATAAGCTAAATGCTGCAGCGTCGGCAACTGCCAGAGATTTACTCAAGACATCGTTGTAAGAAATGTAATCAAACTTAGTTGCTGTTTTGTCTTTGCGTGGATCTGCAGAGTAGACACCATCTACTCCACTCTTTGCTAAGAGCAATGCATCGGCGCCGATTTCTAGCGCACGTTGAGCCGCAACAGTGTCGGTTGTGAAAAATGGCATTCCAGCTCCGGCACCAAAAATTACAACTCGGCCTTTTTCTAAATGTCTAATAGAGCGGCGCGGAATGTAAGGCTCTGCAACCTGGCCCATTGTTATTGCGGTTTGGACGCGAGTATCGATGCCTTCTTTTTCTAGAAAATCTTGTAACGCTAAACAATTCATTACTGTTCCGAGCATTCCCATGTAATCAGCTCGGGCGCGATCCATGCCGCGTTCTTGAAGCTCTGCACCACGGAAGTAATTACCGCCACCGACAACGATTGCGACTTGAACTCCAGAGCGAACGACATCGGCAATCTGTAATGCGACATCATGAACTACATCTGGGTCTACCCCAACACCTTTTTCGCCGCCAAAAACCTCGCCAGAAAGTTTTAGGAGCACCCGCTGATAGCTCTTACGAACCTGTGACATGCGAGTGCTCCTTTCTAACTTCTATTACAGCTGGTTCAACAACGCAAAGGTTACTGTCCTACTCGGAAACGGTAGAAGGCAGACACGGTATTTCCCGCCTCTGTTAGTACCTGTTGAACGGTTTTCTTCTGATCCTTAGCGAAGGCCTGCTCAAGAAGAGATACCTCTTTAACAAAGCCGGTAACGCGACCTTCCACAATCTTTGCGATTGCGGCGTCTGGCTTGCCCTCATTCTTTGCGGTTTCTTCAGCCACACGGCGCTCGTTTTCAATTACCTCAGTTGGTACCGCTTCGCGGTTCAAATACTGTGGTGCGAAAGCTGCAATGTGTTGCGCAATATCTTTACCAACAACCTCATCAGCTTTTGCAAGAGCAACTAGAACTCCAACCTGTGGTGGAAGATCTGGGCTGGTGCGGTGTAGATAAAGCGCACTGGCAGAACCATCAATTACCGCAATGCGACGGAGTTCAACTTTTTCACCCATCGTTGCATTTGCTTCATCAATTGCCTCTTGAACGCCTTTGCCAGATGGCAACTTGGAGCCGATGAATGCTGCCAAATCACTTTGCTTTGATGCAAGAAGGTGAGCCAAAAGTTCATCAGCAACCGCTTGGAATCTTTCGCCCTTTGCAACGAAATCTGTTTCGCAATTTAGCTCGAGCATTACCGCGGTGTTGCCTTCAGATTTTGCGGCAATTAGACCATTTGAGGTTGCGCGACCTTCACGCTTTGTTACTCCCTTAAGTCCTTTTACCCGGATGATTTCTACAGCTTTATCAAAATCACCATTTGCTTCATCCAAAGCTTTTTTGCAATCGACCATTCCGGCCGCTGTGGCCTCACGGAGACGCTTTACATCTGCTGCTGTGTATGACACTTATGCACCTGCTCCTTCAGTTTTGGCCTCATCGGCTTTAGCTGAATCTGCGCCAGCTATTAACTCTTTCTCCCAATCTGCAAGAGGCTCGCCTGCAGCGACATTCTCTGCACCGGCTTTAGCAGCCTCTGTCGCTTCTTTTGCCACATTTGCAGAACGTGCTTGTAGACCAGCTGCAATTGCATCTGTGATTACGCGAGTCAATAGAGTGACGGAGCGAATCGCATCATCATTACCCGGAATCTTGTAATCAACTTCATCTGGATCGCAGTTTGTATCAAGGATTGCAATAACTGGAATTCCAAGCTTGTGAGCTTCAGCGACAGCCAGGTGTTCTTTCTTGGTATCTACTACCCAGATCGCTGATGGAAGCTTTGTCATATTGCGAATTCCATCAAGGTTCTTGTGCAGCTTCTCGCGCTCACGGCGTAGAAGTAGAAGTTCCTTCTTGGTTAATACCTGATCATTTGAAGCCTCTAGTGCTTCTAATTCTTTGAGGCGCTGAATACGCTTGTAAACGGTTGGGAAGTTGGTGAGCATTCCGCCAAGCCAACGTTCAGTTACATATGGCATTCCGACACGAGCAGCTTGAGACTGAATTGGCTCTTGTGCCTGCTTTTTAGTTCCAACAAAAAGAACATGGCCGCCTTTGGCAACTGTGTCTTTAACAAAGTCATACGCCTTATCAATTAGCGCAAGTGATTGTTGGATATCGATGATGTAGATGCCATTGCGCTCGGTGAAAATAAAGCGCTTCATCTTTGGGTTCCAGCGACGTGTTTGGTGTCCGAAGTGAACACCGCTGTCGAGGAGTTCTCGCATTGTTACAACCGCCATGGCGGCACGCTCCTTAGTGCGAACTTTTTCGTTCGCATCGGTTAATGAGTCAGCACTTTGCTGGCTCTCTAGCGTCTAAGCACCGACTAACCTGTTAGTTAGACCGAAATGGTTTCCCATGCAGCTGCCGCGTTAGCAACCGCCCGGGTAGACGCGTGAAGTCACAGAGTTTGGCTCTGTGCGGGCGAAATCCTACCTGACCCACATCCCTGGTTTTTCCACGCTATTTCCCTGATTGAAGGGGTAGGACCTGGTTTTGCGAGAGGTTTCCCGCATGAAGATCGCGGCCATGGCGACCTCCTTTGTAATCGGATTTATAGCCGGGGTCTCGACACTTCCTTCTGTTGAGCAAGAGTTCAAAAAGCCAACTTATGAAAATCAGCGACGTTGGGAAAAAATCAAAGATTCAAAAACTGGAAACTAAGCCCGCGGATGCGCCTGTTCGTAAGCTTTTTTGATTCGCTCTTGCGTTACATGGGTATAGATCTGGGTCGTTGATAAAGATGAATGACCCAGAATTTCCTGAACAGTTCGAAGATCTGCACCACCCTCTAATAAATGTGTGGCTGCACTATGTCGCAAAGTGTGCGGACCTAATTTTTTGTTTCCACCAAGCGCCTGCATCGCATCGTAAACAACCTCCCGAACAACTCGCTGATCAATCCGTTTTCCACGAGCACCGACGAACAACGCTGATTCGACGTTTTCCGAAACTAATTCTTTCCGCACAACTAACCAATCATCGATAGCACGAAGCGCCGGTAAGCCAATTGGAACTACCCGCTCCTTATTTCCTTTACCAATAACTCTTAAGGTGTTTCTGGCGCGATCAATATCGGAGATATCTAAGCCAACCAACTCTGAAACTCGGATACCTGAACCATAAAGAGTTTCTACTATGGCTAAATCTCTAATTGATTGCGGTGTCTTTTCCTCACCGGCCCGAACTGTTAAAGATTCCAGCGCAGTTGCCGCACCTTCTACATCCAAGACTTTGGGCAAACTCTTTTCCGGTTTTGGAGCGATCAAATCTTTTCCGATATCACGTGATAGCCAACCATTGCGGGCTCCCCAATAGGTAAAAGCTCTTACCGATACAACTCTTCGTGTTATCGATGAGCGCGCTGCTCCCTTTATCTGCAAATTGGCTAGCCAGGAGCGCAGATGATTGACATCTAGTTGCGAGAATTCTGTTACGCCTAGTTGATTTATGTGTAAAAGTAATGATTCAAGATCGGCTAAGTAAGCACGGATTGAGTTTTCAGAAAGATTACGCTCAGTAATCAAATGTGAGCGATACGCCTCTGCGAGCCCAGTATCTAGTGACACAGACAAAAGGTTACTCAAGCTTTGACCAGATAAGCGATGGACACGGTGTTGCTAATACGCAACACTTTGGCGCACAATATGTCAGCGCCAGGTGAATTAATCCCTTTAACTCATTAGGAGGGTTCATGGAAATCGTTCTTGCGATAAATGATTTCTGTGCAACTCCTACAATCTCCAAAACCGCCTTACAGATTCGGGTCACGATCGGGGTTGGCCATAACTTTGATGACATCTTGGATGTCACAAGTAATGAATTAACGAATGATCAGATTGCTGAGCTTCATCGACTTTGGGCAGATGACAACTATCCACGCAACTTCACTCGAAATGGTGATGAGTTAATCATCACTGCGCGTAATTAAAATCTGCCGCGCTTTTCTTGATTTTTATCAATTGCTCCCAAGGCGATCAATAAAGTTTCTGGAGAGACTTCTAACGCCTTGCACAATGGAGCAATCACATCAATCCGAGGAATTCTTTCTTGCCGGAAATAACGTGATAGCGATCCGCGATCTATCCCAGTCAACTTATGAAGATCTTCTAACCCACTTAACCCAAGGTTAGACATTCGCAACTTAAGCCATTCTGAAGTCTCGGTGGGGCTAACACGATAACCTCTTTTGACCGCTGTCTTCATTGAGTCTTACTCCTACTCGGGTGATTTACCTTGTCTTAGCAGACCATAAGTTAAAGCATCTTCCAAAGCCATTGCGGAGGCAGCGATAACATTTTCATGAACTCCGATAGTGCTCCACTCCCCAGAGCCATCACTGGTCTCAACAAGCACGCGAGTAATCGCTCCCGTACCTAATCGGCCTTCCAAAATGCGAACTTTGTAATCAGTTAACTCGAGAGTCTTTAGTTCTGGGTAAAACTTTTCTAGGCCATTTCGTAGCGCGTTATCGATGGCATTAACCGGACCATTTCCGGAACCTTGAGCCTCAATCTCCTGGCCTTTTGCCTGCAACTTAACTGTGGCACGTGAAGTTACTGAGCGATCTGGATTTTGATCGACAGTAGTTTCCCAACTTTCTAATTTAAAGAATGAGGGACGCTTTCCATCGAGCTCTTCTCGCAGCAATAGTTCAAAGGAGGCATCTGCGGCCTCAAATGTGTATCCCCTAGCTTCCAGAGTTTTCACTCTTTCAACCACTTTAGTTACAACCTCTTTTTCACTACTCAAATCGAAACCTAGTTCCTGTGATTTCAATTCGATTGAAGCACGGCCGGCCATCTCTGAAACCAACATCCGCATATCATTTCCAACACTTTCTGGATCTTCATGTTGGTACAAAGCAGGATCAACTTTAATTGCGGATGCATGCAATCCCGCTTTGTGAGCAAAAGCTGAAACACCTACATATGGTTGACGAGCACTTGGCGCTACATTGGTTACTTCGGCAACTGCGTGAGAAATTCGAAACGCCTCTGCTAAAGCACCTTCAGGAAGTACCTGCTGTTTTTTCTTTAATTGCAGATTAGCGATGATTGAAACCAAATCAGCATTGCCAGTTCGCTCACCATAGCCATTTAGAGTTCCCTGAACATGTGTAGCGCCCGCAGCTACCGCCGCAAGTGAGTTGGCAATTGCGCAACCAGTGTCGTTATGACAGTGAATACCAAGTCGAGCAGAACTTTTTGTAAGTACATCATGAACCACATCTGACAATTCATCAGGCAGCATTCCGCCGTTGGTGTCACATAACGCAATCACATCGGCTCCGGCCTCGGCCGCTACCCGAACCACCTCTAATGCATAGGCCGCGTTTGAGCGATAACCATCAAAGAAATGCTCAGCATCTAGAAAGACTCTCTGGCCGCCTGCACGCAGGAATTGAATTGAATCCCGAATCATCGCGAGGTTCTCATCAAGATGGGTTTTTAAAGCTAAATCAACATGGCGATCATGAGATTTTGCAACCAAAGTAACGGCTGGAGCGCCCGAATCTTGCAACGCGCGAAGCAGGGCATCATCTGCGGCCTTAACATTTGGACGACGGGTAGCACCGAAGGCAACAAAGGTTGCGTTTTTTAACTTTAACTCTGTCTGAGCTAACTTAAAAAATTCAGTGTCTTTGGGGTTAGCACCTGGCCAACCACCTTCAATAAATCCGACACCTAAATCATCTAGATGGCGAGCGATAGTTAACTTGTCATGAACTGACAAGTTCAATCCCTCTTGCTGCGCTCCATCCCGAAGTGTTGTGTCGTAGATATGAAATGCATCAGAGATTTTGTTTGAACCGGTCACAAGGAAACTTTCTTCATCCAACCGTGTTTATCTGCGATGGTTCCATGCTGTACGCCAAGAAGATGATTTCTTATTTCCATAGTTATTGGTCCAGGATTTCCATCACCAGTAACCCAGGTTCCATGCGCACTCTTTGCAGTTCCAACTGGAGCAATTACCGCTGCAGTGCCGCAGGCAAAGATTTCAGAAATTTCACCACTGGCAACTCCATCGCGCCATTCATCAGTAGAAATCATGCCCTCTTCAACTTTATAACCGAGATCTTGTGCAACAGTAAGAATCGAATCACGGGTGATGCCAGGTAACAAGGTTCCAGTTAGCTTTGGAGTAAAAATTGTGGCGTCCTTACCTCGACCCTTTACAAAGTAAAGGTTCATACCACCCATCTCTTCAACCCAACGACGTTCTTTTGCATCCAGCCAAACCACTTGATCGCAACCTTGTTGGGCTGCCTGTTGTTGCGCCAACAATGAAGCTGCGTAATTACCGCCGCATTTAGCCTCGCCAGTTCCGCCTAGGGCAGCGCGAACATACTCAGTAGAAATCCAAACTGTGACCGCTTTGGCGGAGTTGAAATACGCCGCAGCGGGAGTGGCAATAACGGCAAATAAAGCTTTGTTTGATGGGCGCACACCCAAGCCAACTTCAGTGGCAATCATGAATGGTCGGATGTAAAGAGATTCGCCGATTTTTCTCGGCACCCAACCTGCATCAATTTTCACCAATGCCTCTACTGCATTTACAAAATCATCTACTGGCAGCTCAGGCAAAGTAATTCGGGCCGCACTCTTTGCAAAACGCAATCCATTAGCCGCTGGGCGAAACAATGCAATAGAGCCATCAGGTTGGGAGTAAGCCTTCATTCCTTCAAATATTTCCTGGCCGTAATGGAACACCATTGCTGCTGGATCAAGTGAGATTGGCCCATAAGCATGAACATTTACATCAGACCAACCCGAGCTCTGGTTCCATTCTGCAGTAACCATGTGATCAGTGAAATACTTTCCGAATCCTGGCTCTGCGACCATCTTCTCCCGATCTGCTGGAGACACAGGATTACTTGAAGGTTTAACGTTGATTTTCATTATGCTCCAGCCTTTGCAATAGCACTTACAAAAGCATCACCAATTTCTTTGGTTGATCTCTTCGCGGTACCTCTAGTTAGCAAATCATCGGCAACGGCTTTCTCAACTTCGGCCGCCGCTTGATCCAAACCAAGGTGGCGAAGCATCATCGCTACCGACATGACTGTAGCTGTTGGATCGGCAATTCCTTTTCCAGCAATGTCAGGAGCAGATCCATGCACTGGCTCAAACATAGAAGGGAATTTTCCTTCTGGATTTATGTTTCCAGAGGCGGCAAGTCCAATACCACCACATATTGCAGCAGCAATATCTGTAAGTATGTCACCGAACAGGTTGTCAGTCACCACGACATCAAATCTCTCTGGATTTGTCACAAAAAACATCGAGGCTGCATCAACATGCAAATAATCGGTAGTGATTTCTGGAAACTCTTTGGCCACATCATTAAAGGTGCGGGTCCACAATCCGCCTGCGCGGGTTAAAACATTGTTTTTGTGGACCAAAGTGAGCTTCTTGCGCGGTCTTGCTTGTGCCCGAGCGAAAGCATCTCTAATTACCCGCTCTGCGCCGCGTCTGGTGTTCAAGGACTCTTCGGTAGCAATCTCATCCGGAGTTCCATGGGCAAGTACGCCGCCTGCACCAACATAAGGACCCTCTGTTCCTTCACGAACTACTACAAAATCAATTGGTGCTTCAGTGCGCAGCGGACCAGTTGTGCCGGCGTACAGTTTTGCGGGACGCAAATTAATGTAGTGATCAAATGCAAAACGTAGCTTAAGCAATAAGCCGCGTTCGAGAACTCCACTCGGAACAGATGGATCTCCGACAGCGCCAAGCAAAATGACATCAAAACCTTTTAGCTCTTCCAAAATTGCATCTGGAAGGGTTTCACCGGTTTTGTGCCAAAGCCGCGCACCGAGATCAAACTCCTTTTTAGTGAAGGAGACTTGGTGCTTAGCTGAAACTGCCTCAAGTACTTTCACACCTTCGGCAACAACCTCTGGTCCAATTCCATCGCCGCCAATTAAGGCGAGTTTGTAGTTCCTGCTCATGATTGAAGTGAAACCGATCTAGAGACGCGAGCCCCGATCTCTTTTGCAATTCTTTCCACAACTTCAGCAGGAATCGCTGAATCAACGGTAAGCGCCATAAGAGCTTCTCCTCCGGCCTTATCTCGAGCAACCTGCATATTTGCAATATTAGTTTTTGCAGTACCAAGAATATTTCCGACAGTTCCCACAACGCCTGGTTTGTCCTCATATATCAAGAACAGTAGATGATCTGACGGTGGAAGTTCGATATCAAACTTATTGATACGAACAATTTTCTCGACTTTGCGAATTCCCATCAAAGTTGCATCAACTTCGATGCGATTGCCATTTGAGAAAGCCGCACGCATAGAAATCATGCTGCGATAGTCCTCACACTCAGCCTCAGTTGTGACGCTGGAGGTAATTCCTTTCTCAGCTGCAAGGTTTGGTGAGTTCACGTATGTGACATCCTCCATGCCGGTTGCAATAAGTGCGCCCTTAAGCGCAGAGGTTCCTAAGATCGAGCAATCATGCTCTGAAACTTCACCACTAACAGTTATTTCAATTGAGACTGGTAGCTCTGCCTCTAAAGCGGTAGCGATTTGTGCCATCTTCTCTACTAAAGGCAGGGATGGGCGAATTTCTTCATGAATCTCTCCACCTTTAACGTTTACTGCATCTGGCACCAATTCACCTGACAATGCTTTTCTTACCGATACCGCTACTGCAATTCCCGCACGCTCTTGAGCCTCATCAGTTGATGCACCCAAGTGCGGCGTGGCAACTACTTGATCAAGTGCAAAAAGCGGTGAATCTGTGCAAGGTTCAGTTGCAAAAACATCTAGACCTGCGCCCGCAACTCTGCCTTCAGTTATTGCAGCATGTAGCGCGGCTTCATCTAGAACGCCACCACGAGCTGCATTAATGATGCGCACGGTTGGCTTCACTTTTCGCAGCGCTGCATCGCCAATCAAATTTGCAGTTTCTTTAGTTTTCGGCAGATGAATCGTGATGAAATCAGATTTTTCCAACAACTCATCAAGCGATACTAAATCAACGCCAAGTTGAGCGGCACGAGCCGGCTGTAGATAAGGATCGTAAGCAATTACCTTCATGCCGAAAGCTTGCATTCGGTGCGCAACTAACTGACCAATTCGACCAAATCCAACAACGCCCAAAGTCTTTTCAAACAACTCGGCGCCAGTGTATTTAGATCTAGCCCACTTGCCGTTCTTCAAAGCTGCATGAGCTGGAGAAACATGGCGGGCAGAGGCCAATAACAATGCAATCGCTAATTCGGCTGCGCTAACAATATTAGAGGTTGGCGCGTTTACAACCATAACTCCCGCTGCGGTGGCTGCTGGAATATCGACGTTGTCGAGTCCAACACCGGCACGAGCAATTACTTTGAGTCCCTTTGCTGCAGCAATCGCCTCCGCATCCATTTTGGTTGCTGAGCGAATCAAAACCGCATCAACTCCAGCTGCTAAAGCGGGAAGTAACTCGGCACGATTTGCTCCATCGCAATTGCGGATTTCAAAGTCCGGCCCCAACGCCTCAAGCGTTGCAGGGCTTAACTCTTCGGCGATTAATACAACTGGTTTACTCACGCGCAGCAGAACCTTCCTTGTAATCATCCTTGTTTGCTGCCTTTACCCAGGACATCATCTTGCGCAGATTACGGCCAACCTCTTCGATTGGATGTGTTTCACCTTTAGCGCGCAAAGCCTTGAATTCAGGGGCGCCGGCATCTTGATCTTCAATAAAACGCTTTGCAAATGCTCCGCTTTGAATATCAGCCAATACCGCCTTCATATTTTCTTTTACATGAGGATCGATAACGCGAGGTCCGGAGATGTAGTCACCGTACTCAGCGGTGTCAGATACTGACCAGCGCTGTTTTGCGATTCCGCCTTCATACATTAAATCAACAATTAGCTTTAACTCATGCAAGCATTCAAAGTATGCAACCTCTGGCTGATATCCGGCCTCAATTAAGGTTTCAAAACCGTACTGCACCAATTGAGATGCGCCGCCACAAAGAACTGATTGCTCGCCAAATAAATCAGTTTCAGTTTCCTCTTTAAAGGTAGTAAGAATTCCGCCAGCGCGAAGTCCGCCCATAGCTTTTGCATAAGACAAGGTCAACGGCCAAGCGTTTCCTGTTGCATCCTGTTCAACCGCAACAATGTCTGGAACTCCACGTCCAGCAACATATTCGCGACGTACTAAGTGTCCAGGACCCTTTGGTGCAACCATGCAAACATCAATATTCGCTGGTGGTTGAATGTATCCGAATCGAATATTGAATCCATGGCCAAAGAAAAGAGCATCTCCGGCTTTCAAATTAGGCTCGATTGATTCCTTATAAATGTGGCGCTGCTTGTGATCAGGAGCAAGCAACATAATTACGGTTGCTTCCTTTACCGCCTCCGCTACTGAAACAACACGCAGACCTTCTTGCTCAGCTTTGGCGCGAGACTTTGATCCCTCAGCTAAGCCGACGCGAACATCTACTCCACTGTCACGCAAGTTAAGTGCATGTGCATGTCCCTGTGAACCGTAACCGATGACCGCAACTTTTCGGCCTTGGATTACCGATAGATCTGCATCTTCATCATGATAAATAGTTGCCACGTTTGCTCCAGCTTTCTTGTTAGATGTTTCTTTTTAGTTTTGGTAGTCCTCGGTCTGACTGTGCGACTCCGAGGAGGCAAGGCCAGTTTCCTGCAAAGTTCGCTCCGCCAAGGTTGTATCTCCTGTTTCTATTGCGATTAACCCGGACTGAACCAACTCTTTTACGCCAAATTTATTGAGTTCACTCAACAATGAGGCTAATTCTTTGCTTGTTCCAATTGCTTCAATCACCAGCGATGCCGCGGTTTCATCAACAATTGAGAAATTATGGCTTTTTGCCAGAGCTTCGATCGAGGCGCGAGAGTATGGATTGTTATTGACCTTAACCATCAAAAGTTCGCGCTGTCTGGAATCGGCTGCCTTCATCTCTTGGATTCCAATTACGTTTACTAGTTTGAAAAGCTGAGCGCTTACTTGATCCAGGGCGTGACCTTCAAGGTTTAGCACGATTGTCATCCGAGAAACCTCAGGGTTTTCGGTAGGACCCACCGCAAGTGAATCAATGTTGTAACCACGACGAGAGAAAAGAGATGCCACGCGAGCCAATACGCCAGGGCTGTTTTCAACTAAAACTGAAAGCGTGTGCTGTGCCATATCTATAACTCCTGTGAATCCCAGTCAGGTGCCATTTCTTTGGCAATCATGATGTCGTCATTGGAGGTTCCTGCAGCAACCATTGGCCAAACCATTGCATCACGGTAGACATTGAAATCAACAACAACCGGAGCATCATTAATCGCATTTGCCTCTTTGATGATTTTGTCCACATCAGATTTACTGTCACATCTCAAACCGACGCAACCCATAGCCTCTGCAAGTTTTGCAAAGTCTGGAATACGTTTTGAATGCAGATCAGTGTTTGAATATCGATTCTGGTAGAACAGTGATTGCCACTGGCGCACCATTCCCAAGCTTTCATTGTTAATGATGGCAACTTTGACTGGAATGTCATTCAGCGCGCAGGTAACCAATTCCTGATTAGTCATCTGGAAACATCCATCTCCATCAATGGCCCAAACTGGAGTGTCTGGTGCGCCAACCTTTGCGCCCATTGCAGCAGGAACTGCATATCCCATGGTTCCCAAACCACCGGAATTTAACCAAGTACGTGGTTTTTCATACTTAACAAATTGTGAAGCCCACATTTGATGTTGCCCAACACCTGCAACATAGATTCCATCTGGACCGGTAATCGCACCAATTCGTTCAATTACATATTGTGGTGAA
>VEQF01000029.1 GCA_018883365.1 Candidatus Nanopelagicaceae bacterium
CCAACTGCCAGCGCAGTGCTAGGTGATTTGATTGCAGTAGCGCGCAACAAAGCTCGCGGCGTTGAGGGTCATGGCGAAACTGATTACGCCGATTTAGCAATCGCGCCGATTGATGACGTTAACTCCCGCTATTTAATTAGATTAGAGGTCGCAGATAAGCCGGGCGTATTAGCAACTGTGGCACAACTTTTTGCTTCAAACCATGTTTCTATCGAGACGGTGCGTCAATCAGGACGTGGAGATAGCGCTGAACTTATTGTTGCAACTCACTCAGCCCCGGAAAGTGCGTTAAAGGGAACCGTTGCCGCTTTAGCGAAAAATGATGTTGTTAAAAATGTAGAGAGTGTTTTGCGAGTCGAAGGAAGTGCCAAGTGAGTTTGTTTAAGAAAAAAGGTGCGCATCAATGGCGCGGTGTTATTGAAGAGTACCGAAATCGACTTCCAGTAAGTAAAAAGACTCCCGTAGTTTCGCTATGCGAGGGTGGCACGCCGCTGATTTATGCCTGTGTTTTGTCAGAGATGTTGGACAACGAGGTTTGGCTGAAATTTGAGGGTGCAAATCCAACTGGTTCATTTAAAGATCGTGGAATGACTATGGCGATTTCCAAAGCTGCCGAAGATGGAGCAAAAGCGGTCATCTGCGCATCTACCGGCAACACCTCAGCAAGTGCGGCTGCTTATGCCACAAAAGCTGGAATGACCCCAGTTGTTTTGGTTCCACAAGGCAAAATTGCGATGGGTAAATTGGCTCAAGCAATTGCACATGGTTCAAAGCTGTTACAGGTCGATGGAAATTTTGATGATTGTTTAGATTTAGCTAGAGAACTTTCAGAGAAGTATCCAGTTTCACTGGTGAACTCAGTTAATCCATATCGAATTGAAGGACAAAAGACCGCCTCATTTGAAGTGATAGATGCCCTTGGATTTGCGCCAGATATTCATGCGCTACCAGTTGGCAATGCTGGAAACATCACCGCCTACTGGAAGGGATATAACGAATATCGAAACGATGGTATTTCTAAGTCTTTGCCACAAATGTGGGGCTTCCAAGCTGAAGGTGCAGCACCAATTGTCCGAGGTGAAGTTGTAAAGAATCCAGAAACCATTGCCACCGCAATTCGAATTGGAAATCCAGCATCTTGGGATTATGCAGTTGCAGCTCGTGATGAGTCCAAAGGTGTTATCGACATGGTTTCAGATGAAGAGATTCTCAGCGCATATCGTTTAGTTGCGGCTAAAGAAGGTGTATTTGTGGAGCCTTCCAGCGCTGCTGGTATTGCTGGATTGTTGAAATATAAAGCTCAAGGAAAACTACCGAAAGACAAGAAGATTGTTATCACCGTAACCGGCAATGGATTAAAAGATGTCCAATGGATTTTGGATGGTGCTGCAAGTCCGACCGTTGTTCCAGTAGATGTCCGAAAAGCGGCAGAAGTAATTGGATTGGCTTAAAGATGTCCCGCGGATTTAAAGATCGCCTTACTTACAAAGCAACTCCAATGCAGGTGAGTGTTCCAGCAAGCGCTGCGAACTTAGGGCCAGGTTTTGATGCCCTGGGTCTTGCGCTGGAATTGCGTGATATCTACGTGGCACAAATACTTGATGAAGAGATATTTGATGTAGATGTAACTGGCGAAGGCGCAGATGAAGTGAAGAAAGATGGCAAGCACTTAGTTGTAAAAGCGATGATGACCGGATTTGAGTTTATGGGTGGCAAGCCTCGCGGAATCGCATTGCGAGCCCTTAACAACATCCCACATGGCAGAGGGCTTGGATCATCTGCAGCGGCAATTGTTGGTGGATTATCTTTATCGCGCAGTTTGGTATTGAGTGGCAACAATTTAATGAATGATGATGATTTGATTTCGCTAGCAACTGATCTTGAAGGACATCCCGACAATGTTTCTGCCGCCGCTCTAGGTGGAGCAACCATTTCTTGGATGGAGGATCGGGTTGGAGTTGCAACAGGTTGTGCCACCAAATTCACAGTTGATCAAAGTATCCGCGCTTTAGTGCTGATGCCGAGCACTCAACTTTCAACGGGCAAGGCTCGAAAAATGTTGCCCGAAAATGTTCCGCATAAAGATGCAGCGATAAATGCTGGACGTAGTGCGTTGCTGGTGCATGCTTTATCAATTCATCCGGAACTTTTATTTGCTGCCACGGAAGACCATTTGCATCAGCAGTATCGACGAGAGGGCATGCCCAGGTCCGTTGATTTGGTTAATAAGTTAAGAGGCGCCGGCGTAGCGGCCATGATTTCTGGGGCCGGACCTTCGGTTTTAGTACTTCATACCGGTAGTTCAGCTGAACATGATGACATTGTTCGCACGGCAGGGGAGCATTTCACCCCGCTGGACCTAGAGGTTTCCGCCCTCGGAGCCCAGATCTCTAATGTTTAGTGATTTGGGGTTTTTGGATTTCGGCTGGTAGATTTCAGGTTCGTAGGGCGGCAACTGAGCCCACAATCTAAAGCAAAACCGTTTAAAACCCCTTAGTTATATAAAAAGTTTTACAGCAAAAGTTGTAAATCAAATATCAAAAGACTTTCTACAAGTCTAGAAAAGAACCATAAATGGCAGATACAAAGAGTGCTCGGCGAGATTCTGGCGACCTTTCTGCGTTGCTTCTCCCTGAGTTGAGAAAAATTGCGAACAATCTTGGTATTGAAAACGCAGCTGATTTGAAGAAACCTGATTTAGTAAAAGCAATTACCGATTTGCAGGCCGCTAATCGTGAAGCTGCCAAGGCAGAGCGTGAAGCTCGCCGCGCAGAGCGCAATCAACGTCGTAATCGCGGAAAGCAAAATGATTCTGAAGGTAGCGAAGATGATGAAAGCTCTGATGAAGTAGAGGATTCAGAAACAGAAAGCGCTGATAACGAAGGCCAAAAAGAGCGCGGCAATGACCGTCAAAATGATCGCGGCAATGATCGCGGTAATGATCGACAAAATGATCGTGAATGGCGACGTGATCGTCACCGTGATCGTGGTGGCCGTGATCGTGATCGCGGTAGAGACCGTGACCGCGGTGGACGCGAGCGCGAGATTGTTCTCTCCGAAGATGATGTTTTGTTGCCGGTAGGTGGCTTACTCGACATCTTGGATAACTATGCGTTCTTGCGCACCGGCGGATATCTGCCAGGTCCTAATGATGTTTATGTCTCTTTACAACAAGTTCGACGCTACGGATTACGCAAAGGTGATGTCATCACTGGCCAGGTTCGTCAGCCACGTGAAGGTGAACGACGCGAGAAATTCAACGCTTTGGTGCGGCTCGACACTGTAAATGGCATGGAGCCAGATTCAGCTCGCGACCGTGTGGAGTTTTCAAAGTTGGTTCCGCTTTATCCGCAGGAGCGACTACGTCTTGAAACTCAGCCCAACATTCTTACAACCCGTGTAATCGATTTGATTGCACCAATTGGTAAAGGTCAACGCGGACTAATTGTTTCACCACCAAAAGCTGGTAAAACAATGGTGCTGCAATCAATTGCAAATGCAATCACTACCAACAATCCAGAATGTCATTTGATGGTGGTTTTGGTTGATGAGCGTCCAGAGGAAGTTACCGACATGCAGCGCTCTGTTAAAGGCGAAGTTATTGCTTCCACCTTTGATCGACCTGCAGATGATCACACCACTGTTGCTGAGCTAGCAATCGAGCGCGCCAAGCGTTTAGTTGAGCTGGGTCATGATGTTGTTGTGTTGCTAGATTCGATAACCCGTTTGGGTCGCGCTTACAACATCGCTGCACCTGCATCAGGTCGAATTCTTTCCGGTGGTGTTGATTCTGCTGCGCTTTATCCACCAAAGAAATTCTTTGGAGCAGCCCGCAATATCGAAGATGGTGGCTCACTAACAATTTTGGCAACCGCGTTAGTTGAAACCGGTTCCAAGATGGATGAAGTTATCTTTGAAGAGTTCAAAGGCACTGGAAATATGGAGTTGAAGCTGGATCGTAAATTTGCTGACAAGCGAATTTTCCCCGCGGTCGATGTTGATGCTTCAGGTACACGTAAGGAAGAAATTCTTATGGGTCCAGAAGAGCTCAATATTGTTTGGAAGTTGCGTCGCGTGTTGCATGCTCTCGATTCTCAGCAAGCGCTGGAGCTGCTGCTGGAAAAGATGAAGGGCACAAAATCCAACGTGGAGTTTTTGATGCAGGTCCAAAAGACCACCGTGGGACCAGACCAATCACCAAAAGGCGAGTAGCTACCTAAAAATCTCGAGTGAATTGGCTTTCTAAGGCTGGCCTTAGGTAGCCTTCCACCCTTACACGAGCTGGTTCACCGCCCCGGCGGACCCAGCCAAGAAACAAGGAGCAACATGAAGAAAGATATTCATCCTGAATATAAGGAGACCACAGTTACCTGTGGTTGCGGTGAGACTTTCAAAACCCGCTCAACTATTGCATCAGGCTCACTATTCGTTGAAGTGTGCTCCGTATGTCACCCGTTCTACACCGGTAAGCAACGCATCCTTGATACAGGTGGACGCGTAGCTAAGTTCGAAGAGCGTTTCAAGAAGCAACAGAACAAGAAGTAGCTTTCCTAAAAGAGACCGTTGCTCCCATTTATATGGGGGTGCGGTCTTTTTTCATTTACTTAAATTGACCCGAACTTAGAGGAAGGAGTGATTGAGATGGTGGATAAGAAAGATCGCTTTGCGACCATGCCAGAAATTCTAAAAGAGTATGAAACTTTAGAAGCTGCAATGGCAGATCCATCAATTCACTCTGATCAAGGAAAAGCTCGTCAACTTGGTAAACGCTATGCCCAACTCGGTCCGGTTATTGCTGGTTATCGTGCCTATAAAAAATGTGAAGATGACTTGGCGGCGGCAAAAGAGTTAGCTGAGGTGGACGAAGGATTTGCAGCAGAGCTACCTGTATTAGAGCAGAGCTTGCAAGAATCTGCTGAAAAGCTCGAAGAATTATTGTTACCGCGAGATCCAAATGATGATCGAGATGTAATTCTAGAAATAAAAGCTGGTGCAGGCGGAGATGAGTCAGCTTTGTTTGCTGGAGACTTGTTGCGTATGTATTTGCGTTATGCCGAAAAACAAGGTTGGAAAACTGAAATCATCGATGCAACTGAGAGCGACTTAGGTGGCTACAAAGATATCTCTGTAGCTGTTAAGTCACGCGGCACTGTTGAGCCCGGTAGAGCGCCATTTGCAAAGTTAAAGTTTGAAGGCGGAGTTCACCGCGTACAACGTGTTCCGGAGACTGAATCTCAGGGCCGAATCCACACCTCTGCAGCGGGAGTTCTGGTTCTTCCTGAAGCAGAAGAAATTGATGTTCAAATCAATATGAATGATCTTCGCATCGATGTTTATCGCTCTTCTGGCCCTGGAGGTCAAAGCGTTAACACAACTGACTCCGCAGTTCGAATTACACACCTACCAACTGGAATAGTTGTTTCTTGTCAGAATGAAAAGAGCCAGTTGCAAAACAAAGAGTCTGCGATGCGTATTTTGAGAGCACGCATGTTGGCCGCTGCCCAAGAAGCCGCCGATGCTGAAGCGGCAGCCACCCGCAAGAGTCAGGTGCGAACAGTTGATCGCTCCGAAAGAATTCGTACCTATAACTTTCCCGAAAATCGTTTGAGCGATCACCGAGTTAATTTCAAAGCCAATAATTTGGATGCGGTTCTAAACGGCGAGCTCGATGATGTCATAAATGCTTTGTTAGAGGCTGACAAAGCAGAAAAACTTGCCGCAGCCGAAGCTTGATTAAAAGTTTGAAATTCCGCTGATGAGTATTAAAGATATTTTGCGAAGCTCCAAACAGAAACTGGAGTTTTCCGAGATTCCAAGTGTTGACGCCGAGTTGATGTTGGCCCATGTTCTAGGTGTTGCCCGAATGGAGTTACATGCCCGGGATTTCACTTTATTGCCCGAACAAGAAGAGCTTTATGCGGAGATGATTGAAGCTCGCATCTCCGGAACCCCTACTCAATATCTAACTGGCGAAGCTCCATTCAGATACTTAACTTTTTCAGTCGGCGCAGGGGTTTTAATTCCGCGCCCGGAGACTGAATTGTTAGTGGATGCGGCGCTAGTTGAAATAGAGCGCATTCAGTCAGCTCCAAATTTCAAAACGAGAAATCCAGTTAGCGTTGTCGATTTAGGAGCTGGATCAGGGGCTATATCAATCTCGATTGCGCATGAGGCAAATCAGCGGAAAATGCCGGTGAATGTGGTCGCGGTAGAAAAGTCTGCCGCTGCGGCGGAGTGGTTGAAGAAGAATATTTCGCGTCATGAAGTTGATGTTCGGATAATTAATTCAGATGTTAGTGATGCGTTGATTGACGTTAAATGTGACATCGTGGTGGCGAATCCACCCTATGTTCCTAATGAAACAAAACTGCCGAAGTTGGTCGCAGATAATGAACCTAGCGAAGCATTATTTGGTGGGTCAGTCGATGGCATGCAGGTGCCGGTGACTTTCATAGCCGCAGCCACCAGATTGTTAAAGCCAGGCGGATATCTAGTACTAGAGCATTTCGAATCCCAGAGCGCAGCACTTGAGCGGGAACTTATGCCGCACTATTCTGAGATTTCTCATTACACAGATTTAAATCAACGTCCACGTTGGATGACCGCGCGGCGCAAGGGGGAGTGATGGCGGAAAGATTTTCACTTCTTGATGGTGCGGTAGATCGGTCCGAGTTAATCGAACGTGCAGTCGCAGCGTTACGCGATGGAAAGTTAATTATCGCGCCCTTGGAACACGCTTATGTTTTTGTGGGCGATGCCTTTAATCATGGTGCGGTGAAAAAAATCCATTTACTCAGACAAGATCCACGTGGTGTTGCAGCGCAGGTAATAGTCGGTGAGATAAACACTGTAAAAGGCATTACTAGAGAGTTTGGGCCAACTACAACTGCGTTGTGTGAAAAATTTTGGCCCGGATTACTAACGCTCAACATCGCACCAGCTCAAGGATTAGTTTGGGATTTGGGAGATGAAAGAACCTTGGATGAAATCTCAATTCGAATTCCGGCTGCTGATTTTTTGCGTGATGTTGCAACCGCATCTGGACCACTTGCCATTGGTGCCGCCGCTTTATCTGGACGCCCTGCGACGAGGAAATCAACATTTTTCCCAGCCCTAGATGGAGATTACGCAGCTTTGTTTGATGCTGGGGAGTTGCCGGAAGGCCCCACATCTACCGTCATTTCGGTGAAAGATGATGGTGTATTACTGCGCCGTGCGGGAGCAATTTCACTCGCCGATTTGCGAGCGGTAACCCCAAATATCGCTGTTCCGGCCTAAGATTTCAGGCATGTCTGAAACTTTCTTTGGTCCCGATTTTTCGGCGCTGCAAAAACAAGATCCTGAGATTGCTGGAATTGTTTTGTCAGAGCTAGAACGGCAAAGAAAGAGTTTGCAGTTAATTGCTAGTGAAAACTTCACCTCACCTGCAGTTCTGGCAACTCTAGGTTCAACACTTTCAAATAAGTATGCAGAGGGCTATCCCGGAAAACGCTACTACGGTGGTTGCGAAGAGGTTGATAAAGCTGAGGTAATTGGAATTGCTCGTGCGAAAGAGTTATTTGGCGCAGAACACGCAAATCTTCAACCACACTCAGGAGCGAGCGCCAACATCGCGGTTTATCATGCATTCACAAAACCGGGCGACACAGTTTTGGCTATGTCATTGCCTCACGGTGGACATTTAACCCATGGCTCAAAAGTAAATTTCTCTGGTAAATGGTTCAATGTCGAGTCTTATGGAGTAAGGGCTGACAACGAGCTAATTGATTACGATGAACTTCGAGAAATTGCATTAAGAGTTAAACCAAAGATGATCTGCTCTGGTGCTACCGCATATCCAAGTTTGATTGATTTCAAAATTATTCGAGAGATTTGCGATGAGGTCGGAGCCATAATGTGGGTAGATGCAGCCCACTTCATTGGACTAGTTGCAGGTAAAGCAATTCCATCTCCGGTTCCTTATGCAGATGTTGTCTCCTTCACTACACATAAAGTTTTGCGCGGCCCTCGTGGCGGAATGATTTTGGCTAAAGAAAAGCACGCTGCAGCCATTGATAAAGCGGTATTTCCAGGCATGCAAGGTGGCCCGATCATGAGCGCGGTGGCTGGAAAGGCGGTTGCCTTAAAAGAGTGTGCCACCCCTGAGTATCAGAGTTACGCCAAGAAGGTTATTGAGAATGCAAAAGCATTGGCTGGAGCGCTAGAAAAAGAGGGAATGCGCGCGGTTTCAGGCGGAACAGAAACTCATTTAGCTCTGATTGATATCCGATCCACAGGAGTAAATGGAAAAGTTGCTGATGAAAGATGTGGCAAAGCGGGTATTTCACTCAATAAAAATGCGATTCCATACGATCCGGAAACCCCGGCAGTAACCAGCGGAATTCGTGTTGGAACTCCTGCCACCACAACTCAAGGCATGGGAATTCCAGAGATGACACAAATAGCTTCACTGATTGCTCGTGCAATTAAAGAGGGCGAAGATGATTCTCGGGCACAAGCAATCAGAGGCGAGGTTCACGAGCTGACTGCGAAGTTCCCGGTCTACCCACGTTAATGCGCGAGTACTTACTTACATTATTAATTGCAGGTGTTATCACCTACATGCTCACACCATTAGTTCGAAGCTTTGCGCTGAAGCAAAACGCGGTGGCAAAAGTTAGAGAGCGCGATATTCACAAAGAGCCAACTCCACGGTGGGGTGGTGTTGCAATGTGGATGTCCATGGGGATCACATTATTAATTGTGGAAAATCTTGAACTTGTCGGCAAGGCATATAGTCGAGAGCTGTTAGGGATATTTCTTGCCGCAACTTTTGTAATTTTTCTGGGAATGCTTGATGATCGTTATGAATTAGATGCGATTACTAAACTTGCAGGACAAGGTTTGGCCGCAGCAATTTTGTTGTACTTTGGAATTCAAATTTTATGGCTGCCGATAGATGGAATTATTGTGTTGCCTACCAACATCGGACAGCTACTTACCGTTCTAGTTGTAATTGTGATTATTAATGCGGTCAACTTCGTTGATGGTATGGATGGGTTAGCAACTGGAATAGTTGCAATCTCTGCTGCCGCATTTTTTGGATTTTCTTATTTGCTCGCGGTGGAGAATGGATTTAGCCGTGCCGGCGCCCCATCTTTGGTTACCGCAATTGTTATTGGTACCTGCCTTGGTTTCTTGCCGCACAATCTTCATCCGGCGCGAATCTTCATGGGAGATTCGGGATCGATGTTTTTGGGACTGGTTTTGGCTTCAGCGGCTATTACCTTGATGGGCCAAATCGATGCCAATGCAGTGTTTTCAGAGAACATTGGCCCTGCCGCGCTGCCTTTGTTATTACCTTTTGCGGTTTTAGCGGTACCACTTTTGGATTTGGGGTTGGCGGTTTTGCGTCGCGTGCGCAGAGGAAAATCTCCATTCGCACCAGATAAAGAACATTTGCATCACAAGTTGATGTCTTGGGGCAACTCACAACAACGCACCAATGTTATTTTGTATTTGGCTACAGCCATGCTGGCTCTTCCAGCGATGCTCTCAGCATTTATTCCAGTTTGGAGCGCAATAATCGTTGGCGTAGTTTTGCTGTTAATTGCAATCGCGGTAACAAATCGCGCAAAACCAACACCAGCCTCAAAATCAAATAAGAAGGTAAAACTCTCGTGATGTCAGAGCATTCAAGCACTTCAATGTTGCGCGGCGCTTTAAAGCCGGCATTGTTAACCAGCATTCTTGTGGTTGCAGTTGGATTTTTTGTAAAAGGCACCCCAGGTTTGTTTGCAGGCTTGCTGGCATCCTTTGTTGTGGTGATTTTCTTTTCAGTCTCATTATTTGTTTCAAAGCTGACAAAAAATGCTGATCCAATAACGGTGTTTTCTTTGGCCATGCTTTCCTATGTAACCAAGTTGACTTTAGTTGCCGCTCTTTTGATTGCGGTCACCAGATTGACCGATGAGAGCTCTGTCGATCGGCGCAGCTTTGGAGTTGGCGCTCTAGTTATTTCAGGCGCGTGGCTTTTGGGAGAAATACGAGCTTTTCTAAAATTGAAGTTAGAGTTAGATATCCAAGGTAAGTCCGGTAATACACCGGCTACAGGGGAGGAGAACCAATGACGGATCAAAATCAGGACCGCCCTGGCGGATTGAGTCCACGCGGTGAAGACAACGCGTTTTGGACGATTTTGGGTTACATGATCTCCGGTCTTCTCATCTGGGGCGGAATTGGCTGGGGCCTAGACCGCTGGCTAGGTACCGAGTACTTCCTGATGGGCGGCTTGTTGCTTGGTATGGGTTCGGCCCTGTATCTAATTTGGCTTCGATTTGGCCGTTCCTAAGGCGCAAATCTGACCTAATCAACCCCGGTTTTTTACCAGGCAGGTCACACATTTCGATTTCGCAAGTAGGCGCTTTAACCCTTAGGGTTGCGCCGTTCCTAAGCGAGGAGTTTCTAGGTGCTCGTCAACTTTGCAGGCGAAGTCGGAAAAGATGAGGGTTTCAACCCTCCCGACGCTGGCGACTTCAACCTCCCTCCATTTATTGATGGCAACACCTTTGCAACCAAGCCAATTTTGCTGGCTTTTCTCTCGGTAATTTTGATTTCAGTATTTTTCGTTTTGTCATCGCGTAAGGCCGCGGTAGTTCCATCCAAATTGCAGTTCGCGGGTGAATCCATCTACACCTTTGTGAGAAATGATCTAGGCCGCGACATTATCGGCCACGAGTTCATGCGTTTTGTTCCGTATTTGCTCTCGCTCTTTACCTTTATCTTGGTTAACAACTGGTTCGGAATAGTTCCCATGCTGCAGTTCCCGACCATGTCGCGAATTAGCTTTGCTTATGTATTAGGTGCAATTACATTTTTCGTTTTCCATTACGTTGGTATTCGCCATCACGGAATTTTTAAATACGCTAAAGACATCTTGTTTATGCCGGGGGTTCCAAAGCCGGTTTACATTTTGCTTACACCAATTGAAATTGCAACCTACTTGGTAGTGCGACCACTAACTATCTCACTGCGTTTGTTTGCAAATATGTTTGCCGGACACTTGCTGTTGCTGATCTTTATTTTGGGTGGCGAGTACCTATTGCAGGGCGCGGTTTTCATGAAGGTCGTAAGCCCAGTCGCCTTTGCTCTGGGAATCGCCCTCACATTCTTTGAGTTTTTGGTGCAGTGTCTTCAGGCCTACATCTTTACTCTTTTAACGGCGCTTTACATAGCGGGAGCTTTGGCTGATGAGCATTAATTCAGTCGAGAGCAAAATGACAACACAACTAGATCTACTCACGGTAGCGCTCGGCTTCCGTGTTGGAAAATAAGAATAAGGAAGGGTAAGAAAATGG
>VEQF01000030.1 GCA_018883365.1 Candidatus Nanopelagicaceae bacterium
GTATTGATGAACGCGATGATGACAATGATGCAAATGGGGCCCGGCCCTTGTTTGAACCATTTGAACCTTTGCGTGAAGTTCCATCAGATATCAGCATTACCTTGCTTGATGCGCAGGGAAACATTTTAGGAACGGTGGGAGATACCCAAAGCCCACAAAGAATTCAAACTTTGATTACTGGATTTACTCCAGCGGATGTTGCGAAATACAACAATCAACCATTTACTTTAGATTCTCGGGGCAGCGCTGCCGATTATCGAGTCTTGGCGAGGAGTTTGCCTTCAAGTGCGGGAAGTGTGATTACTGCGGTATCACTCAATGGTGTTGAAAAGGCTATGAACCAACTCCGCTTTTTGTTTCTTGCGGTTGGTTTCTTGGTTCTAATTATTTTGGGATTGATTGCGCGGCGAATTATTGGAATTTCACTAAAGCCATTAACTGAAGTTGAAGAAACTGCGGAGGCTTTTGCGCGCGGAGATTTCTCAGCACGTTTGCCAGAAAATCGCGGTGACACTGAGGTTGGTCGATTGACCTCAGCTTTGAACCAGATGTTGCAACGTATTGAAGAATCTTTCGCAGTGAAGGTGGCAAGTGAAGAGAAGTTGCGTCGCTTTGTGGCGGATGCTTCACATGAATTAAGAACCCCGCTAACTGCAATTCGTGGTTTTGCAGAGCTACATCGTCAAGGTGCGATTTCCGGTGAAGAAAAGACTGCAGAGTTAATTAGAAGAATTGAACAAGAATCAGTTCGTATGACCTCACTAGTTGAGGATTTGTTGTTGTTGGCCCGGCTTGATCAATCCCGTGAGATGACAATGGAGCCGGTTGATGTAAGTACTTTGATTAAAGAGGCGGTTGCATCAGCACAAGCCGCTGGTCCGGATCATGAAATCGCTGTGGAGTTGCCAGAGGATGAGGTATTTGTACTAGGTGATTCCTTGCGGGTACATCAAGTAATAGCGAATTTATTGGCTAATGCCCGCACCCATACGCCAGCTGGAACCAAGATTGTGGTTCGAGCAAAACAGGATGATTCCGGTACATATGTTTCGGTGTCTGACAATGGTCCGGGTTTATCAGTTGAATCACAGGCAAAGATTTTTGAGCGTTTTTATCGCGCCGATTCTTCACGGGTAAGAAATGGTGTTGAAGGAACTGGTCTTGGATTATCAATTGTTGATGCGGTCATGCAGGCGCATGGTGGCAATGTGAGTGTTGAATCAGAGCTTGGTAAGGGCGCGACCTTCACGCTGTTTTTCCCAATCCGAGAGTTATAGCGGAAAAATAATAGGATTCTCTGATGCGCAGCACGCCTGAAATTTTAGAAGCTCTGGAAAATGAATCTATTGAGATTCTTCGCGAGACCGCTGCTGCTTATAAAAATCCAGTTCTTTTATATTCAATTGGTAAAGACTCCACAGTAATTCTGCATCTGGCTCGT
This sequence comes from Candidatus Nanopelagicaceae bacterium, assembly GCA_018883365.1. Taxonomy (GTDB): domain Bacteria; phylum Actinomycetota; class Actinomycetes; order Nanopelagicales; family Nanopelagicaceae; genus MAG-120802. The sequence goes on from VEQF01000030.1 coordinate 1,442, forward strand.
AAAGCTTTTTATCCAGCGCCGATTCCATTTACTTTGTTGCATGTGGATTCGACCTGGAACTTCAAAGAGATGATTACTTTCCGCGATGAGGTGGTGCAGATGCATAACCTCAAACTCATTGCACATATTAATGAAGATGGTTTGCGGGATGGAATTACGCCATTTAGTCATGGCATCTCGGAGTACATCCGAGTCATGAACACTGTGGCTTTGAAGCAAGCTTTAGACAAGTATGGATTTGATGCCGCTATTGGTGGCTCACGTCGTGATGAAGAAAAGAGCCGCGCTAAAGAGAGATTGTTTAGTGTGCGTGAGGCTGGTTATCGCTGGGATCCACGGGCACAACGTCCCGAGTTGTGGCGTACTTACAATCCAAGAATTCGTCCCGATCAAACCATGCGAGTATTTCCAATTTCAGATTGGACTGAATTGGATATCTGGAGCTATATCCATCTTGAAAATATCTATGTAAATCCGCTTTATTTCGCTAAAGAGCGTCCGGTTGTGAAGCGGGGCGAACAGTTAATTATGGTTGATGATGAGCGTTATCCGCTTCGTGATGGTGAAACACCTGAGATGAAGATGATTCGCTTTAGAACTTTGGGCTGTTATCCACTCACCGCAGGTGTCGAGTCAACCGCAACAACTTTGGAAGAGGTAGTTGAAGAGGTAACTGGGGTAAAACTTAGTGAGCGCGCTACCCGATTAATTGATGGTGATAATGAAGATTCGATGGAAAAGAAAAAGCGGGAGGGCTACTTCTAATGCAAGCCCGTCCGATAGTTAGATTACTTACCTGTGGCAGTGTTGATGATGGAAAAAGCACGCTAATTGGACGTTTATTGGTGGAAACAGATTCAGTTCCACATGACACATTGTCTACCACGAGAAAAGTGCGTCGTGCAGGTTCCATTATTCCGGCTGGTGAAATTGATTTCAGTTTGTTAACTGATGGCTTAGAGGCGGAGCGCGAGCAAGGAATTACGATTGATGTTGCGTATCGATCAATGTCATTACTTGATGGCAGACGATTGATTATTGCTGATGCACCCGGACATGAGCAGTACACCCGAAACATGGCGGTTGCGGCATCGCGAGCAGATATTGCTTTGGTTTTGGTGGATGCAACTCGTGGCATTAGACCTCAAACACTTCGTCACTTAACAATTTGTTCCTTGATGGGTGTCGAAAAGATTATGGTGGTCATCAACAAGCTTGATGCGATGAACTTTGATCAAAATGTTTATTTGAATTTGATTGAGGAGCTGCGTCCTACCGTTGAAAGATTGGGGATTGAATCAATTACCTATATTCCGGTAAGCGCGCTTGAAGGGGACAATGTCGTATACAAAGGTGACCGAGTTGGTTGGTATTCCGGGGGCTCTTTGTTGGAGGAGATTCAAAACTGGCGGGAAAAGCCCAATACTTCAGGGCATTCACGAATGGGTATTCAGCTGATTTCCCGTGCGGAAAACTTCCGCGGACTATCTGGAACCGTCTCACAGGGAGAGTTTTCAATCGGTGATGAGGTTGTGGTTCTGCCAAGTCAACGTAAAGCCAAAGTCGCACGCCTTGCTACTTTTGATGGAGATATCGAAAAAGCTAACACCGGCAAAGCGGTAACCATGGTTTTAGAGCCTGATATTGATGCAACCCGCGGTGATTTCATAGAGAAAGCCAACGACTTCACAGCGCCGGCTGATCGTTTTAGCGCACATATGGTGTGGTTGGGTGAAGAGGAGTTAATTCACTCCCGTTCTTATTATTTAGTAAATGGTTCATCAGTTGTGCCAGCAACCATTACAACTATCCGTCATCGTTTAGATATTCACAATGGGGAGCATGAATCAGCGCGCACCTTGGGAATGAATGAGATTGGCCTGGTAGAGATTGCTACCGATGGACCAATTCCACTTACCAAGTACTCTGAAAATAGAAACTCTGGAAACTTTGTTTTGGTTGATCGAGTAACCCTAAATACTGTGGGCGCCGGAATGGTTGTGCATGCATTACGTAGAGCAACCAACATCACCAAACATGATTATGAGATCAATAAAGCGGTGCGCGCGGCTCAAAAAGGTCAGCGGGCAAAAGTAGTTTGGATGACTGGTTTATCAGGTTCTGGTAAATCAACTATCGCAAATGCTTTAGAGAAAAGATTGCATGGTTCAGGAATTCATAGTTACATTCTTGATGGTGACAATCTGCGTTTGGGATTAAATAAGGATTTAGGTTTTACTAAAGAAGATCGTGCAGAGAATGTGCGCCGTGTTGCAGAGGTTGCAAAGTTAATGGTGGATGCAGGGCTTGTAGTGATTGTGGCTTTAGTAAGTCCATTTAAACAAGATCGTGATCATGCGCGGGAAATCTTTGAGGATGGCGAGTTTGTTGAGGTTTGGGTAAAGACTCCGGCAGAGATTTGTGCCCAGCGGGATCCAAAAGGGCTTTATAAGAAAGCTAAAGAAGGCTCTTTGCCTAATCTGACTGGGGTCGGCCAAGAGTATGAACCGCCGACCGATGCAGAATTAGTGCTCGATGGAACTGCGGAAATTGATGCGAATATCGAACGATTAATTAAAGAGGTTATGTGAACTGGCTTTTCTTTGCCTTAGCAGGATCGATAGCACAGTTAATTGATGGCGCACTTGGAATGGGTTTTGGACTTACCAGCTCTACCTTGTTACTTACTTTAGGAACTTCAGCCGCCGTTGCATCTGCTGCGGTACATGCGGCAGAAATTGGAACAACATTGGCTTCTGGTGTTTCACATTGGCATCGGGAAAATGTTGATTTTGAAATCCTAAAGCGGTTAGCGATTCCAGGAGGAATCGGTGCATTTGCTGGTGCAACTTTCCTTTCTTCTATTGATTTAAGTGGTGGAAAGATATTTATCTCCACAATTCTTTTGTTGTTAGGTTTTGTTTTGTTGTATCGCAATGTTTTTCAAACCACAATTAAGCCGAATATGGCAGAGATAAATAATCCTAGATATTTAACTTTTTTGGGCGCTACCGGTGGTTTTGTTGATGCATCTGGCGGTGGAGGTTGGGGCCCAATTGTTACACCAACTATGATGGCAACTACCGAGCATGAACCGCGCAAAATTATTGGAACAGTTAGTGCTGCAGAGTTCATTGTTGCGGTATGTGCCAGTGTCGGATTCTTAGTAAATATTTCGCGATTGGATATTGATTGGGAAGCGGTTGGCGGCCTGGCATTAGGTGGAGTTCTTATGGCTCCGGTCGCAGCTAAATTGGTGTCTGTTGTTCCACGCAGACCACTCGGTATTGCGGTCGCGATTGCAATTATTGTTATTAACGCGGTGCGGTTAATTACCGCTTAATTAAATGGGTTTGCTTCCATCTTTCGCAAGGTTGCGATGCGTTCTTGAATTGGTGGGTGGGTAGCAAAGAGTTTTGAGGCCGCAGATGCATCCAGAGGTGACTCTATGTACATATGGGCTACCGCATTTGATCTGGCTTGAACCACAGTGGTGTCTCTCGCAAGAACTTCGAGTGCGGAACGCAATCCAGCAGGGTTTCTTGTAAATGAAACCGCGGTGGCATCAGCGAGTGATTCACGTTTTCTAGAAACCGCAGCTTTTAAAAGTGTGGCAGCAATTGGTGCCAAGATCAATGGAATAATTGCTAAGAAAATTGGCATTTGATTTCCATGATGATCACGGTTACGTGCACCACCAAACCAAAGCATGCGCATCAAAATGTCAGAGATCAGTGCGATGACACCGGCGGTAGTTGCAGCAACCGCAGAAACCAAGGTGTCGCGGTTTGCGACATGTGCCATTTCATGTGCGGTAACACCTTGTAGTTCATCGCGATCCATTGAATCTAACAACCCGGTGGTAAATGCGATTAGCGCGTTCTCTGGATTGCGGCCAGTAGCAAAAGCATTTGGTGCCGGATCATTAACAATTGCAACCTTTGGCATTGGAAGACCTGATGCAATTACAACTTCGTGGACCACATTAAAAAGATTTGGATTATCGGCCTCAGTAATTAACTGGGCCCGGGTCATCTTCAAAACTAATTTGTCGGAGGCGAAGTAAGAACCCCAGACTGAAACCAAAGTAATTAGTACCGCAAGTGGAATTACCCCGGCACCAGAACCACCAAAGGTTGAGATTGCGACATAGGAGATACACCAAACCAAAACCCCCATGAAGAAAAGCAGGAAGAATGTTTTGCGTTTGTTAGATGCTTCTAAGGCGCGAAAATCTGACATTGAATTAATTTAGAACTTAACGTTTGGCGCGTTGCGGATGGTTGGATCCTCAACTTCGTAAAACTCGCGCTCATCTACCTTGGCAAAACCGGTGAAAAAGCTGGTGGGGATGGTTTTTACCGCGGTATTTAAGGTGCGCACATTGTCGTTATAGAACTGGCGGGCAAAGGAAACTTTGTTTTCGGTAGTGGAGAGCTCTTCTTGTAGCTGCAAAAAGTTCGTGGAGGCTTTTAGATCTGGATAAGCCTCAGCAACTGCAAGTAATCCACGTAGCGCATTTGTTAGCGCGCCATCTGCTGCGGCAACTGCAGGAAGTGTTGATGCGGTAGTTGATGCAGCACGGGCCTGCACGACTTTTTCTAGCGCCTCTTTTTCATGTGAGGCATAACCTTTAACGGTCTCAACTAAATTAGGAATTAAATCAGCACGACGCTTGAGTTGTACCTCGATTTGTGCAAATGCTTCATCAACGCGGATGTTGAGTCGAATCAATTTGTTGTATTGCAAAATTCCAAAGACAACAAAAAGTGCAACAGCGATAATGATGATTAGTGAGACGTCCATTGTTACCTAACTAGTTGGCCTAACTACTGGATATTTGTTTTGTGAAAGTTCAACCAAGATTTGCTTGGGGTTGGACCGCGCTGACCTTGGTAGCGAGAACCATAAACCGCAGAGCCGTAAGGATGCTCAGCAGGAGATGAGAGTTTGATGAGACAAAGCTGACCGATTTTCATTCCGGGATAAAGCTTGACCGGCAGGTTTGCGACATTGGAAAGCTCAAGAGTGATGTGTCCGCTAAAACCTGGATCGATAAATCCTGCGGTGGAGTGTGTGAGCAAACCGAGACGACCAAGTGAGGATTTACCTTCCAGGCGCCCTGCGATGTCATCTGGCAATGTGATTACTTCATAGGTTGAAGCAAGAACAAATTCGCCGGGGTGCAAAATAAAAAACTCATCTGGTGCGACCGCAACCTCGCGGGTTAGCTCGGATTGTTCAACTGATGGATCGATGACCTCATAGCGATGGTTTTCAAAGACTCTGAAGAAACGGTCCAAGCGCACATCGACGCTGGAGGGTTGGATCATCTTGGATTCAAAGGGTTCGACCTGAACCCGGCCGGCCTGGATTTCGGCGGCGATATCGCGATCGCTAAGCAACATGGCTGCGACCCTACACCAGCGGCGCGCTCATCTTGCGTAAGTTACTGGCCAGTAGCATCCTTGGTTTATGGGCCATTACATAGCAAACCTCCGCGATATCGAATTCTGCCTCTTTGACCTCTTGGATCGTGAGTCGATCCTCGGCAAAGGCATCTACGCCGACGTTGACCGCGCAACTGCGATGGGAATGTTGGAAGAGGTAAAACGACTTTGTGAAAATGATCTTGCCGCATCTTTTATTGAAGGTGATCGCAAAGGAACAGATTTCAACAAAGCAACTGGTGATGTAAAGCTTCCCGAAAGTTTTAAGAAGTCATATCGCGCATATGTTGATGGCGGTTGGGGAATGGTTGATGTTCCCGCAGAGCTTGGCGGTACCGAGCTTCCTCCTTCAGTGCGTTGGGCAATTGCTGAGATGGTTCTTGGTTCAAACCCTGCGATTCACATTTATGCATCAGGTTTTGCATTTGCACAGGTTGCACATGTACTTGGTGATGACAAGCAAAAGAAGATTGCAAAGCACATGGTTGAAAAGGAGTGGGGCGCAACCATGATGTTGACTGAACCAGATGCTGGTTCTGATGTTGGCGCTGGTCGCACCAAAGCTGTGAAGCAGGATGATGGCACCTGGCACATCACTGGTACCAAGAGATTTATTACCTCAGGTGATGCAGATATTTTTGAAAACATTGTGCACTTTGTTTTGGCCCGTCCAGAGGGACATGGTCCAGGAACAAAAGGTTTGTCTTTGTTCTTGATTCCAAAGTTCATGTTTGATTTTGAAACCGGTGAACTTGGAAAACGTAATGGTGTTTATGTAACAAACGTTGAACACAAAATGGGACTTAATGTTTCATCAACCTGCGAAATGAACCTTGGTGAGAATGAACCAGCGGTTGGATATTTGCTTGGTGAAGTGCATGATGGAATTGCACAGATGTTCAAGATCATTGAGTTCGCCCGCATGATGGTGGGAACTAAAGCTATTTCAACACTTTCCGCTGGTTATCAGCAGGCTTTGGCTTATGCCAAGACCCGTGTGCAAGGTGGAGATATGAAGGATATGGCTAACAAAGCTAGCCCTCGTGTCACCATCATTAATCATCCAGATGTACGTCGCTCGCTGATGACGCAGAAGGCTTACGCCGAAGGAATGCGTGCGCTAGTTCTTTACACCGCATCAATTCAAGATGAGGTAGTGCTAGCAAAGGCAGCCGGTAAGTCAGAGGATGAAATCTCAGCGCTAGAACATCTAAATGATTTGTTGTTGCCGATTGTTAAAGGTTATGGATCTGAGCGCGCCTGGACTCTACTTGGAACTGAATCACTACAAACTTTTGGTGGATCAGGCTTCACACAGGATTGGCCACTTGAGCAGTATGTACGCGATGCAAAGATCGATACTTTGTATGAAGGTACAACTGCGATTCAAGGATTGGATTTCTTCTTCCGTAAGATCATTAAAGATAATGGTCGTGCATTAACCAAACTTGCTAAAGAAATTGGCAAGGTAGCAGCAAGCGGCGGCAACAACGCAACTGAAAAAGCTGCGCTGGCTAAAGCTTTGGAGGATATGCAGGGAATTATTGGTGCGCTGGTTGCTCATGCAATGGCGAGCCAAGAAAATCCAGAGGAGATTTACAAGTGCGGTCTTAACACCTCTCGCCTTTTGATGGCGGTTGGTGATGTGATCATCTCTTGGTTGTTGCTACGTCAAGCAGATATCGCTGCAGAAAAGATTGGCTCTGCAACCGGCAAAGAAAAAGATTTCTATGAAGGAAAGATTGCGGCATCCCGCTACTTCATTCATAACTTCTTGCCATTGATTTCAGCTACCCGTGCCATTGTGGAGCGGGAAGATGGCGAAATCATGAAGGTTTCAGAGGCCGCTTTCTAATAACCGGTTTTCAGACCGGTAAGCTCCGTAGGTGTTTAACAAGCTCCGCGGTGAGATTTACCTATTCCTAGGGGCATTTCTCTTTGCCTTTAACGGCATCATCTCCAAGATTGTTTTGATTGATGATGAGTTATCGGCTTGGCGGCTTACTCAAATCCGTACCGGTGGCGCATTCCTGCTGTTATTTGCGGTCTACTTTGTATTTCGGCGCCATGAATTAAAGCCAACTCGGGCCGAGCTGCCCTGGTTATTGGCTTTTGGCGCGGTCGGCGTGACCTTTGTGCAGGCTTTTTACTTCATCGCAATTGAGCGGATGTATGTCGGAGTCGCACTACTAATTGAGTTCACCGCGCCGATCTGGATCTTGTTGTTCTTAAGGTTTGTTTTGAAGAAGCATGTACCTAACTCACTTTGGTATGCAATCTTGCTCAGCTTCTCTGGCTTGTTGATGATTACCCAGATTTGGAATGGTTTAACCCTGGATCAAATCGGATTGATCGCCGCATTTATCGATGCCCTCGCATTGGCTGGTTATTTCTTAATTGGTGATCGCTTAGGTAAAACTATGTCTAGCGCTGCGATCTCAATTTGGGGCTTTGGAGTATCGAGCGCGCTGTTATTTTTTGTTTTACCGGTTTGGAATTATCCAACTGAGGTTTTCACTAAAGATCTGGAGATGTTGGGTCGCTTTAGTGATTACACCCTTCCAGGTTGGGTATTAATTCTCTGGATTGTTGTAATGGGAACTATTGCGCCGTATCTATTTGTGGTTAGCGGACTTAAATTAATGTCAGCATCAACCGCCAGCATCTTCGGAATGATTGAACCGGTACTCGCCGGAATGTTTGCTTGGTGGTGGTTAAGTGAGAGCCTAAATGGCGTTCAATTAATCGGTTGTGTGGTGGTAATTCTGGGAATCTTTATTGCAGATCGGGCGCGACAAAAAACCGAAAGCCACTAACCAATTAAAAACTTAGCCAGTGCATGCAATAAAGGAATGCCTAGTACTAAGTTAAATGGGAAGGTAACGCCAAGGCTGGCGGTAATTGATAGTGATGGATTTGCCTCTGGCAGTGCGATTCCAACCGCAGCGGGTGCGGCGATATAAGAAGCGCTGGCGCAAAGCACACCAAGAATTGTGGTTCCACCTACTGATAAACCAGCAAGATAACCACCAAATACACCAAGGGCTCCAGCAATTAGCGGGAAGATGATGGCAAAAGCAAATAACCCTGCGCCAGTTTCCTTAATTACATGAATTCTTTGGCCGGCAAGATAACCAAGATGCATTAAGAACAACGCCAGAATTCCAGGTAGTAGACCAACAAAGAATGGTTCTACTCTGGCATAACCAGCATCACCAGAGATTGCACCAACCACTAATCCGCCAACTAAAAGTATTACCGTTTTGCCAAGCACAATTTCCTTTAGTGATTCCGACCAGGAAACTTCACGGGTTATGTGACGGGTGGCTAAAAAGATTCCCACGATAATTCCTGGGATCTCCATAATGGTTAATAGTGTTGTAGCAAAACCTTCATAGGAAACATCTGAGTTATCAAGAAAAACTAAAGCAGCGGTGAAAGTAACTAGTGATGTGGAACCGTAATGCGCCGCGATTGCGCCGCGATCAATTTCATTTAGCGCCTTTATATAGCGAAGCACAAGAAAAGCTAGGGTTGGAATAATGCAGCCTAAAATCAAAGTTGCAATTACCGGCTTGATTAATCCGCTGGCGCTGGAATGGGTTAGGGAAACTCCACCTTTTAATCCGATTCCAAACAAAAGATAAACCGAGATGATTTGGTAGACCTGATCGGGGATTCGAATATCGCTCTTAAAGCGGGCGGCAATAAACCCAAGTGCAAAAACTAGAACTGAGACTGAGGTTAGATTTGTGGCCGCTAGTGAGAGCGAGTCATTCATGTAGGCAGTATAAGATGCGAGCTAATCGTGAAACTTCATCCATATCGCGGCACAACAGCTGCAATTGCTACCAAGCACCTTAAGGAGCAGATCATTGCTCCGATATTTGTTGAGCTTGGGGTTTCACTTGAGGTAGCCGCGGTTGATACCGACTTACTTGGCACATTTACCGGAGAGATTGAGCGCGAAGGAACCCCGAAAGAGGTTGCGATTCGCAAAGCCCGACTCGGGATGGCGGCCACCGGACTTGCCTATGGTTTGGCC
>VEQF01000004.1 GCA_018883365.1 Candidatus Nanopelagicaceae bacterium
GTCCTAAAGACTTTGAGTATTCAGAAGACTGGAAAGTTGATTGGGGTTTTAGGTTGTGGTGGCGATCGCGACAAAGGCAAGAGAGCTCAAATGGGACGCGCGCTTAATGAAAACTATGAAATAGCTATTTTCACCAGTGACAATCCAAGAAGTGAAGATCCGGTTCAGATTTTGCAGGAAATGACAACGGGAATCGATTTGAATTCCCAAAGCAAAGTGATTGTTGACCGCGAAGCGGCCATCGAATATGCAGTTTCCATCGCCCAGTCTGGAGATGTTTTAGTTGTGCTGGGCAAAGGGCATGAATCTGGGCAGGAAATTAATGGAGTAGTTACTCATTTTAGTGATCAAGAAACGCTACGCAAGAAAATCAAGGCGCATCTATGATCAAAATGTCAGCCGAGCAGATTGCTATCGTTGTGAATGGAGCTTTATCTGGATCAGCGGATATATCCGAAACCGCGGAGTTTCAATTTGATTCCCGACAAATTTCCCGCGGAGATGTTTTTCTAGCTTTAGTAGGGGATAACGCAGATGGACATGAGTATGTCTCGGATGCCTTGAAAAATGGAGCTGCACTTTCAATTGTCACTAAACCGGTTTCCGGACCTCATATAGTTGTAAAGGATGTCCTTGCGGCAATAGCTGCGTTAGCGACCTATGTACGTTCTCAACTAACAAATTTAAAAGTAATCGGAATTACTGGCTCGCAAGGAAAAACAACCACAAAAGATATGTTGAATACAGTTTTGCAAACCGCTGGTCCAACTATTGCGGCGCGAGGGTCTTTCAACAATGACTTGGGTGTTCCTTTAACCGTGCTGCGCTCAAATCCTCAGACCCGGTTTTGTGTTGTGGAGATGGGCGCTCGTCATGGCGGAGACATACTCGCGTTGACCAAAATCGCTACCCCTGATGTAGGAGCGGTATTAAAAGTAGGTAATGCTCATTTAGGTGAGTTTGGTTCCAGAGAAAAAATCGCTCAAACAAAAGGTGAGTTAATTGCCGGTCTAAACCCAGGAGCTTTTGCGGTGCTGGGAACTTATGATGAATTCACACCACTGATGGAATTTGCTCCCGGCGTAAAGAAGATTACTTTTGGTGAAAAACATGATTGCGATGTAAGAGCTGCTGATATTGAATTTCGAGGTGGCTATGCACATTTTGATTTAGTTACTCCAGAAGGACGGGAACCGGTCGCGCTACGCGTCTTGGGTTTGCATCAAATTCCAAACGCATTAGCTGCAGCTGCAATCTCATACGCATTAGGTTTGAACACCGCAGCAATAGCTGCTGCACTTTCGATGCATGAAAGTGCGAGCAAATGGCGTATGGAGATTCATGAAGGTGGCGGGTTGCTACTGATAAATGATTCCTACAACGCCAACCCAGAGAGTATGGAGGCGGCTTTAAGAACCTTGGCCCTGCTCGCACAAGAACGGGGTGGTCGCTCCTGGGCCTTTTTAGGCACTATGCATGAACTAGGAGAGCAATCCGCTCACATGCATCAGGAAGTTGGCGAATTAGTAGAGCGGCTAGGAATAGACCACATCGTTGCGATTGGAAATCAAAACTATCTGCAAGGCTTAAACGGTTTATCCACCGTGAAGCATTATTTTGAGAAGGTGGAAGAGGCTAAAGATCTCATAACGGCATTTGAGCCGGGGGATGTGGTTCTTGTTAAAGCATCCAGGGCGGAGCACTTTGAAGAGCTCGCAAGTGCTGTAGTTTCCAAAATTTCAGATTTGATGAACCAGGAAATCAAAAATGAAGGAGATGTCAAGTGAGAGGTATTTTGATTTCCGGAGCGGTTGCATTTCTCTTTAGTTTTTTTGCCACCCCCGCCTTTATTAAGTTTCTAGCTCGCAAAGGTTACGGACAACAAATAAGAGATGACGGACCGAAGACCCATCATGTAAAACGTGGAACCCCCACAATGGGTGGAATTGTTTTAATCTTCGCAACAGTAATTGGATATTTCACTTCACATTTGGCGACCGGCGCCGAGATTACAGTATCCGCACTTTTGGTAATCGGTTTAATTGTGGGCCTTGGACTGGTTGGTTACCTGGATGACTGGTTGAAGGTTGTAAAGCAAAGATCTTTGGGTTTGCGTGCGAAGCAAAAACTTGCCGGGCAAGCATTAGTCGCAGGTGCATTCGGAGTTCTGGCAACTAGGTTCCCAGATGATTTGGGATTGACGCCAATGTCAGAGTATTTATCAACGGTTCGCGATACCTCAATCAAGTTAGGTGTTGTGCTGGTTGTTGTTTGGGCAATATTGATGGTTCTTGGAACCAGCAATGGCGTCAATTTGACCGATGGCCTTGATGGATTGGCCAGCGGAGCTGCGGTAATGTCATTTCTGGCTTTTATTTTGATTGGCGTTTGGAAGTTTGGTCAGCGTTGTGAAGTCGCTGCCAGCACGAACTGTTATGCGGTACGAGATCCGCTCGATCTCGCAGTTTTAGCTGCAGCACTTGCTGGTTCATGTGCCGGATTTTTATGGTGGAACGCATCTCCGGCCCGCATTTTTATGGGGGATACAGGCTCATTAGCTCTTGGTGGCGGATTGGCTGGACTTGCAATGACCCTTAGAACAGAGCTGCTACTAATTCCGCTTGGTGGACTTTTTGTCATAATCACAATGTCAGTAATCATTCAAACTGCCTATTTCAAAATTAGCGGTGGTAAACGAGTCTTCAAGATGGCTCCACTTCAACATCACTTTGAACTTCTTGGTTGGGGCGAAGTAACAATCGTGATCAGATTCTGGATCATTGCCGGACTTTGCGTTGCTGCCGGCCTCGGACTCTTTTATGCCCAATGGGTGGTTGCTTAATTGTGAGTTTTATTTCGAGTTTGTCTGGAAGCAGGGTATTGGTTTTTGGTGCTGGTGTTACTGGAAAACCAACTATCGAATTTCTAGAGGACAAAGGAGCAACTCCGCTAGTTGTTGATGAGAAAGTTAGCGGAGCTGGCATTTACGGTGAATTAGCAGAGTTGGATTTAAAAGATGTAACTCTGGGAATAGTTTCACCAGGCTGGAAGCACGATAACCGATTAATAAAACATGCTATTTCGCAGGGGATCGAACTTATTAGTGAGATTGATTTGGCTTGGCGGGTCAAAAAAGAAATCGCGCCAGATCAGCGTTGGCTTGCTCTTACTGGCACAAACGGCAAAACCACTACAGTTCAGATGGCAGAGGCAATCCTCAATAAAGGTGAAATAAATGCTGCTGCTTGTGGAAATGTCGGTTATACGGCTATTGAGGCGGTGTCTAATTCTGAGGCATCGGTATTGGTATTAGAGCTTTCTTCATTTCAGTTGGAATGGAGCAATGAGGCTGAGTTTGAATCTGTAGCAATATTGAATATTGCCCAAGATCATATTGATTGGCATGGAAGTTTTGAAAACTATGCTGCGGCGAAGTTTAAAATCGCAAATAAAGCCGGCAAAGTAATTCTCAACTCTCATGATGATGAAATCGTTAAACGCTCCAGAAATGTTTCGCAGGATGTTATTTGGTTTTCTCTAGAGACTCCCGCCCTTCACCAAATCGGGCTGGTTGAGAACTTGATAGTTGATCGGGCTTTCATAAGTAATGAAGCTGAGGCTTTATGCGAACTATCTGATATTAAGCCCGCGGTTCCGCACAATGTTTTAAATGCCATGGCCGCAGCAGCCCTAGCAAGATCAATCGGCGTTACAGCTGACTCGGTGGCGGCAGCGCTGCGAGATTTCAAATTGGATCATCACAGACTTGAGGTAGTTGCTGAGTCAGAAGGAATAACTTGGATTGATGATTCCAAAGCGACCAACCCTCATGCCGCTGTTGCAGCTCTCCAATCACAGTTGAAATCAATATGGATTGCCGGCGGTCTGGCTAAGGGAGCTGCCATGGATGAACTTGCACAGCGCTGCGGCGCGCGAATTAAGGCAGCAATTCTTTTTGGTACCGATGCGTCAGTTATCGAAAATGCTTTGAAGCTCCACGCGCCGGCGGTGCCGATTTACCGTATTGAAGAAGAAGATGGAATCTCTGTGATGCGGGCAGCAGTCAATAAAGCCGGTGAATTGGCACAAAAAGGTGATTCAGTTTTGCTCGCACCGGCTTGTGCTTCAATGGATCAATTCAAGAATTATGCACAGCGCGGGCAATTCTTTGCTCAGGCAGTTAAGGAGCATTTAAATGTCTAATTCAAAATCTTTGTTTTCTAGGCCTGCTTCTGCCTACTACTTGATTTTAGGTTCTGTGATTGCGCTGTCGGCTTTGGGGCTTGTTATGGTTCTTAGCGCTTCATCTGTTACCGCGTTAAATGAATCCGGAAACTCTTTCGCAATTGTGTTGCGTCAGGCGCTTTTTCTAGCTTTGTCTGTTTTGATTGCTTGGGTTGCTATGAAATTGCGCGTTGAACTTTGGAAGCCTATTGCCCGCTTAGCATTAGTAATTTCCGCCGTGCTCTTGTTATTGCCACAGGTTCCAGGGCTTGGAAAAACGGTCGGTGGAAATACCAACTGGATTGGCTTTGGTTCGTTCTCGATACAACCGAGCGAGTTTGCAAAATTCGGAATTGTTATCTGGTGCGCCTTGAGGCTGCGTATCCACGATCAGAGAGCCGAACAAGGTGAGGCTTCAAACGCTGCCAAATTAGTAGTACCCGGAATATTTATGATCATGTTGCTAATTTTGGCGGGAAGAGATTTAGGTACCGCAGTTGTAGTGGCTGGAATAGTTGGAGGAATTCTTTTTATCGCCGGCATTCCATTGAGGGTTTTTGCAACTTTGGGCGCGGCTATTGGTGTTGGCTTTGGATTTTTGATTATCACTTCAAGTAATCGAATGAATCGCTTTTCCGCATTTTTTGATCCTTTCGCCGAGGAGAATTACAAAGGTGTTGGTTGGCAGCAAGCACACAGCATTATGGGATTGGCATCTGGCGGACCATTAGGAACTGGGTTGGGAAGCAGTAAACAAAAGTGGGGAAATCTACCTGCTGCTCACACTGACTTTATATTTTCAGTTATTGGTGAGGAGCTTGGGCTGCTTGGAACTTTGGTTGTACTAATTTTGTTCGCCTTGTTGATTTTAGGTATTTTCCGAGTTGCACTGCGAGCCAATAACTCATTTGAAAGATATGCATGTGCGGGAATTGGGTGCTGGCTTGCTTTCCAAGTAATTCTTAACATTGGAACTGTAATCAGCGTCATGCCGGTGGTTGGAGTTACCTTGCCATTTATCTCCTACGGTGGTTCCTCATTACTGGCCACATTCATCGCCATCGGATTCGTGCTGGGAGTTCTGCGTCGCGATCCAGAAATCGCCGCAGAAATAAAAGAGCGAAAAGCGGTTAGAACTGCGAGAGGATAGCGCCATGTCGCAGCGAATCTTGTTGGCCGGTGGCGGCACGGCAGGCCATATAGAACCAGCACTTGCTGTTGCAGATGAAATAAGAAAGATAAATCCAAAGTTGGTCTGCGAGTTTCTCGGCACCAATGGGGCGCTGGAGCAGATGTTAGTTCCAAAGCGTGGCTATCAACTTCACATGATTAATAAAGTAGTTATGCCACGCTCATTAGGGGTAAAGAATTTCCTTTTTCCTTTTCAGCTAGCGCTTTCAATTACTCAGGCGCTGAAAACCATGCGCGGTGTTAGCCTTGTGATTGGCTTCGGTGGTTATGTTTCCGCGCCAGCATATCTGGCAGCATTTCTTCGCAAGATTCCGATTGTTATCCATGAGGCGAACGCCAAGCCGGGTTGGGCAAATAAATTGGGACGTAGATTTGCGCAGATTGTTGCGGTCAATTTTGACTCGGTTCGCCGCGAATGGCCCGGTTCAGTTTTAACTGGAATGCCCATCAGAGAGAGTATTTCTGAGCTACACAATATTGAGGATAAATCTGAAATTCGAGCTCGAAGTTGCCAAGAATGGGGATTGGATCCAAAGCGACCAATAGTTGCAGTCTTTGGTGGATCACAAGGTTCGCTGCATATTAATCAGGTCATAAAGGATTCGCTGCCACATCTCTCTGAAATTCAGATTCTTCATGCGGTCGGAATTAAAAATGAGTTACCAGAGGCAACTAATAATTACCGCCCAATGCCGTACTTTCATGACATGGCGGCAATCTATGCCAGCGCGGATTTGTTGATCACCCGCAGTGGCGCCGTTACCTGTTCGGAGTTAACTTCGGTAGGCAAATTCGCAATTTTGGTTCCGCTACCTCATGGCAATGGAGAACAGTTTGATAATGCAATGGCGCTATCAGCGAATGGGGCGGCGACCATGGTTAAAGACTCCGATTTCAATGCAGCATGGCTAAGTACCAATATCGAAGCAGCAATCCAAAAAGCTTTGAGCTTTGCTCCTAAACAAATGGGCGCTAATAGTGATGCTGCAAAAAGAATTGCTGAGTTAGCGATACAGGTGCTAAATGACTAAAGGATCGACAAATTGGACTGGCGTGCATGCCCACTTTGTTGGCATTGGTGGCTCTGGAATGAGTGGCATCGCACGAATCATGATCGCCAGAGGCGCAAAGGTGACTGGTTCGGACATTCACGATTCAGCTAGCTTGGCCGGACTACGAAATTTAGGAATCGAGACCTTTGTGGGCCACGATGTAAAGAACATCGCTGGCGCTGATTTTCTAGTTCGTTCCAGTGCAATCCCGGAAAGTAATGTGGAAATTCAAGAGGCAACAAAACTAAGAATTCCAATCAAGGAGAGAGCACAGGCTCTAGCTGATTTAATGCAGGGCTATCGCTCTATTGCGGTTGCTGGAACTCATGGCAAAACAACTACTACCTCGATGTTGACCGTCGCCTTACAACATTGCGGAATGGATCCCTCATTTTCCATCGGTGCGACTGTTCGTAATTCGGGTACAAATGCCCATCAGGGTTCAGGTGATGTTTTTGTAGTTGAAGCCGATGAATCTGATGGATCATTTATTGCTTATCGGCCACTTGGTGCGATAGTCACAAATATTGAACTTGATCACGTCGATAATTTTCTTGATCTGAGTGCAATAGATGAGATTTTCGCTGGGTTTGTTTCCACGATTCAACCGGATGGATTTCTCGTTGCTTGTGTCGATGATCCAGGGGTTCAGCGATTAATCTCAAGAATCAAATCCTCGGATTCTACGAAACTTGAGTTAATCACATATGGTGAAAGCTCCGATGCCGATTTAAAACTTGACCGGATTTATGTTTCAAATAAAAACGCAGTCGCCAGAGTTACCTTCAAAGGAAGAATTTTGGGCGAAATGGAATTGGCAATTACCGGCAGACATAATCTCTTCAACGCGGCTGCTGCGCTTGCAGTATCGCTCAAGCTTGGGGCGCCGGCTCAAGAAATTCTTGCGGGTTTGAAGCTGTTTACCGGCGCGCGTCGTAGATTCGAAATAAAGGGCAAGATCAACGGAGTCACGGTAATTGATGATTACGGTCATCATCCAACAGAGGTTCGCGCCACTTTAGAAACCGCCCGAATTTATGCCCAAACTGGACGGGTAATAACGATTTTCCAGCCGCACCGCTACAGCCGAACCCAGGCTTTTGCTGCTGAATTTGCGGAATCACTAGCGCTGGCAGATCACACCTTTCTATTAGAGGTTTATCCGGCAAGTGAAAAACCAATCCCCGGAGTCACTTCTTCTTTAATTTCAAACAAAATGAAGGTTAATGAAGTTACTTATGAACCTTCTATGCCTGCGGTGGTGGATGAGGTTGCACAAATGGCAACAGCCGGAGACATCATCATCACCCTTGGTGCAGGTGATGTGAGCTCGCTAGGAAAACTAGTGTTAGCGGCACTCGAAGAAAAGCAGTAAAAAGAACACTTATGCGAATCGCTAGACGGCCATTATTCCTGCTGAGTATTTTGATTATTGCCGCCTCAGCGTATGTGTTGGGCTGGACAAAATTGTTTGTCGTCGAAAAAGTAATCATCGACTCAGCGGACAAAAAAGTTGTCCGTGATGTGATGGCGAAAATTGATAGATCGCCGGCTGTGGTCAAAATTGGGCAACCGTTGGCCCGAGTCGATAGAAAACAAATTGCAACTAGGTTGCGAGAAATGCTTTGGGTTGAAAATGTAAAACTTAATCGGAACCTCTTATCCGGCGAGTTACATATTGAGATTTTGCCTCGTAACCCAATAGGAAAATTAGTAGCGAAGGACAGTACAAATGTTGAAACTGTGGGTTTCATGGATCAAGATTTGGAGTACTTCTATTTGCCCAGAGAAGCTGTTTTGAGAGCCATCAACTCTGGAGAGTGGAACGATGTGCCGGAAATATCGTTTCAAAACGACAGTCAAGCGGTACGTCAAGATGTGGCAAATTTGCTGAAAGAGTTGGCGGCGAAGTCATTGAAAGTTGAGCGGGTGACCGCAAAAGACCAACTAGCTATCTCCACAACGGCGGTTTTTAATGACAGAAGGTTGGATATCGCCTGGGGAAGTGTCAAAGATATTGATTTAAAAGTAGAAATACTGCAGCGTTTGATGGAGCTGAAGGCCAACAAAAACGTTAATAATGTAAATCTTTCAAATCCAGTTTCACCAATTGTTAGCCGTTGATCCGCTTTTCATTGCCGAGATACAAACACCTAGAGATAAGAAAAGATTGTTTGTGTCGGTGTTTGCTTGAAAGGTGATGCCCGCCTACTTTTGCGCGCACAATAAAGGGAAACTCTAAGTCTAAAGTTGAGAATTAGGGTTCGAAGAGAGGCGACATCGTGGCAACACCACAGAATTATTTAGCGGTCATCAAAGTAGTTGGAATTGGTGGCGGTGGAGTTAACGCAGTTAATCGAATGATTGATGCCGGTTTAAAGGGCGTTGAATTTATTGCGATTAATACCGATGCCCAAGCGCTTCTAATGAGTGATGCAGATGTAAAACTCGATATCGGCAGAAAGTTAACCCGTGGTCTTGGTGCAGGTGCTGCTCCAGAAATTGGCAAGCAAGCTGCAATTGATCACACCGAAGAAATCGAAGAGGTTTTGCGCGGTTCAGACATGGTGTTTGTTACCGCTGGAGAAGGTGGCGGAACTGGCACTGGTGGCGCACCTGTTGTTGCGAAGATTGCAAAAGAACTTGGTGCATTAACAGTTGGTGTAGTCACCCGTCCATTTAGTTTTGAAGGAAAACGTCGCGCTTCACAAGCTGAAGAGGGAATTGAAAATCTTCGCAAGGAAGTTGACACTTTAATTGTTATTCCAAATGATCGTTTGCTTTCTATTTCAGATCGATCAATCTCTGCTCCTGAAGCATTTAAAACAGCGGATCAAGTTTTGCTTTCAGGTGTTCAGGGCATCACTGATTTAATCACCACTCCAGGTTTGATTAATCTTGACTTTGCCGATGTGAAGAGTGTTATGGATGGCGCAGGATCTGCCCTTATGGGAATTGGCTCGGCAAGGGGAGAAGCTCGCGCAACCCGCGCTGCTGAGTTAGCAATTTCCTCGCCACTGCTTGAGGCATCAATCGATGGCGCACATGGAGTATTGCTTTCAATAGCAGGTGGCTCTGATCTTGGATTGTTTGAAATTAGTGAGGCCGCTGAATTGGTGGCAAAGTGTGCTCATCCTGAGGCAAATATAATTTTTGGAACCGTCATTGATGATGCGCTAGGTGATGAGGTTCGAGTAACGGTCATTGCTGCTGGATTTGATGGTGGTGCACCAAAGAAACTTGAAATGCCGGTGATCTCAACTGCAACACTTAGTGGACAAGCAGATCCAATACCTGCAAATGATCCGATTGCCGTTGCAATGGAAACTCCAGAACAACCAGCCCGGCGCCGAATCACATTTGAAGAGTTAGTTTCAGAGGATGAAATCGATATCCCAGATTTCATGAAGTAAGGGTTTATGTCGAGGTTTATTTTCACCTCGCGCTCAGGTGGCGTGAGCAATGCCCCCTATAACTCTTTTAACTTGGCCATGCATGTGGGGGATAACCCTGCTGACGTAACTCAAAATCGTCTGCAACTCGCAGATGACTTTAAAATCCCCGCCACCAATTTATTTTTCATGAATCAAGTACATGGCAAGAAAGTTATTGTCATTGATGAGAAATCTGATTCCACTTTTGCTCCGGATGCAGATGCTTTGTTTACAACTCGAAAGGATGTTGCCCTAGTAACACTAGTGGCAGACTGCATCCCTCTTTTGCTGGAAAGTCCACGCGCTGTTGCGGCGGTGCATGTTGGAAGGAGAGGTCTGGCATTAGATATTTTGCGAGAGGTGTTAAACCTTTTTGAAAGTTGTCAGATCAAAAGCGATGAGATTTCTGCTCATATCGGCCCCTCCATTTGTGTTGAGTGTTATGAAGTGGATCAGGATGTATACGATGAGGTTGTAGAACTCGTGCCAGCTGCAAGTTCGAGTCTTAAATCTGCTTCCGGAAAACCATGTTTAGATATTGAGTCAGGGTTAATTTCACAACTCAACTCAGGTGGGATCAAATGGGAGCGGTTAAAAAAATGCACATCTCATGATGATGGTTATTTTTCTTACCGCAGGGATGGCATAACCGGTAGACAAGCTGGCGTCATTTCCTTGATGGGGGCTCTCTGATATGGATCGTAGATCGGAGATTGCGAGCCGGCTTGATGAGATTAAATCCCAGTTGAAACCTGGCGTGACCCTGATTGTTGTAACTAAGACTTTCCCCGCGAGTGATGTGCAATTCCTTTACGACTTGGGGCACCGAGAGTTTGGGGAAAATCGCGATGTAGAGGGATCGGCCAAATCAAAAGAGCTTCCCGCAGATGCGGTCTGGCATTTTCAGGGCGGGATACAAAGCAACAAGTTGAAATCGATTGTGGAGTGGAGCGATTTCATACATTCTTTAGATGATGTGAGCCATGCCAAGAAAATCTCAGAATTAGCTAGAGCCCAAAATAAGAAACAGCGCTGCTTCATTCAAGTAAATCTCGATCAAGAGCTTTCAGCTGGCAGCGAGCGAAGTGGGATCAAACCTGAATCCCTTGAAGAGTTTGTTGAAGTCGTTGGAGATGAAGCTGGTCTAGAGATAGTGGGGGTAATGGGGGTAGGCCCGCTAAATCAGGATCCTGCCCCGGCTTTTGCTAATTTGCAGAATGCGAGCCATCGGCTGCAAAACTTAATTCCAGAAGCGCGCTTTATCTCCGGGGGTATGAGTGGTGATTTTAAAGTCGCAATGGAGTTTGGCGCGACACATGTCCGATTGGGCAGCTCAATACTCGGTACGCGTTAGAACTCAACATAAAATTCACCTATGTCAAACGCGCTAAGAAGAATGACCAACTACCTAGGTCTAACTGAGGATGACGGAACTGTTCAAGAGTCTGTCAATGTTCGTACCAAGCCGGCCGCACCAGCCAAGCGACAAGCACCTACGCTAAGTGTTGCCCCTCAGCTTCCAGTTGTCGTTCCAACTGCAGAACCTGCAGCAATTGATCGCATTGTGACAATTACTCCGCGTTTCTACAGTGAAGCCAGAGCAATCGGTGAGTTTTATCGCGAAGGCAATCCAGTGATTATGAACCTTAGTGACATGGAAGAGTCAGAGCGCAAACGCCTAATTGATTTTGCATCAGGTTTAGTTTTTGGTCACGCAGGAACAATCGAGCGGGTTACCTCAAAGGTATTTCTTCTATCACCACCAAATGTAATGGTGAGCTCAGAGGATAAAACTGCGGCTGCCAACGCCAGCCTTTTTAATCAAAGCTGATCTAGCAACGCCGTGATAAATCTGACTAGTTGGATAGTTCTCGCCTTAAATCTCTTTTTGCTCTCTCTTTTTCTGAGATTGATTTTGGATTACGTGAGAATGTTTAAACCGGGCTGGCGCCCAAGGGGAATAATTCTCCCGCTGGCGGAGATTATCTACATGATCACCGATAAACCATTGAGTTTTGTGAGACGTTTCGTTCCACCTTTGCGCATGGGTCCAGTTGCGCTGGATTTGTCCTTTATTGTTTTGTTTTTTGGGACACAGATTCTTATTGCGATAATTGCCTAACTAAAGTTGCATAGACTGCGTTACATGCAACGCTCAGATGCACTCGCAATTGACGAAAAAGACCCATTACGTCATTACAAAAATCAGTTTGTAATTACCGATCCGAACACTTGCTACCTAGATGGCAACTCGCTTGGAAGATTGCCGCACAACACCGTCAAAGTTATAAATGAGTTCCTAACCCAAGAATGGGGTCCACAGGTCGTAACTGGCTGGGCACATTGGGTGGATGAAGCCCAATCTGTTGGGGACTTAATTGGTCGCAGCGCACTCGGTGCAGCGGCAGGACAAGTTTTGGCCTGCGATACAACCTCGGTTAATTTCTACCAATTAGCATCAGCCGCGATTAAAGCTCGACCAAATCGGAAAACCATCATTATCGATGCCGCGAATTTTCCAACTGATCGATACATCATGCAGGGTTTGGCCAAGCAGCACGGATTGAATTTAGTTGTAATCGATAATGAAGATCCAGCCATAGCAGAAAACGAATTGATTACTCCAGAGATTCTAGAAAAATACTTAAGTGATGATGTCGCCTTAGTCAGCTTAGAAGTGGTGCAATATCGATCGGGAGCAAGGCAGGATATAAAGGCGCTAACAGATTTAGTAAGAGGTTATGGAGCATTGCTGCTGTGGGATGCAGCGCACGCAGTTGGCTCGGTTGCGCTGAATTTTGATCAAAACGGAGTTGATTTAGCGGTTGGCTGCACTTACAAGTATGGAAACTCAGGGCCGGGTGCTCCAGCTTGGCTGTACGTCGCTAAAGGGATGCAAAATGATTTACAAGTTCCAATTCAGGGATGGTTTGCACAGCGAGATCAGTTTGCTATGGGACCGGAATTTGAAAAAGATGCAAGCATAAGAGGATTTCAAATTGCGAGTCCATCTTTGATGGGTTTGCGTTGCATTAAGTCTGCCTTTGAAATGATTGAAACGGCGGGCATTGATGCGATTGAAGAAAAGGCCGCTCGCGGCACTGAAATGATGATTGAGCTTTATGAGGCCTGGCTAAAGCCGCTTGGTTTTACCTTGAATACGCCAAGAAATGCAAAGAATAGAGGTGGACATATTTCTCTTGTTCATCCAGAAGCACAGCAAATTGCCGTAGCAATGCGAGAGCATTCCAATGTAATTCCAGATTATCGGGTTCCAAATTCTATTCGAGTAGCCATCTCACCTTTGGCAACCTCATATGTTGAGGTGTTTGATGGCTTTGAAAGATTGCGTGATTTGGTTAGTTCAGGAGAGTACAAAAATGTTAAAGCTGGAGGCTCTCGAGTTACATGACAGAAAATAATGATGCCGCATTGACCTATAGCAACTATTTGAAGGTTGATGAGTTGCTTGATTTGCAAAAGCCATTATCCAGCGGACCAGAGCATGATGAATTGCTGTTCATCGTTATTCATCAAACTTATGAACTCTGGTTTAAGCAGCTAATCCATGAATTCATTGCGGCGCAGCGCGCGTTAGAAAATGGGGAAACACATTACGCACTTGGGTTACTTGGGCGAATTAGAACCATTCTGAAAATCTGTGTTGCGCAAATTGATATTTTGGAAACCATGACTCCACTTCAATTCAATTCATTCCGAGATCGACTTGGCGCCTCAAGTGGTTTCCAGTCTGCTCAATTTAGGGAGGTAGAAGCAATCTTGGGTAGGCGCGATCCAAAGACCGCATCTCATCTCTTAGCTCATGACAAAACCAGAGTTGAAAAACTTATGTCCGGGCCTTCCATTTGGGATAGCGCATTAAAGTATTTTTCTGGCCGAGGATTTGATATTCCGAAAAATATCTTGGAACGGGATTTCACCAAAAGCTATGCACCATCAACTCAGGTGCAGGATTCACTTCTTAAATTGCACCGGAATGATCCTGAAGCTTCCATGATTTGCGAGCGCTTGGTTGATATTGATGAAGGATTGCAGGAGTGGCGATATCGTCACGTAAAGATGGTTGAGCGAACTATTGGTCAGAAGATAGGTACTGGAGGATCGAGTGGAGCCAAATACTTGGCCTCCACTCTATTTAATCCAGTATTTCCTGATCTATGGGAGATCAGAAGCCAGTTCTAGGCCTTTTGCAGCGAAAGCTTTAGACCCAGTTCATCCTCGCTAGTTCCGAGAGATTCATCTCTATTGAAAGACAAAGCTAAGACCTCTTCGCTGATCCACTGTGCACCAGATTCAATTGCTGAAGCGAACTCTTGCGAGCTGTTCCAGGTAACGTGAATGCGATCGCTGATATCAAAGCCGGAAGATTTTCTGGCATCCTGAATTGCACGAATAGCTTCGCGAACAATTCCTTTTGCAATCAACTCTGATGATAGTTCAAGATCTAGCGCCAAACTCTCTCCGGAGTGCGAAGCAACAGCCCAGCCCGATCTTGGAGTTTCAGTAATAACCAAATCCTCTTCGAGAATCTCGGCCACTTGATCAGCACCAAATTTAATCTCTGCTTTGCCATCTTTGCGCACCTTTGAAACTAGAGCAGCAGCATCCGTTCCAGCCAATGCTTTTGCAATTACTTGGACCTCGCCGCCAAATTTGGCGCCCAAGGTACGAAAGTTCGCCTTGATGGATACATCAACTAAATCGGAACCAGCTGCTGAAAGATCATCTAGCTGTTCAACATTTAATTCATCGGCAATCTGGTCGCGCAACTCTTGGGAGAGGGATTTCCAGCCAGATGCTGCAATCAATGCCCTTGAAAGTGGTTGCCTAATCTTGACCTGAGATTGTGCTCTTGCAGCACGTCCTAGCTCCACCAGTCTTCTCGTTAGCGCAACATCTTTTGAAAGCTGCTTGTCGATCAATGCAGAATCAGAAACAGGGAAGTCTGCAAGATGAACCGAGCTCGGAGCTTCTGGGTTGATGGGACGGACTAATTTCTGCCAGACATGTTCGGTTATAAAGGGAACTAAAGGAGCCATCAACATTGTGAGAGTCGTTAAGCAGTGCTGCAAAGTAGCAAGCGCTGCTGTGTCACCATCCCAGAACCTGCGTCTAGAGCGGCGCACATACCAGTTGGAGAGATCATCGATAAATGTGGCCAAAGCATTTCCAGCTCTTTGAGAATCAAAGTTTGAAAGCGCATCATCTATCTCAGCGATTAGTTGATTTAGCTCGCTAACAATCCATCGGTCCATCGTTGAGAGATTGAGATTCGAGGAAAATGCGGTCGGTTGGTAATTTGATGCTGAGGCATATAGCGATAGGAACGAGACGGTGTTCCAATATGTGAGTAAAGTCTTTCTAACAACCTCGGTAATTGCATCATGTCCAACTCGTCTCGCACTCCAAGGAGAGCCTGCGGCCAACATGTACCAACGCACCGCATCGGCACCATGTTGATCCATCAGCGCCATTGGCTCTAAAACATTCCCCAAATGCTTACTCATCTTGCGACCATCTTTATCAAGAATGTGTCCAAGACAGAGCACCGTTTTATAGGAAGATTTATCAAAAACCAGTGTTCCAATGGCCATAAGTGTGTAAAACCATCCACGGGTTTGATCAATCGCTTCGCAGATAAAATCTGCAGGGTAGGCCTCATTGAATTTCTCTACTGACCCCGGCTTATGCGGGTACCCCCATTGTGCAAATGGCATAGCTCCAGAGTCGTACCAACAATCAATAACCTCAGGGGTGCGCATCATCATCGATGTGCATTGAGTGCAATTAAATGAAATGTCATCGACGTAAGGACGATGCAGCTCTAATCCAGTTAGATCTCGGCCAGCTCTAGCTGCTAGCTCTTTTAAAGAGCCAAATGATTCTTCATGTGCGTTTTCGCAACGCCAGATTGGAAGTGGCGTTCCCCAATATCGATTGCGTGATAGCGCCCAATCGATGTTGTTATTCAACCAATCGCCAAATCTTCCAGTCTTGATGGTTTCTGGGTGCCAATCAGTTGCAGCATTTTCCCGCAGCAAGGCCTCTTTAATTTTTGTGGTGCGGATGTACCAAGATGGTTGCGCGTAATAAATAAGGGGAGTGTGGCAGCGCCAGCAGTGCGGATAAGAGTGTTCATATTGCTGATGTTTGAATAAGACACCTTTGCTCTTTAGCTCTTTAACTAAAGGTTTGTCTGCATCCTTGAAAAACATTCCGCCCACAAGGGTTGTTTCATCAGCGAAATGTCCGTTAGGTAAAACAGGATTCACCACAGGAAGCTCATATTTTCTGCAGCTTTGTAAATCATCGGCTCCAAAAGCTGGAGCTTGATGTACTAAACCGGTTCCATCTTCAGTAGTTACATAATCGGCAAGAATGACAAAGTGAGCATCAGGAATTTCAATGAAATCAAAGGGGCGGGAATAGCTGGTTCGTTCTAGCTCTTTGCCAGATAACTTCTGCAAAATCTCAGCGCCCTCGCCGGCCACAGATAACACCACAGATAACAAAGGCTCGGCAACAACCAATACCTCACTTGGCATTTCTTCAGTTCCGGCAGTTTTCACCGCGATGTAATCAACATCTGGATGAACTGCTATTGCGGTATTGGAAACTAAGGTCCATGGGGTTGTGGTCCAGACCAGGAGAGAAGCATTTAAATCTTTTAGCGGCCCTGAAGTAATTGGGAAACGAACGTAGACCGAAGGATCTTTAACAGTTTCATAACCCTGAGCTAACTCATGATCAGATAAACCAGTTCCGCAGCGCGGGCAATAAGGAGCGACGCGATGATCTTGAACTAGTAATCCCTTTTTGTGAATTTGAGACAGCGACCACCAAACACTTTCGATGTACTCATTAGACATCGTCCAGTAAGCCTCATCGAAATCAACCCAAAATCCCATTCGCTCAGTCATGGTGGTGAAGGCATTCACATGTCGCTGAACTGATTCGCGACACTTATCGTTGAAGGCCGCGATTCCATATTTCTCTATGTCGCCCTTACCCGAAAAGCCCAACTCTTTTTCAACCGCGATTTCTACTGGCAATCCATGACAATCCCATCCAGCTTTGCGAATTACATGTTTGCCTTTCATGGTGTGAAAGCGTGGGAAAACATCTTTGAAAACTCGAGCCTCAATGTGGTGGGTACCCGGTAAACCATTTGCAGTTGGTGGTCCTTCGAAAAAAGTCCAAGATTCCCCGCCCGATCGAGCACGAACACTTTGATGAAAAACATCTTGGGTCTGCCAGAATGAGAGAACTTCATGTTCGATGGCAGGCAAATCGATGGAAGGTGCGAGAGATTTAAATGGGGATGTGTTACTCATGTGTTCCCTTCCAAAATCCAACAAGCTAGTGCGCTTTGCACTTACTCAGATTTGGAGGGGCGATCTATGACCGCGGTACCACCCGCCTTGCGAACCTGGGAAGAACTTTCACAAAGTTCTTGAGTTCACCACTTTTCTTGATCTTGCCGTTGGTTCTAGATGAGGCCAAAATCAGCTTTCGGCTCATTTCTTCCAACTCGCTCGCAGGTGATGGCCTGTTCTATGCGAATGTTTGTGCAAGCTTTAAAACGGTTTTGCAGGGTCGAAGTCTAGCTCATCGCGAGGCGAGTGGCTTTTATCGATTGAAACCTTTAGCCTTCGCCGTTGTGGCATTGAAAAACAAATTGTCTTCAGCGGTGGCTAAGTTAAAGAAGTCACCAGCTAAACCTGTTCCAGCCAAAAAGGCGCCAGCGAAAAAAGCACCCGCCAAGAAGCTGCCGGCCAAAAAAGCACCTGCCAAAAAAGCACCTGCTAAGAAGGCACCAGTAAAAAAGGCACCAATCAAGAAGGCGCCAGCAAAAAAGGAGCCAGTCAAGAAGGCACCGGTAAGGCCAACACTGGCAAAACCAACACTGGCAAAACCGCCAGTCAAGAAGGCGCCAGCAAAAAAACCTGAGGCCGAAATTATTAAAGGCGCCCACAAAACAGCATTGACAAGTAGCACCGCTAAAGGTGGCGCAACAACTATTTCAGTTTACAAACCTGAGGTTGAGGCTAGCGATGTAGTAGTTGTTGAAGAAAAGCGTTTAGTGCTTCCGCCTCCGATTCGTAAACCAAAGCCGGGGAAAAAGGCACCATCATTAAAGCCAATCAAGGCTGCGCCAGCCCCATTTGTAATTGAAGGTGAAGAGAACTGGACCGCAACCGAACTAAAGGCAATTCGCGCCGAATTAGCCAAGGACTTAGTTCGTTTGAAAAAAGAGTTAGAGGAAATTGAAAGTGAAATGGATGATCTGATCGAGGCTTCAGGTGTTGGAGCTGGCGATGATCAAGCCGATGCCGGAGCAAAGACTTTCGAGCGAGAGCATGAGATTTCTTTGGTGTACAACGCTCGTGACATGGTGCTGCAAACCGAGAGAGCATTGGAAAGAATCGATACAAAAACATATGGTCGTTGTGAAGATTGCGGAAATGCAATTGGAAAAGCGCGACTACAAGTATTCCCTCGCGCAACTCTCTGCATGTTATGCAAACAGAAGGAAGAGCGCCGATAGAGTCGTCACGTGCATTGAGCGCGCGACGACTATTTATAGCAATTTCCTGTCTGGTTTTTGCTACAGATTTAGCAACTAAGAATTGGGCCGCAAGTTATTTGCAGTTTCGTGAGCCAATCAAGTTGGTAGGTGATTTTTTAAAGCTAACTTATGGAACAAACCCCGGCGCAGGCTTCAGTTTTGCTACCGATGCAACGGCATTGCTTTCATCTTTAAAGCTTTGCGTTGCAGCATTCATCATTTATTACATGCGAAAAGTAACCAATAAGGGATGGGCAATTGGCTTAGCTTTGCTACTCGGCGGTGTAGTAGGAAATTTGTGGGATCGAATCACAAGACCTCCAGGGGTTTGGCGTGGTGAGGTTGTTGATTGGATTCAATTACCTAATTGGCCAATTTTTAACATCGCAGATTCTGCAATTGTTTGTGCCGGCTTACTCTTAACCTTCTTATCCATGAAAAATATTCAGCCAAAGGATGCATCTTGAGCACAGAGCGAGAACGCCGGACCATCCTGGTGCCGCAAGAGTTAGATGGCGAACGAGTAGATTCAGCACTTTCTAAACTGCTTGAGCTTTCTAGAAGTAATGTCGCAGATTTATTGAATGCGGGCGATGTCCTGCAGGGCAAAAAGCCTTTATCAAAATCAGATCGGGTTCGAGTGGGAGATCGATTGGTGGTAACCATGCCACTTCCATATGACCCACTTGAGTTACGTCCAACCCCAATGGAAGAGCTAGAAATTGTTTACGATGATGAAGATGTCGTTGTAGTTAACAAACCAGTTGGTTGTGCCGCGCACGCAAGCCCAGGATGGACTGGACCAACGGTAGTCGGCGCATTGATTTCACGTGGCTATCGAATTTCAACCTCTGGTCCGCAAGAGCGACAGGGAATAGTTCAAAGACTTGATGCCGGAACCTCTGGTTTGATGTTGCTAGCAAAAAATGAAACTTCATACACAGCGATGAAGAATCAATTTCGAAACCGAACCGTAAAAAAGGTTTATCACACATTAGTACAAGGTCATATTGATCCAAGTGAGGGAACAATTGATGCTCCGATCGGAAGACACCCAAGAGAGGATTATCGTTTTGCGGTTGTCGCAGATGGAAAACCAAGCATCACTCACTACAACGTACTGGAGTATTACACCAGCGCCTCTTTATTGCGGGTGGAGTTAGAGACTGGACGCACCCACCAAATCCGAGTTCATTTCAATGCGCTGCGCCATCCTCTGGTTGGAGATTTGGCGTATGGAGCCGACCCAGTGCTGGCTGCGCGCGTGGAGCTCAAGCGTCCCTGGTTGCATGCGATCGAATTGACCTTCACACAACCATCAACTGATGAGCGCATCACACTTCACGCGCCGCTACCGGCAGATCTGCAACGCGCCTTAGAGCTATTGACTGTTAAGTGAGCGCAAGGGAGTAATCTCACCGCCCGTGAGCAAGGGTTTCGTCCATCTACATGTACACACCGAATATTCGATGTTGGATGGTGCTGCTCGGATTGAAACTTTAGCCGCAGAGGTTGCGCGCACCGGCGATGGTGCAATTGCGATGACCGATCACGGCAATGTTTTTGGTGCTTTTGATTTTTATAAAACCATGAAAAAGGCTGGGGTCAAGCCGATTATCGGTATTGAGGCTTATGTTGCACCCGAGTCCCGTTTTGATAAGAAACGAGTGAAGTGGGCAGAGGGTGGAGAGGATGATGTTTCAGGTGGCGGCGCTTATACGCACATGACCTTGTTGGCAGAGGACAACATCGGACTAGCAAATCTTTTTAAATTGTCCTCACTAGCATCCTTGGAAGGTTTTTATTACAAACCAAGAATGGATCGCGAAATTTTGGCCCAATATTCACAAGGCCTCATTGCCACAACAGGTTGTCCTGGCGGTGAAATTCAAACCCGAATTCGAATGGGTGCATACAAAGAAGCTCGGGCGGCTGCCGCTGCTTATCGGGATATTTTCGGCGCCGATAATTACTTTGTCGAGATCATGGATCACGGCATTGAAATTGAAAGGCGCGTTAAAGAGGATTTACTTAAGTTGGCAAAAGAGCTTGGCCTTCCTTTACTAGCAACAAATGATCTGCACTACACCTACGCCGATGACGCAAAGCATCATGAGGCTTTGCTCTGTATTCAATCAGGTTCCACCTTGGCAGATCCAAAGCGATTTAAGTTTGAAAATGGCGAGTTTTATTTGAAAGATGCCGCAACCATGCGTCGCATTTTCAGCGAAATTGAGTCTGCATGCGACAACACCCTGCTTATCGCGGAGCGTTGCAACACCACGCTTCGTGAAAATGAGAACTTAATGCCTAAATTTCCGGTCCCATCAGGGGAAACAGAGGACAGCTGGTTAATTAAGGAAGCACATCGCGGACTTAAGAAAAGATTTAATGATGAAGTTCCCGAAGGTTATGTAGAGCGACTTGATTATGAGCTAGAAGTTATGACCAAAATGGGATTTCCCGGCTACTTCCTTGTGGTCGCCGACCTGGTTTCCCATGCAACTAAAGAGGGTATTCGTGTAGGTCCCGGACGTGGCTCTGCTGCTGGATCTTTAGTTTCCTATTCACTCGGAATTACAGCGCTGGATCCAATAAAGCACGGCTTACTCTTTGAGCGTTTCCTAAATCCAGAGCGAATTTCAATGCCTGATATTGATTTAGATTTCGATGAGCGCCGCCGTGGCGAAATGATTCGCTACGCCACCAATAAGTATGGTGATGATCGTGTTGCTCAAATCATCACTTACGGAACCATTAAATCAAAGCAGGCAATTAAGGATTCAACTCGTGTTTTGGGCTATCCGTATGCGATTGGTGAGAAGTTAACAAAAGCTTTGCCTCCAGCAATTATGGGTAAAGACATCTCACTTTCCGGGGTTTTCGATAAAGAAAATGATCGATATGCCGAGGCGCAGGAATTCAGAAATTTATTTGAAACCGATCCAGATGCCAAAACCATCGTTGATATGGCTCGGGGATTAGAGGGTCTAAAGCGCCAATGGGGAGTTCACGCCGCGGGAGTTATCCTGAGTCGCGAACCGTTAATTGATGTCATTCCCGTGCATCGTCGCGAAGCTGACGGTGCGATTATTACTCAATTTGATATGGGAGCCTGTGAATCAACCGGTCTTCTCAAAATGGATTTCTTGGGACTGCGAAATCTCTCGGTTCTAGATGACTGCTTAATTAATATTAAAAACAATCAGGGCAAAACCATTGTTTTGGAGGATTTGCCTTTATCAGACCAAAAAACTTTCGAACTACTTTCACGCGGTGACACTTTGGGAGTCTTTCAATTAGATAGCGCGCCAATTAGAGCGTTGCTGCGTTCGATGGTCCCAGACTCTTTCGAGGATATTTCCGCGGTTATTGCGTTATATCGCCCAGGTCCGATGGGTGTTAACGCACACAATGATTATGCGGATAGAAAAAACAAACGCAAACGAATTGAGCCCATTCATCCGGAGTTAAGTGAAGCGCTGAAAGACATTCTTGATGACACCTATGGATTAATCGTTTACCAAGAGCAAGTTATGGCAATCGCCCAAAAATTGGCGGGTTTCTCACTAGGACGCGCGGACCTATTGCGCAAAGCAATGGGTAAGAAAAACAAAGAGATTCTAGATAAAGAGTACGTTCACTTTGAAGCAGGCATGAAAGCCAATGGATTTTCCAGCGTTGCGATTGAGGAGTTATGGAAAACTCTTATTCCATTCTCTGATTACGCGTTTAATCGGGCGCACAGCGCCGGCTATGGAGTGGTTTCTTTCTGGACCGCATATTTAAAGGCGAATTATCCAACGGAGTACATGGCAGCGTTATTAACCAGCGTTAGAGATGACAAGGACAAGTCGGCTCTCTATTTGAATGAATGCCGCCGCATGGGAATTAAGGTTTTGCCTCCCGATGTCAACGATTCAAATGGTGAATACACCCCAACCGGTGTTGATATTCGTTTTGGATTAGCAGCGATTCGCAACGTTGGAGAAAACGTGGTCGCTTCAATATCCAGAAATAGAGATGAGAAGGGTAGATACCAATCATTTGGTGATTTCTTGGCCAAGGTTGATGTTCAAGTTTGTAATAAGAAAACTATTGAGTCGCTCATTAAGGCAGGTGCCTTTGATTCGATGGGACATTCCCGCAAAGGCTTGATGAATATTTATCTCGAAGCTATTGACTCCGTGATGGAAACCAAGCGAGCCGAGTCAATCGGGCAATTTGATTTGTTCGGTGGGGCCAGCGCAACAACAACTTCTGGAATCGCAGGTATAGCCCTAGATATTGATGATGCGGAGTGGGAGAAGGCGTTATTGCTCTCCTACGAACGGGAGATGTTAGGTCTTTATGTTTCAGATCATCCTTTGCTTGGTGTGGAACATGTTTTGAAATCCGCAACTGATATTTCAGTTAGTCAGATTTTTGATGATGGTGTCGGACATGAACAGGTCGTGACTATTGCTGGTTTGATAACCAGCGTCCAGCGCAAAGTAAGTCGCCAAGGACAGTCATGGGCCATAGTTACGATTGAAGACTTGGAGGGTGCGATTGATGTGCGCTTCTTCTCAAATACCTATCAACAGCATGCATTGAATCTCATTGAGGATCGGATTGTTGTAGTTCGCGGACGTGTTGATAAGAAGGAAGAAACGCCACAAGTTACCGCTTTGGATTTATCGATTCCAGATATCAATCAAGCTCCGATTGGCCCATTCATCATTCGACTAGAGGCCGAACGTTGCACCCCGCCGGTAGTTGATCGCATGAAAGAGATTTTGCGTTCACATCCAGGAACCCGCGAGGTTCATCTCAAAATAGAAGGCGGTAGTAAAAATACGGTTTTGAGACTAGATGATGGCTTAAAGGTGACCGCCTCTCCGAGTTTAAGCGCTGATTTAAAATCAATTTTGGGCCCAGATTGCTTGGTTTAGTCCCTTTAGATTAATTAGCAGACGCAAAACATCTGCCGGCTTTAGACTAGGGCGGTGGCGACACCTTCCTTAATGCGCGAGCTGGATTTAAGAGGCAAACATCTCTCAAAATCAGAGTATCAATCCCTCCTGCCACGCGCCGAAATGGATATCGCAAGCGCGCTAGAACAAATCACACCAATTTTGGATGCGGTACAAAATGGTGACGAAAATACGCTCAAGCAATTAAGTTTGAAATTTGATGGCGTTGCGCCTGAGTCAATCAGAGTTCCGCAGGCGGTTATCGATTCTGCTTTGCAGGAGTTAGCTCCAGCCCTTAAGGCGGTCATTTTGGAATCAATCCGCAGAGTGCGAACTGTGCATTCCGATCAGCGCCGAGGAATTACTAACACCAAAGTTGTTGATGGCGGAGAGGTTGAAGAACGTTGGATTCCAGTCGATCGAGTTGGACTTTATGTGCCGGGCGGAAAAGCAGTTTATCCAAGTTCGGTAATTATGAACGCGGTTCCAGCTCAGATAGCGGGCGTTAAAAGCATAGCCCTAGCATCGCCGGCTCAAAAAGAAAATGATGGTTGGCCCAATAAAACTATTCTGGCAACCTGCGCACTACTTGGCATTACAGAGGTTTATGCCATGGGGGGAGCTCAAGCAATTGCAGCTTTTGCATTCGGTGTGAAGAGCAGCGTTAATGAAGATTCAACTCAAGTTTTGGAGCCAGTTGATTTAGTAACAGGACCTGGAAATATTTATGTCGCTGCGGCTAAAAGAGCTTTGCGCGGCAAGATTGGAATTGATTCAGAAGCTGGTCCTACTGAAATTGCAATCGTTGCTGATGAAACAGCACACGCCCATGAAGTTGCTGCAGATCTGATTAGTCAGGCAGAACATGACACAATCGCGGCGGCCATTTTGATTACTGATTCACTGGAATTGGTCACCGAGGTTCAACGAGAAGTTTCGCTTCGTGCTGCTAAAACAAAACATGCAGCCCGCATAACTGAAGCGCTGAGTGGAATCCAAT
Organism: Candidatus Nanopelagicaceae bacterium; assembly: GCA_018883365.1. Lineage (GTDB taxonomy): Bacteria > Actinomycetota > Actinomycetes > Nanopelagicales > Nanopelagicaceae > MAG-120802. The sequence goes on from VEQF01000004.1 coordinate 24,447, forward strand.
CTGCGATTGTTTTGACTGATGACTTGCAGCAATCTTTAGCAATAGCAAATGCATACGCCGCAGAGCATTTGGAGTTGCAAGTTGCAGATCCTCGAAAAGCCAGTCAAGAAATAAGAAATGCCGGCGCTGTTTTCCTTGGACGATTCACTCCTGTTTCATTAGGAGATTACTTGGCAGGTTCAAATCACGTTTTACCAACCGGGGGATGCGCCTGCCACTCAAGTGGTCTTTCGGTACAAACCTTTCTACGAGGCTTGCACTTTGTAAGTTACAACGAGCGAGCTTTAAGGGAGATTGCTGCAGGAGTTATTGCCTTCGCAAACTCTGAGGATCTTCCAGCGCACGGCGAAGCTGTCGCAACTAGGTTTGAATCAACAGGAGAGCTTCCTAGTTATAAATCAGGGAATAAGTAATGAGCAATCGTTGGCCTCAGTGGCTATCCGTAAATGAGAATTTGAAGGATTTATCGCCTTACGGCGCCCCGCAAATACCCGTCGCAATCAGATTAAACACTAACGAGAATCCATTCTCACTTGATTCAGAATTGCAGCGAGCAATTTTGAAGGAGATTTCAGATCAAGTTTCTCATCTCAATAGATATCCGGATCGCGACGCTGTCGAATTAAGAGAGTTGTTGGCGCAGTTCATCAACGAGCGTTCTGGCACTAGTTTTTCAGTTGAGAATATTTGGGCGGCTAATGGCAGCAATGAAATCTTGCAAAGTATCGCTTTGGCATTTCAAGGCGATGCCATGGGTTTCGAGCCTTCATATTCCATGCATCCGCTGATCTCTAAATCAGTAGGAAAAAAATGGATTCCAATTCCAAGATCCAAAGACTTTTCATTCAACCTTGACACAGCCATTGCCGCAATTAAGGAGCAGCGTCCTGGATTAGTTTTTCTTACGACGCCAAATAATCCCACCGGCGATTCAATATCGCTTCAAGAGATTGCTCAAGTTGCGCAAGTCGCTTTGAATGTTGGAGCCCTAGTAATTGTCGATGAGGCTTATGCCGAGTTTTCAAATAAGGCATCAGCGGTGACACTTTTAAATCATCATCCAAACTTGATTATTTCGAGAACTATGAGCAAAGCTTTTGCCTTTGCCGGCGCCCGTCTTGGGTACATGATCGCTTCGAAAACTCTAGTAGAAGCAATGTTGCTTGTTAGATTGCCCTACCATTTAAGTGATTTAACTCAGGCTGCTGCCAGAGCCGCTCTACGAAATAGAGAAAGCCTGCAGCGCGAGGTTGAGCAACTCAAAGTGAGCCGTGATTCGCTTATTTCAGAGCTCAAAGATCTGGGGTTGCAGGTAATCGATTCAGATGCGAACTTTGTACTTTTCTCTGGATTTGAAATCCCAGCATCAAGGCTTTGGCAAGATTTAGTTGATAAGGGTGTCCTGATTCGAGATGTCGGGATTCCCGAGCATTTGCGCGTGACAGTAGGTACGGCTGAAGAAAATCAAGGTTTCATCGCCGCGCTACGACAGATTTTGCAGCGCTAGGCTTCTAATTCGGTAGCAAGTTAAGTTCGCTATGGGGGATAATTCACCTCATGTCGAACCCAAGATTTTCCCGCGTTGAGAGAACTACAAAAGAATCCTCAGTTCTTGTGGATCTGAAAATAGATGGAACTGGTGTCATAGATGTAAACACAGGAGTTCCATTCTTTGATCACATGATGTCGCAACTTGGGAAACACTCCGGATTTGATTTAACCATCAAGACAACTGGCGATGTAGATGTCGATTCACATCACACAGTAGAAGACACCTCTCTTGCTTTTGGCCAGGCTTTGCGTGAAGCGCTGGGTGATAAATCTGGCATAAGAAGATTTGGAAACTCATTAGTGCCCCTGGATGAAGTTCTAGTGCAGGTGGCCGTTGATCTTTCGGGCAGGCCTTATTTAGTGCACCGCCAACCTGAGATTGTTGAACTAATCGGCACCTTTGATACAACTCTTGGTCGTCACATTTGGGAATCGATTGTGGCCGAAGCAAGAATTGGATTGCACATTCGAGTTTTAGAAGGACGCAATGCTCATCACGTATTAGAGGCGCAGTTCAAAGCTGTGGCGCAAGCTTTCAAAGATGCGGTCGCGCTTGATTCTCGCACCTCAGGGGTTCCCTCAACTAAGGGCGTTCTTTGATAGCAATTCTGGATTACGGTTCTGGGAATATCAGATCCGCGCAGCGCGCCTTTGAAAGAGGTAATCACGAGGTTGTAGTCACCTCTAGTTTTGAGCAAGCACTTAAAGCTGATGGCTTGGTAATTCCTGGAGTTGGAGCTTTTGGCGCATGCATGAGTGGATTACTTGGCGTGCGGGGAGACGAACTAATAAGAGAGCGACTTGCTGCAGGTAGAAAAATTTTTGGCATTTGTGTTGGGATGCAAATCCTGTTCTCTCAAAGTGCAGAGCTTTATGAGGGAAAGTCCGTTAGCGGAGTAGGTATTTTTCCTCAGCAAGTAAAGAAGTTAGTGGCACCGGTATTGCCTCATATTGGCTGGAACTCATTAACTGATGCTGATAAAAGCGAAACTTTTTCCGGAGTAGAAAATGAACAGTTTTACTTCGTGCACTCCTACGGAGTTCTAGATGAAGTTAGTAATGCCAAATGCATTTACAGTAATTATGGAAGTGAATTTGTTGCTGCAGTAGAAACAGAGTTGATTACAGCTACCCAGTTTCATCCAGAGAAAAGCGGTCCGGCCGGATTGCGACTAATAGAAAATTGGGTTAATAGCCTATGAAGCAATTAGAACTTCTTCCCGCTGTAGATGTTCGTGAAGGCCAGGCGGTTCGTTTGGTTCAAGGAGAGTTGGCCGCCCAAACTAATTACGGTGCGCCACTAGATGCGGCATTAGATTTTCAGAACGCTGGTGCCGAATGGATTCACTTAGTGGACTTAGATGCTGCTTTTGGCACCGGTTCAAATCATCAACTGCTTGCAGAAGTAATTGGAAAACTTGATATTAAGGTGGAGCTGTCCGGTGGCATCCGCGACGAGGAGTCTCTTGCACGGGCTCTCGCAACAGGTTGTGCCAGAGTAAATCTCGGAACCGCGGCTTTAGAAAATCCGGAATGGACCGCGTCAGTGATCTCACGTTTTGGTGATCGGATTGCGGTAGGGCTGGATGTTCGCGGCCATACTTTGGCGGCCCGGGGATGGACCAAAGAAGGCGGGAACCTTTTTGAAACATTACAGCGTTTAGATGCAGATGGTTGCGCTAGATACGTAGTCACCGATGTCAATAAGGATGGAACTCTGCAAGGTCCTAACTTAAGTCTCCTCCGTGAAGTATGCGCCGCGACAAGTAGACCGGTGATTGCATCAGGTGGAGTTTCAAAGTTGGAGGATCTAAAACAATTGCGGGCCCTGACTGAAATTGGCGTTGAAGGTGCCATTGTCGGAAAGGCTTTGTACGCCGGGGCATTTAACTTGTCAGAAGCAATCACAGTTGCATATGGCGATGCAACAGGTTTGGAAAAGTAAATGACACTCGCCACGAGAATCATTCCCTGTCTTGATGTATCAAACGGTCGGGTAGTAAAAGGTATTAATTTCCAGAACTTGGTAGATGCTGGCGACCCGGTTGAAATGGCCCAGATCTATGGCGCCGAAGGAGCTGATGAACTTACTTTTCTAGACATCACGGCAAGTTCTGAAGGTAGAAAAACTACCCTTGAGGTCGTACGACGTACTGCAGAAGAGGTTTTTATTCCATTGACCGTGGGTGGCGGAATATCTTCGGTAGCAAATGTTGATGAACTTTTAAGGGCGGGTGCGGACAAAATTTCGATTAATACCGCAGCAATAAAAAATCCCTCTTTAATAAATGAGATAAGTGAAAGATTTGGAAATCAGGTAATTGTTTTATCCATAGATGCAAAGCGGGGCCGCACTAAGTCCGGTTTTGAAGTAACAACCCACGGCGGTAGAAACGTTACTGGTATTGATGCATTGGATTGGATTAAAGAATCAATAGATCGAGGTGCAGGAGAAATACTTCTAAATTCGATGGACATGGATGGCACCCGCGCTGGATACGATCTTGAGATGATTAGAAAAGTGCGGGAAATTTCCGCAATTCCGATTATCGCTAGCGGCGGAGCCGGCGACATTGAAGATTTCGGAAAAGCGATTGAATCTGGAGCTGACGCGCTCTTGGCGGCCAGTGTTTTTCACTTTGGAATCTACCGAATTGGTGACATCAAACGGGATTTGTCTCGAAAAGGTTTTTCAGTGCGACAAGTTGGCATATAGGGCAGGATTAGCAAATGACTTCTAGTTCTAATCCAGAGACAAACAAGGATTTCTTGGCTCGTTTTGAGAGCCCAGACTCACTTCTGCCTGTCGTGGTGCAAAACATGGAGTCAAAAGAGGTACTCATGCTGGCCTGGGTTAACCAGGCGGCTTTAGAAAACACAATCAAAAGTAAGAACGCAACCTTTTGGAGTCGAAGTAGAAATGAGCTTTGGGTTAAGGGCGAAACTTCGGGCAACAAGCAGGAGATTGCGGCCATAAAGTTTGATTGTGATTCAGATGCATTTCTTTATTTAGTTCACAGTCATGGACCGGCCTGTCACACAGGCGAGAACACCTGTTTTCATAAAACGATTGAATTACCGAGATGAGCTTGCTTTCATTAGAGGAGTTTCGTGAATTTGCCAAGAGCTTTAATGTAATTCCGGTGGCGCAGAGTTTTCTAGCCGATAACGAAACGCCATTGACGCTTTACACAAAGTTAACGGAGAATCGAGAAAACACATTTCTTTTGGAATCTGCTGAACATGGAGGAGCTTGGTCTCGCTATTCCTTCATTGGAGTATCTAGTGAAGCAACCCTTACTGAGCAAAATGGTTTAGCGCATTGGTTAGGGGTAATGCCGGCTGGCGCACCGTTCGGAATAGATCCACTCGAAGCTTTTCAAATCGCAAGCAAACATTTGAAATCACCGAAAATTCCCGGCCTTCCTCCACTTACGGGGGGATTAGTTGGATATATGGGATATGACGCGGTTCGCCGATTGGAAAACCTGCCAGAAATTGCAAAAGACGAGTTAAAACTTCCAGAGCTGGCTTTCATGTTGACCACCGATCTCGCTGTTTATGATCACTTGAAGGGTTCGGTGACTCTGATTGCAAATGCAATCAATTGGGATGGTTCTGATGCACGAGTAGATCAAGCCTATGAATCAGCTTTATCGAGACTTTCAAAAATGCGGTTAGACCTGCAAAAGGAAATTCCAAGCACAGTTGCTCAAATTCCCGTGCCGCAAAAGCCGATCTTTGACGCAAATTTCACCAGTGAGGAGTTCCAAAATCGAGTCCTGAAAATTAAGGAAGAGATTAAGTCTGGTGAAGCTTTTCAAGTCGTTTTATCGCAACGATTTACAATTGATTGCTCCGCTGATGCAATAGATGTTTATCGAATGCTGCGATTAAGCAACCCAAGTCCTTATATGTACTTGTTCCGTTTTGCCGATGATGTAAATGTTGTTGGTTCCAGCCCCGAAGCGTTGGTCAAAGTAAGTGGAACTGAAGTTATGGTTCATCCGATTGCTGGAACACGTAAACGCTCCTCGGTGCCGGAGGAGGACTTGCGATTGGGAGAGGAGTTGTTGGCAGATCCCAAAGAGCGTGCGGAACATTTGATGTTGGTTGATTTAGGTAGAAATGATTTAGGGCGAGTATGCAGTGCGGGCTCGGTAAATGTCGTCGAGTTTATGCAGCTTGAGCGCTACTCCCATGTCATGCATATTGTTTCCACTGTTACGGGAGAATTAGCCCTAGAAAAATCCCCGGTAGAAGCGCTTTATGCAGTTTTCCCGGCCGGTACTTTGTCTGGCGCTCCCAAGCCAAGAGCGATGGAGATAATTGAAGCTAGTGAACCATCGAGACGTGGCATCTACGGTGGAGCGATTGGCTATGTTGATTTTGTGGGAAATCTTGATACTTGTATTGCGATTAGAACCGCGGTCATTAAATCAGGAAAAGCATACGTGCAAGCCGGAGCTGGAATCGTTGCGGATTCAAATCCCTCCAGCGAATACGAAGAATGTCTAAACAAGGCGGCCGTTGTACTTGCGGCAATCACCGCTGCAAATTTATTAACTGATGGAACGAGTAAGCAATGAGCGTTCTTAACTCAATCGTGGAAGGCGTTTTGCTAGACCTAGAAAAGCGACGCATATCTGATTCTGAGTTAGCCGAGATGATTGCCGTTGCCTCTGCGCCGATTAGTGCCTTAAATTCATTACAAAACAAATCTTTTTCTATAATTTCTGAGGTCAAGCGCTCGTCTCCCAGCAAAGGTGAATTGGCGCAAATCCCAAAACCGGAGTTGCTTGCGCAAACTTATGAAAAAGCTGGTGCTGCGGTTGTCAGTGTTCTAACCGAGCAACAGAGATTTGGTGGATCCTTATCTGATCTTCAAGCGGTGAAGGCAAATATAGGAATTCCAGTCCTGCGTAAAGATTTTGTTGTTAATGAGTATCTGGTTAAGGAGACGCGAGCCTACGGAGCGGATCTAATGCTCTTGATAGTGGCTGCACTAGATAAATCAGAGTTGAGGGATTTCTATCAACTGGCCGAGGCTCTTGGAATGCAAGTACTTATTGAGGTACATGACCAAGATGAACTGGAGACCGCTCTTGATTTGAACCCAAAAATCATCGGCGTTAACTCTCGAAATCTGAAGACTTTAGAGATTGATTTAGGAAATTTTGCTCGGCTGCTGCCGTTAATCCCGAGCCATATTTACAAAGTGGCTGAGTCAGGAATCTCAACGATTGACGATGTCAAAATGGCGCGATCCGCAGGGGCGGATGCAATCTTGGTAGGTGAGACTTTGGTTAAATCGGGAGATCCGTTCAAGACAATCTCAGATTTTCTGAATATCGACAATCGCGATTAAGCCGTAGAATCCAAATATGGAGCGCACCGAGATTCTGGGCCACTTTGGTCAATTTGGTGGAAGGTTTGTGCCTGAAGCACTAATCGCTGCTTTGGAGGAGTTAGAAGCCGCCCATGTGGCCGCGAAATTGGATCCTGATTTTCAAAATGAGTTAGCAGAGCTTCACCGGACCTACACCGGACGCCCCTCAATCATCACTGAAGCAAAAAGATTCGCACAGCATGCAGGCAACGCAACAATTTTGCTAAAGCGCGAAGATTTAAACCACACCGGTAGCCACAAAATAAATAATGTACTTGGTCAAGCTTTGCTTACAAAACGTATGGGCAAAAAACGAATTATCGCTGAGACCGGTGCCGGACAACATGGAGTTGCATCAGCAACTGCTGCAGCCTTGCTAGGTCTTGAGTGTGTTGTTTATATGGGTGAAGAAGATACAAAGCGACAAGCTTTAAATGTTGCGCGAATGAAACTTTTAGGCGCGTCGGTTGTTCCGGTGACTACCGGCTCTCGAACTTTGAAAGATGCAATTAATGAAGCTATGCGCGACTGGGTAACAAATGTCGAGTCAACGCATTACTTATTAGGAACAGTTGCTGGCCCACATCCATTTCCAACCATGGTTCGTGATTTTCATCGAATTATTGGCGTCGAGGCGCGGGAACAAGTTTTGAATTTGATGGGTCGACTACCTGATGCGGTGTTGGCCTGTGTCGGTGGAGGTTCAAATGCGATTGGCATTTTCCATCCATTTATCGATGATGTTGGAGTGCGTCTAATCGGACTTGAGGCAGGCGGATCAGGCGTTGAGACCGGTAAACATGCAGCAACAATCGTCGGTGGTTCTCCTGGCGTTTTGCATGGAACTCGCTCTTATGTTTTGCAGGATGAAAATGGTCAGACCGTTGAATCTCACTCGATATCTGCCGGCTTGGATTACCCAGGGGTTGGCCCGGAGCATGCGTATTTGCATGAGATTGGTCGAGCGGAATATCGAGCAATTACTGATGATCAAGCGATGCATGCTTTTGCTCTGTTATCCAAAACTGAAGGAATCATTCCGGCTATTGAGACGGCACATGCACTGGCAGGCGCCCTTCAGGTTGGAAACGAACTTGGCTCTGAGGCAATCCTGCTAATTAATTTGTCTGGCCGTGGCGATAAAGATGTAAAAACTGCCGCTAACTACTTCGGCATTCCACTTTAGGTTAAAGCTTCATTCATGAACAAAAAACTCCAAGCGGTATTTGATCAAGCAAAGTTAGAGAATCGTGCGGCTTTAATCGGTTACATGCCGGCAGGTTTTCCGAATTTGGAGTTTTCAAAAAGGATTATTGCGGCAATGGTTGATGGTGGCGTGGACATTGTTGAAGTTGGATTTCCCTACAGCGATCCAGTCATGGATGGTGCGGTAATCCAACAAGCTGCTGAAATAGCTTTGCAAAACAAAACCTCGCTTCAAGATGTTTTTGAGGTTGTGAATAGCGTCGATGTACCCGCTTTAGTAATGACTTACTGGAATCCAATTGAGCGAGCAGGTGTGGCTAACTTTGTCGCTGGATTAGCTAAATCAGGCGGAGTGGGAGTTATTACTCCGGATTTAACAATTGAAGAGTCGGCGGAATGGATCTCAGCAACTAAAGAAAATGAAATTGGGAGAGTGTATGTAGTAGCCCCAAGCTCCAGTGATGAGCGGTTGCCAAAAGTGGTTGATGCCTGTTCAGGTTTTGTTTATGCCGCAAGTTTGATGGGTGTCACAGGAGCGCGAACCGCGGTATCAGGCGCGGCTCAACAGCTTGTCGAGCGGGTACGCAAACACACTAATTTGCCAGTGGCCGTTGGTCTTGGTGTTTCCACTCGTGAACAGGCTGCACAGGTTGCCCAATATGCCGATGGAGTAATCGTGGGCTCAGCTTTCATTAAGTTGGTCTTAGAGGCTGCCGATGAGAAAGATGCATTGGAACGGGTTAAAGTTCTCGCCTCGGAGCTCGCACAAGGTGTGAGGGGAAAGTAGAAGGAGCAAAAGTGCCAAAAGAACCGCGTCCTCGTAACGATCGTAAAGTGAAAAATGCCGGAGACACCGTTACAAGAAACATCGTGATTGGCATGGTGGCGCTTGTTGTCCTGTCCGGCCTTATCTTCACCGTTATCGATAAGCGTGGCTCTTCAGAATTATCGTTGCCTGCAACCATTGAGAGTATTGATTCCTCCAATAACGGAGCGCCTCTGGTTGGCAAAGTTCTCGAAGAAAATGATTTTGGAATTTCCTTCAATGATGAGAATCCATTTCGTATCGATATCTGGGAAGACTTTCAGTGCCCATATTGCAAGTTTTTCGAAACCGAGATGAGTGAGTATCTAGAAACTTTGGTAAGAGACAACCAAGCTAAAGTTGTTTATCACATGGCTTCCTTCCTAGGACAAGAATCAGTTCGAGCGGCTAATGCTGTTAACTGCGCAGTAAGTGAAGGCCGATTTATCGAGTACCACCGTGCTTTGTACGAAGTACAGGCGAGTGAAAACAGTGGAATTTTCTCCAATAAAAATCTGGTGGAGATTGGAAAGCGATTGGGCATAACGAGCCCGGAGTTTGAAAGCTGCGTTAATGATCAGAAGTTTGCCGACACTGTTTCCAATGTCGGAAAGTCGATGAAAGAAAATGGAGTTGAAGGCACTCCAACAGTTTTCATTAATGGAAAACTATGGAATCGCACCAGCGCTGATTTCAAGCTTGATGAGTTTAAGGCGGCGGTAGAAGCAGCTAGACCTTAATGTTTGCTGCCATTCCATCTCCTGCACAATCACAGTTTGAAGTTGGTCCACTAACTTTTCACTTTTATGCGCTCTGCATAATTTTCGGAGTTCTTGCTGCGGTCCTAATTGGAAACAAACGTTATGTCGCTGTTGGCGGTCAACGTGGTGTTGTAGGCGATGTAGCGGTTTTCGCAGTTCCAGCAGGCGTTATAGGCGGGCGGATCTATCACGTCATTACCTCGCCGGAAAAATACTTTGGCGTTGGTGGAGATCCCATCGCAGCTATTTACATTTGGGAGGGTGGACTTGGCATCTGGGGTGCGATATCCCTTGGTTTCGTCGCCGCCTATTTCGCATATAAGCGGCATCCGAAAAATCTTGATATTCCTTTTGCAAAGTTTGCCGACGCCTTGGCGCCCGGATTACTAATTGCACAGGCGATTGGTAGATGGGGAAATTGGTTCAACAAAGAGTTGTTTGGTCGTCCGCTGGATACACCTTGGGCTCTTGAAATTCCTGTCGCTTACCGCCCAATCGGATATTCAAGTTTTGAAACATTTCATCCAGTTTTTCTCTATGAGTCAATTTGGTGCCTTTTGGTTGCCATCTTCTTGTGGCGTAGTAGGCGAGTGCGATCTTTGCCTGCGGGAGGCATCTTTGCTGCCTATGTCGCTCTCTACAGCTTAGGGAGAGGATTTATTGAGAGTGTCCGAATTGATGATGCAAATCTTTTATTCGGCATTCGACTCAACATTTTCACCAGCGTAATTCTTTTTGTGCTGGCGCTAACTTACATTTTGCGCCGCAAAAATACACAATCAGCTTCGACTCAAGGGTAGAGTTTGACCTATGGGTTTGGAAGAGATACATCTACGCAACGAAGATCATCGAACACATCGAGCTGGCTGGCTACGTGCTGCGGTTTTAGGTGTAAATGATGGTTTGGTCTCCACCGCTTCGCTAATGATTGGTGTTGTCTCTGCGCAGAAAAATGATCTTGTGGTGACTGTTGGTTTGGCTGGAATCGCCGCCGGTGCGATGTCAATGGCGGTCGGTGAGTATGTTTCTGTGCGCTCGCAAAATGATATTGAAGAGTCAGATCGAAAACTGGAAATTGAACATCTAGCAATTGATCCAGAAGGTGAGTTAGAGGAACTAACTCAAATTTATCAAGCCCGCGGCCTTACAAGACAAACAGCGCAACAAGTGGCCAGAGAGCTGCATGAACATGATGCTCTTGGCGCGCATCTTCGTGATGAATTGGGCCAGCATGAAGCGACGAAGGCTCGTCCGCTTCAGGCCGCGTTTGCCTCAGCTATGAGCTTTACCGCTGGAGGTTTGATTCCACTGTTTGGTGCACTCGCCCCTAGCTTGGGCGGAAAAGCCCTATCAATAATTGGCATGACCCTGATTGGCCTAGTAGTGGCGGGAGTGATCAGCGCGAAAACCGCAGGTTCAAGTATTGCCAGAACCACAGGACGAATTCTTTTCGGCGGAATTTTGGGCATGGCCATCACCGCATTGGTCGGCCAGGTCGCCCATGTTTCAGGGATCTAAAAATATTCAACTCATTTAAGTCGGAATAGCCTCTAGACGTCGCTATTCGGCGGAGTTGTTGATAGATTTCGTGTTCTCGGGCCATTGCCGTCCCACTAATCTTCTAGAAAAAAGTAGGGACCAAACGTGGCAATCAACTCCGCCTTTTCGGCAATCCCAGCTGCTCAGGGTTTATACAACCCGGCAAATGAGCATGATGCTTGCGGCGTTGCAATGGTGGCCACACTTAATAAAGTCGCAACTCATGAAATTGTTGCACAAGGCCTTACTGCACTTAGAAACCTAGAACATCGTGGAGCTTCTGGTGCGGAAGTTAATAGCGGTGATGGTGCAGGAATTCTCACCAGAATTCCAGATGAGTTTTTCCGCGCCGTTGTTGGTTTTAATTTACCTGATGCTGGCTCATACGCGGCCGGCATTGTTTTCCTACCAAAGGATTTCGCAAATAAAGCCCATCTCTCAAAACTAGCAAAAGAAGAAGGCTTAGAAATTTTAGGTTGGCGTGATCTGCCAATCAATGCAGCGTCACTTGGCGCAACGGCGTTATCGGTAATGCCACATTTTGAACAGATATTTGTAGCCAGCGTTGAAGGTTTATCAGATCTTGATCTCGATCGCAGAGCTTTCTGTTTCCGCAAGAGAGCAGAACATGAACTTTCGATTTATTTCCCTTCGCTTTCTTCACGAACCATTGTCTATAAAGGCATGCTCACAACCGGACAGTTGGAAGAGTTTTTTCCAGATTTATCTGATGAAAGATTCAAATCACCGCTAGCTCTTGTTCACTCGAGATTTTCGACAAATACTTTTCCATCATGGCCGCTAGCTCATCCATATAGATTTATTGCTCACAATGGCGAAATCAATACCGTTAAAGGCAATCGAAATTGGATGGCAGCTCGCGAAGCGCTTTTAGAAAGCGATTTGATTCCAGGCGACATCAAGCGTCTATTTCCAATCGTGGATCCAGCGGGCAGTGATTCAGCCTCATTTGATGAAGTTCTAGAGCTGCTTTACTTAGGTGGCAGAACTTTGCCGCATTCGATTTTGATGATGATTCCGGAAGCATGGGAAAACCACGAAACCATGCCAGCTGAGCTTCGTGATTTTTACCGATTCCATGCCTCTTTGATGGAACCTTGGGATGGTCCAGCATGTGTGACCTTTACTGATGGAAACCAAATTGGCGCGGTGTTGGATAGAAATGGTTTACGCCCATCACGATTTTGGGTAACTGATGATGGATTGGTGATTCTGGCGAGTGAAGTTGGCGTGCTAGATGTTCCGCAAGAAAAAGTAGTTCGCAAAGGAAGATTGCAGCCGGGTCGTATGTTTTTGGTTGATATCGCTGCAGGAAAAATTATTGAAGATGAAGAGATAAAAAGTTCGTTGGCGCAAAGCGCTCCATACGGGGAGTGGTTGCATGCTGGAATTATCAGACTTTCAGATCTGCCTGCGCGTGAGCACATCATTTATCCGCACTCATCAGTATTGCGCAGACAGCGCGCTTTTGGTTATACGGAAGAAGAGTTGCGAGTAATTATCTCGCCAATGGCAAAATCTGGAATCGAACCAATTGGTTCTATGGGCACAGATACTCCAATCGCCGCTTTATCTGAAAAATCAAGATTGCTTTTTGATTACTTCTCCCAGCTTTTCGCACAGGTTACTAACCCTCCGTTGGATGCTATCCGCGAAGAATTAGTTACCTCTCTTGGTGGATCCATTGGACCGGAACACAATCTGCTCGATCCGGGTCCAGCATCTTGCCGTCAGATTTCACTTGCTTTCCCAGTAATTGATAATGATGAGCTAGCAAAGATCATCCACGTCAACGAAGAGAATAATCATCCTGGTCTTACCGCACATGTAGTGCGAGGCCTATTCCCGATTGCTGACGGCGGCGAAGGACTACGGGATCGAATTGAGGAAATTCGAGCTGAAGTATCTGAAGCCATAAAGAATGGTGCGCGCATCATCGTGCTTTCAGATCGAGATGGAGATGCGGAAAACGCTCCAATTCCATCCTTGCTTCTAACCTCAGCGGTTCATCACCATTTAATTAGAGAGAAAACCCGCACCAAGGTTGGCTTGGTAGTTGAGACCGGCGAGGTACGGGAAGTTCACCACGTCGCATTGTTGATTGGTTATGGAGCTGCTGCGGTAAACCCTTATCTAGCAATGGAAACTGCTGAAGATTTAGTTTTGCAGGGTGTAATTACGGGAATCACTCCGGAAAAAGCGGTAAAGAACTTAATCAAATCCCTGGGCAAGGGAGTCCTGAAGGTTATGTCCAAGATGGGTATTTCAACCATCGCCTCTTACACCGGTGCACAAGTATTTGAAGCTATTGGTTTATCGCAAGCTGTGATCGATGAGTACTTCACTGGTACAACATCAAGATTGGGTGGCGTTGATCTTTCGGTAATTGCAGAAGAAACAATCGCACGACACCACATCGCATATCCACCTGGAGGAGAGGTTCCTGGCTCCAAGAGACTTCCTATTGGTGGCGAATACCAATGGAGACGCGAAGGCGAACCGCATTTATTTGATCCAGAGACTGTATTCACATTGCAACACTCAACTCGAGCAAAGCGATATGACGTTTTTAAGCGATACACCACCAAGATTGATAATCAAGCCAAGTCATTGATGACTTTGCGAGGTCTGTTTACCTTTAAAGAAGGAATGCGCAAGCCAATTCCAATTCAAGAGGTCGAACCAGTTTCGGAGATTGTTAAGAGATTCTCAACGGGTGCGATGTCATACGGCTCAATCTCACAAGAAGCTCACGAAACTTTGGCTGTCGCCATGAATCGCTTGGGAGCAAAATCAAACACTGGCGAAGGCGGCGAAGATCCTGCACGTTTCAAGGCAGAGCCAAATGGTGATTCAAAGCGTTCTGCAATAAAGCAGGTTGCCTCTGGACGTTTCGGCGTCACTAGTGAATACCTAGTTAATGCTGATGACATTCAAATCAAAATGGCACAGGGAGCAAAACCTGGTGAGGGTGGACAGCTTCCAGGAAACAAGGTTTATCCATGGATTGCAAAGGTTCGTCACTCAACTCCAGGCGTGGGATTAATTTCACCACCACCGCACCATGACATTTACTCAATTGAAGATTTAGCTCAGTTGATTCATGATTTAAAGAATGCAAATAAAGATGCGCGCATTCACGTGAAATTAGTTGCTGAAGTTGGAGTTGGAACCGTGGCTGCGGGCGTAAGCAAAGCTCACGCTGATGTGGTTTTAATTTCCGGCCATGATGGCGGAACAGGTGCTTCACCACTAACTTCGCTTAAGCACGCCGGCGCACCATGGGAATTAGGTTTGGCGGAAACACAACAAACCCTTTTGTTAAATGGTTTACGTGATCGTATTGTCGTTCAAACTGATGGGCAGATGAAGACCGGTCGTGATGTGATCATTGCAGCCCTGTTGGGCGCAGAAGAGTTTGGTTTTGCGACTGCACCATTGGTTGTTTCCGGCTGTGTAATGATGAGAGTTTGTCATCTAGATACCTGTCCGGTTGGAGTTGCCACACAAAACCCAGAGCTTCGTAAGAGATTCACTGGAAAGCCAGAGTTTGTCGAAACCTTCTTCGAGTACATCGCTGAAGAGGTCCGTGAATGGTTAGCCAAACTTGGATTTAAGACTTTGGATGAGGCAATCGGTCAAGTTGAGTTGCTAGATACTGGCGCTGCTGTTGATCATTGGAAAGCAAGCGGTCTTGATCTATCGCCAATTCTGGCTCTGCCTTCTGTGGCTAATGAAGCTGCTCGCAAGAACACAACTAAGCAGGATCATGGATTGGCCGCGGCGCTAGATAATGAATTGATTTCATTGGCAAAGCCAGCACTTGAAAAAGGGGAAGCGATAAAGCTTTCACTTGAAATCAGAAACCGAAATCGCACAGTTGGAACAATGTTGGGATCTGAAATTACAAAACGTTTTGGTGGCGCGGGGCTTCCAGATGACACTATTGACATAACTTTCCATGGCTCAGCCGGCCAATCATTAGGTGCCTTCATTCCTAAAGGCTTGACCTTGAGGCTATACGGCGACACAAATGATTATCTGGGCAAAGGGTTATCTGGCGGTCGTTTGATTGTCAGACCAGATGAACGCGCTACATTCCCATCAGAAAAAAATGTAATTGCGGGCAACGTGATTGGTTACGGAGCCACAACCGGCGAGATTTTTGTGCGCGGAAAGGTTGGTGAACGTTTCTGCGTTCGCAACTCTGGCGCAACAGCGATAGTTGAAGGTGTTGGTGATCACGCACTGGAGTACATGACCGGTGGAAAAGTGGTAATTCTTGGAGAAACTGGAAGAAATCTGGCTGCTGGAATGTCTGGCGGAAGAGCGTTCGTCCTTGATCTCAATCCAAGTCTTGTTAATAAAGAGATGGTAGATGTTTTGAAAGTTCCGGCTGAACAAGCAACAAGATTGCATGGGCTGGTTTCAAAGTTCTATGCAGAAACTGGATCTGAAGTAGCTCACAAACTCTTGCAGGATTGGAATGAAGGATTGCAAAGGTTCTCAATGGTCATGCCAAGAGATTACGCACGCGTACTTGATGTAATTGAAAGAGCAGAAAAATCTGGAAAATCTGCAGAGCAAGCAATCATGGAGGTGCTAAATGGCTGATCCAAGAGGATTTCTCAATACCGGAAGAGAGACTCCAAAACGTCGCCCAGTTGATGTGCGTATCCGTGATTGGAAAGAGGTTTATGAGGAGCAGGAGTTTGGTGCGCTTCAAAAGCAGGCTAGCCGCTGCATGGATTGCGGAATTCCTTTCTGCCACCAAGGCTGCCCGCTCGGAAACCTAATTCCTGAGTGGAATGATTTAATTTGGCGCAACGAGAAAAGCGATGCAATCGATCGTTTGCACGCGACAAATAACTTTCCCGAATTCACAGGTCGCCTTTGCCCAGCTCCATGTGAAACCTCTTGCGTCTTAGGAATTAATCAAGATCCAGTAACCATAAAGCAGATTGAGCTTCGGACCATTGAAGAAGCTTTCAACTCTGGAAATGTGAAACCGCTGCAACCAGACCGCATGACCGGAAAAACTGTTGCTGTGATTGGTTCTGGACCTGCTGGATTAGCTGCTGCACAACAGCTCACTCGCGCAGGGCATACCGTCGTGGTTTATGAAAGAGCGCCAAAGATTGGCGGGCTTCTTCGTTATGGAATTCCAGAGTTCAAAATGGAGAAAGCTGTACTCGATCGTCGCTTGAATCAAATGCAGCGAGAAGGAACTAGATTCCGCGCGGGAGTTAATATCGGAACAGATATTTCCGCCCGAGATTTAAGAAATCGCTATGACGCGATAGTTCTGGCCGTCGGTGCAACTCAATGGCGTGATTTAGATATTCCAGGTAGAGCTCTTAGCGGAGTTCATCAAGCGATGGAGTATTTACCTTGGGGCAATAAGCAAGCACTAAATGAGTTAACAGAGAACCCGCCAATTAATGCCCATGGCAAGCATGTAATTATTTTGGGTGGAGGCGATACCGGTGCTGACTGCTTGGGCACCGCTGTGAGACAAGGTGCTGCAAGTATCACCCAAATTGAAATTATGCCTCGACCAACGGAGGAAAGACCAAGTACTCAACCTTGGCCAACATATCCGATGGTTTATCGAGTCAGTAGCGCTCATGAAGAATCAGGGGAGAGGTTGTATTCAATCTCTACCGAGGAGTTCATAGGCGATGAATCTGGAAAATTAAAAGCTTTGAAAATTGTTGAAACAAAGCTGGTTGATGGAAAATTTGAAAAAGTTCCTGGCTCCGAACGTGAATTAAAAGCTGATTTGGTATTTCTAGCCATGGGCTTCACTGGCGTGGAGAAAAATGAGTTGGTTTCTGGATTAGGTCTGGAACTCGATCAACGCGGCAACATCGCTAGAGACGCAAATTACCAAACCAATGTTGAAGATGTCTTCGTATGTGGCGACGCCGGCAGAGGACAATCATTAATCGTTTGGGCCATCGCAGAAGGTCGAAGCGCTGCAGCCGCAGTTGATCGCCAATTGATGGGTCAAACCCAATTACCTGCTCCAATCGAACCAACTGCACGTCCATTAACCGTTTGATTCAAATCAACTTTTGAGATTTCGGTATCAGAGAGAAATGGAATAAAATAGAAAAATGCGCCGCGCCAAAATAGTTTGCACGATGGGTCCTGCAGTCGAAAGCCCAGAGAAAGCCGCTGCGCTCATAGCCGCGGGAATGAATGTGGCTCGCCTCAACCTCTCTCACGGTGGTTACGATGAACACCAAAATCGACTCAATCTAATCCGACAAGCTGCGGCAGATGCCGGTAAGCCAGTCGCAATTCTGGTCGATCTTCAAGGTCCGAAAATCCGCTTAGGTCGCTTTGAAAATGGCCCTCATGATTTGTCACGTGGCGATATTTTCACCATCACAACAGAGGAAATTTCTGGCACCAAAGAAAGAGTTGGAACCACTTATAAAGGACTTCCAGGGGACTGTAAGGCTGGAGATCGGATTTTGATTGATGACGGAAAAGTTACCGTCGAAGTAATTGAAGTAAAAGGAAATGATGTAATCACCAAAGTTATTGAGCCAGGCCCGGTTTCTAATAACAAAGGAATTAACCTTCCTGGAGTTGCGGTCTCAGTTCCCGCTATGTCTGACAAAGATAAAGATGATCTTCGTTGGGGATTAAAAGCCGGCGCAGATTTCATCGCATTGTCCTTTGTGCGTTCAGCTAAAGATATTGATGATGTTCATGCGATTATGGATGAAGTTGGCGTGCGACTTCCAGTCATTGCGAAAATTGAAAAGCCGCAAGCGGTAGAAAATCTTGAAGAGATTGTTGCTGCTTTCGATGGAATCATGGTGGCTCGCGGCGATCTCGGAGTTGAAATGCCAATCGAAGACATTCCATTGGTACAAAAGCGTTGCGTGACTTTAGCTCGTGAAATGGCAAAGCCGGTTATCGTTGCAACGCAAATGCTTGATTCGATGATTACTAATTCACGCCCAACCCGTGCTGAAGCCACTGATTGTGCAAATGCGGTTTTAGATGGCGCAGATGCCCTGATGCTCTCTGGTGAAACTAGCGTTGGAACATTTGCCATCGAAGCGGTTCAAACTATGGCGCGCATTATTGAAAAGACCGAACAAGAAGCCCTTCATCTAATTCCAGCCTTGCAACACAATCCACGTACAAAAGGCGGAGCGATCACCAAAGCTGCAACTGAAGTGGGATCTACTGTTGGCGCGAAATATCTTGCAGCGTTTACGAAATCTGGAGATTCCGCCCGACGAATGTCGCGTTTGCGCAGCTCCATTCCAATCTTGGCCTTAACTCCTGATGCCGCAACCTTTAACCAAATGTCCCTTTCATGGGGAGTGGAACCTATTTTGACCCCATTAGTCACAACAACTGATGAGATGGTTAAGCAGGTAGATGCGATGGTTTTAGAGTCACAACGCGCTTCAAAGGGCGAGTTAATACTTATTGTTGCGGGGTCACCTCCAGGAATTCCAGGCTCGACTAATGCGATGCGGGTGCATCAAGTTGGCGATGCTGTAGGTGGTGTGGCTCCGGCATATCGCTAGAATTGGCACGAACACTTTCTCGCTCCGGCCTCGGTACTCCAACGGTAGAGAGGGCAGTCTCAAACACTGCATAGTGTCGGTTCAAATCCGACTCGAGGCACATGACAACCGAATCTTCGGCAAAGTACAGAATCTTGGTCGCCGAAGATGAAACCTTAATCCGCATGGATCTTGTTGAGATGTTGCAAGATGCTGGTTATGAAGTTGTGGCGCAAGCAAGCAATGGTCAAGAAGCAATTGATTTTGCAAATGAACATAAACCAGACCTGGCCATTCTCGATGTAAAAATGCCGGTACTCGATGGAATCTCAGCAGCCGAGAAAATTATTTCCGTTTCTCCCGTACTTATGCTGACCGCTTTTAGTCAAAAAGATTTAATTGATCGTGCTAACGATGCCGGCGCTATGGCTTATGTCGTAAAGCCATTCACAATTAATGATCTGCTTCCAGCAATCGAGATCTCAATCAGTAGACATCGGCAGATGAAATCTCTTGAGGCTGAAGTTGCCGATCTCTACGATCGTCTGGAAACCCGGAAGGTGATAGATCGCGCCAAGGGGATTTTGATGAAGGCGTTAAATCTCTCTGAGCCGGAAGCTTTCTCCTGGATTCAAAGAGCGGCTATGGACCGAAGAATTACGATGAAAGAGGTCGCTGAGGCGGTTATAAACCCCTCCACCACGCTTGATAAATAGAGATTAAACATCTCATATATTGAAACTCTATTTCCGTGTTAGAAAATTTAGTTTAAGATTCAACTATCTCAATGCCGAGATTTTTCAATTCGAAAGGCAAAAATGAAGAAGATAATTTCAGTATTTACCGCCGTAGCGTTGGCGCTCGGTCTTTCAGTCTCATTAACTCCAGCGGCAAATGCAGCATGCAGCGGCAAGCTGAAAATTGCTTACCAAGGACCTCTTACTGGTTCTGATGCAGCTCTAGGTCTGAACATGTTGCGCGGCGTGCAGTTCGCAGTCAAGAAATCCGGCCTTGATGTTGAGGTCAAAGAAGTTGATGATCAAGGAGATCCAGCGGTCGCGGGCCCAATCGCTCCTTCAGTCTCACAAGATGAATGCATTATCGGTCTAGTTGGACCTGCGTATTCCGGTGCGTCACGTGTATCACTTCCAGTTTATCTTTCAGCTGGTCTGCCAGTGATTACACCATCGGCGACAAACCCAACACTTTTTGATTTCGGCGGAAAGATTTTCCACCGTGCGGTTCTAACCGATGATTACCAAGGACCTGCATTGGCAAAGTTGGTTACCAATAATGTTAAAAATGCAAAAGTTTTCATTATCAATGATGCCTCTGATTACTCAGTGGGGTTAGCAAAATTAGTTGGCTTTACTCTTGGATCTAAGGTAGTTGGCAAAGAGACCACTCCAACAGGCACAACTGATTTCACTTCAACAATTGCTCGCATTAAGAAATCCAAAGCTAACGCGGTTATTTTCACCGGTTACTTCAGCCAAGCTGCTGTCCTTGTAAAGCAAATGCGTGATGCAGGCTCAAAGGCAGTGTTCGCAGGTGGCGATGGAGTTCTCGATCAACAATTTGTTAAGTTGGCTCGAAAGGCTGCAGAAGGCGCGCTTCTAACCGCACCTGCCGTTCCTTTTGATTCAGCTAACGCGAAGTTGGCTAAAGAATTCAAGAAGGTAATGGGTTCAGATCCGGGCGTCTACACAACAGAGTCATATGACGCAACAAACTTCTTTCTTGAGGCAATAAAGAAAGGCAACAAGTCACGTGCCACCGTTCTTAACTACATCAAGAAGAACTCATACAAGGGACTCTCAAAGACCTTGAAGTTCGATGATAAGGGTGAAGTTGCGGGCGTGGATGTAAACGGATTCGTAATTAAGGGCGGCAAGATTGTGCTGTCAGGTCCGATTAAGTAAAACTCAAGCATTACCCAAGTGATACGGGGCGCTTTGGATAATTCCAAGGCGCCCCGTCTTGCTTAGCCAGTCCTTTTTCGTGAGCAAAAAAATCTCACATAACGAGAAAGTTATGCCTTTTCAGCGTCATTTTCCTTGTGGAAAAGGCGAGTGTGCCGTTAGCCTTCACCCCTCCCTGTCCCAGGGGGCATGATCATGAATGAAAGGCGTTAAATGAAGAAAGTATCTTCAATCGTCTCTGCAATTGCACTTGCTTTGGGTATGACAGTAGCTCTTACACCAGCAGCTAACGCAGCTTGCACAGGCAAACTAAAAATCGCTTACCAGGGTCCATTGACTGGTCCAGAAGCGGCATTGGGTCTAAACGAGCTTCGCGGCGTTCAGTTCGCTGTTAAGAAGTCCGGACTAGACATCGAAGTTAAGGAAGTTGATGATCAGGGAGATCCTGCAGTTGCAGGCCCAATCGCACCTTCCGTTCCACAAGATGAGTGCGTTGTAGCACTTGTTGGTCCTGCATACTCAGGAGCATCACGTGTTTCTCTTCCTGTTTACCTATCAGCAGGACTACCAATCATCACTCCATCTGCAACAAACCCAACACTTTTTGATTTCGGCGGAAAGATTTTCCACCGTGCGGTTCTAACTGATGATTATCAGGGTCCAGCGCTTGCTCGCTTGATCACATCAAAGGTAAAGAATGCAAAGGTGTTCCTAATCAACGATGCAACAGACTACTCAGTTGGTCTTGCAAAGCTTGTTGATTTCACACTTGGTTCACGCATCGTGGGCAAGGAAACAACACCACAGGGAACAACAGACTTCACTTCAACAATCGCAAAGATTAAGAAGTCAAAGGCTAACGTTGTTGCTTACACCGGTTACTTCAGCCAAGCAGCTGTTCTTGTTAAGCAGCTACGTGACTCAGGTTCAAAGGCTGTATTTGCAGCTGGCGATGGTGTTCTTGATCAGCAGTTCGTAAAGCTTGCTCGTAAAGCTGCAGAAGGCGCGCTTCTAACCGCTCCTGCTGTACCGCTAGAGGCTGCTAACGCGAAGCTTGCTAAGGAGTTCAAGAAGGTTATGGGCGTAGATGCTGGTGTTTACACCACTGAGTCCTATGACGCAGCGAACTTCTTTATTGCCGCTATCAAGAAGGGCAACAAGGATCGTGCTTCAATCCTTAACTACATCAAGAAGAACTCACACAAGGGACTTTCAAAGACCTTGAAGTTCGATGAGAAGGGTGAAGTAGCAGGAGTAGATGTAAACGGATTCGTAATTAAGGGCGGCAAGATCGTCCTTACCGGCGCAATCAAGTAAATCTACCTAGCTAGATTCATAGCTAAAAAGTAGTAACGAAATATCTAGGGGAGCGGGAAACCGCTCCTCTAGAGTTTCGGAGGTAAGATTCAAAAAGCAGTTCCAGAACTAAAGCCATAACTCCTCTTTGCAAGAAAGCGTGGCCCAAAACAAAATGGATTTCGGTTTACTTTTCTCAGAGTTTCCATCTTTAACATTTGATGGAATTGCTCTCGGTGCTATCTACGCACTTATCTCACTCGGCTACACCTTGGTGTATGGCGTACTTCGACTAATCAACTTTGCCCACTCTGAAGTTTTTATGATTGGCACCTTCGCAGCGCTAATGGCTTCATCAAACATTATGGGCGTAAAGATTGAGGATGATCCGCTGTCTGGTGGCAAGTTGATATTAACTATCGTTGTATGTCTCGTGGTTGCAATGTTGACCTCAGGAATTGTGGCGGTACTCGTGGAGATAGTCGCTTATCGCAGACTTCGTAAGCGCGGCGCAACAAAGCTGGCTACCTTGATTTCCGCAATTGGAGTTTCGATCACTTTAGTTGAAGCATTCCGAATCATGACGGATTCTTTACCTCGCGAATTTCCTCGTTTCTTTGAAAAATCACTTGTTGCTGAAATCGCAGGTGCGCAAATCAGAAATGACAAGTTGCTGGTCATCTTTGCAGCTGGCTTAATGATGTTTGTATTAGATCGTTTCATCTCCAAGACCCGAATTGGCAAAGGAATCCGCGCAGTATCCCAGGATGAGCAGACCTCAGTCTTGATGGGAATCAACATTAACCGCGTAGTTACAGTCACCTTCTTAATGGGTGGATTGATGGCTGGAGCGGCTGCTTTCTTCTATGTCTTGGTTTACGAAAACACCTCATTCCGTGTTGGATTTTTCTTGGGCATTAGCGCTTTCACCGCTGCTGTGCTCGGAGGAATTGGAAATATTCGCGGCGCATTGGTTGGCGGATTTGCACTAGGTTTATTAGAGGTTTACGGATCAGTCTTACTAGGTACTGCCTGGAAGCACGTAATTGCCTTCACAATTTTGGTTCTAGTTCTATTGTTGAAGCCGACTGGATTGCTCGGCGAATCGATTCAGCAGGCGAGGGTATAGAGACATGATTAATCTCAGAGATGCCGGAGCAACTTGGTGGGAGAACGCCTCCAAACTAAAGCGCAGATCCTTGGTTGTTTCTTTGGTGGTGTTTATTTATGCGCTTCCATTCCTTAATAATCCATTGATTAACACCCCAGGCTCCATGTTCGAGTCAGTTCTGTTCTATCCAATAGGAATGTTCGTTTTGCTTTCCCTTGGTCTAAACATTGTGGTCGGAAAGAGCGGTTTGCTCGATCTCGGCTTTGTTGCCTTCTTTGCAATTGGCGCATACACGATGGGCGTCCTTGGAACTCGTACGAATTTGAACTTCTGGGAAATTCTTCCGATTGCTATGGGGCTTGCAATGCTCTCGGGTGTTCTGCTTGGTGCGCCTGCGCTTCGCTTGCGTGGCGATTACTTAGCAATCGTAACTTTAGGTTTCGGAGAGATTGTTCGAATTGTTGCGGTTAACGAAGAGTTCATTGGTGGTGCACGCGGTATTGCTGGCATCCCAACACCGCCAGATTTGTTCGGCATGAAATTCGAAATTCTTAATCCAAAACCCTATTACTGGCTACTAGTGACCATGACTCTTTTGGTTTATTGGGCCGTGCGTCGAATGGCTGTGCGTCGTCCAGGAAGAGCTTGGGATGCAATCCGTCAGGATGATGATGTTGCGCAATTGATGGGAGTGCCGACTTTCAAGTACAAAGTCTGGGCTTTCGTATTGGGTGCTGCTGTTGGTGGCGCTGGTGGATGTCTATATGCCAGCCAGATCCTTTCAATCGTCCCCGATCAATTCAGCTTGAACGTCTCTATTCTGGTTCTAGCCTGTGTCGTTTTCGGTGGAATTGGCAATCCTTTCGGAGTAATGGTTGGCGCAGCAATATTGGCCTACTTGCCAGAAAGAATTCGATTCCTCACTCAACCACGTCAGTTGGTATTCGGAATTGTCTTGGTGCTAATTATGAATTTACGTCCTGACGGATTGTTGCCTCGCAAGAAGCGCGAGAAATTTGAAAGCGAGATGAAATGACAAATCGCATACTTGATCTTTCCAACGTAACCATGAAGTTTGGTGGCGTCACTGCGCTCAACAACGTTAATTTCCATGTAAACGAGGGTGAGATTGCAGCGCTTATTGGACCGAATGGCGCCGGCAAGACCACAGTCTTCAACGTAATTACTGGCGTTTACACTCCAACCGAAGGTGATATCAAGTTTAAGGATCAATCAATTGTTGGTATGAAGCGTCACCATGTGACAAAACTTGGTATCGCTAGAACATTCCAGAACATTCGACTTTTCGGTGAGAGCACCGCATTGGAAAATGTGATGACCGCAGCAGATGTTCACAATAAAGTTGGCGTTATTGGTTCAATCTTTGGCACGCCTCGTTCTCGTCGTGAAGAGGCGCGAAGCAAAGAAAAAGCGATGGAACTTTTGGAGTTCATTGGAATTTCAAAACGATCCGGTCAGTTGGCGAAGAATCTTCCGTATGGAGATCAGCGCAGACTTGAGATTGCTCGCGCTTTAGCGACTAATCCAGGATTGTTATTGCTTGATGAACCAGCTGCTGGTTTTAACCCATCAGAGAAAAAAGCACTTGCTGAAACAATTCGCAAGATTCGTGATGCCGGCTATACGGTACTTCTGATTGAACATGACATGTCTCTTGTCATGGGCGTTTCAGATCGAGTCTCAGTATTAGATTTCGGCACCAAGATTGCCGATGATGTTCCAGCCAAAGTACAAAACGATCCTCGAGTTATTGAGGCTTACCTAGGAGCGCCGGTCGATGCGTCTTGAAGTTAAGAATCTCTCCGTCTATTACGGCAAGATCGAAGCCCTTAAGGGAATCAGCATTGTTGTAGATCAAGGCGAAATCGTCACACTTATTGGTGCGAACGGTGCCGGCAAAACAACGACTCTTAAAACAATCTCTGGCCTTCGTCCAGTTACCAGTGGTGAAATCATTTTTGATGGCGTAAACATCAATGATATTCCGGCATATGAAAGAGCTGATTTGGGAATTTCACAGGCGCCGGAAGGTCGCGGAATTTTCCCTGGTATGACAGTTCTTGAAAACCTCGAGATGGGAAAGTACAACCGTAAAACTCGTAAGCAAGAGATGTCAGAGGATTTAGCTCGCGTTTATGAACTATTCCCAAGGTTGAAGGAGCGCGCATCTCAAGCTGGAGGAACTCTCTCAGGCGGCGAGCAGCAGATGCTAGCGATTGGTCGCGCATTGATGGCCCGTCCAAAAGTATTGCTACTGGATGAGCCTTCCATGGGACTTGCGCCGATGATGATTCAAAATATTTTTAACATCATCACCGAAATCAACAAGCAAGGTGTAACAATCTTGTTAGTTGAGCAGAATGCACAACAGGCTTTGAGCCGTGCGCACCGTGCATATGTTCTTGAGATCGGCAAAATTACTAAGGAAGCGAAGGCTAAGGATCTTCTAAATGATCCTCATGTTAAATCTGCTTATCTTGGTACCGGAGCCCACGAAATCTTCTAGTTATCGCTCTGCGAGAATTAAGCAGGTGATTCTGGCGGTACAGGTTTTCTCGCCTTTATCGTTGGTAATCTCAACGTTGTAAGTGCAGAGGGTTTTGCCCAGGGTTACTGCTGTTGCCACTCCGGTTACTACCCCTGACACTGCTGATTTGTGGTGACTAGCGTTTATCTCGATTCCCACAATTCTTCGGGCTGGTCCAGCATGAAGATGAGTGCCAACCGAACCTAAACTCTCTGCCAAGACAACATTAGCTCCACCATGTAGAAGTCCAAAAGGTTGAGTGTTGCCTTCTACTGGCATTGTTCCAACGAGACGTTGGGGAGTGGCTTCGATGATTTCAATGCCCATCTTCTTATCCAGGTCTCCACGGCCACGTTCATTGAGAATCTGCATAAAGTCATTCAAATTGGCGTCAGTCATGACGCCAATTGTATGCGTCAATCTGCAGGGATGAGCTCTAGGATTCGAGGATTATGAAGGCGAAGCTATTACTTCTTGATGGTCATTCTTTGGCTTATCGTGCCTTCTATGCCCTTCCGGTAGATAACTTCGCAACCTCCACTGGACAACATACAAACGCTGTCTACGGGTTTGCTTCGATGATTATCAACTTGATTCGAGATGAAAAACCAACACATATCGCAACCGCATTTGATGTTTCTAGGAAGACTTTTAGAACTGAGAAATTTCC
Organism: Candidatus Nanopelagicaceae bacterium; assembly: GCA_018883365.1. Classification (GTDB taxonomy): domain Bacteria; phylum Actinomycetota; class Actinomycetes; order Nanopelagicales; family Nanopelagicaceae; genus MAG-120802. Next base: position 50,804 of record VEQF01000004.1, read on the forward strand.
CGAATACAAGGCCAATAGAGCCTCAACGCCCGATGAGTTCAGATCACAAATTTCTTATATAAATGAACTTTTGGATGCGTTCAAAATCCCTCATTTTGAGTTAGAGGGATTTGAAGCGGACGACATCATTGCGACCTTTGTAGATCGTTTTGGTTCCGAGGCGCAAATTCTCATCTGCACAGGGGATCGTGATTCATTTCAATTAGTGAATGACAACGTGACGGTTTTGTACCCCAAGAAGGGGGTTACCGAATTAGCTCGCATGACTCCGGACGCAGTGCAAGAAAAATATGGCCTTACTCCGGAGCAATATCCAGATTTTGCAGCGTTGCGTGGCGATCCAAGTGACAACCTGCCCTCCATTCCAGGGGTAGGAGAGAAGACCGCCGCCAAGTGGATCCAGGAATACGGTTCACTTAAATCGCTAATTGCTCGAGTAGATGAAGTTCCCGGCAAGGCTGGAGCAGCACTGCGTGATGCATTGGCATCGGTAATTACGAATCGCGAGTTAACGCAGTTAAGACATGATCTGCCGTTAGAAATTGCCTTCAAAGATTTAGCTTGGAATGGAATAGATAAATCACATTTGAATCAATTGTTCGACAAGCTAGAGATAAAGGCGCTAAAGGAGAGAGTCAAAGTACTTTCACCCGAAGGAGAATCAGAAACGGTAGTCAAGGAAAAAACCGTAAAGGTTGTCGAATTAAGCGCTAAAGAGTTTGAGAAACAACTGGCTCAATCAACTGGATTAATCTCATTGGTTATAGCTGAAGAACATGTTGCAGCTAGTTTTAAGGCGGGCGAAGTTGCGACAACCATCCTTGCGGAAGTTGCGCAAAGCGTTTTTGGATTTGAGAGATTCATTGTTCATGGTGCCAAACCTTTAATTAGTAGAAAGTTCCTTTCCCAAGTAGCTGTCGATACCGAGGTTGCGGCCTATCTTTTGAATCCAGGAGCGAGAGATCTTGAAATAGAGGATGTACTTCGCAGATATTTGGGTGTTGAAATAGAGGTTAAAAACGAAGACTTGTTTAGTGCAAATTGGAACCCGGAAGCCGCTGCTTACTTGGTTGAGCTATGGCAAGTGTTGGAGGGGGAGCTGGAACGCCACAATGCGCTCAAGCTTTATCGAGACATTGAACTGCCAACGATGCTGGCGCTATCTGAGATGGAAAGTGTTGGAATCGGGATTGACGAATCAGCGCTCAAAAAATTGCATAGTTTCTTTGAATCCGAAGAGAAAGCATCGATAAACAACGCCTATAAATCCGTGGGGCATGAGTTCAATGTTGCTTCACCAAAGCAGCTGCAAACCGTTTTATTTGAGGAGCTGAATCTTCCAAAGACTAAGAGAATAAAAACTGGCTTCAGCACTGATGCTGAGTCCTTAGAGTGGCTTTTTGCTACCACCAAACATCCAGTTCTAGAGTCTTTGCTGCGGGTCAGAGAAGTTAGCAAGTTGCGGACCACGGTAGAGGGACTGCTCTCCGCGATTGGAAATGACGGGCGAATCCACACAACTTTCCAGCAAACGACTACTGCTACGGGTCGACTTTCCTCAACCGAGCCAAATTTACAAAACATTCCGATCAGGACAGATGAAGGAAGAAAGATTAGGGATTGTTTTGTTGCCAAAGCACCATATGTCGATCTTCTAACTGCAGATTACAGTCAGATTGAAATGCGCATCATGGCCCATCTCTCTGATGACAAGGAGTTAATTCAGGCCTTTAAATCTGGAGAAGATTTGCATTCAACAGTTGCTTCGCAGGTATTTGATGTAAAAGTTTCTGAGGTTGATGCAGAAATGCGTCGCACAATTAAGGCAATGTCTTACGGCTTAGCCTATGGATTATCTTCCTACGGCTTGGCGCAGCAATTAGATATTTCTCCAACTGATGCAAGCGCCTTGATGGCTAAATACTTTGAGCGTTTTGGTGGTATCCAGGATTATTTAAAGCAGGTAGTTGTGATTGCTCGCGCTCAGGGATACACCGAGACCATCTTGGGTCGAAGGAGATATCTGCCAGATTTAAATCACGAGAATCGCCAACGTAGAGAAGTGGCAGAGCGGATGGCTTTAAATGCCCCAATTCAAGGATCCGCTGCAGACATAATTAAAGTCGCGATGCTAAATGTAGACAGAGCCATCAAATCAGCAAAAATGAAATCCAGACTGCTTTTGCAGGTCCATGATGAATTGATATTTGAAATTGCCGATGGAGAACATAAAGAGATGGAAGCACTTGTCCGCAGGGAGATGGGAAATGCCTATCCACTCAAAGCTCCACTTGATGTCAATGTTGGGTTCGGGAAAAGCTGGGATTTAGCCGCTCATTAGTCGCGCTGTCAGTCAGAGTCGCGGATGGCAGAACCCCAAATTGACCCGATAGCTCCCAAGTAAGTAGCCTTACGCTCCGCGCTTGAGAAGCTTGTAGTTCCTCAGACCTAGCAGGAGTTGCCCAATTCGGTCGGCTGGTAAATCCAGATGATTGTTTCGGAGTCAGTGCTTGAGCGTTACCTACTAGACCATTTCCCCACGGAGTATCTTGTCAACTCAAATTTCACTAAACGATATTGGATCAGCAGAAGATTTTCTCGCCGCAATTGAAGGCACAATCAAAAACTTTAACGATGGAGATTTAGTATCTGGCGTCGTTGTCCAGGTTGATCGCGATGAAGTCCTTCTTGATATTGGCTACAAAACAGAAGGTGTAATTCCATCCCGCGAACTCTCTATCCGTCACGACCTTGATCCAAGCGAATTGGTAAAAGTTGGCGACCGAGTTGAGGCTCTTGTTCTTCAGAAAGAAGATAAAGAAGGAAGATTGATTCTTTCCAAGAAGCGCGCTCAGTATGAAAAGGCATGGGGCGAAATCGAAGGAAAGAAAGAGCGCGACGAAGTAGTCGTTGGAACCGTAATTGAAGTTGTTAAAGGTGGTCTGATTGTTGATATCGGACTTCGAGGATTCTTGCCAGCATCATTGGTTGAAATGCGTCGCGTTCGCGATCTTTCTCCATACATCGGCAAGCAGGTCGAAGCTCGAATCATCGAACTTGATAAGAACCGCAACAACGTTGTTCTTTCCCGCCGTGCATACCTTGAGCAAACTCAATCCGAATCACGCACCACATTCCTAAATCAGCTACAAAAGGGTCAGGTTCGTACCGGAGTTGTTTCCTCAATTGTTAACTTTGGTGCGTTCGTAGATCTTGGTGGAGTAGATGGACTAGTTCACGTCTCCGAGCTATCTTGGAAGCACATCGATCATCCAGGTGAAGTTGTCGCTGTTGGCGATGAAGTTACCGTGGAGGTCTTGGAAGTTGATTTTGAGCGCGAGCGCGTTTCACTTTCACTAAAGGCAACCCAAGAAGATCCATGGCAGGCATTTGCTCGCACCCACACCATTAATCAGGTGGTACCGGGCGAAGTAACCAAGCTTGTGCCATTTGGTGCATTTATCCGCGTATTTGATGGCATTGAAGGCCTAGTTCACATCTCTGAATTAGCTGAACGCCATGTTGAAATTCCAGAGCAGGTTGTGCAGGTTGGCGACCAGCTATTTGTGAAAATTATTGATATCGATCTAGAGCGCCGTCGCATCTCTCTTTCATTGAAGCAAGCTAATGAAGGACATGATGTCGAGGTGGAGGCTTTTGATCCAACTCAATATGGAATGCCAGCTCGTTACGACGAGAACGGAAACTTCATTTATCCAGAAGGTTTCGATCCAGAAACTCAAGAGTGGAAGCCTGGCTTTGAAGCGCAACGCGAAGAGTGGGAGCGTCAATACGCTGAAGCCCAAGCTCGCTTCATGGCACACAAAAAGCAAAAGGCTGAGGCGCAAGCCGCAGATGCTGCTGCAGCTGCTACCACCCCTGAAGCTGAATAGTTTCAAGAAAACAAAATTCTGGGCCTCGATTGATTCGGGGCCCAGTTTTATTTTTGTAGGTAGGCTTTAAGGCGTGCTTAGAGTTGGATTGACCGGCGGAATTGGCTCCGGCAAGAGTTCAGTTGGCGAGATTCTTCAGGAGCTCGGAGCTGTCGTAATTGATTCAGATGATCTAGCTAAATCAGTTATCGAACGAGGAACTGATGGTTTTGAACAGGTAATTGCAGCCTTTGGCGATGAGATTTTGTCTTCCGGCGAGATAGATAGATCGAAGCTGGCGGCACAGGTATTTAATGATGAAGCAAAACGAAGAAAATTGGAATCAATAATCCATCCCTTGGTTAGAAAAGCAGCCGAGGAGCAATCAAAAAACCTTCCCGATGATGCAATTGTGGTTAATGAGATTCCACTGCTATTTGAAACAAATGGTGCCAGCCGTTTTGATTTCGTAATCTCAGTTAGTACCAAAGATGAGCTTCGAGTGGCTCGACTCAAACAGCGCGGAATGAAAGATTATGAAATAGCGCAACGGATAGCCGCGCAGGCAACTGACCAGCAGCGGGCGAGCATTTCTAACGCCGTTATTGAAAACAATGGTTCGATAGATGCTTTGGCCGCGCGGGTGCAGAAGGTTTGGGACGAGCAGTTAATTCCAAAATTAACAGACCAGGCGGTTAAGTGATGGTAAGAGCGGTAACCGCTACACCTAGGGCTGATAAACCTTTTGAGGTAATTAGTGATTTCAAACCAGCGGGTGATCAACCTGAGGCCATCAGGCAGTTAACAGAGCGGGTTAATCGAGGCGAAAAAGATATTGTCCTACTCGGTGCAACTGGAACTGGAAAATCTGCGACCACTGCCTGGTTAATTGAGCAAGTACAACGACCAACTTTGGTACTGGCGCCGAATAAAACCCTAGCTGCCCAATTAGCAAATGAGTTTCGTGAACTTCTACCTAACAACGCGGTTGAGTACTTCGTTTCGTACTATGACTATTACCAACCAGAGGCTTATGTTCCACAGACCGATACCTTTATCGAAAAAGATTCATCGGTTAACTCCGAGGTCGAACGTTTGCGTTATTCCGCTACTTATTCGCTTTTAACTCGCCGTGATGTTGTCGTAGTAGCTACGGTGTCTTGCATTTATGGACTCGGAACACCGCAGGAATACATAGATCGCATGATTCATATTTCGGTCGGGGACAGCATTGATCGAAATGTGCTTTTGCGTCGGTTCGTAGATATTCAATATAAGAGAAATGACATGGCTTTCGAGCGCGGAACTTTCCGGGTTCGGGGCGATACCGTTGAAATTATTCCGGTCTACGAAGAGCTAGCTATCCGGATAGAGATGTTTGGCGATGAGATTGAAAGATTGACCACTCTTCATCCCTTAACTGGAGAGATAGTAAGTGACGTAAAAGAGGTATTCATCTTTCCAGCCACCCACTACTCAGCTGGACCTGAGACTATGAAGCGAGCTATAGCTGACATTGAAAGCGAGTTAGCAGTTCGACTCCAAGAATTAGAGAGACAAAACAAACTTTTAGAGGCCCAACGCCTGCGCATGAGAACCACCTTTGATATTGAGATGATGCTTCAGCTCGGCTTTTGCTCTGGTATTGAAAATTACTCCAGGCACATAGATGGTCGTGCTCAAGGATCTCCACCTAACTGCTTATTGGATTATTTTCCGGAGGATTTTCTCTGCGTGATTGATGAATCACACATCACGGTTCCACAGATTGGCGCCATGTTTGAAGGAGATGCTTCGCGCAAGCGGACCTTAGTCGAACACGGCTTTAGATTGCCAAGTGCACTTGATAACCGACCACTCACTTTCAAAGAGTTCTTGGAGCGAACTCCACAGAAGGTTTATCTCTCAGCTACTCCGGGCCCCTACGAAATGGAAAAGAGCGGCGGAGAGTTTGTAGAACAAGTTATCAGGCCGACCGGATTGGTTGATCCGAAAATTGTGCTTAAGCCAATTAAGAATCAGATCGATGATTTGATGAATGAAATTAGAATCCGGGCCGAGAAGAATGAACGAGTTTTAGTCACAACACTCACAAAGAAAATGGCAGAGGATTTAACAGATTTCTTTACCGATGCCGGAATAAGAGTTAGATATCTGCACTCTGAGGTAGATACGCTGCGCCGAGTCGAGTTACTTAGGGAGCTGAGACTAGGTGAATATGATGTTTTGATTGGTATCAATTTGCTTCGCGAAGGTCTCGATTTACCAGAGGTATCTTTAGTGGCAATTTTGGATGCGGACAAGGAAGGCTTCTTGCGCTCGACCCGTTCATTGATTCAGACCATTGGACGCGCAGCACGAAATGTTTCCGGTGAAGTGCATATGTACGCCGACAATTTGACCGATTCAATGACTCGAGCTATTGATGAAACCAATAGACGACGAGCAAAACAAATTGCTTATAACCAGGCGAATGGAATTGACCCACAACCCTTGCGGAAGAAAATCGCAGATATCACCGATCTGATTGCTGAGGAAAGTGATGACACCGACACATTACTGGCTGGCAAGAAGCGCCGTGCTGCTACGGAAACCCCTGTTGGAGTGCATGCAAAATCACTTGTCGCTTTGCCTCGCGCTGAGCTACTAGGGCTAATAGAGTCGCTTTCTGAACAGATGAGAAATGCTGCCGCAGAACTTCAATTTGAATTGGCGGCCAGATTAAGAGATGAGATCAAAGAGTTGAAGCGCGAGTTACGAGCTATGGAAGAGGCGGGTATCTGATGAGTGCAGATCGCTTAATTGTCCGTGGTGCCCGCGAACACAATTTGAAGAATGTTTCTCTAGATTTGCCGCGAAACGCGATGATTGTGTTTACGGGGTTATCTGGATCAGGTAAATCATCTTTAGCTTTTGACACCATCTTTGCCGAGGGACAACGCAGATATGTAGAGTCTTTATCCGCTTACGCCCGACAATTCTTGGGTCAGATGGATAAGCCAGATGTTGATTTCATTGAAGGTTTATCACCTGCTGTATCAATCGATCAAAAGTCTACTAACCGAAATCCGAGATCCACGGTCGGAACCATCACCGAGGTTTATGACTATCTACGCTTGCTCTTTGCCCGCGCCGGAAAGCCACATTGCCCTGAGTGCGGGAAAGCAATTGCAAAACAAACACCACAAAATATCGTCGACCAAATTTTAGAACTTCCTGCAGAAACCAAATTCCAAGTCTTAGCTCCAATGATTAGAGCTCGAAAGGGAGAGTTTGTTGATCTTTTTAAAGATCTAATATCTCAGGGGTACTCCAGAGCTAGAGTCGATGGAGTGACAGTTGCTTTAGCTGAGGCTCCAAAGTTGAAGAAGCAGGAAAAGCACACAATTGAAGTAGTGGTGGATCGTCTAACCGCTAAACCAGATGGAAAGCAGCGGCTAACAGATTCAATTGAGACCGCATTAAAGCTGGCAAATGGTTTGGTGACACTTGAATTTGTTGATGCCAAAGGAGCTGAAAAAGAGCGCACCTACAGCGAACTACTTGCTTGTCATGATTGCGGTTTGTCGTTCCAGGAAATGGAGCCACGTTCTTTCTCCTTCAATTCGCCATTTGGAGCTTGCGCGGAATGTACAGGCATTGGTTCAAAGCTTGAAGTTGATGAAGAGCTGGTAATTCCCGATGATTCTTTATCTATTGCAGATGGCGCAATCGCGCCATGGTCTGGTGGGCAATCAGCGGATTACTTTTTAAATCTTTTAGTGGCTCTTGCTGCCGATGTTAAGTTCTCAATAAATACCCCGTGGATCAAACTTTCTCAGAAGGCAAAAGATGCCATTTTGAATGGGTATGAGTACGAGGTGCATGTTAAGTACAAAAACCGTTATGGAAGAGTGCGAAATTACTCCACGGGCTTCGAGGGTGTTAAACCATTTATCGAGCGTAGACATGCTGAGACCGATAGTGATTACAGCCGGGAAAAGTATGAAGCTTTTATGCGTGAGACGCCCTGTCCAGCTTGTAAAGGAAGTCGTCTCAAGCCAGAGGTTTTGGCGGTAACTCTCGGCGGTAAAAACATTGCAGAGATTTGTGAATTATCAATTGAGGATTGTGCCAAATTCTTAAAAGAGTTGAAGTTGGCATCACGTGAGGCGAAAATCGCGGAACGGGTTATGAAAGAGGTTCATGCCCGACTCGGCTTTCTTTTAGATGTCGGCTTGGAATACTTAACCTTAGCGAGACCTGCGGCGACGCTTTCTGGCGGTGAAGCTCAACGCATCAGACTTGCAACTCAAATCGGCTCAGGATTAGTTGGAGTTCTATACGTGCTTGATGAGCCGAGTATTGGTCTGCACCAACGAGATAACAAACGCTTAATTGAAACTCTTACCCATCTTCGGGATTTAGGAAACACTTTAATTGTTGTCGAGCATGATGAAGAGACCATTCGTACCGCTGATTGGATTGTAGATATTGGACCGGGTGCTGGAGAGCATGGGGGAGAGATCGTCGTTTCCGGCGATTACCAAGCATTGTTGGATTCCAAAAAATCAATCACGGGAGCATATATTTCAGGTCGCTCCAAAATTGAAATTCCAGCGCAGCGACGTGCAATAAATCCAAAGCGCAGCCTGGTTATCAAAGATGCTAAAGAAAACAATTTGAAGAACTTAGATGTCACCATCCCGCTGGGCGCGTTAGTTGCCGTTACTGGAGTTAGCGGTTCAGGAAAGTCAACGTTGGTTAATGACATTTTGTACTCAGTTTTGGCTAATAAGTTAAATGGAGCGCGTATTGTCCCCGGTAGACATCGCACCATAACGGGAATCGATCATCTAGATAAGGTCGTACATGTAGATCAATCGCCAATTGGCCGCACACCTCGCTCGAATCCAGCAACCTACACTGGAGTATTCGACAAGATTCGTGCGCTCTTTGCCGAAACCAGCGAGGCTAAAGTCCGTGGCTATCAACAAGGCCGATTTTCTTTTAACGTTAAAGGTGGCCGCTGTGAGAACTGCGCGGGAGATGGAACTATCACCATCGAAATGAACTTCTTGCCTGATGTTTATGTGCCATGCGAAGTTTGCCATGGAGCGAGATATAACCGTGAAACTCTCGAGGTTCATTACAAAGGTAAGACCATCGCAGAGGTTTTGGATATGCCGATTGAAAAAGCGGCGGAATTCTTTGAATCGATTCCAGCCATTCACCGTTACTTGAAAACTTTGTGCGATGTTGGCTTGGGATATGTGAGACTCGGTCAGTCTGCTCCTACTCTCTCTGGCGGTGAGGCGCAGCGCGTGAAGTTAGCTACTGAATTACAACGCCGTTCAACTGGAAGAACTATTTATGTTTTGGATGAACCAACAACAGGACTTCATTTTGAAGATGTAAGAAAGCTTTTGATGGTGTTGCAACGTCTGGTTGATACCGGAAACACAGTAGTAGTCATCGAACATAATTTAGATGTCATCAAGTGTGCAGATTGGGTACTAGATCTCGGACCAGAGGGCGGGTCCGGCGGAGGAACTTTGGTGGCTGAGGGAACTCCAGAGAGCATTGTTAAAGTTAAGTCGAGTTACACCGGAAAGTTTCTGGCAGAGATCCTTAAGAAGTAACAATGGCAGATCCCGCGTCCTACCGCCCAACTGATATTCCTGACGAACCCGGGGTCTATCGCTTTTTTGATCAGAATGACAAAGTTATTTATGTTGGCAAGGCTCGCTCCTTAAAAAATCGCCTCAATTCATACTTTCAGAAAAATGTGGGAGAAAAAACCTTTCGCATGATTCATGCCGCAAACCGCGTTGATTGGACCGTGGTCGGAACTGAAGTTGAAGCTTTGCAGCTTGAGTTTACCTGGATAAAAGAGGAGAAGCCGCAGTTCAATGTGCAGTTTAAGGATGATAAGTCCTATCCCTATTTGGCCATATCGCAGGATGAAGAGTTTCCGAGAATTTTCATCACGCGTCGATCAAAGAGAAAGGGCGTAGTTTATTTCGGACCTTTCACTCATGCATGGGCGTTGAGATCCACATTTGATGTACTTTTAAAACTTTTTCCAGTTCGCTCCTGTTCAAATGCAAATTTCGAGCGGGCTAAAAAAATTAATCGACCATGTCTTTTAGGAGACATCGGTAAATGTGCCGCACCATGTGTGGGACGGGTTTCATCAGAGGAGCACCGAAAGTTAGCCAAGGATCTGCAGAACTTCATGTCTGATGGTTCTGCTGACATCGCATCGGAGCTGCGTAAAGAGATGGAGGCCGCTTCAGAGGCGCAGGAGTATGAAAAAGCTGGCAAACTGCGAGATCAACTGGTTGCACTTGAAAGAGCAAGTGAATCAGCCAATGCAGCGATTTCTGACTCAATCAGCGCCGATTTTGTCGCCTTGCATCAGGACATAACCCATGCCGCTGCATCTATTTTCCGAGTTCGCAAAGGCAGAGTTATTGGTTCAAAATCCTGGATCGTTGATTTGAGCAATATCCCAGAAGAGACTCCTTTGTTGGAGGTGACTGTTAATCAAATCTACTCAGAGTTCGAACCTGCTAAAGAAATTCTGGTAAATCTTGAGGTAGATGGCGAGGTTTTATCTGACTACATGTCCGATAAATTTGCTAGCAAGATAACCATTAGAAAGCCGGAACGCGGCGAGAAATCCGAGTTACTCGATACTGTCAAGCGGAATGCTCATCATGCGTTAGTTCAATTCTTAAGTAAGCGGGCCAATGACGCAGCAGTAAGCGGCAAGGCGTTAGAGGATCTAGCTACGGCTCTTAGGATGGAAGAGCTTCCGCTGCGGATTGAGTGTTTTGATATCTCAAACATTCAGGGCACCTCAGTGGTGGCTTCAATGGTGGTTTTTGAAGATGGTCAATCAAAAAAGAGTGAATACCGAAGATTTGGAATAGATGACAAAGAAGAGTTCGATGACACCAGAGCTATGCATCATGTGATTACTCGCCGCTTCAAGAGGTACTTGGCGGAGAAGGATTTGGATTTAACTGAAATAGAACTTTCTGGGGGAGAGAGACCGAAATTCGCTTACCCTCCTCAGCTGGTGATTGTTGACGGTGGACGTGGTCAGGTAAATGCTGCCGCAAGGGCTTTCTCTGAATTGGGAATTACCGATATAACTTTAGTTGGCTTGGCAAAAAGACTTGAAGAAATTTGGTTTCCAGGTGAAAGCTATCCAATTATTTTGCCAAGACATAGCGAGGCTCTTTATTTGGTGCAGCGAATTCGCGATGAGGCGCACAGATTCGCGATTACCTTTCATCGCTCTAAGAGATCGAAGCTGATGTTGGAATCCCTTTTGGATGAAATCCCATCATTGGGCGAAGTTAGGCGACAAGCACTTTTAGATAAGTTTGGCTCAGTTGCTGCGCTTAGAAAGTCAAGCGCTAAAGAGATTGCTCAGATTCCGGGAATCGGGGAGAAAACAGCTGAGTCGATTTGGAATTCGGTTTCGGCTAAAGAAGCTAGTGAGTATGTAGACACCCAAACCGGAGAAATAATCACCAATAATTAGCGGCGTAATTGATGATTGCAAGATGCTTGACAGTCAGGAGATGATGCGGGCATGGACCGCGAGATAGTTCTGGTAACTGGCATGAGTGGAGCGGGTCGTTCAACGGTAGCCCACGCCATGGAAGACCATGGTTGGTATGTGATTGACAATTTGCCTCCTTCTTTATTGCTAGCGGTCTTTGACACTACTGAGCGGACCGCAGATAAATTGGCGGTAGTAATCGATGTACGCGGACGGCAGTTGTTTGATGATTTAAACCGCTCGCTTTCAGAGTTGGCTGAACGCGGGATAGCTCGTCGCATCATCTTTGTGGATGCTGCAGATGATGTGCTGGTTAGAAGATTTGAATCATCACGCAGACCCCATCCACTACAAGGAAATGACCGGATAGTTGATGGCATTGAAAAAGAGAGAGAAAAGCTTCGTGAGCTGCGAGCGGGAGCGGATTTAGTAGTTGATTCCTCCCAGTTAAATGTTCACCAACTTGAAAAGAAAATATCAGAGCTATTTTCCACTGTTGAGACCGCATCTCTGAAGGTGAATGTTCTTTCCTTCGGATACAAATATGGATTACCGGTTGATGCCGATTTAGTAATGGATTGCCGATTTATCCCAAACCCGCACTGGGATCCAGAGCTGCGACCAATGAATGGTCTGGATAAAGAGGTAAGTGACGCGGTTTTGAATGCAGAGAGCGTTGGAGAATTTTTGCAGAGGTACATGGATCTGTTTCAGAGCGTTGGTAAAGGTTATTTGAGAGAAGGAAAGAAATACATAACTCTGGCAATTGGCTGCACCGGTGGCAAACACCGCAGCGTTGCGGTTGCAGAGGAGTTAGCACGGCGGATAAATGGAACAAAGATTGACAGCGAGCATTCAGTCTCTGCGCACGCAATTCATCGTGATCTAGGTCGCGAGCGGTAAATTTGACATGCAGGAAAAGCCTAAAGTTGTTGCCCTTGGTGGTGGGCACGGTTTAGCAGCCACATTAAATGCTTTAAGGCTGATAACTCCTAACCTAACCGCGATTGTCACCGTTGCAGACAATGGTGGATCAAGCGGAAGATTGCGGGACGAGTTTGATTCTCTGCCGCCCGGTGATTTGAGAATGGCGTTAGCTGCGTTATGTGCCAATGATGAGTGGGGTAGAAGCTGGGCAGAAATAATGCAATACCGATTTACCTCCGAAGGTCCTCTGAATGGACATGCACTTGGAAATCTTCTACTGACCGCACTTTGGGATCGTGATGAAGATCCGGTAGCAGGGCTAGATAAAGTGGGTGCGCTATTAAAAGTTGTTGGAAGAGTTTTACCAATGGCGCTTCAGCCTCTAGATATCGAAGGCGTATTCAAAAGTTGGGATGGCACCCATGTTGTAAGAGGTCAGAAAGAGGTGGCGATTAGTAAAGGATCACTGGAGGATCTCAGACTTATTCCTAGTGATGCGACTCCGACCAGTGAAGGTTTGCAAGCGCTAGCTGATGCAGATTTCATAACAATCGGGCCGGGATCTTGGTTCTCAAGTGTTTTGCCACATGTTCTGGTCAAACGCCAACTTGCCGCAATAGAGCAATCAAAAGCAAAGAGAATTTTGGTACTTAACTTAGATGCAACCATCAATCATTCTGGTGATGAATTTGCAGGCAGTTCACCGGCGGAGCATCTACGGGTTCTGCAGCGATTTGCCCCTAATTTAAGGTGCGATATCGCTTTGATTGATGAGTCTATTGCAGCCCAAGCCACAGTTTTGCCGGAGCTAGAAAAATTAGTCCAGGACATGGGGGGAAAGGTGAATGTGGCAAATCTCGCAGTTCACCCGGGAAGTAATCATCATGATGCCCAGAAATTATTTTCCGCTTTCAGCCACATTTTCCAATCGGAGATGATTAGATAACGCTCATGGCAATGACCGCGTCGGTTAAGGATGAGTTAAGTCGACTTGCGATCTCCAAACCTTGCTGTCGCAAAGCTGAAGTTTCTTCAATCTTGAGGTTCGCAGGTGGTCTTCATATTTCTGCTGGAAAAATCATGGTGGAGATTGAATTAGACACCGCTCAGGCTGCGCGCCGAATCAGAAAAGATATTGCAGATATTTACGGTCATGACTCTGATTTGGCGGTCATCAGCGCTGGAGGATTGAGAAAAGGAAGTCGTTACTTAGTTCGGGTTATTAAAGATGGCGACGCATTGGCTAGACAAACTGGTTTAGTTGATTCTCACGGCAGACCGGTTCGCGGTCTGCCGCCACAAGTTGTTTCAGCCGGAATCTGCGATGCGGAAGCGGCTTGGCGTGGAGCATTTCTGGCACATGGCTCTCTAACAGAACCAGGAAGATCATCAGCTCTAGAAATTACCTGCCCTGGACCGGAAGCTGCACTGGCACTAGTTGGTGCTGCGCGTCGTTTAAATATTTCTGCAAAAGCTCGTGAAGTTCGCGGCGTAGATCGTGTAGTAATTCGTGATGGAGATGCGATTGGAGTTTTGCTAACTCGCTTAGGTGCACATGAAAGTGTTATGGCGTGGGAAGAAAGACGGATGCGCCGAGAGGTACGAGCTACCGCAAATCGCCTCGCTAATTTTGATGATGCAAATTTACGACGTTCCGCCAGAGCTGCCGTTGCAGCATCGGCGCGCGTGCAACGAGCGATGGAGATTTTGGGTGATGAAATTCCAGATCATCTTCGCGAAGCAGGTCAATTGCGCATAACTCATGGTCAGGCAAGTTTGGAGGAGTTGGGCTCCTTATCTACGCCTCCAATGACAAAGGATGCGATCGCTGGGCGAATCAGAAGGTTGCTTGCGATGGCCGATAAGCGAGCTGCTGAGTTGGGAATTCCAGACACCGAAGCTGGTCTATCTCCTGATTTGTTGAATTAGCAGGTTGGGCAAGCTCGCTAAATCAAGTTACATATTTAGGTTCACTGATAGTATTTCGCTTGAGTCCACAGGGTCGTGGCGAAAAATAATTCGATTGATGCAGCAAATGCATCTCATGGAGCGTGATTCAATTGGTAAAAGTTGGAATTAATGGTTTTGGTCGTATTGGTCGTAACTTCTTTCGCGCAGCTCTTGCGTCAAATGCCGATATCGAAATTGTCGCGGTCAACGACCTTACAGATATCGCAACCCTGGCTCACCTTTTGAAGTATGACTCAATTCTTGGTCGGTTGAATCAAACTGTTACTCATGACAGCAACTCCATAACCGTAGGAAACAAAACATTCAAAGTTTTTGCCGATAGAGATCCAGCTGCCTTGCAGTGGGGTTCAGTTGGGGCTGACATTGTTGTGGAATCAACAGGTCACTTCACAAAAGCTGCTGACGCTGCCAAGCACATGGTTGGGGGCGCAAAGAAAGTTGTGATCTCAGCTCCAGCCACAGATGAAGATGTAACACTTGTATTGGGAGTGAATGACTCCACTTACGATCCAGCTAAGCACAACATCATCTCCAATGCTTCATGTACAACCAACTGCCTAGCTCCAATGGCAAAGGTGCTTCATGAGAATTTTGGAATCGTGCGTGGCTTTATGACTACCGTTCATGCTTACACAAATGACCAGGTAATTTTAGATTTCCCACACAAAGATTTGCGTCGTGCTCGCGCCGCAGCAACCAACATCATCCCAACTTCAACTGGAGCTGCAAAGGCAATCGGACTTGTGCTTCCAGAGCTAAAGGGCAAGTTAGATGGTTATGCATTGCGCGTTCCGGTTCCGACAGGATCAATAACAGATTTGACCGTAGAGCTAGTAAGAGAGACCACCGCTGCTGAGGTTAACGCCGCTATGAAGCAGGCAGCAGAAGGTGCGCTAAAGGGAATCCTTCACTACACAGAAGATCCAATCGTCTCCTCAGACATTGTCACTGATTCTCACTCCTGCATTTTCGATGCCGGCATAACAAAGGTCATTGGAAATCAAGCCAAAGTTGCGGGCTGGTATGACAATGAATGGGGCTACTCAAATCGCTTAGTCGATTTGATGAAATTCATCGGCAAAACCCTTTAATTCTCGCTAATTCGGTAAGAGAGAGATTCCGATGACACTTGCAGTTAAAGCTCTTAATCCTGCAGATTTAGCTGGGAAAAAAGTGCTGCTCCGTTGCGATCTAAACGTTCCATTAAAAGATGATGGTGCTGGCAGTCGCATAATTACTGATGATGGTCGTATTCGGGCATCACTTCCTACGCTGAATAAGATTCTTGATGCTGGCGCAGCGGTAATAGTTGTCGCCCACTTAGGACGTCCAAAAGGAGAGCGAAAGCCCGAACTATCTCTGGCACCAATAGCGACAAGATTGAGCGAGCTACTTAAGCGGCCCGTTGATTTTGCTTCAGATGTTGTCGGAGACTCAGCAGTGAATGCGGTTTCAAAGTTGCAGCCTGGTTCGGTTGTTTTACTTGAGAACGTTCGTTTTGAAGAGGCCGAGACCAGCAAGGATGAAGCGGTTCGAAAAGCATTTGCTAAACAACTTTCAGATTTTGCAGATTACTACGTCGGTGATGGTTTTGGTGCGGTTCATCGCAAACACGCATCAGTTTTCGAAGCGGCAGCCAATCTGCCTCACGCTGCAGGTGATTTGATCTGCGCAGAGGTTGAAGTTTTGCGAAAACTTACCGAAGCTCCAGAAAGACCGTATGGCGTTGTACTGGGTGGCGCGAAAGTCTCAGACAAGATTGGTGTTATCACTAATTTGCTAGACAAGGTAAATCTTTTGGCCATTGGCGGCGGAATGGTTTTCACTTTTCTTGCTGCACAAGGCAAGGAAATTGGTAAGTCTTTAGTAGAGACTGATTCCATTCCACTAGTGCAAGATTTATTAAAGCGTGCGGCTGATCTTGGCGTGGAAGTACTTTTGCCTACAGATATTGTTGTTGCGCCAGCATTTGCTGATGCTTCGCCACTTGTTGTATCAGTCGACGATATTCCAAGTGATCAAATGGGCTTGGACATCGGACCGGAAAGTGCGAAAACCTTTGCCCAAGCTATAAAACGCTGCAAAACAGTGTTCTGGAATGGCCCGATGGGCGTGTTTGAGTTTGCGAACTTTGCCCAAGGAACCAAGGTGGTCGCAGAGGCTTTGACTCAAGTTGCTGGTCTTTCTGTTGTGGGAGGCGGAGATTCCGCCGCCGCAGTTCGCGCCTTGGGCTTCAAAGATGAACAATTTGGTTACATTTCCACCGGTGGCGGTGCCTCTCTGGAGTACCTAGAGGGCAAAGAGTTACCAGGATTGTCCGCATTGGCTTAAAGATTTTCACATCATTTTCTATTTTGAACTAAGTGAGGGGAAAGCATGTCACGCAAACCGCTAATAGCAGGTAACTGGAAGATGAACCTCAATCATCTTGAAGCGATTGCGGTAACTCAAAAGTTAGCCTACTCACTAGAAGATCGTGATTTTGACGCTGTTGATGTTGCGGTTATCCCACCGTTTACCGATATTCGATCTGTCCAAACTTTGGTTGATGGCGATCGGTTGAAATTGAGTTACGGTGCGCAGGATGTTTCACCTGAGAAATCTGGCGCTTTTACCGGCGACATCTCAGCCAGCATGTTGAAGAAACTTGATTGCACCTATGTTTTAGTGGGCCACTCAGAGCGACGTGCGATTCACAATGAAGGCGATACATTAATTAATAAAAAAATGCGCGCCGTATTGGAAAATGAAATGATTCCGATTTTTTGCATCGGGGAGGAGCTAGCAATTCGTGAATCCGGCACCCATGTTGAACATGTTTTAAATCAAGTTCGTGAAGGTCTTAAAGGCTTTCATAAGCCAGAACTAAAGAAGATTGTCTTCGCATATGAACCTGTCTGGGCGATTGGAACCGGAAAAACCGCAACACCAGAGGATGCCCAAGAGGTTTGTGCCGCAATACGAGTAGAGCTCGCAAAAATTGGAAGTGATGAGATCGCAGAAAACGCCAAGATTCTCTACGGAGGTTCGGTGAAGTCGGCAAATATCGTAGACATTATGAAACAGAGCGATGTTGATGGAGCTCTGGTCGGCGGCGCGAGCCTTGATCCGGAAGAGTTTGCTCGAATCTGCAAATTTCATCGAGTTTTGTAGTCATCTGGAGGGCTAGCTTCGACCCTGCACGGCGTTGGCTAGCGGATTGGGTAGTATTTCCCCTTCAGAAGGCCCCTAAAGGTTTCCTCAGAAAAAGGTTCCCCGTAAACAGGCACAAGGAGTAACTCGTGGCATTAGCACTATCAATCCTGTTGGTTATCACCAGCGTCTTGATGATCCTTCTCGTTTTGCTCCATAAGGGCAAAGGAAGTGGTTTGTCTGACCTATTCGGTGGTGGAATGTCATCCAATTATGGCGGCTCTTCAGTTGTTGAAAAAAACCTTGATCGCATAACTATTGTGGTGGGTGGAGTTTGGTTTGCAGCAGTAGTCGCTTTGAGTTTAGTTTTAAAGTAAAAGTAATTTTCTTAGGTTAAGGAGAAAACATGGCTGGTGGAAGCGCAATCCGTGGTTCACGCGTCGGCGCTGGTCCAATGGGCGAGGCTGAACGTGGCGAAGCTATTGCACGTTTCAGAGTTTCCTATTGGTGCTTAAACGGTCATGAAACAAAACCTTCTTTTGCAGAGGATGGAACAGTTGTCGTTCCAGCTGAATGGGATTGCCCTCGATGCGGATTTCCAGCAGGTCGAGATAAGAACAATCCACCTTCACCAACTAAGAATGAACCTTACAAAACTCACTTGGCATATGTTAAGGAGCGCCGAACTGAGGCAGAGGCAAAGAAGATTCTTGATGCAGCTTTGAAAAAACTTCGTGGCGAAGAGGACGAAGACTAATTTGTCATAGCTGCTTTTAGCAGCTCATGTATTCCAAGCTCGCGGTTTTTTAAGTGGAACCTAACGATTGGGAAGTTTCTATCTGACAAAGCCTCGCTGTCTCCAAGCGCTTGCGCCATGAACAAAGTTTCAAATCCATAGCCTTTACCTTCAATTGGCCAATCGTTATTGGTGCGCCCTGTGATTTGGATGAATGATCCAACTTTTGGCCCGCCTTTATGGAATTGGCCTGTGGAGTGCAAGAAGCGTGGACCCCAACCAAAAGTGGTCGGAATTTGGAAACGGCTTTCGAGTAGTTTTCGAAGTTTAATAATTTCATCATCAACACCACGATGCAGATACGCCATGATGGCTAAGTAACCATCGGATGATTCAGCAGCTTGCGTAAAATATGCGTTCAAAGAATCTAATTTCTGAGCTGCAAAAACCGAAATATGCTCAGTTTCAAAGGTTGGGATGAGGATTTCACTTCCTGAATTAGCCCACCTAGCCAAGAGCGCGGAGGTCTTTTCCTTTGCTTCAGTCACATTTGGTTGATTAAATGGATCAACCTTTAGCAGGTAACTGGTTAGCGCAGTAACCCATTCCCAAAACAAAAACTGCTCACCTAGTGTTCCAGATACCCCATATTGATTAGCCAGATTAAAAGAAATAACAGGGTAGAAAGGGTTATCTGTATTTTCGACAACGACCGGAAGCACGCCTTTGTCATCTTTGCCGGTGGATTCGGCAATTAACTGCTCAATCCAGTCGCCTAAACCATGCAGGCCAGAGCCTGAGTCGCTGAATCCAACATATTTGAATTCAGATGTAGCAAGCGCAGCAGCAACTTGAACTACTGCTGAATCTTCAAGGACAAAAGCTTTTGCAGCTTCGGCAGCGTCATCAAGTAGAACTGATACATCTACACCTATTAACGCCGCCGGAGTTAAACCAAATGCGCTAAGAGCACTAAAGCGGCCGCCCACATTTGGATCAGCATTTATAACCCGATAACCACTTTCGCGGGCCGCCTGATCCAAAGGTGAATTGGGATCTGTTACTACAACCAAGTGATTTCTTGGATCTAGACCCTGTTTCTTGAGCTCCGCTTCTACGGCAAGTTTTTGCGAGGCGGTTTCGATGGTGGATCCTGATTTGGATCCAATTACAAAGCAGCTCCGACTTAAATCCTTCGACAACACAGCTTTTACATGATGCGGATCGGTTGAGTCCAAAACGGTGAGCGTCTTCTTGTAGACCGCAGCGATTACCTCGGGAGCAAGAGAGGATCCACCCATTCCACAAAGTACATACTCTTCATGTTGCATCTCTCTTGACCAGGCACAAAGTGCATCCAAAAGCGGCAATAGCTCTCTAGAGGTTTCGGGAAGATCAATCCAATTCAATCGAATCGCGGCCTCTGCCTGCGCCTGAGATCCCCATAAAGTTGCATCTTTAGCAGCTAATCTGGCGGTAATTGAATTAAGCGCCTTCTTATTTTCGGCCGGGCTAGTGAATCCTTTAATCTCAATCATTGTTTAGCGGCTCGCTCAACTGCAGCAATTAGCTCCAACCAAGGTTTGATGAATTTCTCAATTCCCTCATTTTCTAATCTAGTTGCTACCTCATCAATATGGATACCAAAGTTTTGCAGCTCCTCTATGACGCGAGCAGCTTCGCTGAAATAAGGCTTCACGGTGTCGCCTTTAAATTGCCCTGAATCGCGAACCGCCTGCAATGTTGGTTCGGGCATCGTATTTACCGTATTTGGTGCAATCAACTCCATCACATAAAGCGTTGGGTGATACGCAGGATCTTTCACACCGGTTGAAGCCCAAAGCGGTCTTTGAATTGCAGCTCCGCGCTCTGAAAGTTTTTGCCACCTTGGTGAATTCATTACGGTTAGAAAATGTTCATATGCAAGTCGCGCATTTGCGATTGCGGCTTTGCCAAGTAGCGACTGTGCTGCCGGGTCTGCATGATTTTTAAGTTTGGGATCGATGTCAGTATCAACACGACTAACGAAAAATGATGCCACTGAATGAATGCCAGAGATTGGCAAGGATTTTGCTAATCGATCCTCGAGTCCAGCTAGGAAAGCTTCAAGCACCGCTCGGTAGCGTTCAACTGAAAAGATAATTGTTACGTTAACACTTATTCCCTCTGAGATAAGGGTTCGGATGGCGGGAATACCTTCCACCGTTGCGGGAACCTTAATCAGAACATTATTTCTATTAACTCGGGTCCAGAGTTCGCGGGCTTGCTGAATAGTGCCTTCAGTATCTCGAGCCAATCTTGGATCAACTTCGATACTTACTCGACCATCTACTCCTGAGGTTCGTTCATAAACCGGCATGAAGAGATCACAAGCTGCAGATACATCGGCGGTAGTCAACTCATTAATGATGGCCTCAGCATCTAATCCGCTTGTTGAATACTTCAAAATATCTGCCGAGTAAAGATCTGATTGAGAAATTGCCGCTGAAAAAATGGCTGGATTGGTAGTAACCCCCAAAACAGATTCATTTTCGATTAATAACTTAAGATTTCGAGATTTACCATTAGCTATCAATCTTTCACGAGATAAATCATCAAGCCAAATAGATGTCCCTGCGGCGGTTATATCCTGGAGAATTTGATGCATTATTCGACCTGCCCGCTCTTGGCATAACTGATTGATTTCTTTGCAGCTTCAACGATTTTCTCGGGTGTAAATCCAAACTCACGGAAAAGCACTCCCGCAGATGCTGATGCTCCGAAATGTTCTAGAGATACAGCGACTCCAAAATCACCAATGTAATCACGCCAACCTTGTGAAATTCCGGCCTCGATACTTACGCGGGCTTTCACTTTCGCAGGAAGTATTGATCGTTTGTATTCCGGAGTTTGTTTTTCAAACCATTCGAGGCACGGTGCGCTCACAACTCGGGTGGCAATCCCTTCGGCCATCAACCGCTGTGCTGCTTCAAGTGCCAAATAAACCTCAGAACCAGTTGCAATCAAAACCACATCTGGATTGTTGATTTCATTTAGTGCATAAGCGCCCTTAGATACATTTTCAGCCGGGGAGTGCTTTGCTCTATCAATAACTGGCAGGTTTTGGCGGGAAAGCAAAAGCCCGGCAGGCTCTTTGCGTTTCAGGATTTCACTCCAGCAATAAACAACTTCGTTAGCATCAGCGGGACGAACCACATTTAAACCCGGGATCGCGCGCAATGCCGCGATGTGTTCGACCGGCTGATGGGTTGGCCCATCTTCACCTAAACCGATTGAGTCATGGGTCCATACATAGGTGACCGGTAAATTCATTAATGCCGATAAACGAACTGCGCCGCGCATGTAGTCGCTGAAGACCAAGAAGGTTCCGCCAAATGGTTTAACCAAACCGTGTAGCGCCATGCCGTTCAGTATTGAGCCCATTGCGTGCTCGCGAATTCCAAAGTGAATCACCCGTCCGTAAGGGTTTGCACCCTTCATCTTTGAACTGGCCGGCAGGAAGGATTCACCATTTTCAATAGTGGTGTTGTTGCTCTCTGCCAGATCTGCAGATCCACCAAAGAGTTCCGGTAGTTTCTTTGCTAGCGCATTTAAAGTGTCACCAGATGCTTTTCTGGTTGCAATCTCTTTTTCGGGGGAGAAGCTTGGTAGCTCTGAGTTCCAGCCGGCAGGAAGTTCACCTTTAATTAGGCGATTAAGGAGATTTGCCGAGTCAGGGTTCTTCTCTTGCCATGCTTTGAAAGATAACTCCCATTGCTCGCGAAGATTTTTCCCACGTTTGGCAACTTGGTTTACATGGTTTTTAACATCCTCTGGAAAGTAAAAATCTTCGGCAGGAATACCAAGTTCAATCTTGGTTGCTGCAACCTCATCCGATCCCAGAGCTGAACCATGTGATTTGGCGGTATTGCGGGCCTTTGGTGCGGGCCAAGCAATCACAGTTCGCAATCTAATTAGAACCGGCTTGTCATTCACTGTTAGTGATTTTTCAATTGCTGATTCCAAAGCGTTGCGATCAACATCGCCATTATCTTGAGCCGGAACATCAATAACATGCCAGCCATATGACTCGTAACGTGCCGAAATATCTTCGGTGAAGGCGTAATGAGTGTCGCCTTCAATTGAAATTCGATTGTCATCATAAATAACTTTTAAATTTCCAAGCGCTTGTGTTCCAGCTAAGGAAGAGGCCTCGGTGCTTACACCTTCTTGCAAATCTCCATCGCTGCAGATAACCCAAATATTGTGATCAAATGGGCTTTGTCCGGCTGGAGCATTTGGATCAAGCAAACCTCTTTCATAGCGCGCAGCCATTGCCATGCCGACCGCGTTGGCAACACCTTGTCCAAGAGGGCCGGTGGTTGTTTCTACGCCTGCGGTGTGACCAAATTCAGGATGGCCAGGTGTCTTTGAACCCCAAGTTCGAAATGCTTTGAGGTCATCAAGTGATAATCCGTAATCACTGAAAAGTAGTTGAATATAAAGTGTTAGCGATGAGTGGCCGCAAGAGAGGATGAATCTATCTCGGCCAATCCATTGCGGGTCAGCTGGATCATGTCGGAGAAAACGTTGAAAAAGCGTATATGCAACGGGCGCAAGTGACATTGCAGTACCTGGATGGCCATTGCCAACCTTTTGCACCGCATCCATTGCCAAGGCTCTGGCGACAGCAACAGCTTTGTCATCTAGCGTGCTCCAAGCTTCTTTAGCAGGCTGCATTTTTTGCCCCTTCTTATCTCTTTCGACCTATTAAGTTGCCGGTTATTACAAGATTCCAAGCTGCAATCCAAACCAGGACAGCGCCAATCAAATGCGCGCCGACCAAAATCTCTGGCAATCCAGTGAAGTACTGAATGTAACCAATCGCGCCTTGCGCGAGGGCAATAATCAAAAAAGCTTGAGTTCTATTTGCCAAAATACTTTTCGTCTCATCACTTTCGCCAAGTCGAATAGCGATAAGAAGCGCAATAGTTACTCCAACGAGCGCAATCACCAAGTCTGCATGAATCCAGGACATCATTTTTGCATCCAAGTTGAAGCGCTCAGCGGTTGTATCTCCTGCGTGCGGACCACTGCCGGTGACAATTGTGCCTACAAACAAAACTGCGATAACCAAAAATAGATGTAGCGAGAGCAGCTTCTTAACTAGAGGAATCAAAGTTATGTAACTTGGGGTTTTCGCATAAACCCTTTGGCGCAGAGATAGTGCGCCGGCAATTAAAACTATTGAGAGTAAGAAATGTGCGGCGACTGTTGCCGGATTCAAACCTGTCAAAACAGTTATGCCACCAAGAACTCCTTGAGCCAATATTCCAATAATTTGGAAAGCTCCCATTTTTCGCAAAGCACGATGTCGTTGTCTCAAAATTACAAACATCAAAGCAAGAGCATTTAGAAGCAAAACAAAGGTAAGCAAGCGATTTCCAAATTCAATCCAAGCGTGCAGGGGAGCCTCTGGTTGATCTGGAGTTGGGGTGTAAGAACCTGGAGTGCACTCGGGCCAGGTGGAACATCCCAAGCCGGAGCCAGTAATTCGCACCGCGCCGCCGGTCACCACAATCGCTGATTGAGTGAAGACCATGAGATTGGATAGCCGTTTAAGTGCCGTCCCAACTGCCACCTGACTCATGGGGCAGAGCCTATGTCGAAGCCCCGCTTCTCAAGTGGCGTCGCGCCATGAATTACGCAACAATTCCGTTGTGAAAACCGCCGCTCCAGAGGATATGCGCACTAGGGACCAAGTTGCCCGTGCCATCTTGGAGTCCGGCCCTTCAACCGCGGTTGCTCTGGCAGATCGCCTTAAGTTGACCCCTGCTGGAATCAGACGGCATTTGGATCAATTAGTTGCCGATGGAATTCTTGAAGAGCGCGAACCGCATATAAGAAGTGCCCGCACCCGAGGCCGTCCATCCAAGGTATTTGTTATGAGCGATAGCGGAAGAGAGCGGTTCGAGCATTCCTATGACGACTTAGCGGTTTCAGCTCTGAAGTACATTGCGGCAAATAGCGGAGAACATTTAGTAACCGGGTTTGCTCGTCACCGTGCCGAGGAGATCGTGAAGAGATCGCAGTCCGTCGTGGGCAAGGCGAAAAATCCAATCGATGGACTGGCTGAGTTTTTAAGCGATGAGGGCTATGCAGCAAATACCCACGCACATGGAATTGGTATTGAACTTTGCCAACATCATTGCCCAATTGCTCACGTAGCCGCAGAATTCCCACAACTTTGCGAGGAAGAAACCGCGGCGTTTTCAAAAATTCTTGGAACCCATGTACAACGTTTAGCCACTATCGCTCATGGCGATGGTGTTTGCACTACTTTTATTCCCCAACTCTTGAAAAGCAAAAGCTCAAATACCTCCAACACTAAAAGAAAGCTGAGTACGCGATGAGTCAAACCGCCCATCCAGAACTTGAAGGCATTGGAAAATATGAATACGGCTGGTCCGACAAAGATGTTGCCGGTGCCAATGTAAAGCGCGGTCTCAATGAAGATGTCGTGCGCGATATCTCAGCGAAGAAAAATGAACCGCAATGGATGTTGGATCTGCGTCTAAAGGGTCTTTCGCTATTTGATAAGAAACCATTACCGAATTGGGGATCAGATCTGTCTGGCATTAAGTTCGACAGCATCAAGTACTTTGTTCGCTCAACCGAGAAGCAAGCGACATCTTGGGAAGAGTTACCTGAAGATATTAAAAATACCTATGACCGCTTAGGTATTCCAGAGGCCGAAAAGCAGAGATTGGTTGCGGGCGTAGCTGCGCAATATGAATCTGAGGTTGTTTATCACTCAATTCGCGAGGATCTTGAGAAGCAAGGCGTCATCTTCTTGGATACAGACACTGGTTTACGTGAGCATGAAGATATTTTCAAAGAGTATTTCGGCTCCGTGATTCCAGTAGGCGACAATAAGTTTGCCGCACTAAATACCGCGGTTTGGTCTGGTGGCTCCTTTGTTTACGTACCAAAGGGAGTGCATGTAGAGATCCCACTTCAAGCATATTTCCGAATCAATACTGAGAACATGGGTCAGTTTGAAAGAACTTTGATCATTGCTGATGAGGGCTCATATGTCCACTATGTAGAAGGCTGTACTGCACCGATTTACTCATCTGACTCACTTCACTCTGCAGTTGTTGAAATTATCGTTCGCAAAAACGCCCGCGTTCGTTACACAACAATTCAAAACTGGTCTAACAACGTTTACAACTTGGTTACAAAGCGCGCTACCTGTGCTGAAGGTGCAACCATGGAGTGGATTGATGGCAATATCGGATCAAAAGTAACCATGAAGTACCCAGCGGTTTTCATGATGGGACCACACGCTAAGGGTGAAACACTTTCGATTGCTTTTGCTGGCGAAGGTCAACATCAAGATGCTGGAGCAAAGATGGTTCATGCCGCTCCACATACATCTTCAACCATCATTTCTAAGTCTGTAGCCAGAGGCGGAGGCCGCACTTCATATCGTGGTCTGGTTCAAGTTCAGGAAGGTGCGCATCACTCAAAGAGCACAGTTAAGTGTGACGCTCTACTAGTTGACACCATTTCACGCTCTGATACATATCCATATGTAGATGTTCGTGAAGATGATGTTTCGATGGGTCATGAAGCGACTGTTTCAAAGATTAGTGATGATCAATTGTTCTATCTAATGTCCCGCGGTCTATCAGAAGATGAAGCGATGGCGATGATTGTCCGTGGATTTATCGAGCCAATCGCTCGTGAACTTCCAATGGAGTATGCGCTAGAGCTAAATCGTTTGATTGAGCTCCAAATGGAAGGAGCTGTTGGTTAATGTCAGCTCTACCTACCAATTATTTAACCCCTTCTGGACGTGAAGAGGCCTGGCGTTTCACTCCACTGAAGCGTTTAAATGGTCTACACGATCCAGCAACCGTTGTTGCAGATCGGATTTCTATCGCGTTGAGTGGCGCGGTTCGTCCCGGCTTTACCATCGCAACGGTAAAGGCAGCGGATCTTCCGGCAAAATCTTCAACCGATGATGCAATCATCCAGCGTGTACGTGCTACCGCATCTGAGGTAACACATCTTCAGATTGCGCAAGAAGCTGTAGTTGCTGAGCCGATTGTCCTAACTAGAACTTTGGGAAGCTCAAGTGAGTTTTCCCGAACAGTAATAACCGCCGGAGCGCACAGCAAAGCTACCGTTATTGTTGAAAACTCAGGTCAAGCAACTATTGGCGAAGAGATTGAGCTACGCCTTGAGGCCGGCTCAAATCTAACCTTTATTACTTTGCAGGAGTGGAGCGAGAACACAGTTCATCTCGGTCGCCATCATGCAATTGTTGGAAGAGATGCAACTTTTAATTCAATCACTGTAACAATTGGCGGTTCTTTAGTTCGCCTATTGCCAACAGTTGAATATTCAGATCAAGGTGGAAGCGCTGAATTACTAGGTCTGTACTTCGCAACAGATGGACAGCATTTAGAACACCGAGTTCATGTAGATCATGGCATTCCTAATGCCAAATCAAGAGTTACCTACAAAGGTGTACTGGCTGGAGATCAAGCTCGAACCGTGTGGATTGGTGATGTTTTTATTCGCGGCAACGCTGAAGGCACTGATACTTACGAGTTGAATAAGAATCTATTGCTCACCGATGGCGCACGTGCTGACTCGGTTCCAAACCTAGAGATCGAAACCGGCGAGATTGTGGGAGCTGGACACGCGAGCACAACTGGTCGATTTGATGATGAGCAGCTGTTTTATTTGATGTCACGTGGAATTCCAATGGCAGATGCTAGAAGGCTCGTAATTCGTGGTTTTTTCACCGAAATCATCAACAAAATTGGCAGCGAAGCAATCGAAGAAAGATTGATGTCGCGTATTGATAGCCAACTTGAAAAGGTTGGTGCATAAATGTCTAGCACTCAGGTTAGCTTCTCAGATCTAGTGGATGGAAAGCCACAAAAGATTGCACTCGGAGATAAAGATGTATGCGTTGCTCGAATTGGAGATGATGTATTTGCAGTAGCAGATATGTGCACCCACTCTGAAGCTTCGCTTTCCGAGGGTGACATCTCAAACTACAAAATTGAATGCTGGCTTCATGGTGCAGAGTTTGATCTACGTACCGGTGCAGCAACAACACCGCCAGCGGTTGAGGCGTTAGAAACATTTGAAGTACAACGTGACGGAGATACTGTCACGATTTCATCGAAGTAAAGGTCGGGAGCGAAAAAATGTCACAACTTGTCATAAAGGACTTGAAGGTTGGAGTAGAGACTGAAAGCGGTATGACTGAAATCCTTCGCGGCGTTGACCTAACTATCAACTCCGGTGAAGTGCATGCAATTATGGGTCCAAACGGATCAGGTAAATCAACTTTGGCTTACTCAATTGCCGGACATCCTAAATACACAATTCTTGGCGGTTCGGTAACTCTTGACGGTGTAGATGTTCTAGAGATGAGCGTCGATGAGCGTGCGAAAGCAGGCTTGTTCTTAGCGATGCAATATCCAGTTGAGGTACCTGGTGTCTCTGTTGCAAACTTCCTACGTACCGCTGCAACCGCGCTACGCGGCGAAGCTCCAAAGGTGCGCACCTGGGTCGGCGAAGTTAAAGAGGCTATGACCAAGCTTTCTATGGATCCTTCCTTCTCTGAGCGAAGCGTTAATGAAGGCTTCTCTGGTGGAGAGAAGAAGCGCCATGAGATTCTGCAAATGGAGCTCTTAAAGCCAAAGATTGCGGTGCTAGATGAGACCGATTCCGGATTAGATGTTGATGCACTGCGCATCGTTTCTGAAGGTGTAAATCGTGTTAAAGCAGAGCAAAATCTCGGCATCATGTTGATTACTCACTACACGCGCATCCTTCGTTACATCAAACCTGATTTTGTACATGTTTTCGCGGGCGGAAAAATCGTGGAAGAGGGCGGTCCTGAGTTAGCTGAACGTCTTGAAGAGAAGGGTTATGCAGAGTACGTCAAGGCGTAATCTCCTCTGAAAGTGAATACTCAATTCGATGTTTCTGCGGTGCGGAGTGACTTTCCTATATTGGATCGGCTAATCCGCGGAAACAATCGATTGGTTTACTTAGACAGCGGAGCAACCTCTCAAAAACCTGTTTCAGTACTTGATGCGGAGCGTGAGTTTTATACAAAACATAATGCAGCAGCTCATCGCGGCGCCCATCAGCTAGCAGAAGAAGCTACTGAGCTATTTGAGGGTGCGAGAGAAAAAGTTGCCACCTTTCTAGGTGCAAAAAGTGAAGCGATAGTTTTTACTAAATCTGCAACCGAGAGCATCAATTTGGTTGCGTACTCGCTGGGAAACGCGTTGCCTGGTTCAAAGTTTCATATTAAACCTGGTGATCGAATTGTGGTTTCCGAGATGGAACACCATGCAAACCTAATTCCCTGGCAAGAACTCGCCAAACGAACTGGCGCTGAATTAGTTTGGTTTTCGGTAGATCCAAATGGCAGGTTGGATCTTTCAAATATCTCTGATTTAATAAATGAGAAAACTAAAGTAGTCGCCTTAACCCACCAATCAAATGTTTTGGGCACAATTAATCCGATAAATGAAATTGCTAAACAGGTCCGAAAAGTTGGCGCCTTTTTTGTTTTAGATGCGTGTCAATCCGTACCTCATTTCGCGGTTCAAGTTTCCGAGCTAGACATTGATTTCATGGCTTTCTCTGGCCACAAAATGCTGGCACCTACAGGTGTAGGAGTTTTATGGGGAAGACAAGAATTACTAGATGAGATGCCACCATTTCTTACCGGTGGATCGATGATTGAAACAGTAAGTATGGAATCGGCGACCTATTTGCCGGCACCAAAGCGTTTTGAAGCTGGCGTTCCCAATATGGCGCAAGTAGTTGGATTAGGCGCCGCTGTCGATTATTTAAACAAATTAGGCATGGAGAACATCCATAACCATGAGATCCAGCTAACCAAGTTAGCAATTGATGGACTTTCGCAAATCAAAGGTTTGCAAATCATTGGGCCAACAAATTTAGAGATGCGAGGCGGGGTAGTTTCCTTTGCAATCGAAGGTGTCCATCCTCATGATTTAGGTCAGGCTTTGGATCAATATGGAATTGCTGTTCGTACCGGACATCACTGCGCTTGGCCATTGATTAAGAAGTTCAAAGTAGTGGCAACTACTCGAGCCTCGCTTTACCTCTATAACAACACCGCCGATATCGAGGCTCTTGTTAGTGGCGTTGAACGAGCTAGAGATTATTTTGTGGGGCGTTAATGGAGTTAGATTCACTTTATCAAGAGGTAATTCTGGAGCACTACAAACGCCCGCTTAACAAAGCTCTTTCGGCCAACCCCTTAGTACAGGTACATCACATCAATACATCTTGCGGCGATGAGATCACACTGAACCTTGATATGGATGGGGAAGTAATCAAATCTATAACTTGGGATGGTGTGGGATGCTCAATCTCTCAAGCAAGCACATCTGTGGTCTCTGATCTACTGAGCGGAAAAACTAGCTCTGAAGCGATGGCGCTGATCGAAGAGTTCCAGGTCATGTTGCAGAGTAAAGGTTCTGATTTGGGCAATGAAGATAATTTGGGCGATGGGGTCGCCTTTGCCGGTGTAGCAAAGTTCCCAGCTCGAGTAAAATGTGCGTTGCTGGGGTGGATGGCATCTAAGGATGCTATTTCGCAGGCAGTTGCAAAGATAAATGGACTAAGTTCGGAGGAGAAGAGATGAGCGCATCACTTGCTGATGTAACAGAGGCAATGAAGGATGTAATCGATCCTGAGCTTGGAATTAATGTCGTGGATTTGGGACTTATTTATGATGTTTCAGTTGACGACGCAAATGTCGCAGTTCTTGATATGACACTTACCTCTGCAGCCTGCCCGTTGCAGGATGTGATTGAAGATCAAACTCGGTCAGTTTTGCAGGACTTGGTCTCTGATGTAAAAATTAATTGGGTATGGATGCCACCTTGGGGACCTGACAAGATTACCGATGATGGTCGCGAGCAGTTACGCGCCATTGGTTTCACTGTTTAACGTAATTTAGGTAATAGTTAAGTAATCAACTAATAACGCCACTAGGGTAGGGGCATGTCGCAACACGCAATGTGGATGTCCTTTCGGGCTCTGACTCAAGATCAATCTGTCAAGGATCAAAAGCTCAAACCCGGAACTGTAAAGCGGATCGCTTCATATGCGTTGCCATATAAAAGAAACTTAATATTTTTCTTAATCACGGTAATAATCGATGCATTATTAGTGGTAACGACCCCATTGTTACTCAAGCGACTAATTGATGAGGGCGTGATTCCGGGAAATCCTCAGCTGGTCACCCAGTTAGCGCTCACAGTGGGTCTTATCGCAATTGCAGATGCTTTGTTCAGCATGATTGGTCGATGGTTCTCCGCAAGAATTGGCGAAGGATTAATCTACGATTTAAGAACTCAGGTCTTTAGCCATATACAAAAACAATCAATTGCATTTTTTACCAGAACTCAAACCGGAGCTTTGATCTCTCGTATCAATTCTGATGTCATTGGAGCGCAACAAGCTTTCACCACAACACTTTCAGGCTTAATAAGCAATATTCTTACTTTGACCCTAGTTGTTGCGACGATGCTGGTTCTTTCCTGGCAAATAACTGTGGTTTCACTGTTATTGCTACCCCTGTTCTTGATTCCGACCAAGTGGGTTGGAAGACGGTTGCAGAAACTAACCCGTGATTCATTTAATTTGAACGCTGAAATGTCGGCGACAATGACGGAGCGATTCAACGTCTCTGGCGCTTTGTTAGTTTCTCTTTATGGCGATCCGAGCGCAGAGAATAAGTACTTCTCTTCTCGAGCCCGCAAAGTTGCTGATATCGGGATTTCCATCGCGCTATTGAACCGAATGTTTTTTATCGCTCTAACCTCTATTGCTGCAATTGCAACTGCCTTCGCCTATGGAGTCGGGGGACATCTTGCAATTAATCAGAGCATTTCACTAGGTACTTTGTTGGCCATAACAGCGTTGCTCGCGCGCCTGTATGGCCCGTTGACTGCGCTTTCAAATGTTCGGGTCGATGTTATGACCGCTTTGGTGTCTTTTGAAAGAGTATTTGAAGTGCTTGATTTGATTCCGATGGTCAAAGATAAAGATGGTGCGAAACCATTGGAAAATGCGCCGCTGTCTATCGAGTTTAAAAATGTCCATTTCTCCTATCCGCGAGCTGAGGAGATTTCACTTGCCTCTCTAGAGTCAGTAGCCAAACCAGAAATGGTGCAAAGTGGCGAGATTTTGCGCGGAATTTCTTTTGCTGCTCCCGCAGGAACAATGACCGCTTTAGTTGGTTCATCAGGAGCGGGCAAAACCACTATTAGCTCCTTACTGGCGCGACTTTATGACGTTACCTCTGGACAAATACTTATTAACAATCAAGATATTAGAGATTTGAAAGTTCAATCTTTGCGTGAATCAATTGGAATTGTGACGCAAGATGCTCATATGTTTCACGACTCTATTTCGGCCAACTTGAAATACGCCAAGGCCGATGCCACAGAAATAGAGATGCAGGCTGCATGTGAAGCTGCGCAAATCTGGGATTTGATTTCATCTTTGCCAAATCGTTTTGACACTGTGGTCGGAGAGCGCGGACATCGTCTATCCGGCGGCGAAAAACAAAGATTGGCGATTGCTAGGCTTTTGTTAAAAGCGCCGCGCATAGTTGTTTTGGATGAAGCGACCGCTCATCTAGATTCAGAGAATGAAGCTTTAGTTCAGCAAGCTTTAGCTAATGCCCTTCAGGGTAGAACTAGCTTGGTAATAGCCCATCGTTTATCAACGGTGAGAGCGGCAGATCAAATTCTGGTACTCGATCAAGGTCAGATTAAAGAACGCGGCAAGCATGATGAGTTGTTAGCTCTTAATGGAATTTATGCCGATTTGTATCAGCGTCAAAGCTTTTCGGTTTGAGCTTTTCTTTCTTCGCGAACCACCAAAAACCAGGCTAAAACCACAAGTAGGGCAAAGATCAACCATTGAAATGAGTAGGCCAGATGCGGCCCATCTGAAATCTCTGGCAGCATAGCTGGAACCTTGGGAGTGAACTCTTTAACATCGCTCGAGAGTAAATCTAAATAAACATTTGAGGTTGAGACTTGCTCCTGGGAGTTCCACTTTTGCAGTTGATTACTTGCGACACCAGGTGCTGCAAATACACTGCCCTTAATTTGGTTCTCGATATCTTCTACTCGAATTCGGGCGATGATAGAGGTTCGTTCGGTTGTAACTTTTTGCGTAATCGGGGGAGTTTGGGCGGTCGCGCCAGCAATTACCCAACCTCTATCTACCCAATACAAAATGCCTGAATCTGATTTAAATAGTGTCACTACGCCAAAACCATATTTTCCATCATGGTAGCGATTTCGCAATAAAAGTTCTTTTTCCGGAAGAAAACTTCCCTTTAGTTCAACCAATCGCCATGCGACTTCATTTTTACCAAGATTTAAAAGCTGCGCTTCGGTTAAGGAAGGTTTTTTTGTATTGTCTTTGATAAGTTCATTATTGGCGTGACGAACTTGGTAGCGGTCATACTGCCACATTGAGCCTTGAATACAACCGTAGATAAGAGCGATACCGAGAATTGTTGCGGTTGCTATTTTGCGCACGGCAATAACTTACTTCGAAATTTAATTGAGCTCGCGAGTATTGCCCAAGATTTTTGCCTGACCGCGAATAGTTTCACGACCGCCATTGGCCACAATTACCGATATGTAAGGCAGGACAACCGCCCCCACTAGGAAAAACCAACGATATGGGCTTGGTGTGAATACCGCTAAGAGAAAGCATGCGGTTCGGACCATCATTGATATGAAATATTTTTTTTGTCGCCCCGGTAGATCATCGGATAGGCCTGAGGCTGCCTGGGTAATGCTTTGGAAATCCTGCTGCTTTTTCTCGCCTCTATTTTTGATTCCCATGCCGTAAGAGTAGGAGTGGCAGGAGATAGCCGCACTTTGAGAGTGTTTTGCAGCTCAGTTTTGTCCCAAGCGCTCAACCTGGGTACTATTTCGGTCTTGGTCGAAAGGCCAACATGAAGTGGAGCTAGCCGCTCCCACCTACCTCGCAATCTGGCGGGCTGGTCAAGATATTAAACCCGAATTGGGTTTATTTTGCGGCTTTCTCCTTTCATGCAGACACAACCTTGAAAGGAATAGTTATCAGCACTGCAGAACCCCGTATCAATGATCGAATTCGCGTTCCTGAAGTTCGTCTAATTGGTGCAACTGGTGAACAAGTTGGAGTCGTAAGTATCGATGAGGCGTTGCGCCTTGCTGATGAGTACGGCTTGGATCTCGTAGAGATCGCTCCAGAGGCAAATCCTCCAGTTTGCAAAGTTATGGATTTCGGAAAGTACAAGTACGAAATTGCTCAAAAAGCGCGCGAGGCTCGTCAAAACCAAACCCATATCGTGGTTAAAGAAATCCGCATGGGCTTGAAAATTGAAAATCATGATTACGAAACCAAGCGGAATCACATCGAAAAGTTCCTATTGGGTGGAGATAAAGTGAAGGTAACTGTTCAGTTCAAAGGCCGTGAACAGACCAGACCAGAAATGGGATTCAAGTTGTTGCAGCGTCTTGCAGAAGATGTAGCAGCTACGGGTTTCGTGGAGTTCGCTCCAAAACGAGAGGGACGAAGCATGACGATGGTGCTTGGTCCAGTTAAGAAAAAGAGCGAAGCTCTGGCAGAGGCAAAGCGTGCGCGCGCTGCCAAAGTCAAAACTGATGAGAATTAAAAGAAACAGAAAGTAACGGAGGAAAAATAATGCCAAAGATGAAAACCCATAGTGGTGCGAAGAAGACTTTTCGCGTCACCGGAAGCGGAAAGATTGTGCATGAGCGCGCAGGTAAGCGCCACCTCCTAGAGCGCAAATCTTCACGACTAACACGTCGCTTGTCCAAGGATCAGACTGCAAATGACCGCAACACATTTTCTGCTAAGCGTTTGCTTGGAATGAAGTAAGGGGATAAAAAATGGCTAGAGTAAAACGTGGTGTTCACGCAGCGAAAAAGCGCCGCACAACCCTTGAGCGTGCCAGCGGTTATCGCGGTCAGCGTTCTCGTCTATTCACTAAGGCAAAAGAGCAGGTAACTCACTCACTTGTCTATGCTTTCAACGATCGCAAAGATAAAAAAGGTGATTTCCGTCAGCTTTGGATTACCCGTATTAATGCAGCGAGCCGTGCAAATGGCATGACCTACAACCGTTTCATCCAAGGTCTTAAGACCGCTGGAATTGAAGTAGATCGCCGCGTTCTTTCTGAGCTTGCAACGAATGATCCAGCTGCTTTCACAGCGCTGGTCGAGGTTGCTCGCAAGAACGTTAAAGTTTCCTAAATTCATCAATTTAGATGATTACGAGCCTTCATTCGTCTCATGTGGAGACGGTGAAGGCTCTTTTAGGTCCTAGGGGTTCAAAGCAGCGCCACGAAACCGGTCTCTATGTAATTGAAAGCCTGCAAAATATCAAGGCTGCGTTGCAAGTTGCGGCTGAATCAATCGAAACTTTGTATTTCACGCAAAGTGGATTAGAAAAACTCGGCAATCAGGATTGGTCTCATGTAGATACGCTGGAAGTATCTGATGAAGTAATGAAAGCAATGACCGATACGGTTACGCCGCAAGGACTCCTAGCTGTTGCTCGGATTCCAAAGTTGTCTCTGGACGATGTTTTAGCGCGAGTTTTGGCTACGAAAAGTAAACCTTTGAAGTTAGCTTTCTTCTGGGAGATTCAAGATCCGGGAAATGCTGGAACTGTTATTCGAGCCGCCGATGCCTTTGATTTTGATGTATTGATATTTTCTGAAAATAGCGTTGATGTATACGCTCCTAAAGTAGTTCGCTCTAGTGCTGGGTCGCTTTGGAATTACCCGGTGATCCAAGGAATCTCCTTAGAGAGTTTGTTGCAACACGCAAAAAGTAACAAGTTTCAAGTTTTCGCTACTACAGCAGGGGCTAATCTCGAACTGCAAGAGGCTGCCAAGCTAGCGAGTAATAACAACAGTCTTTGGGTTTTCGGTAATGAGGCCAGAGGAATTCCAGTTGAATTACTTTCAAATGAAATAGTGCAGCAAGTCGCGATTCCAATTTCTCATCGCGTCGAGAGCCTCAATCTTGCTACCGCGGCCTCTGTTGTCATGTATGCGGTGAACACCGCCGCCCAATAGACCAGGGCGCAAATAAGCATCGTCCTGCGGTAAGAAGTTAGTAGTATTCGCACGTGTCTTCCATGAACACCGATATCGAAGCTATCAAGAGCGCAGCTTTGCAGGCTATCGCGGCGGCAAAAAATCTCGACGAGCTTAAAGAGGTAAAGGTTTCCCATGTTGGGGATCGATCACCGATAGCCCGCGCTAATCAAGGTTTGGGTCAGATTCCAGCTGAAGAGCGTGCTGCCATGGGTAAGGTAATTGGCACTGCTCGTGCTGACATCAATCAGAGTTTTGTTGATCGGGAAAAAGTTCTAACTGCTGATCGTGACAGCAAGGTTCTAATCGAAGAGCGTGTTGATGTCACTCTTCCAGTCAATCGAAACATGAAGGGTGCGTTACACCCGCTTACTATTTTGAGTAATGAAATCTCAGATCTATTTATTGGAATGGGCTATACGGTTCAAGAGGGTCCAGAAATGGAATCCTCTTGGTTGAACTTTGATGCGCTCAATATTCCCGCAGACCATCCAGCGCGGACGATGCAAGATACGTTTTTCATAGAACCAGTTAGCTCAGGTTTGGTTATGCGCACTCACACGTCACCCGTACAAATTAGAACTATGTTGGAAAATGAACCTCCGATATACGTTATTTGTCCTGGGCGCACTTATCGAGCAGATGAACTTGATGCAACTCATACACCTGTCTTTAATCAGGTAGAGGGTTTGGTTATTGATAAGGGAATAACCATGGCTCACTTAAAAGGAACGCTGGATCATTTCGCCGCAAAAATATTTGGAGCTGAAGTTACGACCCGGATCCGCCCATCATTTTTCCCATTCACCGAACCAAGCGCTGAGGTTGATTTCTTTTACAACGGACGTTGGGTTGAGTGGGGCGGTTGTGGAATGGTAAATCCAAAGGTGCTTCAAGCTTGTGGAATTGATACCGATGTTTACTCTGGATTTGCCTTTGGTATGGGCTTAGAACGAACTTTGATGGTGCGACATGGGATTACTGATATGCATGACATTGTTGAGGGTGATGTGCGTTTCTCAAGACAGTTTGGAACTGGTGCGCGATGAAACTTCCCTTGTCATGGTTGGCTGAATTCGTTGCGTTTCCTAAAGGGATTAACGTCGAAAAAATAGTAGCCGCATTCGTAAAAGTTGGGTTTGAAGTTGAAGGTGTAGAAAATCCCGCAGACAACATCAAGGGTCCGCTCGTTGTCGGCAGAGTCAAAGAGATTGAAGAGTTAACGGAATACAAGAAGCCGATCCGTTATGTTGGCTTAGATTGCGGCGAAAAGTCGACCAGATACGTGATCTGCGGAGCAACCAATTTCTCTGTCGGAGATCTAGTTGTCGTGGCACTTCCTGGCGCGATCTTGCCAGGCGGATTCGCGATCTCTGCCCGGGAAACTTATGGCAAAACCAGCAATGGCATGATTTGTTCAGCTCGCGAGCTTGGAATCAGCGATGACCACAATGGAATCATTGTGCTGCAGAACAAGTCAATCAAAGTTGGCTCACCCGCGCTTGATGTGATGGGAGTCAATGATCCAATTATTGATATCGCAGTAAATCCAGATCGCGGTTATGCGATGAGCGTTCGAGGTGCGGCACGCGAATTAGCGATGGCTCTTGGCGTTGAGTTTAAAGATGTTAATTCAAAAGCTTTGGTTAATTCTTTAGAAAAGAAAAAGAAGCGTGGAAAAGTCACCCCAGTATTAATTGCCGATAAAACTGGCGCGGATCGGATCTATTTACGTTCTTTGCAGGATGTTAATCCGCTAAGTCCGACTCCAGAATGGATGGCGCGTCGTTTAACTCAAGCAGGAATGCGACCGATTTCAGTCGCGGTAGATGTGACTAATTATGTAATGCTTGAAATGGGACAGCCTCTTCATGCCTTTGATTCTGGAAAGATTTCAGGAACGTTACGGGTCCAACGAGCCGGAAAAGTTAAAGAGATTGTGACACTTGATAATCAGAAGCGAAAACTGGATCCAAAAGATTTATTAATTGCCGATGACAAGAAACCTTTGGCATTGGCTGGAACTATGGGTGGGTTAGATTCTGAAGTTACCGAGTTCACAGTTGGGATTGCTTTAGAGGCGGCGCATTTTGATGCAAAAGCTATAGCTCAGAACTCTAGACGGCACATACTTAGCTCTGAGGCCTCTAGAAGGTTTGAGCGAGGAGTGGATCCACAACTTGCAGAGTTAGCTTCTGCCCGTGCAGCGTTGCTATTGATTGAGTATGCCGGCGCCAAATATGTAGGAACTGCAAGCAAGGTTATCGCTCCTATTAAGAAGCGGACCGTAAAAGTTTCAGCCCAGGAAATCTCGAATCTAATTGGTTGCAATTACTCCGACAAAGAGGTCCAGCTAGCACTAACAAAGGTCGGATGTAATCTTAAGAAAGTTGGGAAGGTTTGGAATGTAACGGTTCCAACTTGGCGTCCGGATTTGAATCTGTTGTCTGATTTTGCTGAAGAGGTAGCGCGTTTCTACGGTTACGACAGAATTCCATCTATTTTGCCGGCGGTAAAGCCTGCTCCCAGTGGTGCAAGTGGTTTGACACCAATTCAACAGCGCAAAAGAGCTATGGCCCTTTCCTTGGCTAACAAAGGATTGGTTGAGGTTCACAACTATCCATTTGTTAGCGCTGCTCAAATGGAGTTGTTTGGATTTACCGGAGATCGTGCCAAAACTTTTCGTATCGCAAACCCTATGTCAGAGGAAGCTCCTTTACTTCGTACACATTTAACGCCAGGGTTACTAGCGACTGCGGCCCGCAATTTGGCTCGAGGTGAAACCTCGGTCGCATTGTTTGAAACCGGTCTGGTTTTCAGAAATACTGAAAAACTTCCATCTGTCGCAAATATTGAGACTGCAAAAAAGCCATCTCCAGCTCAAATAAAGAAGATTTATGAAAGCGTTCCAAAGCAGGCGCTGCATATCGGAGGAGTCATCGCAGGAGATTTTGTTTCCTCTGGTTGGTGGGGCAAGGGCAGGAAAGCTGATTGGTTGGACTGTTTAAGTTTGGTTGAGGATTTGATTACGGCAACGGGGAATAGCTTCACGGTCCACAACGTCGAATTGGCTCCTTGGCATCCTGGGCGTTGTGCTGAGTTTCGAGTTAATGGAAAACCTATTGCACACGCAGGTGAAATCCATCCGAGAATTTCTGCGGCTTTGTCTCTCCCGGAGCGAACCGTTGCATTTGCCTTAATTGTTGACGGAATTCCCTTCAGCGCTCCTGTGAAGGCCGAGCCAGTTGTCACAATGCCCGCAGCAATTCAAGATATTTCGCTATTTGTTAACCAAGATGTCGCCGCCTCAGAGGTGGAAGCAGCTTTGGTTTCCGGTGCCGGGGAGCTCTTGGAGAGCATTCAGCTGTTTGATCGATTCCAAAAACCTGGTGAAGACCAAGTCTCTTTGGCCTTCAGTCTGGTTTTCCGCGCGCCAGATCGAACACTTACCTCAGATGAGGTTTCTGCTTTGCGACAAGCAGCGGGTGCAGCAGCCGAGAAAGCTTGCAAAGCCACCATCCGCTCCTAACGTGCATGCATAATTATGCATCTAGTTGAATAAATATGCATAAACAGATATGCTCGCCTGATGCGTGTAGGAGTAGTAGGGGCAAGCGGTTACGCCGGGGGAGAACTGCTCAGGCTTCTTGCGAATCATCCCCACTTTAAGGTTGGCTATATCGCTGCGGGTTCAAATGCTGGTGAAAAAATCACCTCCATTCACTCCAATCTAGTCTCGTACGACGACCAGATTTTTTCTGAGACCAGCGCTACTCAAATGAATGAATGTGATCTGGTTTTTCTTGCACTGCCACATGGAGAATCGGGTCGACTAAGTGAATCTATTAAGGAATCAGTGAAGATTGTTGATCTGGGAGCTGACTTTAGATTAAAGAGCGAACAATCTTGGAACAAGTACTACAACGCCACTTATGCCGGTAATTGGGATTATGGTTTGCCGGAACTACCTAATCAGAGACAGAAAATCAAAGGCGCTAGCAGAATTTCCAATCCGGGTTGCTATGCAACAGCTGCAGCTTTGGCTGTAGCTCCAGTTGCTTCGCAATCTGGAGTACAACTTGATGATGTTGTTATGGTGGCCGCAAGTGGAACCACGGGAGCTGGACGTAGTGCAAAAATCAATTTGAGTGCTAGTGAAATTGTTAACTCACTTACCAGTTATAAATTTGGCGGAGTTCATCAACACACGCCAGAGATTGAAGAAACTTTGAGTGCTTTAAGCGGTGACGTTGTGAAAATTTCATTTACGCCGATACTTGCACCTATGCCGCGTGGAATATTGGCCACTTTGACTTTGAAAACTGATTTACAGGCTGAAGTTGTGCGAGATCTTTATCAGACCGCTTATGAAAAGGAAAAGTTCGTAAAGGTTCTTGAAACAGGACAGATGCCGGAAACCTCATCGGTTTTGGGTTCAAATAGCGCACACCTACAGGTCGCAGTCGACGAACATACTTCGCGACTTATTGTTTCGGTAGCAATCGACAACTTGGGCAAAGGCGCAGCAGGACAGGCGCTGCAAAATGCAAATTTGATGTGTGGTTTTGCGGAAGATTCTGGGTTAAACGCAATTGGACTTGGTTAGTGGAAATGGTTAGTGGAATGGTTAGCGAGCAATCAATGAAGCTACCTAAAGGTTTTCAAGGCGCAGGCATTGCTGCGGGCATTAAGAGTTCCGGCAATAAAGATCTGGCGCTGATTGTTAATTCCGGTCCGCAAATATTCGGCACCGCGGTATTCACATCTAACCAAGTGGTTGCTGCACCTGTAATTTGGAGTCGTCAGGTTATTAGAGATAACCAGGTAGCAGCGGTTGTTCTGAATAGCGGGGGAGCAAACGCTTGCACCGGCCCTGAGGGTTTTGCTGACACTCACAAGACCGCGGAAAAAGTTGCTGAAACGGTTGGAGTTTCAGCCGCGGATGTAATCGTTTGTTCCACTGGCTTGATTGGTGTGCGGTTACCAATGGATAACCTGCTGACTGGTATCGAATTAGCTACCAAATCTTTAAGTGAATCATCGCTCGTCGATGTTGCAACGGCGATTATGACAACAGATTCGAAGCCAAAGATTTCCTTCCTGGAGCGAAACGGCGTCTCCTTTGCCGGAATAGCAAAAGGTGCCGGAATGCTTGCTCCATCTTTGGCAACAATGCTTTCAGTAGTTATGACCGACGCAATTGTTGAGCCAGAATCTGCAATTGATTGTTTTCAATCTTCCGTCGAAAAATCATTTAATCGCATTGACTCTGACGGTTGCACATCAACGAACGACACAGTCTTGCTTATGGCTTCGGGAGCGTCCGGAAAGACTTTATCGCGCGAAGAGTTGCAAAGCGCCTTGAATGAAATAACTATGGATTTGTCGAGACAACTTATTGCTGATGCTGAAGGACATTCGAAGATAATTTCCATCCAAACTATTAACGCCAAAAGCGAGCGAGATGCAGTTGAGATTGGGCGTGCGTGTGCTCGAAACAACCTGTTGAAATGTGCGCTTCACGGGGAAGACCCAAATTGGGGCAGAGTACTTGCGGCTATAGGCACTACTAATGCCGTTATGGATGCGACCAACATCGATGTAACGCTTAATGGTGTGCAAGTATGCAAAGCCAGCGCTCCCGGAGAAGATCGCAATCTAGTAAAAATGAGTGATGAGCTGATTGAAATTATCATTGATCTTCATATGGGTTCGGCCAGCGCAACAATTTGGACTAATGATCTAACTGCTGAGTATGTTCATGAGAATTCGGCGTACGCAACATGATTGTTATCAAATTTGGTGGACATGCGATGGGCGCACACGCGCAAGACTGGATGCGCGAAATTGCATCTCGGTTTAGCGATGGCGAAAAATTTGTTGTAGTCCACGGTGGCGGTCCTCAGATTGATAATGAGTTAAAGATGCGCCAAATTGAAGTAAAAATGCAAAATGGATTCCGGGTCACCACTCCAGATGTGATGCATGTTGTTGAGATGGTGCTTACGGGTACAGTTTTAAGATCCGTGGTGCGGTCACTTAGTGATGCCGGACTGCCAGCGGTTGGCATCACCGGAGGCGATGCGCAGCTGCTTGAAGTGGAATTGAAAGATGAGCAGCAGTTGGGCCTCGTAGGTAAAGTTGTAAAAGTTAATCCAAAGATTCTGCATGACTTGGTTGATATGGGGTACTTGCCAGTCGTTTCTCCAGTTTCTAACGCGGTCAATGGTCAAGCATTGAATATAAATGCAGACTTAGCTGCAGGGGCGATAGCTGGAGCGCTGCGAGCCAATCAAATGATTTTCCTAACCGATGTACCAGGAATATTCGCCAATTGGCCAGATCGCGACTCCTTAATCAACGAGATTTCAGTTGATGATTTAAGCGCGATGGATTTCACTGAAGGAATGATTCCTAAAGTTGAGGCCGCGGTTAATGCGGTGAGATCTGGATCGCTATCAGCGCGAGTTATTGATGGAAAATCTTTGTCAGCCTTCCAATCAGCGCTCTTGGGCCAAGGTGGAACATGGATACACGCATGAAACATCAGTGGGACTCGTTAATGCAGGCGAACTACGGAACTCCGAGCGTGCATTTAGTTCGTGGCAAAGGAATAGAAATTTGGGATGAAAATGGAAAGAAGTACTTGGATTTTCTAGGCGGTATCGCGACAAATCTTCTAGGTCATAATCACGCTAAAGCTGTTAAGGCGATCAGCGATCAAGCAAAAGTTCTAGCCCATGTCAGCAATTTCTATAGTCATGAGCCTGGTCTAAATCTTGCGGCAAAGTTGATAGAGATGACCGGCGATGAGACCGCTCGAGTTTTCTTTTGTAATTCAGGAGCCGAAGCTAATGAGGCTGCTATGAAGCTTTCACGCTTGACTGGAAAAACCAGAATAGTGGCGGCTCAGAACTCTTTTCATGGCAGAACCATGGGCGCCCTTTCACTTACTGGTCAACCTGCAAAGCGAAACCCCTTTAAACCGCTAATAAAAAATGTAAAACATGTTCCATTTGGCGACGTAAACGCTCTTAAACGTGCGGTAACTAAAAAAACCGCGATGCTGATATTAGAGCCAATCATGGGGGAGGCTGGCGTAGTTGTGCCGCCGAGTGGGTACCTAAAGAAGGCACGAGAGATTTGCAATGAGACTGGAACATTATTAGTTATCGATGCCGTGCAAACTGGAATGGGTCGTACAGGAAACTGGTTCGGCTATGAGAAAGATGGAATAACGCCAGATGTAATAACGATTGCTAAGGGACTTGGTGGTGGATTGCCTTTAGGGGCAATGATTGCATTAGGAAAAGCTGCAGGAATGTTTACACCTGGCATGCATGGCACCACATTTGGTGGCAATCCGATTTCCTGTGTCGCCGCACTGGCCGTTATTGAAACCATTGAAAACAAAGATTATTTGGCTTTGAATCGAGTTAAAGGGGCGCTATTAAAAAACGTAATATCGCCAATTATTGGAGTATCTGAAGTTAGAGGTGAAGGTTTGTTAGTTGGCATCGTTGTTAAGGACGCTAAAGCCAAAGA
This sequence comes from Candidatus Nanopelagicaceae bacterium, assembly GCA_018883365.1. Classification (GTDB taxonomy): domain Bacteria; phylum Actinomycetota; class Actinomycetes; order Nanopelagicales; family Nanopelagicaceae; genus MAG-120802. The sequence goes on from VEQF01000004.1 coordinate 93,745, forward strand.
GGTCGCACAGCGATTACAAGATTATGGTTTTTTGGTCAACGCTGCGAATGAGAATGTAATCCGCCTGGCACCGGCATATGTTGTGAGTGAATCCCAAATCATGAAATTTGCAGCTGCATTTAACGATGTCTGCGAGGAGATTTATCGTGGCTAAGAGAGCAATTGTTTCCTCAAATGCACGTCGCGCATTGGTCGTTTCCTTAATTCAAAAGGGTTTGGTTCATTCACAAAACGATCTCGTCGAGTTACTAAATGACGAAGGCATCGAAGTCACTCAAGCAACAGCAAGCCGTGACCTAGAGGAGGTAGGGGCGGTTCGTGCAAAGGACGAAAATGGGTCATTGAAATATGTTTTGCTTGATGGAAACAATCAACCGATGAGCCGTGGAAATCAGGTTTCAGATCAATTAGTTCTAAATATGGAGGTCAGCGGTAACTTGGTGGTTGTTAAAACCCCACCCGGCGGTGCGCAATTATTTGCTAGCTCGCTAGATAGAGCGGCGACAAAAGGAGAGTTAAATTCCATAATCGGAACTATTGCTGGTGATGACACAGTGCTAGTTATCTCGCGGAGTGCAACTGGCGGTAAAGCGTTAGCCAGTGAGATTCAAAACTTTATTGGAGGATTTAAGGAAAGTAAGTCCGGTCAAAGCAAGAAAAAACAGATAAAGAAAGCGAGAAGATGATGGCACTTTGGGGCGGCAGGTTTAGTTCTGGACCTAATGATGCGGTCTTCAACCTATCTCGCAGTGTTCACTTTGATTGGCGTTTAGCGCCCTACGACCTTCGAAGTTCACTAGCTCACTTAAGTGTTCTTAAAGATAATTCGATCATTTCTAATGAGGTAGCTGAGCAACTTGAAAAAGCCATCAAGGAACTTCAAATCGAAGTATCGGAAGGAAAGTTCGTACCCATCGAATCTGACGAAGATGTCCATTCGGCATTAGAGCGTGGATTGAAGGAAAAATTAGGTGAGATTGGCGGCTCCATACGAGCTGGAAGATCTCGCAACGATCAAGTCGCAACCGATTTCAAGTTGTACTTAATTGATCACATGATTGAAATCGTTCAGCAACTTTTAGTTCTGGAAAAGGAAATCACGCAACTCGCTGAAGGATACGTTGAGAGTGTGGCACCTGGGTTTACTCATCTGCAACATGCGCAGCCCGTCTCATTTGGTCATGAAATAGCAAAGCATGCTCATGCGTTTTCCAGGGATGTTTCCCGAATTCATGATTGGTTAGACCGTACAAACTTCTCGCCTCTGGGTTCCGGAGCGCTTTCTGGCTCCTCATTGCCACTCAATCCTTCAGAGACTGCAAAGTATCTTGGGTTCAAAGGGGTCGTTCCAAATAGCATCGATGCGGTATCGGATCGAGATTTTGCAGCGGAGGCGCTTTTCATAATCGCATTGATTGGAGTGCACCTTTCCAAAATAGGAGAGGAGTGGACGTTGCTAGGTAGTTCAGAGTTCGGGTGGGCGCAATTAGATGATGCATATGCAACGGGCTCCTCAATCATGCCGCAAAAGAAAAACCCGGATGTAGCTGAGTTGGCTCGCGGCAAAGCTGGAAGATTCATCGGAAATTTAACTGGCTTACTAACTGTACTTAAAGGTTTGCCTTTTGCCTATAACCGAGACCTGCAGGAGGATAAAGAAAGTGTTTTTGATTCGGTGGAAAATATTTTGCTGTTAATTCCACCAGTTGCGGGAATGATAAGGACCACCAAGTTTGATGTAGAGAAAATGAAAAAGGCGGCTCCAGAAGGTTTCTCATTGGCAACCGAAATTGCTGATTTCTTAGTTTTGCAAGGCGTGCCGTTTTCGCAGGCACATGATGCAGCAGGTAATTGCGTAAAACTTTGCGAGCAAAAGAATTTACAACTTCATGAATTAAGCGACGCAGATTTGCAACAGGTCCATCCAAAGTTAACCGGTGAGGTCCGTAAGGCTTTGAACGCAGATGGCGCGATAGCGGCAAGAACCTCTGAGAATGGAACTTCGCCTGCGAGCGTTAGGTCTCAGATAGCTTCGCTTCATAGCCAGATGAACTTGGACTCCAAATGGATTTCCCACGAGCGGGAGCGCTTTTCGGGCATGATGAGCCAGTGACTACAGCGCTGCTTGAAGATTTAAAGTGGAGAAAATCCATCGCTCAAACCACAGAGTTTGATGCTTTAGCTAAATTCTTGGATGGTGGATCACGTTCTCTCTATCTAGGTTTTGATCCAACAGCGCCAAGTCTGCACATCGGAAACTTGGTTGCGCTTACAGTGCTACGGCGATTCCAATTAGCGGGTCATAAGCCGATTGCATTGGTTGGAGGCGCTACCGGTTTGGTGGGCGACCCCAGCGGTCGCAACTCAGAGCGCACCCTTAACGAGGTTGAGGTAGTTAATGAATGGGTCGAAAAGATTCATCACCAGCTCGTTGGTTTTCTTGATTTTTCCGGTTCAAATGCGGCGATTATGGCTAATAACTTGGATTGGACTGCTCCGGTTTCTGCGATTCATTTCTTACGCGATATCGGTAAGCACTTCAGTGTGAATCAAATGCTGTCAAAAGATTCAGTTTCATCTCGCTTGGAGTCAGGCGGCATTTCCTACACTGAGTTTTCTTATCAAGTCCTGCAGGCTTTTGATTATTTAGAGTTAAATCGTCGTGAGGATTGCTCATTGCAAATAGGTGGCAGCGACCAATGGGGCAATATTGTTGCCGGTGTCGATTTGATTAGGCGGGTAGAAGGAAAAGCTGCGCATGCATTAACTATTCCACTTCTAACAAAGGCAGATGGTTCAAAATTCGGCAAGACCGCCGATGGTTCAATTTGGCTTGATCCAAATATGACATCTCCGTATGCATTTTTTCAGTTCTTCTTAAACTCAGATGATCGAGATGTAGAACAACTACTCCGCACATTTTCATTTAAATCCCATGATGAGTTAGAGGACTTGTTTGATTCCTTGAAAACAAATCCTGGCGCACGTGAAGCGCATCGTGCTTTAGCTAGAGAAGTTACAACTTTAATTCATGGTTCTGAACAAGCAGAGAAAGTAGAGAATGCTGCAAAGGCTTTGTTCGGTCAATCAGAGATTCGCGATCTTGATGAATCAACTTTAGAGTCTGCGTTAAAAGAATTACCTCGTACAACGATTAATCGCGGATCAGAATTTCCAACTTGGGTTGATTTAATTACCGCCACCGGTGTTGTTGATTCAAAATCTGCTGCGCGTCGAGTTGTAAAAGAAGGTGGCGCCTACATAAACAATGTAAAAATTTCCGTCGAAGATCACAAACCATCATTAGATGATTTAATGCATGGAAGATTTATTGTTTTGCGAAAAGGAAAACGAGATCTTGCAGCTGTCGAGGTTGTCTAGATCTGATTTTTAGCTTTTTTTGAAAATTGGGGCCGATTCCCCGGTCATGTACGGATTTGCCTCCTTCGGAAAGCCCAGATATGGTTTGCCCCTCACTACGAAATCGGACTTCAACACTAGGCCGAGTAGCGAGAAAACTTCCCAAAGAGGCTAAAAACCCTTATTTTTCAAGGTTTTTGAGCACTTGTGTGCCATCCGCAAGGGGGCTGCGAGAGCGATTTGACCTAGGAGGAAAAGGCGTCTAAGTTTCTCCTTCTGCCCGCAAGGGCAGTTTGGTTGTGCCCTGCTAACGGCTGTAAGGCCCGGACTCGGAGCGCACCCGTACCTTGAGAACTCAACAGCGTGCCATAAGTCAATGCCAATTACCTCGATGAGGTATGGCTTTATTGCCATGCCCGTCGAATCCTTTGTAAATAAATCAATTGGTCAAAGACAATAAATAAACGACAGTTGTTTATGTCTTTCGCCGGAATCAACGTCTCGTTGAATCAAAATTCAATGGAGAGTTTGATCCTGGCTCAGGACGAACGCTGGCGGCGTGCTTTATACATGCAAGTCGAACGATGAAGTTCCTTCGGGAATGGATTAGTGGCGAACGGGTGAGGAACACGTGAGAAACCTGCCTTTCATTCTGGGATAACACCGGGAAACCGGTGCTAATACCGGATACTCCGTCTTGGCGGCATCGCCGAGCCGGGAAAAAATTTTGATGAAAGATGGTCTCGCGGCCTATCAGCTAGTTGGTGAGGTAATGGCTCACCAAGGCGACGACGGGTAGCCGGCCTGAGAGGGCGACCGGCCACACTGGGACTGAGACACGGCCCAGACTCCTACGGGAGGCAGCAGTGGGGAATATTGGGCAATGGGCGCAAGCCTGACCCAGCGACGCCGCGTGAGGGATGAAGGCCTTCGGGTTGTAAACCTCTTTCAGTAGGGAAGAAGCGAAAGTGACGGTACCTAAAGAAGAAGCACCGGCTAACTATGTGCCAGCAGCCGCGGTAATACATAGGGTGCAAGCGTTGTCCGGAATTATTGGGCGTA
>VEQF01000031.1 GCA_018883365.1 Candidatus Nanopelagicaceae bacterium
TGCTGGTGATGATGCGGTTATCTTTGATTGGGTCCCAACAATTGAAGCTGGAGCGGAGCTACTTGCTGGTCCTCGCGGTGACGATATGAGAATTCCACGCGGTTGGGAAAAGTATGACGAAGAGGCCGTTGATCAATTAGATGATGAAGAGTTGGCTCAGCAATGGGAGTACAACGTTGCCGATCCAACTAATCCAAGAGTCGAGGAACCAAAGCAGTGAACCGCGAAGTTGTTGTAAACGCAAAGCGCGTTGTCATCAAAATCGGATCCTCTTCACTTACTGGAAAAGACGGAGCGGGCTTAGATCAAGATGCGGTAAACCAACTAGTTGATGTTGTCGCATCTCTTAAAGCTTCAGGCAAAGAGGTAATCGTTGTTTCATCAGGTGCGATTGCAGCTGGACTTTCTCCATTGGGGTTAACTTCCCGACCAAAAGATCTCGCTACCCAGCAAGCAGCGGCATCTGTTGGACAAGGATTGCTTATCCATAGTTACACCGAATCATTTAGCAGACATGCGATTACCGCATCTCAAGTTTTGTTAACGATTGAAGATATCGTGCGCCGTTCTCACTACCAGAATGCTCAGCGAACCTTGTTTAGATTGTTGCAGCTAGGTGTTGTGCCAATCATTAACGAGAATGATTCAGTTGGAACTCAAGAGATTAGATTTGGCGATAACGATCGAATTGCAGCATTAGTTTCACATCTAGTCGCAGCAGATTTATTAGTACTAATTACCGATGTCGATGCGCTGTATGATGCGCCACCATCTCAGCCTGGTGCTAAAAAGATTTCAGAGGTAAAGAGTGTTGAATCTTTATCTGAAGCGGAAATTGGTGGAGCAGGATCAAAAGTTGGTAGTGGTGGAATGGTTACCAAAATTGAAGCTGCACGTATTGCTACCGGTGCGGGAATTCCGATGTTGCTGACTTCCTTGCAGGAAGCGGTTCAATCAACGGCAGGAAATGAATTGGGAACTTTGTTTTCTGCAGCTGCAAATAAAAAACCTTCAAGATTGCTTTGGTTGGCTCATGCTGCAACACCTCGTGGTCGACTCGTACTAGATAACGGAGCGGTAGTAGCTTTGAAAGAGCGGGGCGTCTCTTTACTTCCAGCTGGTGTCACTGCGGTAGAAGGTGTTTTCAGTGCGGGAGATACCGTTGAATTGGTTGAAAGTAATGGTGTCGTTGTAGCTCGTGGCCTTGTTGCCTTTGATTCTGAGGAAATTCCACAAATGTTGGGGCGTTCTACTAAAGAGTTAGCTAAGGAACTTGGTCCAGAATATGAACGTGAACTGGTGCATCGCGATGATTTGGTGCTGCTATGAGTAAGAATCAAAATGATGAAATAGTTGCAAATCTGGCAGATGTTGCTCGCAGAGCTGCTCGCACACTTGTAAAGGCAAGCTATGAAGAGCGAAAGAAAGCTCTATTGGCCATTGCCGATGCGCTCGAGGAGAATAAAAACCGCATAATTGAGGCGAACCTTTCCGATATGGAAAAAGGTAGATCTGCCGGACTTAACTCACAATTACTTGACCGTTTGATGTTGAATGAAGCTCGAATTTCTGGAATTGCCAGTGGTGCTCGTCAGGTGGCAGTGCTTCCAAATCCGCTAGGCAACATTTTGCGGGAAAGAACTTTGGAAAACGGATTACATCTTCAGCAAATAACAGTTCCATTTGGTGTGGTTGGTATGGTTTATGAAGCTCGCCCCAATGTGACGGTAGATGCAGCGGTAATTCTTCTCATGTCAGGTAATGCTGCATTGCTTCGTGGTTCTTCTTCGGCTGAGAGCAGTAATGAAATTTTGGTTAAAGTTATGCGCGAGGCGCTAGCGAAAACACCAATCTCACCAGAAGTAATTCAATTAATACCATCTAATGACCGAGATACGACTAGAGCATTATTAAATGCACGAGGCAAAGTTGATTTGGTAATCCCAAGAGGTAGCGCCGCTCTAATTCGCATGGTTGTTGATGAGTCAACTGTGCCAACGATAGAAACTGGCGCCGGAGTTTGCCATGTATATGTCGATTCAAAAGCAGACTTAGAAAAGGCTTTGCCAATTCTGATTAACTCAAAGTGCCATAGACCTAGTGTTTGCAATGCAGCTGAGACCTTATTGGTTCATCAAGAAGTTGCCCCAGAATTCCTGCCAATAGCAATTAAGGCATTACATGGAGCTGGAGTTGTTTTGCATTGTGATCAAACTTCGCTAAATGTTGCCCAAAAGCTAGAAATTCCGGCAAGTTTGGTTCAGGAAGAGAATTGGTCAACTGAGTACGGAGTTCTAGAGATGAACATAGGTGTAGTTTCAAGTTTGGTGGCTGCTGTAGATCACATCTTGAAATACGGCACGAATCACACCGAAGCAATTGTTACTGAGTCACCAGAGAATGCAGATGCTTTTATTGCCCTATCAGATTGCGCCGCGGTTATGGTTAACGCCTCCACTCGCTTCACCGATGGTGAGCAAATGGGATTTGGCGCAGAAATTGGAATTTCGAACCAAAAATTACATGCCAGGGGACCAATGGGGCTGGAGCAGATGACCACAACCACTTGGATTGTTAGAGGTAACGGCCAGATAAGAAAGTAATTCGCGTTAAGTGTGGCCCACTAGGTAAAGTGACCCACATGTCCAACATCTCACGTGATGATGTAGCAAATCTCGCCAAACTAGCGCGCATCGATATGTCAGCGGATGAACTTGATCATCTCTCAAATGAACTTTCAGTAATTCTCGATGCGGTTGCTCGAGTTCAGGAGGTAGCCGCAGCAGATGTGCCGCCTACCTCACATCCGCTACCGCTAAAAAATGTATTTCGTGAAGATGAAGTGCGACCAAGCCTCACACCAGAAGAATCACTTTCTGGAGCTCCTGCTTCAGAAGAGCAACGTTTCAAGGTGCCACAAATTTTGGGAGAAGAGCAATGATAAAAAGCTCTGCAACTCAAATGGCGGCCGCCCTGGCAAAGGGTGAAGTTTCAAGTCTCGAGTTAACCCAACTTCACTTGGATCAGATTTCAAAAGTTGATTCGCAAGTAAATGCTTTTTTGTTTGTTGATACAGAGGGTGCTTTAGAGCAAGCAAAACAGGTTGACGCAAAACGACAAAAAGGCGAAAAACTTTCACCACTTGCTGGTGTTCCACTTGCACTTAAGGATGTGATGACCCAAAAAGGAGTCCCCACAACCTGTGGTTCAAAAATGCTCGAAGGTTGGCGACCTCCATATGACTCAACAGTTGTCACTCGACTTAAAGAAAACGGCGTTGTAATTCTTGGAAAAACCAACATGGATGAATTTGCCATGGGATCTTCGACCGAGAACTCGGCATATGGCCCCACGCATAATCCATGGGACTTAACGAGAATTCCGGGCGGATCAGGTGGTGGTTCATCTGCTGCACTTGCTGCATTTGAAGCGCCCCTTGCAATCGGAACCGATACAGGCGGATCAATTCGCCAACCCGCAGCGGTTACGGGCACCGTTGGCGTGAAGCCAACATACGGCGGAGTTTCACGTTATGGCTTGGTGGCTTTTTCATCTTCATTGGATCAAGCCGGACCTTGCGCGCGAACTGTTTTGGATGCTGCCTATCTTCATGAAGCTATTGGCGGATATGACAAATTAGATTCAACCTCAATAAATGCGCCTATTCCACCAGTTGTGGCCGCAGCAAAAGATGGAAATGTTAAAGGCATGAAAATTGGAGTTATTAAGGAGCTCCAAGGTGATGGTTATCAACCAGGCGTTCTAGAGTTGTTTAATCAATCTTTAGAGCTACTTGCAGCGCAAGGTGCAGAAATTGTTGAAGTGTCATGCAAGTATTTTGATTACGCTCTTGCCGCTTACTACCTGATTGCCCCAAGTGAATGCTCATCCAATCTCGCAAGATTTGATGCGATGCGCTACGGAATTCGAGTTGGAGAGGGTTCGGCAGAAGAGGTCATGAACAAGACTCGCCAAGTCGGATTTGGACGTGAAGTAAAAAGAAGAATTATCTTGGGTACTTATGCTTTATCAAGCGGTTATTACGATGCCTATTATGGAAGTGCACAAAAGGTAAGAACCTTAATTTCAAGAGATTTTGAAAACGCTTTCCAACAAGCTGATGTTTTAGTTTCGCCAACCGCGCCAACCACAGCTTTTAAGATTGGCGAAAAAGCTAATGATCCAATCGCCATGTATTTAAATGACATTGCAACTATTCCAACCAACTTGGCGGGAATTGGCGGAATGTCACTTCCATCAGGTTTGGCTAAAGAAGATGGTTTGCCAGCAGGATTCCAGATAATGGCTCCAGCAATGCAGGATGATCGGATGTACAAGGCCGGTGCGGCATTAGAGGCTGCGTTGCTAACTAAATGGGGCAAGCCAATTTTGGATTCAGCGCCTGTGTTAGGAGCTAAATAATGGCTCTCAAATATGAAGATGTAATTGCAAAGTATGAACCAGTACTTGGTTTAGAGGTTCACGTCGAGCTAGGAACTGAATCAAAAATGTTTTGCGGTTGCAATACCGTCTTTGGTGCAGCGCCCAACACACAAACCTGCCCGGTTTGCCTTGGTTTACCAGGTTCTTTGCCGGTAGTTAATGGAAAAGCTATTGAATACACAATAGCTATTGGCTTGGCGCTTAACTGTTCGATTGCACCATTTTCCCGGTTCGCTCGAAAAAATTATTTCTATCCCGATATGCCTAAGAACTTTCAAACTTCTCAATATGACGAACCAATCTGTGTAAATGGCTACTTAGATGTAACAATCGAAACTGAAGAAGGTCCAAAAGATTTCAGAATCGAGATTGAAAGAGTTCATATGGAAGAGGACACTGGAAAATCTCTTCATATGGGCGGGGCTACTGGAAGAATCCATGGTGCGGACTATTCACTGCTGGATTACAACCGAGCTGGAATTCCACTTGTTGAAATCGTGACCAAAGTTGTAACAGGAACTGGGAAGTATGCTCCAGAGGTTGCTCGCGCCTATGTATCTGAGTTAAGAGATATTTTGCGTGGACTTGGTGTTAGCGATGTAAAAATGGAACAAGGGTCATTGCGCTGTGATGCAAATGTTTCTTTGCGACCAATCGGAGTTGAAAAACTTGGTACTCGAAGTGAAACCAAAAACGTTAACTCCTTGCGCTCTGTAGAGCGCGCGGTACGTGGCGAAATGATTCGACATGCAGAGCTATTGAATAAAGGCGAGAAGGTAATCCAAGAAACCAGACATTTCCATGAAGATACTGGCTTAACAACACCTGGCCGCTCCAAGGAGCAAGCCGAGGATTACCGCTATTTCCCAGAGCCAGATCTTGTACCTGTTGCGCCATCAATTGAAATGATTGAGAAGATCCGTGCATCGCTTCCAGAAAAGCCATCGGTTAGACGCAAGAAGTTGCAGGAGGCTTGGCAGGTTCCTGATAAAGAAATGGCCGCCATGGTTAATGCTGATGTGCTTGATCAAGTTGAAGCCACAGTTAAATTGGGAACCGACCCGACCCGAGCTCGTGGATGGTGGTTAGGCGAAATCGCCCGCATTGCTAATGAAAAAGGCGTGTCCGCTGGGGAATTGCCGATAAATGCTTCAGATGTTGCAGAGATTGTGGGTCTCATTGAAAAAGGCGAGCTCACCGATAAGTTGGCACGACAGGTAGTCGAGGGAGTTATCAACGGCGAAGGAAAACCAGCGGAAATTATTAAAAACCGCGGCATCCAAGTTGTTTCAGACGATTCATCTCTAATGGCTGCAATTGAAAAAGCAATTGCCGCACAGCCAGATGTTGCTGAGAAAGTACGCGGGGGACATGTTCCAGCTGCTGGTGCATTAATCGGCGCGGTCATGAAAGAAACTAAGGGACAGGCCGACGCTGCAAAGGTTCGCGAATTACTTCTCAAACATTTAGGGCAAGCTTAAGTAGGATATTCACATGACCAGTGATATGAAACCGCGTTCCAAGGATGTCACCGAAGGTTTAGAACGTGCGCCAGCGAGAGGCATGTTGCGGGCTGTTGGAATGAAAGATGAGGATTTTGCTAAACCGCAAATCGGAATCGCTTCATCATGGAATGAAATTACTCCGTGCAATCTTTCATTGGATCGTTTAGCAAAAGCATCAAAGCAAGGTGTTATTGAAGCTGGTGGATTTCCAATGCAGTTTGGAACTATTTCAGTTTCTGATGGAATTTCTATGGGCCACGAGGGAATGCATTTCTCTCTTGTATCGCGAGAGGTAATTGCAGACTCTGTTGAAACCGTTATGCAGGCAGAGCGTTTAGATGGAATGGTGACCTTCGCAGGTTGCGATAAATCCCTTCCCGGAATGATGATGGCCGCAGCTCGTTTGGATGTTGCAAGCGTTTTTGTTTACGCCGGTTCAACTTTGCCGGGCCAGGTAGATGGTCGAGATGTAACAATCATCGATGCATTTGAAGCGGTTGGAGCATGTGCGCGTGGATTGATTTCTCGTGAAGAGGTCGACAAGATTGAAAGAGCGATTTGTCCTGGAGAAGGCGCGTGCGGCGGTATGTATACCGCTAATACGATGGCAACAATTGGTGAAGCAATCGGACTATCTCTACCAGGCTCCGCTGCGCCTCCAGCTGTCGATCGCCGTCGTGACACCTACGCCATAAAGTCGGGCGCTGCTGTTGTTGAGCTGATTCGTCAGGGAATTACTACTCGACAGATTCTTACTAAGCAGGCATTTGAAAATGCGATTACATCTTTGATGGCACTTGGTGGTTCCACTAACGCCGTCCTTCATCTCTTAGCAATTGCTCATGAAGCAAAAGTTGATTTAAGCCTGAGCGATTTTCACCGCATTGGCGCCAAAGTGCCATTGCTAGGTGACTTGAAGCCTTTCGGCCGTTTCGTGATGAGTGATGTCGATAAAGTCGGCGGCATTCCGGTTGTTTTGAAAGCGCTACTTGATGCTGGTTTATTGCATGGCGACTGTTTAACAGTAACTGGAAAAACCATGGCGGAAAATCTTGCTGATGTAAATCCGCCAGATCCAGATGGTGAAATTCTTAAAGCTGTTAAAAATCCGATGGCGAGCACCGGAGGAATCACAATCCTTGGTGGCAGTCTTGCGCCAGATGGAGCAGTTACAAAGGTTGCTGGTGTCGGTGTCGAAACATTTGAAGGACCAGCAAGAGTTTTTGATCGCGAACAATCAGCAATGCAAGCTCTTGAAGATGGAACTATTCAAGCAGGCGATGTAGTTGTGATTCGTTATGAAGGTCCAAAAGGTGGACCTGGAATGCGTGAAATGTTAATGATTACCGGCGCAATTAAAGGTGCCGGTTTAGGGAAATCGGTTTTACTTCTTACTGATGGTCGATTCTCCGGAGGTACTACGGGTCTTTGTGTTGGACACGTTGCACCAGAAGCGGTGGACGGCGGCCCTATCGCGTTGGTTAAAGATGGCGATCGCATCAGAATCGATACCAAAAATCGCACCTTGGATTTGTTAGTCGATGACTCTGAATTGGAAAAGCGAAAAGCTAACTTCAAACCACTTCCTGCGCGTTACACCTCAGGGGTTCTGGGTAAGTATTCAAAGTTAGTGAGATCCGCTTCTAAGGGCGCGGTCTGCGACTAAATAGCTAGTTTTACCCCGTTCAATATGTGAGATGGGTATCTCAGGGGTTGACTCATACTTTTTGTGAGTGGATAATTCTGTTCATGTCAGCGAACACATCTTCTGTATCAGTCGTGATTTCAGTGGTGGTGATTCGCTGCGCGTGAACTAAAAAAAGTTCACGCGCACCCTCAGGAAACTGAGGGTTTTTGCATTCTTAGGGCTTTGCAAGAAGTGGGTAATGGTTAAAGAAGGATTAAAGAAGGAAAGGAGTGGAACATGAGCAATCAGATCACAGGAGCGCAATCCCTTGTGAAGGCGTTAGAACAATCTGGTGTTGATGTCATGTTCGGAATTCCTGGCGGTGCAATCCTTCCTGCTTACGACCCAATTTATGATTCAAAGATTCGCCACATTCTGGTTCGTCACGAACAAGGTGCGGGACATGCGGCAACCGGATATGCCCAAGTAACTGGCCGTGTTGGAGTTTGCATCGCAACCTCAGGTCCTGGTGCGACAAATTTAGTCACCCCACTTGCCGACGCACAGATGGACTCAGTTCCTTTAGTTGCTATCACTGGTCAGGTTCCAGCGCCAGCCATTGGCACTGATGCATTCCAAGAAGCAGATATTCGCGGCGTTACGATGCCAATTACAAAACATAATTATCTAGTTACTGATCCGGCAGAAATTCCTAAAGCAATCGCAGAGGCCTTCTACATCGCAAACTCAGGTCGACCAGGACCGGTATTGGTTGATATAGCAAAAGATGCTTTGCAGAAAATGACAGATTACAACTATCCAACCAGTATTAATCTGCGCGGATACAAACCACAAACTGAACCAAATGCTCAAGCAATCAGAGATGCTGCTGCCTTAATTGCCCAGTCAAGCAAACCAGTTTTCTACGTTGGTGGCGGAGTAATCAAAGCCAACGCATCAAAAGAGCTATTGCAATTAGCTGAGTTAGTTGGTGCTCCGGTTGTTACAACTTTGATGGCCCGCGGGGCTTTCCCTGACAGTCACAATTTGCATTTAGGAATGCCGGGAATGCATGGCACCGTGGCTGCGGTTACTGCGCTACAAAAAGCTGATTTATTAATTACTTTAGGTGCGAGATTTGATGATCGCGTAACTGGAAAACTCTCATCATTCGCAGTTAATGCCAAGGTTATTCATGCCGATATTGATCCGGCTGAAATTGGTAAGAACAGATATGCAGATGTGCCGATTATTGGCGATCTTGGCCCAACCATTCGCGCTTTGATCCCAGCGGTTCAAGCGGAGTTCAAAAAGAGCCAACCAGATTTAACAACTTGGTGGCGCCAGATGGGATCTCTAAGAGATAAATATCCATTGGGTTACAACGAACCAGCAGATGGATCACTTTCACCACAATATGTAATCGAGCGAATTGGTGCGATTACCGGACCAGATGGAATTTACGTTGCAGGTGTTGGGCAACATCAAATGTGGGCTTCACAATTTGTTAAGTATGAAAAACCACGTACTTGGTTAAATTCCGGTGGCTTGGGAACTATGGGATATGCAGTCCCTGCCGCAATGGGCGCAAAGGTTGGCGCACCAGACACTCCAGTTTGGGCCATTGATGGAGATGGATGTTTCCAGATGACTAATCAGGAATTGGTTACCTGCGCGCTGAATGACATTCCCGTCAAAGTTGCCATCATAAATAATGAAAGCTTAGGAATGGTGCGCCAGTGGCAATCACTGTTCTACCAGAATCGATATTCCAACA
>VEQF01000032.1 GCA_018883365.1 Candidatus Nanopelagicaceae bacterium
AGTTCTAGGTGTTGAGGAAATCAGTTCAAATTCCGAAAATATTCTTTTGGTTGTTAAGCCTCAGGATATGGATTCACTTCTAGAGTCGGTAGGAAAAAATATTTCAGCGGGGCAAAGAGTTATTTCCTTTGCGGCCGGCAAGAAGACCTCATCGATAGAGAAGTATTTACATGAGGGTGTTGCGGTGCTTCGAGTTATGCCGAACACTCCGATGTCAGTCGGGGTTGGTGCTTCAGCAATATCTGCTGGTAAGTATGCAAAAGATTCAGATGTGGCTGCGGTGCAGGAATTATTGAAGGCTTCTGGCAAGACGATTGTTGTAGATGAGGCTTTGCAAGATGCGGTTACTGCAACGAGTGGATCTGGGCCGGCCTATTTTTTCAGGTTTGTGGAAGCGATGATTGCCGGGGCTGTGGAGTTGGGCTTAACGGAGGCGGATGCTCATACTTTGGTAGTGCAAACAATCAGTGGAGCTGCGGCGATGCTCGATGTTGATGGTGCATCACCTGCGACTTTGCGGGCCAATGTCACCAGTCCAAATGGCACAACATTTGCGGCATTGCAGAGCTTCGAAGCCAGTGATTTAGAGGGAATTGTGAAGCGGGCTATGACCGCTGCGCGTGATAGGTCGCGAGAACTTTCTTAATTTTCGGCTAACCTTGGCCAACATCAAAAGGAGTTGAGAGCATGGGTTCAGTAGTCAAAAAGCGTCGTAAGCGCATGGCTAAGAAAAAGCATAAGAAGCTGCTTAAGAAAACTCGTATTCAGCGTAGAAACAAGAAGTAGTTAAAGCTTTACAAGCACTAACTTTTTGTTTAGCGAGGTGACCGCATAGCGGACCTCATTGATAGTAATCGTGGCGCTTTCTTTGACACCGTCAAGGAGGGCGCCATTTAATAATTTAGCCGTGGTTCCAGAGCTGCCCATGGAGCATAACCTTTTCTCGCAACCAAAAATCAAACCTTTATTGTCGATTGCTATTGGCCAACCCGGTGTTCCGAACTCTTCAGTAGTGGCACTTTTTGGTAATTCATCTTCATCAATGATTAAGAATTTGATTTGGTCTGGATCAGGGAGTCGGTTTCCGCTGGCGCTAAGCCAGGCGGCTGCGACTTTAGTTCCGGATTTTGCAAGAACGACGTCATAGCCGGCGACCGCTACTCCACTGTCGGGACCATCAAGAGTTTGGTAATCCCAATCTTCCGGGTAGATGGTGTTGCGTTTTGCAAGACGCGTCTCTCCTTGAGTGGCGTAATTGCCAGAAGAAAGTGTTAGTACAGAATCGTAAATTACATAAACGGTTTTTCCGTTGGCAATAGCGCTTAATGAGAAACCAACATCGCCGGTAGTTCTACCTTGGGTTTGCTTGTCGCCATCAACGATTTCGTAAATCCATCCAGCTTTCGTGAGAGTTGCACCTAGCAAAATACCTTGTGATTCATCGCGGTAGAAAACCTGTAATCCAGATGGAGTTACGGCGCAGGCATTGGAAACGGAGACATCGCTGGCGGTGCGCCTTCTTTGACTTTCCTTGTAGCTTTGAATGTTCTCGCCATTGCCATCTACCGTTTCATATCTCCATTTTTTGCCATCAAAGGTGGCGTGACGTAGATCTTTGTCATCCATATTGGTGTAGAAGATATGGAGGTTTTCGGCTGATTTGGTTTTTGAAACACAAAGCGAGACGGGACCAGCAAAATTTTTGCTGGATTTGGAATCTACTGTGGTGATGTTCCATTTATTTTTATTTAAAGTTGCGAGCTTTAGTTTTCGAGATATGGCATCGGAGTATGCGATTACGGAGTTGTTTTTGTAGGTGCCAGTAGCTAGATATTTGGCATCGGCTTTGGGGTCGATGGTTTTGGTTGCTGCGCTGGCTTGAAGTGTTACCTCGTTGCTGGTGACCTGATCAGATTTGCCGTTGGCATTCTCTGCGGTCACGCTGAAGGTATAGCTAACGCCATTCTTAAGGCCGGAGATGCGGGCCGGGGATGAGGTGAAGCTGCGGGTCTCACCGGACGGGTTGATGGTGATTTTGTATCCGGTGACGCGATCAATGCGACGGCAGCTTGGTGAATCAAAGGTAACCAACGCGTATTTATCTCCGACAAGCGCCTTTACATTAATGGGCTTTGAAGGAAGTGATTGAGCTTTTGTTACGGGTGGTTTTTGCAACATGTCATCAAGCATCGCAAGTGCAATTGGACCAGGTGATCTAAAAACTTCGCCAGAGTCAAGAACTGGGGTCATTATCGAATCTGTTCCAGATGATTTATAGGTCGCTTCATCTAGATGGGTAATTGATGAGCCTTCTTCATATGTCTTTGGTGCATAAAGTTTTGGTTTCGTGCCGTTGTTAGCTTTGATGGCAAGTGGACCGCTCCAATTAAGTGGTGAGGTCATCGCTTTGCCAAGATCTACGGAGCGGGCACAAAAATCTGTGAAACGTCTTCCATCTGGAAGTTCGACATAAGCATCGTATGGTGTTGGCTGGATTATGTAACCGGTGCCAAAGTATGGGTCATATTCAGCGTTGGAAAGAAAACCTAAACCGTGGCCAATTTCGTGAAGCACGGTGCTGGAAAGATCGTAGGAAAAGCGACCTGGTTTTCCATCTGTAGCTAAATGCCAAAGTGCATTGGAGTTAAAACGCAAAACAATATCCGGCTTATTTGGAGCTAAATCTTTTTTTGCTAACTTATTGGCAAGTGCTGATGGGTACCAAAGATCAGAATCAGGTGCACCATCAAAGGCGTTGAAGTAATCACCAGGACGCGCTGATCCGAGTACACCATTTATATTTGATGGTTCCCAGTACGCCTCTACCTCTACTGGGACTGATGACTCAAAATATGAAGCCCAGATATCAACTGCGTATTGAAATGCAACCTTTGTTTCTTCGGGAACATCTTTGAAATCTATATTCCATTTTGACTTTGCTGGGCCGGCTTCAGCATTTTGTTGTGGAGGTGCTGAGTTAAGGTTTGCGGTTTTTCCTGAACCGTAGATGTAGCCCCACTTAGTGGCGGGAATGGTGTTGAAGGAAAGAGCGGGCGCAGATGGCGCAGTAATTAATGAGATTGTGAGCGAAAAGGTCAGCAGGATGGCCCGGATGGCCTTTTTTCGCATCATAAGCACAAATGCTAGTGGTCTGAGAGGATTGGCGATTATGGACTCAGGAAACTTTAGGGATGCCTATCTACGCGCACAGCGCGAGAAACCTGCGCTGGGATTTAGTACTGGTGCTCGTCCTGAGCCGACATTGGATGAGGCAAGAGCTGAGTTAGCGCAGGCGGTAAGCCGGGTAATTCATAATCTTTTTGCTGATCGATATGGACCATTGGTGGGCACGATTACTGAACCCACAGTAAATGAGTTTTTAAAAGGATTTGAAGCTAATTTGAAACGCGCAAAAGGTGATGTGACTTTGGTGGCGCAGGAGTTGCTGGATCGTGCGATGCCGCCGCGGTCACGGCGTCGCAAATAGTTTCTTTTTGTTAGCTCTTTTTATTTGCGCTAGTGGCAGGGTGAATAACAAATAGCGGTAGGTTTTTAGTTTTACGGCTACTTAAAGCTTTCATTCGGTCATCGCAGAGTTTTGCTAATTGGTCATAAGCTTTTTGATTCATCATTGCGATGAGTTCACGTCGATTGGAAATGTATACGGGCTGTGCACCGATATGGGCTTCGGTATTTGAGGTGCAGTACCAATCCATATCGGCGCCACCTTCGCCCCAGGCTTCGCGGGTGTACTCACCGATTACGATGATGTCATATTTGTTATCGCCGACTTCGCGTTTCTCCCAGGAACGGCGGGTAGGCAGCTGCCAGCAAATATCTGGTTTAGTTTCGATAAAGTGCTTGTTTTCTTTTACTGCGAGATGGTGCAAGGCACAGCCGAAGTATTTGCTATCAAAATCTTTTTGATTAAAGAAAATACAGGTCTTATTTACTTTTTTGGTTTTGCGGTCATTGTCGTAGCCAACTTCAGAGATTTTGAGTTTCTTGCCTTTGTGTGCGAGGTGGTAGTTTTGCCACATCTCAGGGGTTAATTTTTTAGCTTCCTTGGTGACGCGGGCTTCATCCTCTTTTGAGTAGTAATAAGCGCCATCGCTGCAGCAGCCATTGTCCGGCATTTCTTTATCGATACCTTGGCAGCCATTGCCGAAGATGCAGTTCCAGTAAGAGGTGAGCCAGGTTAGATCGCATTTGAAAATCTCTTTGGGATTTTCTGGGTTTGCAAACTCCACCCATTCGCGTGGGAAGGTGGTCGCGATCTCGGTCATAGCGCGAAAGCCTACGGGTAGCCTTGGTTTATGGCTAATTCCCTACCTCTGGTAATGATTTATTCCAGAAAGAACTGTCATCTCTGTGATGTTGCAAAAGAGGTAGTGGAATCGGCGAAAAGTGAAGCGGATTTTGATTTAGAGATTGTGTTTATTGATGGCGATGCCGAGTTAGAAAAACTTTATGGTGAAGAGGTGCCAGTGACCATGATTAATGGCCAGCGTCATGATTACTTCAGAGTAGATAGAGCGAGATTTATCGCGGCAGTACTTCATCCGCATCAATGATGCGGTAGGAGTAACCCTGCTCGGCCAAGAATCGTTGGCGGTTTTGCGCGAAATCCTGATCGATAGTGTCACGGGCAACTACGGAATAGAAACGCGCACCACGACCATCCGCTTTTGGTCTAAGTACTCGACCAAGTCGCTGCGCTTCTTCTTGGCGTGAACCAAAGGTTCCAGATACTTGAATTGCGATCGAAGCTTCCGGTAAATCGATTGAGAAGTTAGCAACTTTAGAAACTACTAGGCATTTGACTTCGCCGGTGCGGAATTTTGCGAACAACTCTTCGCGATCCTTGATTGGTGTGTCACCTTTTACAATTGGCGCACCAAGCTCAGCCGCTATTTCATCAATCTGTGAGATGTACTGACCGATTATCAAAGTTTGATCTTCTGCGTGCTGTTTTGCGAGTGCGATGGCAACATTTTTCTTAGTAGCGGTTGTGGCGCAGGCGCGGTACTTCTCTTCCTGTTCGGCGGTTGCGTAGGTAAGTCGCTCGTGATCGGTGAGGGTTACGCGAACCTCGACACAATCAGCAGGAGCGATGTATCCCTGGGCTTCGATCTCTTTCCAAGGAACATCAAAACGTTTTGGGCCGATAAGTGAGAAAACCTCACCCTCCATGCCATCCTCGCGGACCAAGGTTGCAGTTAGGCCAAGGCGGCGGCGGGATTGAATATCAGCGGTAAATCTAAAGATTGGCGCAGGTAATAGGTGCACCTCGTCATAAATAATCAAGCCCCAGTCATGAGAATCAAAGAGATCTAGGTGGGCGTACACACCTTTTTTGCGGGTGGTCATCACTTGATAGGTCGCAATGGTTACAGGGCGAATTTCTTTTTTAGAGCCTGAGTACTCGCCGATTTCATCTTCATTTAATGAGGTGCGCTTTAGTAATTCATCGCGCCATTGACGTGCAGCAACGGTGTTGGTTACCAAAATTAAAGTGGTGGCTTGAGCATGTGCCATCGCAGCTGCACCGACCATTGTTTTTCCAGCACCGCAGGGCAGAACTACAACACCTGAACCACCATGCCAAAAACCTTCCGCGGCAAGTTTTTGATATTCGCGAAGTTTCCAACCATTTTCATCTAGTGCAATTGGATGTGCTTGACCATCAACGTAACCGGCAAAATCTTCAGCTGGCCAACCAAGACGAAGCAGTGCTTGTTTTAGATGACCACGTTGGCTGGGATGAACGGTGACAGTTTCATCATCAACTCTGGAACCAAGAAGTGGGGCAACTTTTTTGGCGCGCATTACCTCAGCCAATACCGCTTGATCACTAGAGATAAGAATCAAGCCATGTACGGGATGAGACTCTAAACGTAGACGTCCGTAACGCCCCATGGTTTCTGCAATATCAAGTAGCAGTGCGTGAGGAACTGCGTAACGTGAGTACTTAAGCAAAGTATCGATAACTTGTTCAGCATCATGTCCAGCAGCTCGAGCGTTCCAAAGTCCAAGTGAGGTTAAACGATAGGTGTGAATGTGCTCCGGAGATTTTTCTAACTCAGCAAATGGTGCGATGGCGCGACGGCAATCGGTAGAGAGCGGATGATCAATATCTAGTAAAAGTGTTTTATCACTTTGAACAATTAATGGTCCATCGCTCATTTAATTATTCCTTTTCAATACTTCTGTAACCAAAGCTGCCAAAAGTTCACTTCTAGGCTCTAAATACGAGGCTAAAACATGCTCATGGGTGGCATGGGCGCCATTTCCTACCGCACCTAGGCCATCAAGTACCTGGGTGTGCATTCCAGCGAAGTTTCCATCACTGGCGCCGCCAACAGAGGCCGAACCAAGTGGTGGTTGACCTAAATCTTTGGCGACCTTTTCTGCGAGTTCATAAAGAGATTGAGTGGCTGAGGTTTCTAGTGGTGGACGGTTAATGCCACCAGAGACTTCAATCTTTGCTTCGGGATGAATTGGCTTTAGGTTTTTGATTGCTTCCTGTACTCGTTGCATCTCCGACAACTTAAAGGAGCGGCAATCCACATCAAGTGTGGCAAGTGCGGGAACGGTGTTGGTTGTGGTGCCTGATGTCATTACTGTCGGTACAACAGTTGTGCCGTGCTCATTATTTCCCAGCGCCATCAAAGTATTAACAATCGCGGCAATTTCTACTGTGGCGTTGATGCCTTTCTCAGGTTCTAGACCGGCATGAGCCGCGCGACCATGAATCGTGATTTTGTACATCGAGGTGCCTTTGCGGCCGATCTTTACTTTGCCATCGATTGCTGATTCCAAAACTAGAACCGCTTTGGCTTGCTTGGAGACATTTTCAATTAATTCCCGGGTGGTAGCAGAACCGGTTTCTTCATCAGTTGTTGCAATCAGAGCAACTTTTTCTAAATCTAAAGTGCGCATGGCATAAAGTGCTTGGATAAATCCAGCCTTCATGTCATAAATTCCTGGGCCGCGCACCACATCGCCCTCAACATTCCAAAGCGGATTAAATGATCCGATTGGCCAAACTGTGTCGAGGTGTGCGAGCAGTACAACTTGTGGAGTTTTAGAGCCGAGCCAATAAACCGGGCGACCTTTTTCATCAAAAACATCGGCTTTAGTGCCAATTACGCGAGCGGTAATTTCATTTGCGGTGTTTACAACCTTCACGCAGGCCGCTAAATCCTCAGTAGGACTCTCGGTTTCAACGAGCATCTTTAGGTCAGCAAGGATTTGAGAGCTCATGGGGTAAGTCTGCCGTAACTACTCATCATGCGGTGGTGACCCCGGTAATACGGGCTATTTTGAAGGGGGTAACGCCATTTGTGGCATGGTCCTTTGCGACCAGGGTGCCAAGTGAAATCGAGATGGGATCAATGATGCGCAAGCTAACTCCACCATTGGCATCGGCATAACCGATACGTAATGAAACTCCAGTGCCGAGATATTCATTTAATAAATCCATTGTTTCATTAGCGGTAGTGCGTGGAATTTCCCCAACTGGTTTCTTTTTCGCGGCACGCTCACCGGTGCGAAGTGTGCGCAGCGCTGCGGTAAGCATTTGCTCTGATGGCTTTGCGAGTTCACCAATAATTCGCGGTGGTTTAGGTCGAGCTTTAGAACGGTTTTGGATTGGCAGATTAACCACGGCGCCTTTGGAGTTTTCGCCTGATGGAAAATATCCAGCGCGCCGTAATTCATCCATAGTTTCATCGCTCTCGGTATCAGAGATTAAAACCTGTGGCGCAATTTGGCGGAATACTAAATGTTCTAGTTTTTTATCATTGAGAATTGCGGAGATGGTTGCTTGATCTTCGCAGCGAATATAGGTGCTGGCATAACCAACTCTTAACTTGCCATGTTTCTTTGCAACATCAGCGATCAAGTATTCAAGTGGTTGTGGGATTGGTGTTTTGGAGGTTTTGCTTAAGAAAAGCTTTATCTCCTCTCCAGAATGTCCATGATCAAGACCGCGCCTGATTGATGATTCACTAAATCTATAAACAGTGGCACCGCCACGACTTTCAATATCAGCAAAAGTGGAAAGCATCCGCGCTACTTCAACGATTAGTGGGCCGGGAGCAATTGCGGTGTTATCAGCCTGCACCAAGATGTGATCAACTGGTTTTGGAAGCGCGGTGTTTATGCCGAGCGCCTCTTCATCTTTAATGAACTTTGCACCATAAATAGATAAGGCGTTGCCGCCGGTAATTCCGAGCCACTCTGCTTCGCGCAGCGTCCATTCAACTAACTCAGCGGTAATTGAGATGCCGCGGCGGTGCGGATAGCGCCAGAGAATTGCTTGTTGTGCACTCTTTAAAGTGGGTGCGATGCCTGGGTTATCAAGCAGTAAATCCAGCACCAATCCCCTGATTAATGCGGCGTTTGAGCGATCTAACTCGGTACTTAATGCGGTGATATTGCGGGAGTCGTTGCGACCAACTAAACCGGCAACTCTTGAGGTGACTTTCCAAAGTGAAACCAATTCACGCCATTGATCCTCTGGTTCTTTGTTCTGCCAGAGATCAAAGTTGGTGGAGGGAAGAATGCGACCATCTGCCTCTACACATAACAAACCTGCTAGGTAGGAGATTTCGGCGATGAATGCGGTGCAGCTTTCATCAACTCCGAGATGCTCACTAGCTTTTTTCAAATCACGTACGCCAAGGCCACCAGATTGCAAAGCGGTTGGTGTTTCCTCAGACCAGTAATTCATTAACTCTTGCACCCAGCGCAGAGTGTTAGAGATTGATGCCAATGATGCGCGCTCAATATCAGCGTTCTTGATCTGTGGGCCTTCAAGTTTTGGTTCAGTGATTGCTAACTCTTGATGCACTTTGTTGCCACGCAGGTAAATTCCTACTTCTCTGGGGAGAGCAACAGTTGAAGTATCAATCGGAATAAGTAAATTGTTATCTAACAACCATTCAATCGGCGTACCTTTTTTACGGATATCACCGACCTGACCACGTGGTGGTCCCCAAGTTAACTTCTCTAAAACTTTTTGTGCTGCTTCGGGGGCTTTCTTAATTACTTTGAAATCAATCGGCGTAGCGCTCTGCGGGCCAAGACCTGCCGGCTCGTTGCCCAGA
>VEQF01000010.1 GCA_018883365.1 Candidatus Nanopelagicaceae bacterium
CTCTTAGGGCCAATACCTGGAAGACGACCTAGTTCATCAATCAGCTCTTGAATAATTCCTTCGTACATTACTTATCGCTCTCACCAATAACCCGTGCGCCAAGTTCTTTCATGAGTAGCTCAGTTCTAGAGAGTTGAACTTCATCATCAGGATCTTCATCAATTCTCGTGGTCTTAGAGGCGATGGAATTTGGAGAGATTGAAGGATCAACTATCACTTCAATCTTGCGACGAACGCCAGTTACTTCAACAAAAGCATCAACCAGAATCTGTTCACTTTCGGAGCGAATAAATGAATCGCGAGCCCCAGCATTAACGATGCCGATAGTTATATGTTTCTCATCAACGCTCATGATCTGTGCGCTAGCAGAAAGTAAAGACCAGGTAAGTCTGCGACGTCGTTTTACATTCTCAACTACATCAGGCCACATGCGACGTAGGGCTGCAATATCAGCGTTACCTGAAGGTTTTTCGCTCTTTACTTCCGCTTTCTTTGGTTCAACTTTCTCAGCTTGAGGTTTTGACTCTGCTTTTGGCTCTGCTTTTGCGGTCGGTTTCTCCGCTTTCGGCGCAGGTGCACCAGGTGCAACATCAAAGCCTGATTGGCGTTCTAAACGTTCCATACGAGAGAGGAGACCAACATCAGAGTTATCACCCTGTGGGATCGTGATCTTTCCAGCAACAAGTTCCAGAATTAAACGAGGAGGAGTTGCTCCACGCATCTGGGTGAGTCCTTCAGCTACGAGCGAGGCTGCGCGATTGAGAGAAGCGCTTCCAATTCGCGATGCTTGAGAGCGCATCCGAGTTAATTGATCTTCGGGATAACCGCGAAGGACTGAGTTAGCAGCATCATCGAGTGCTTCCACAATCACTAAATCACGGAGCCGCTCGAGTAAATCAAAAGCGAAACGTCGTGGATCGTGACCAGATTCAACGAGCAAATCAATTGTTTTAAAGAGAGTCGCGGTATCACGCGCACCAATTGCATCAATTGCATCATCAAGTAGCGCGCCATCTGTGTAGCCAAGTAATTGAACTGCGATGTCATATGTAACGCCATCTTTTCCAGCACCTGCAAGAAGTTGGCCAAGAACTGAAAGTGCATCTCGTACAGATCCACCAGAGGCTCGAACAACTAAAGGAATTACACCTTTTTCAACTTTAACTTTTTCTTGCTCGCAGACCTTCTCTAAATGCTCACCAAGAATTCCAGGTGGAACTAAACGGAATGGATAGTGATGAGTACGGGAACGAATTGTGGCAATTAACTTCTCAGGTTCGGTTGTGGCAAAAATAAATAAAACATGTGGTGGTGGTTCTTCGACAACTTTTAGTAACGCATTTGCTGCGCCCGGTCCGAGTTGGTGCGCCTCATCAATAATGTAAATCTTGTAACGGGAATTAACCGGTGCAAAAAAAGCTTTGTCGCGCAGATCGCGGGCATCATCAACTAGACCATGTGTTGCAGCATCAAGTTCAATAACATCAATTGATCCTGGACCATTTGCGACTAGGTCTGTACAGGATTGGCATTTGCCACACGGATTAGGAGTTGGGCCTTTTTCACAATTAAGAGAGCGCGCCATGATTCGCGCACTTGAGGTTTTACCGCAACCACGTGGGCCAGAAAATAAATATGCATGATGAATGCGGCCAGATTCCAAAGCATTAGATAGTGGAACCGTTACATGCTCTTGTCCGATGACATCTGCAAAAATCGAGGGACGATACTTGCGATACAACGCGAGTGACATATCGACCTCCTCTACTTAACGAGCCATTCAATCTAACAATCTAGTAAGGATCCCCCGCACACCCATTAGAGCGGGCCTACCCTTGCTGCCTTCCAGCCCTGGGGGAGTTCGGCACGGTAATGCCGCACGGAGGATCTGCGGTGAATCATAGTTTGAAGCACCGATAGAGTTCTCCCCTTGCTTCTTTGAGTTCAAGCTCAAAGCTGCACGCTCGGGAGGATTCGCATAGCGGCCGAGTGCGCACGCTTGGAAAGCGTGTATAGGGAAACCTATCGAGGGTTCAAATCCCTCATCCTCCGCCACACCAGATTAATCACGATCTCCCCCATTCAAAGCTGCAGATCAATAGCCGGACAGATAGATGTCGGACCAAATCCCCGGCGTAAATCGCTCTGTAATAAAGTGGTGATTGGAATCTATTTCGTCAATTAGGGCCTTACTTCCTCCAATCAAAGTGACGTGAAAATCTATCTCATTAGCAACAAACCATCTTCTATCCTTTGGCCACAACATATTAGTAGGTTCGTAATAGAGATAATTATCAACGATTTCACCGATTTTTAAGGTGTCAAGTAACGAACTTTTCAATAGATAATAATCTCGGTTGGGAATCTGGAAAAATTTATTGAATTCTCGATTCCCAACAAACTTTCTTAAGAAATGTTTTTCCATATTATGAAACAGGTGTGGGTATTCCTCTTCAAAACTCCAACCGAACCCATACCAAATAGCGGCAAAACACTCTTCTTCTGTCTCAGTGTGATCCATTAACAGCAATGTTAGTTTTTCGAAACACAAACTCTCGCCGAAGTTATTTTTACTTTTCTTCGGTTGATGGCGTACCGATACATAGGCTTCAAAACTCATTGGAATAACATCTGCTAGAAATCTCTCATCTCTTTCTGCAGCTTGAGACAGCGAAGTTCTTACCCAATCTGCTTCCGTAAAATCAGTTATTAGCGCCAGCTTTGGCGGTTTCATATTCTCTCCTTTGTGAGAGAAATATATTTCTAAAAACTAGCCTTCTGGTGACAATGTTTACTCTGCGTAAAGCACTATTACCATCCCAATTTTCATCGGATGAGCAACTTCAATATAAATCCCTTCAAAGCAGAATTATCTATCCAGATACCAACTCGTCTGGGAAGTTTTCCTTTCACCACGACTGTTGCTTTCAACAAAACGTTTCTAAACGGCATTAAAGGAAATAAACACAATCGCAGCAGGTTTGATTTCCTATTGAATGCAAGATAAAAAGTGCTTAAGACTGGAGAGCCGTAATTCGTGAATTCGTGCCCTAGAATTACTCGCACGGCGCCTAAAATGTTAAGTCGACTTAAGAAATGATTAAACAGTCGATATGGTTCATACAGCAACGTTTTCGGTAAATTCTCGGCGACGCTTTTTGTACTAGCCGGAGATTCCCAAAGGGACTTAAAAGGTACTCCAAAATTTCCAAAAGCTTGATGCCAAATGTTTGGTCGGGCGTCAAACTCAATAATTATGTGTTCGTCAGTTTCCCGACTTAAAATAAAGGTGGCGTTAACAAATCCCGTTATTAAACCTTGTTTTCCCAGCCTTGATAGTGGATCCAGAAAATCCAAGTTAAGTGGTGTCAAGTATTGCCTAACAACCGAGGGACCAAATCTTGAGGTTTCTTTTTCGAAAAGTGAATAAAGCCAGAACTTGAGCTCTCCTTCACGATAAAAAGCTTCTACGGATACAGTTCTACCTGGTACGAAATCTTGAATGAGAATCGGAAACCAATTTTTAGGAATCGCATCTATAGAAATGGAACTATTGCGTCCTGCAACCTTTATGAACGCACCTCCTCCAGAAGAGTCTCGCTTGATCATAACTGGCGTAGAAGCACCATCAATATTGGGTACAGACTTTTCGGTCGCTGAGTCGATAACATAACTTTCCGGCGTATTAATTCCAAGACTCTTAAACACATTATCTTGGCACACTTTTGAATCTAACATCTTAAAGAATTCTGGATTGCGAAAAGGAAGAATTTTTTTCTTTAATTCGCTTGAAGCGCTGCTATTCGCAACTACTTTCATAATTTCATCCGAGCACCATAAGAATGTTCCAGTGCATTTAGAGAGAAACTTCTGTTTTTGCAAAAGCTCTTCAACAAACTCTGATTGTCCCGAGTTATCAAGTCGGATTACTTTATCTATATTTGGATCGGACAATAATTTCATTCCCTTTGCTCCAATTAAGAGAGTCTTAAACCCCGCTTGTTTGAGACCCAAAGGAAGATTTATCAAAACGTTGTCGATATTACCAACCAGGACAAAATCAAAGTCGACATCGCCAACATCTATTGAATCGTTCACACAATTACTAAATATCTACGCCGATGTACTTGGTTTGTAGGAACTCATGGATTCCATCAAACCCACCTTCGCGACCAAGTCCTGATTGCTTGTTTCCACCAAATGGCGCAGCAGGATCAGAGATCATGCCGCGATTGATAGCAACCATTCCTGAATCAATGGCCTCTGCAACGCGGATAGCGCGACCGAGTTCGCTGGAGTAGACATAGCTAATTAATCCAAAGTCGCTGTCGTTTGCGAGCTGAATTGCCTCATCATCAGTTTCAAAGGTAACGATTGGCGCAACTGGTCCAAAGACTTCGTACTTCAAAATTTCATTTGATTTATCAACGGTAAGAACTGTTGGCGGATAGAAAGCGCCCGGGCCTTCTGGCATAACACCACCGGTTTCAACTTTGGCGCCACCTTTAACTGATAACTCAACTAGTTGTGCGATTTTGTCGCGTTCCTTAATGGAAACGCTGGCACCGAGTTGGGCGCCAGCTTCACGGCCCGGAGCCATCTTTAACTCTGACATAGCTTTGGCAAACTTATTGGTGAACTCTTCCGCGATTTTCTTGTGAACATAAATACGGTTTGCGGCGGTACAAGCAGCTCCACCATTTCGCATTTTGGCGAGCATTAAGCCTTTGACCGCTTCATCAATATTCGCATCATCCAAAACAACAAATGGTGCATTTCCACCAAGCTCCATAGAGCAGCGAATTACGCGGTCTGCAGCCTCCTTTATTAGAACGCGGCCAACCTCAGTTGAACCCGTAAAGGAAAGGTTCATAACTCTTGAATCATGCAACATCCGGCTAACCATTGGGCCAGCTGGTGTTGGAGTAACAAGGTTTACAACACCTTTTGGTACTCCAGCTCTTTCCAAAATATCAATGATTGCCATTGCGGTTAATGGAGTTTCGATAGCAGGCTTAAGAATTACGGTGCAACCCGCAGCGATTGCTGGACCGATCTTTCTAGTGGCCATGCCTGCTGGGAAGTTCCATGGTGTGATTAATAATGAAACACCAATTGGTTGATGGGTTACCAAAATTCTCTTGTCACCACTTGGTGATTTGCGGAAATCTCCTTGCACCCGAACAGTTTCTTCGGAGAACCAACGGAAAAACTCTGCCGCATAAAGAATTTCACCTTTTGCATCGGTGACTACTTTTCCATTTTCTTTAGAAACTAATTCAGCTAATTGATCAGCCTCTGCAACCATAATTTCAAATGCTTTACGCAAAATCTCGGCGCGATAGCGTGGTGCGGTTTTAGCCCACTCTGGGAATGCGCGATATGCGGCCTCAACTGCGGCATCGCACTCTTTCTCCCCTGCTGTCTGAATTTCGGCAATAACGCTGCCATCGCTTGGGTCATAAACCGGAACTGAGCCGTTACCTTTTACCCACTTGCCATCGATATAAAGATCGGTTTTTAGCTGCATGAGGCAGAGCATACGCGTGAAAATGGGGGCGTAGAATGGTGAATTACTGTGGCTAAATCATGGACCGATAACGCACCGACCCCCAAGGCGCTGCAGGATCACGCACACCTACGTGACCCCCTTTCCTACCGGCTAAAGAAATTCCTCCTCGGCAATCCGCTAAACCGTCACACCCTTAGCCACCAAAGACTTAAGAAACGCTACGCCCTCGGAATTCTCTCCTCAGATTGCATCTCATCTTCGGCATACGGCTCAGAACAGATTCTGGTCGCGCTACTTCCAGCATTTGGATTAGCTGCATTCACATTATTAATGCCAATGACCTTCGTGGTCTTAGCAATTCTGACCATCATCACACTTTCTTACCGAAACGTAATTTCGGTTTATACCCAATTTGGTGGCGCTTACATTGTTTCCCGTGACAACTTCGGTCCGGTGGTTGCGCAGGTTGCTGCTGTTGCTTTGATTTTGGATTACATCGTTACATTGGCGATTCAAACCGCAGCTGGAGTTGCTGCGATTATTTCTACTTTCCCAGAGTTAGCTCCTTGGAAAATTGAAATGTGCTTTGTGGTTATCTCACTTCTTTCCTATGGAAATCTTCGTGGTGTTAAAGAGGCTGGAAAGGCCTTTGCGCTTCCAACTTATTTATTCGTTTTCTCAATGTTTACTGTTTTTGGAATTGGAATTTTCCGCGAACTAACCACTGGATTACCACAGCTAAACCCTGAAGCTCCAGGTGCGATTGAAATTGGAACTGAACAAGGTCTGCTCTCTGCCGCAGCAATCTTTATTTTGTTGCGCGCATTTGCCAATGGTGGTTCATCACTTACCGGTCTTGAGGCAATTGCTGATGGAGTTGGTCTGTTCAAAACTCCAGAGTCAGTAAATGCCAAGAAAACTCTGGTAATGATGTCTTTAATCTTGGGCTCATTGGTACTTGGTGTTTCTTACTTCGCACACCGCATTTTGGCGGTGCCTTATGAGGATGAAACGCCTACTGTTATTTCGCAGGTAGCCCAAACAATCCTGGGCGATGGAGCCTTTGGATCCGCGTTTTATATTGTGGTTCAGGCCGCGACTATGTTGATTCTCTTTGCCGGTGCAAACACCACATTTAGCGCATTTCCAATTGTGGTTAATTATGCAGCTGCTGATGGATACCTACCGAAGTGGCTCACTAAACGTGGACACAAACTTAACTTCTCAAATGGAATCTTTGTTTTATCTGGCGCCGCATTAATTCTGGTAATTGCTACTCAAGGATCGGTTTCTTACCTAGTAGCTTTCTACGCGCTCGGAGTTTTCACCGCATTTACTTTGTCCGGACTTGGTATGGCCAAGTACAACTATGTAAATCGCGAAGGAAATTGGAAACTTAAATTTGCTATTAACGGTGTTGCCGGAAGTCTTTCCCTGGTAATCGTGATTATTTTTGCCATCGTTAAATTCACTGAAGGTGCCTGGGTAGTACTCGTTACTGCACCAATCATGGTTTTCTCTTTCCTGCGGTTAAGAAAGAGATACGACGCAGAAAGCAAAGCTTTATTAGTTCGTAAAGAACAAGAGCGCGCTATGTCTATCACTAGACATGATGTAACTGTGTTGGTGGATTCTGTAGATCTAGCAACGGTTGCCACTATCCGTTATGCCCGCTCGCTAAATCCGCGTTCGCTTCACGCAGTTCACTTCGTGCTTGATGATCGTCGCGCAGAAGCGATTAAGAAAGAGTGGATGTCCAACCACGGTGTGGATGATGTTCCAATTGAATTTATTGACTGCCCAGATCGCAGATTGCCTAATGCTGCCGTTGATTACGCAATTCGAGCTACGCAAAAGCCTGATGTAGAGCTGACTTTGCTGCTACCACGTCGCGCTTATCGCGGATTTTTAGGTCGACTTATTCACGATCAAACCGCGGAAGAGATTGCCCGTCCGATTTCACAGTTGCCGCGCGTGGTTGCAACCATCGTTCCATTTGACATTAACCGCATGATCACAGGCAAGAATCCCGTGGAACATATGCATGAGACGGTAGAGGAAGAGGTTAAGCCTGCCGCACCAGCTCGCACCCAAAGCACTTGGTTGCAATCCGCCGACACCATCAGTCACTACGAAGAAAAAGTTATGCCGATTGGCAAGATTTCATGGCGCAAACGCGCACATGTCACAGGTCGTGTGACCGCAATTCGTCCAGCTGCGATGGACTCAGCCCCGACGTTAGAGGTGGAGATTTGGGATGAAACCGGTGGCGTAACTCTGCAATTCTTAGGACGTCGTGAAATCGCAGGCTTAGAAGTTGGCTCGACGATGATTGCGGAAGGAATGGTGGGCGAACAAAATGGCGCGCTTACAATCCTTAATCCTTCCTACGAGATTCGAGTTTGATTTGATTAAGCGGATCTTGAAATTGAGCGCAGCGCGCTGGTTCATTGTGGGTTCCGCGACTTTCGTATTGGACACTTCTCTCTTCCTACTCGCTTTTAGCATCACGGAGACTGCGGTGATTTCAAATTTGTTCTCTGGCACTATTGCCACAACCTTTAATTATTTTTCCCATTACCGCTGGTCATTTGCCAGTGATCGCAGCCATAAGCAATCAACCTTGATTTATATCTTCTTTTTCTTCGTGTTCTTGTTCCTCGGAACCTCTTTGGTTTCTTTCTTTATTCACTCTGGTTTACATCCAGTTCCAGCTAAGGTCGGTACCGCAGCAATCACAGCCCC
Source organism: Candidatus Nanopelagicaceae bacterium (assembly GCA_018883365.1). Classification (GTDB taxonomy): domain Bacteria; phylum Actinomycetota; class Actinomycetes; order Nanopelagicales; family Nanopelagicaceae; genus MAG-120802. Next base: position 8,258 of record VEQF01000010.1, read on the forward strand.
AATTAGCTTCTTTATTATGAAGTTTGTGACCTTCCGCAGAACAACTGTTTAAAGATAAAGATGAGACGCAGATTGGTGGTTATCCCCACCTATAACGAATCGCTCAGCCTGCCGCCATTATTGGAGCAGATCTTTGAAAAGATTTACGGCTGCGAGGTATTGGTAGTAGATGATGGATCACCAGATTCAACTGCGGCAATTTGCCGAAGCATGCAGGATCGATATCCCAATCTTCATGTTCTCGAGCGAAAAGAAAAGTTAGGAATTGGCAGCGCTTATCGAGCGGGTTTTGCTTGGGGTTTAGAAAAAGGAATTGATGAGTTTATTGAGATGGATGCCGACGGATCGCATCAGGTAAATGATTTAGTTAAATTAATTGATTTCAAAGCAGAGAACCCGAATATTGGTTTAGTTATTGGAAGTCGCTGGATTAAAGGTGGCAAAACTGAAAATTGGTCTAAATCGCGAGAGGCACTTTCTAGATTAGCTAACCGTTATGTGCGATTTATGTTGGGTATGGGCGTTCATGATTCGACCTCTGGTTTTAGAATTTACAGTCGCGATGCGCTACGCAGTATTGATTTCAATCGAATTCGTAGTGAAGGTTATTCATTCCAAATTGAAATGACCCGGTTAGTTCATAGATCAGGTCACGGAATTATTGAACTGCCGATCACCTTTAAAGAACGGGAAAATGGCGTTAGCAAAATGTCTAAAGCGATCGTTAGAGAAGCGATGTTTTTGGTTACCGCATGGGGATTAAAAAGGTTTCTAAGGCTTAAATAATTAACTGGCGGTGGCGGTGGGATTTGAACCCACGGTTGAGTTTCCCCAACACGCGCTTTCGAGGCGCGCTCCTTAGGCCGCTCGGACACGCCACCGTGGGCGACTATACGCGAGCTTTATCGTTGCTTCGAAAAGAAATCTTTTAGTAGTCCCGCACACTCTGCTTCTAAAACACCGGTAACTACTTCAACTTTGTGAAGTGAACGCGGGTCGCGCAACAAATCCCACATCGAACCGGATGCACCGGCTTTCTCATCCCAAGCTCCGAAAACAACCCGCGGAATTCGAGCTTGCATGATTGCGCCTGCGCACATCGCACATGGTTCGAGAGTTACTACCAAAGTACATTCCTCTAAACGCCATGCACCAAGGGATCGTGCTGCAGATTTAATCGCCACAATTTCGGCGTGAGCCAGTGGATCTTTTAATAACTCCCGCTGATTATTCCCCATCGAAATTATGGCGCCATCTTTATTCAACACAACTGCACCTACCGGCACATCACCGCTAGCAACCTCACCGAATTTTGCGCGCGCTAAGGCAACTCGCATTGCTTTTTCGTAATCCATTTATAACTTGTCTATCACTTCAATAAACTGGTCGCCAAAACCAATACGTCTTGCAATCACTTCAAGTTGTTCATCCGGAAACATTTCATCATCATCGCAAATAAACTGGAGCTCCATGGCATCAAGACCCAAATCAGTAAAGATATTTAAATCTCCAGCTGGTTCATCAGCATCATCTTCTGCTGGTAACTCTAAATCAAGCAGCTCTAATACCTCTGCGGCAATTTCATAATCAAGTGCCGTTATTACATCACTTAAAACCATCTGCATTCTTGCGCCAATCTGACGAATCAAGATGAAAAATTGATCATCAACAGACAACATCGCGATTGCGCCACCATCAACTTGTTGTGCACGTAATGCGTCAAGAACTATTCCGATATCGGAGGTTGCTTCATCAGATAGTTGTGAGACCCGCCATTTACCCTCATCGCGCCAGGCAAGAAGAGCGAACTCCATACTTTCGTTCTCCACCTCACACCTCCCACCGCTGGTTTTGAAGCTAGCTGAACAACGTCTCATGCTTCCACCGTTGCCCTTGGTAGTAAAGTGCCACCATGAAAGTACAGGTCGTAAATCACCCGCTTATTACCCACAAATTGACGGTGCTACGCGATAAAAACACAAACTCCCAAGTATTCAGACACTTGGTTGAAGAGCTTGTGACGCTGCTCGCCTACGAAGCAACTCGCGAAGTAAAGATTGAACCAGTTGAAATTGATACTCCGGTCGCTCGCACCAAGGGTGCAATGCTTTCAACACCACGACCTGTTGTAGTTCCAATTTTGCGCGCTGGTCTCGGAATGCTCGAGGGAATGATGCGAGTTCTCCCAAGCGCTGAAGTTGGATTTCTCGGCATGGTCCGTGATGAAAAAACTTTACAAGCATCTACATACGCAAATCGTTTGCCAGAGGATTTGAGTGGCAGACAGTGCTACATCTTGGATCCAATGCTTGCTACCGGTGGAACTTTGGTTGCAGCGATGAATTATTTGATTGAACGCGGTGCGAAAGACATCACCGCAATTTGTTTACTTTCTGCTCCTGAAGGTGCAAAAACTTTAGAGAAAGCATTTGAAAACTCCAGCTTCCCAATTACTGTTGTAACTGGTGCGATGGATGAAAAATTAAATGAGCATGGCTACATCGTGCCCGGCCTTGGTGATGCAGGAGATCGACTTTACGGAGTCGTATAAATGGCCAATACATCACCTGGTTACGGAATCACAATCCGCGTTGAAGGACGTCCTGAATTCCAACCAGTTGCTGAAATAACCACAATCATTTCCCGTGAAGGCGCGATGATTACCGCACTTGATGTCGCCGATTCACAATTGGATTCAGTAGTAATCGATGTAACCTGCGATGCAATTGATGCAAATCATGCCGAGAAAATCACCGCTGCTTTAAGCGCTTCACCAATTCTTAGTGTTAGAAAAGTTTCAGATCGCACCTTCTTGCTGCACCTTGGCGGCAAGTTAGAGGTGCAATCCAAAGTTCCTTTAAAGACCCGTGATGATTTATCGCGCGCCTACACACCAGGGGTTGCCCGTATCTGTCAGGCCATCGCTAAAGATCCAGCTGATGCCCGTCGACTTACCATCAAGCGAAATACTGTCGCAGTTGTTACTGATGGCTCTGCGGTTCTAGGACTCGGCAACCTCGGTCCTGCTGCGGCACTTCCGGTGATGGAGGGCAAGGCAGCGCTCTTCAAGCGATTTGCAGATGTTGATGCCTGGCCGGTCTGCCTTGATACCCAGGATGTTAATGAAATCGTACGCACCGTCCAGCTAATCGCTCCGGTTTATGGCGGAATCAACCTTGAGGATATTTCGGCGCCTCGTTGCTTTGAAGTTGAGATGAGACTTCGCGAACTGCTTGATATCCCGGTATTCCATGATGATCAACATGGCACCGCGGTGGTTGTTTTAGCTGCGCTACGAAACGCTTTGAAATTAGTCAAAAAAGATTTGAGTAAAACCAAGATTATTTTAAGTGGCGCGGGTGCTGCGGGAACCGCAATCGCTCGGTTGTTAGTTCTAGCTGGTGCACGCAACATCATCGGCTTTGATGATAAAGGTGTGATCAGTAAGTCAAGTGATGCCCCGAATGAAATGCGTAAATGGTTTATTGAAAACTGTAATCCTGAGCAGTTCACTGGAACGCTCAGTGAAGCCATTAAAGGCGCTGATATTTTTATTGGCGTTAGTGCGCCAAATGTTTTGCGTGAAGCAGATGTTGAGGCCATGGCTAAAGATGCCATTGTTTTTGCTCTTGCCAATCCAGATCCAGAAATTGATCCGGTATTAGCACGTAAGCATGCGGCAGTCGTCGCTACCGGACGTAGCGATCATCCAAATCAAATCAATAATGTTTTGGCTTTCCCGGGAATCTTCCGTGGTTTGCTTGATGCAGGTGCGACAAAAATTACCGATGAACTTTTGTTGGCTTGCGCTGATGCCATCGCATCCTGCGTTTCTGAACAACAGTTGAATGCTTCATTTATTGTGCCAAGTGTTTTCGATCCAAATGTTGTGAAATCTGTGGCTGACGCGGTAAAGGAACAGGTTTAATTGTCCATTGCAGATTGGGTTGAGCAGTATTTGGGCGCATCCACCCCATTTTTTATCTATGCCATTTTGGGTGCGATAGTTTTTGTAGAAACCGGAATTCTTATTGCGTTCTTTTTGCCCGGTGATTCCATTCTTTTTGCCGCTGGATTAGTTGCCGCCACTCGTGATGACACCAGCATTGTTTTGCTAGTGACCGTCATATTCGTGGCCGCGTTTCTCGGAGATCAGGTCGGTTACGTGTTGGGCCGAAAATACGGGCGGGCGTATCTAGAGCGGCGATCATCAGAACGCATCGCAAAGATGGTGGCTAGAGCTGAGGATTTTTATGCCAAATATGGCTGGAGCGCGGTAATCCTGGCCCGTTTTTATCCCTGGATTCGCACCTTCATGCCACCTATCGCGGGTATCGGCAAAATGAATTACTACAAGTTTTTAGCTGCCAATGCGTTGGGGGCTTTGCTTTGGGGTTGTGGCATAACCCTGCTGGGTTATTACGCCGCATCAATACCAGTACTCAAAGACTCTTCGCGAGGTATTGCATTGTTCTTTATCGTACTAACAATTGCTATAACTATTAAGAATTATTTGCGTTCTAAACGCGACTGACGAGCTCCGCCTACGACCACACCGATGTAGGTCATCGCAATTCCGGTCACCAAGAACCAACTCACATTTACCCCTTCACTTGGTGCATAAAGATCCAAGAGTAAGGAACCAAATAACTGGCCGCCAACACTAAACAAAGTAAATGTTAAAACTCCAAGATGTTGCACAATCAATGAGGTCGCAGCTATATAGATAACGCCAATTACTCCACCGGTGTATATCCACCATGGTCCATTGGGAAGAGGTTGTAACTCAATTTTTCCAAAAGCGGTTAGAAATAAAATAAAAATCACCAAGAAAGATGTGCCGGTAATGAAATTGAGTAGTGAGGTTGTGTAGCTATTTCCTGAATGCTCATTGATCTGACCATTCAATGCACGTTGCACACCAACTAATACTCCAGCAATTACCGCTAGGGCTACTGCGATAAAGGAAAAGGAGTGGGCTTCAATTTTGTCAGCAACTGATACCAAAACTGCAAAAACTGTGATTGCTGCTGCTGCAACTCGACGAGGAGAAATTAACTTTGGTCCGCCGCCGGTAAATCCAATTCGATCTACCAATAACGAGGTAGCAGTTTGACCTGCGATAGAGGCCACGGAGTACACAGCGACGCCAATTAATGGCACAACACTGGTTTGGATTGCAACGAAACTGCCCCCTAAAGCGCCCGCTAAAAGTCGCCATGCTGGAATTTGCCCGTTGGCTACCGCGATTCTTAAACGCTTAATTCCCGCCTTTATTTGCGAGCTAAACAGCGCATAAAGCGCCACAAACACCAATCCGGAAGAGAATGAGACCAGAGCCGCCTGCGGTGCATTATCTAAACGATGGGAGAGTTCACCATTAGCTCTTGCTTGCAGCGCAATCAATACACCAGAAATCGCAGCCAGCGCATCTAGGCGTAAATGTTGTTTAGTTGATCTGCTCACTGAGCTCCAGCCACTCGTTCTCTAATTTCTGACGGAGTGATTGTACCCTCTGAAGTTTCTCCGCTATTTCAATTAGCTTTTGGTGATCAAAGGATGCGGCTTCTTGTTGCGCCAATAAATCCAACTCTTCCTGCTCTGTTTTCTCCATTTGTTTTTCAATACGAGCTATATCTTTCTTAATCAATCGCACCTGAGCTGCATCTGAAATGTTTTTCTTTGGGGCAGTCGTGACGCTAGCTGCAATATTTGCGCTGCGCATATCTAGATATTGCTCGACGCCGCCCGGCAAATCTCGCAAAGCCTGATCACCTAACAGGCCAACAAATCGATCACATACTCGCTCAAGGAAATAACGGTCATGCGAAATCACAATTAAAGTACCGGCGTAAGTGTCCAACAAATCCTCAAGAGCGGTAAGCGTCTCAACATCAAAATCATTTGTGGGCTCATCAAGTAGTAAAACATTAGGACTATCCATCAGCAATCGGGTCAACTGCAAACGACGCTTTTCTCCACCAGATAAATCCCTAATCATCTTTTGCTGTCCGTCATAATCAAATCCAAGTCGCTCGCAGAGTTGCGAAGCAGAAATCTCACGGCCTTCACCTAGCTCAACGTGAAAAGCAACCTTCTCCACAGCCTCTAAAACTCGCCAAGTTGGATCTAGCTCTTGCAGATGTTGAGATAAGAAAGCCGCCTTAACAGTTACCCCCGTCTGCAATTTGCCCGCTGAAAAACGATATTGGCCAGCCAAAGTGCGCATTAATGTGGTCTTTCCGGAGCCATTTACGCCCACAATTCCGATGCGATCACCAGGGCCGATATTCCAGTTCAATGAATCAATCAAAGTTGTTTCACCAATAGCTAAACGGGCATGGTGAATTTCGTATACCGCATTACCTAAACGGTTTGCCGCAAAGTTGAGTAACTCAGCTTTATTTCGCGGCGCAGGCTCTGAGGCAATCAATTGATTAGCAGCATCAACTCTAAACTTTGGTTTTGAGGTTCGTGCTGGTGCGCCTCTTCTTAGCCAGGCCAACTCTTTACGAATCAGATTATTTTTTCGAGCATCTTCGGCGGCTTGTTGCCTAGCGCGCTCTGCTTTAGCTAAAACATATGCTGAGTACCCGCCTTCATATGATTCAACATTTCCACTTACAACTTCCCACATAGTGTCAGACACTTCATCCAAGAACCAACGATCATGGGTAATAACAACGACCGCAAGCTCACGACGTTTTCGAATGTGCGTGGCCAACCAGGCAACGCCTTCAACATCTAAGTGGTTGGTTGGCTCATCAAGCAAAATAATGTCCAGCGGTTCAATAAGCAGCTTTGCAATTCCTACTCGACGTTTTTCACCGCCAGATAAAGAACCAAATGGTCGATCCATTAGCTCAGAGTTATATCCGCCAAACAAACCAGCGAAAATCTCACGTACTCCAGAATCACTTGCCCACTCATGAGTTTTTTTGCTTCCCACAACAACATCTCGCACAGTTGCGCCAGGCTCTGCGGTATCAACTTGACTTAGCATTCCTAAACGAGCCCAATTAGCGCGAGTGACACGTCCTTCATCTGGTTGTTCAATTCCAGCCAAAACTTTTAAGAGTGTGGACTTACCACCGCCGTTTCTGCCGACAATTCCAATTCGTTCACCCTCAGAAACTCCAAGGGAAACATTGTTCAATAAAGGGCGAATATCAAAGGCTTTAGAAACCCCTTCAATATTGATGATATTGCGCGCCATAAGGAGTCAGAGTATTCCAGAGCCCATAACACTCATTACAGTTAGCGGGTGGAAATCACAGCAGCGCTGCGCAATGCATTAGGTCCTGATGCCACATTGATTACCGACCCGACGATTCTGCCCTCTTATTCGAGAGACCAATCACAGATCGCCAAAAATGGCACGCCCATCGCGGTGTTGTTAGCCAAAAATGAAAGTGAAATTAGCGCCGCCGTTAAGTTTGCGTATGAACATAACATTCCAGTAGTCGCACGTGGTGCCGGTAGCGGACTTTCCGGTGGTGCCAACGCGATTGATGGTTCACTTATAATCTCACTTGAGAAAATGAACCAGATAATCTCAATTGATTCAGCAAACTTGATAGCAGATGTCGAGCCCGGAGTGATTAATCTAGATTTGGATAAAGAGGTTTCAAAATTCGGTTTGGCTTATCTGCCAGATCCAGCCAGTCGAGAGTGGAGCACAATTGGTGGAAATGTTGCCACCAACGCAGGTGGTATGTGTTGCGTTAAATATGGGGTCACTTCACACCATGTTCGTGCGGTTCGCATGGTTACATCTGATGGCAGCGTTGTTACTTTAGGAACTGCCCTCAAGAAATCAGTAACAAATTTAGATTTACTACATTTGATAATTGGATCCGAGGGAACCTTAGGAATAGTCACTCAAGTAACCGTAGGTCTGGTGGTTCGGCCAAAACCGGCGACAACTTTAATTGCTACTTTTTCCTCAATTGACAGCGCTATGAAGGCGATACCCGAACTCGTCGCGCTTGGACCATCTATGTTGGAGGTAGTGGACTCAACAACATTACGGGCGGTCGAAGAATGGAAGCCGCTTGGTTTTGAAAATGTAGGCACGGTCCTGTTATTCCAAAGTGATGATTCACCCGAGGTTTGCGCCAAAGCAGTAACAATTGCCGAGCGGCATGGGGCGATAGATGCCACATACTCTGATGATCCGCGTGATAGCGCAGATTTAATTCAGGTACGCAAACTTGCCTACCCAGCCTTAGAACGAAAGGGCGCAGCTCTGCTTGATGATGTTTGTGTTCCAATTTCCCAGATTTCCAACCTAGTTACTGAGGTAGAGAAAATTGCCGCAGAATCCGGGCTGCTAATTGGAATTTTCGGCCATGCTGGCGATGGAAATATGCATCCCACAATCGTCTACGAACATGGAGATGTGGCAGCCGAACAACGTGCAGTTCAAGCTTTTAATTCGATTATCAAAGTGGCTCAAAAGCTCGGCGGCACCGCATCTGGTGAACATGGAATTGGTTCCATCAAAGTGGACTCAGCAAAACGCGAAACTTCAGATCGGGTGACAGAACTGCAGCGTTCAATCAAAAAGGTTTTTGATCCAAAGGGGATACTTAACCCAGGAAAGAAAATTCCTTAAACTCTTCGCACCAAATCTCATTCATAGTTTTGTAGTTTTCTTTAGTATGCAATCTATTGCTTAAGTAAATCCAGCTTTCTTTTTCTTGTAAGTTAATTGCAAAACCGGTGCCAGTAAAACCAAAATGCCCCATTGCATATCCACTTTTGTTTAGCGCAAATCTGCGAAAGCCTACGCCTTGTACTAACGAATTTCGAGGTTGCGCAAAACTGATTAGTAGAGGAGTAGGTATAAATTCCTCTAATAATGCAGAGGTGAAAATCTTTAAATCTTCCATAGTAGAAAAAAGTCCTGCATGGCCTGATATGCCTTTGAAAACATGGAAAGCATTTCCATCGTTTATCTCGCCCGATAAAACATGCTCCCGCCAATTCTTGAAGTCAGAAACTTGTTCTGGCACTACATATGGGGATTTAGTGGAGACCATCTTGTACTCAATTGAATCTCCAATAGATGTGGCCGCCACATTGGATTGGTCTGTGGGGGCCGCAAATTGGGTGTTTTTCAAGCCTAATGGCTGAGCAATCTCGGATCTAAAAATTTTATCCAGCGAATCGCCGAATACCTTTGTGAGCACTACGCCGAGAGTTATGAAATTCAAATCACTGTAGTGAAACTCTTTTTGCTTTGGATACTTAAGGGGTAGCGAAATGATCTTGCTTAATACTTGTTCTGGATTAGAGCAAGAAATATAAAAAGGGCGCCATTCCTCCATCCCCGATTCATGCCGCAACAAATCTTCAATTGTTATCTCAGCTTTATCTATAGAGTTCCATTGTGGAATAAAGTTACTGACTGAGTCTGAGATTTTTATCAATCCAGAATCTACCGCCTTCAATATCAGAGTCGTAGTACAAAGAACTTTAGTAACTGAAGCTAAATCAAAACTAGTAGATTCATTAATCGGACTAATCATAGATACACCGAAGCTCGAGGTGTTACCTGATACTCGAGATTGCCATTTGTCATTGGAAAACTTGGCAATCGCTTTGGCTGAGGTCACGAACTGACCTTACTTGCTTGGTAATTGATTTTGCTATCTTTAATCCACCACGCCGCATCAAGATCGTGAATTACATCCGGCGCTACAAGATTTGCCAAATTAATAGCGGCTCGAATTCCGAGATCTCCCTCCATCATCGAGCCGATAGAAACATTTAGACCTGCAGCTTGAGCATCACGCACTAATTTAAGAGCAGGAGATACGCCGCCAGCTTTTAGAATTTTTATATTCAAGAATTCAAAGGCCCCACTTTCCAAGGTTTTCATGAGATCTTCGGAGGTAAAGCAGGATTCATCGGCCATAAGGGGAATGCTTGATCGTTCCGCCAATGCTTTGTGCCCTGGTAGATCAAATCTATGTAACGGTTGCTCCAAATACTCAATATGTGCCCCGGTTTTTGCCAATTCCGCCGACGCGCGGATTGCATAATCGAGCTGCCATGCTTGGTTGGGATCAATCCTTATCAAGGCATACTCCCCGGCAAGATCTCTAATAATCTCCACCCGGCGCAATAAGTTAGAAATGGAATCCTGTTCTACCTTTAATTTAAAGGCGGTGAAGCCAGCCGCTTTTCTATCAGCCACAATCTTTGGAAGCTCAGATAATTGAGCAATAGGTATTGTGACATCGGTTTTTACTGAACAACTTTCACTTGGTTCTAAATTCCACCAAGCCATGTCCAAGGCAGCTTTGCTGCTATTCAGTAGATCCAAATCTGCAATTACCTCAGGTGTTATCTCGGTTAATGCTTGAACTTGCTTCGAGTTTAATTCCTGCCATATTTCCTCAAAACTATCGCCAGAAATTTGTGGAGTAGCAACGCATTCGCCAACTCCAATTTCTCCAGACTCCAGTTGAACGCTAACTCGTATTACCGGATAGGCGCTAACCTGACGAAGCGCAGTTATAAATGGTTCTTTCAAGTGAACCATTTCTTGCGAAACAGTGATACTTTTAATCATATGGAGTTTCGCACTGCTTCTCTTGCCGAGCTAACAGATATTGCAAAGTTGTTCCATGCTTGCTGGCATGTTTCATATAAAGATCTTTTGTCAGAAGAGGTACGAATAGAAATGACTGTTGATGAAGCAGCCAATTTATGGCGTCCTTCGTTGGTTGAGCCAAATGGCAAAGAGACAGTAATTGGAACCCTTGGAACACAAATTGTTTCAGTATTTCGGATTGGCGCCGAGAAAGAGAATCCTGAAAATGGCCATCTTTTCTCGCTGTATGTAAATCCTGAAGTGGCAGGGCAGGGGTTAGGCAAGAAATCTTTGCTTGAGGCGCAAAGTAGATTGCGCCAAAAAGGCTTTAAAACCATGAGTTTATGGGTTTTTGAAAAGAATGAGATCGCCAAAGGTTTGTACCAAAGTTTTGGATTCCATCCAACTGGATCCTCCAGAGTTGATGAACGCTGGAAAGAGACCGAGATTGAAATGTCCAAAACACTTACCTGATAACTACTTTGTAATTTCCTTCAGGTTTTGGTTTTGGCAACTGTAATGGCTCTGCGCCAGGTGTAAATGAACCCAATATGCGATTTCCTTTTGCGCCTGTGCATGAAGGCACAGCGCCTGGCAATCCAAACCAGGATAAGAAGCCAATCAGCGCAAAGGTGGCTGATTCTTTTTGTCTAGGGTCAAGGCCTAAAACTGACATTGGCTGGACTTTGCAATTAGGCAATCTTTCTTGCAAACGAGACATCATTAATGGATTTGCAGATCCCCCACCATGAATGTACAGATTTGATAAGTTAAATCGATCTACCTCTATTGCTACCGTTTCAACAGTCAACTCCAAAAGCGTTCTTACTACATCGGCAATCTTCCAACTTTCAACCGGGCCAAAGAAGCTCTCAATGTAAGGCAGATGAAATAGCTCCTTGCCAGTTGATTTTGGTGGCTGAGCTTTGTAGTAAGGCTCCTCAAGCATTTTCGCCAGGACCGCTTGATTGATCGCACCTGTCAAGGCAATCTGAGAATCCTTGTCATACTTTATTTTTCCTTTTGAATGCGCTTGAAGCGCTGCATCCATTAATCCATTTGCCGGCCCAATGTCATATGCAATTGGTGACATTCCACGTCCAGTCACTGTGATGTTGGAAATTCCACCAAGATTTAAAGCTCCGACCGGTTCGTTGTAATCGCCAAACATCATTTGATCCATAAGGCTTACTAATGGGGCACCATGACCACCCGCGGCCACATCTCTAGAACGAACGTTGGAAAGCACCGGTATGCCGGTGTTTTCAGCGATCCATGTGGGTTCCCCCAACTGCAAAGTTCCCAGAGCGTGGTTGTTTTCAATCCAATGAAACAGGGTCTGACCATGAGAAACAATCAATTGAACATCGTGGGTTCCGATTACCTCTTTGGCAGCAGCCGCAAAAGCTTGACCAATATAGGTATCTAACTGACAAACCCGTTCCATATCAATTGAGCGTGGCGGCATTGAGTCAGCTATTAGTGCATGAAGTTTTTCTTCATAAGGAAAACTCTTGAAGTTTAAAACCTCTAATGTAATTTCACCGTTGTTTTCCTGAAAATCGCATAAAGCAACATCAATTCCATCATAAGATGTTCCAGAAATCATTCCTACGATTTTCACTTTAATACCTCCGGACAAGCCACTAAATGGTGTGAAGTCAATTCCAGAAGCTCTGGTACTTTTTCAGCACAAGCTGGAACTGCAATCGGACATCTCTGATTGAAGGCACAACCCTTAGGAAGATTAGCTGGATCAGGAACTTCACCTTCGAGAACATTTTCAAAATCAATCCCACGAACTGTAGTGTGTTCTGGAATAGATTGAATTAGAGCTTTGGTGTAAGGATGCTTTGGGGAACTTAAAACCTCGCTCCAACTGCCATATTCAACAACTCTTCCTAAATACATAACTGCGATGTCATCGCTGATATGTCGAACCATAGATAAGTCATGACTAATGAAGATGTAGGTAAGATTAAATTGGTTTTTTAGATCAACTAATAAATTCATCACATCTGCGCGTACTGAGACATCCAAAGCGGATACCGGCTCATCAAGTACCAATAAATCTGGCTCTGCCGCCAAAGCTCTTGCAATAGCTACACGCTGTCGTTGGCCACCAGAGAGCTGGTGTGGGAAGCGGTTTTGCATATCTTCCGCAATTCCAACTACTGATAAAAGCTCAATTACTCGCGCATTTACTTGATCTTCAGCCCTTAACTTGTGGGTTTTAATCACTTCAGCAATGCATGCCCCGATGGTCTGTCTTGGGTTGAGCGATGAGTACGGATCTTGAAATACCAACTGCGTTTTTGTGTGATGACTCCTAAGACCATTTCGCACCCCTTGGCCCAAAGGAGCTCCGCTCCAATTTAGTGAACCTTCAGTTGGCTGCTCTAACCCCACTATTAATCTTGCCAATGTTGATTTACCACAACCGCTCTCTCCAACAATGCCAAGAGTTTTGCCTTTTTCAACTGTTAAGGAGACTCCATTTAACGCGTTCACAACAGTTTTGCGGGATTTAATACTGTACTTCTTTGTCACATCGCGAATAGTTAATGTCATGAAGCACCTCCCAATGGAAAGAAGCAAGCGACTGATCCCGTTTGATTATTTTTTAACTCAGGGCGATGACTAAAACAAATGTCCTTAGCGCTGCTGCAACGAGGTGCAAAAGCGCAATTATTAATAACTTGCCAAGGTTTTGGCGGAACCCCAGGTATTGAAGCTAATTTCTCGCGGTTGTTACCTACAGCTGGTAAGGATGCAAGTAGACCAGCGGTGTAGGGATGCTTTGGAGCTTTGAACATTTCCTCAACTGTTCCTACTTCAACAACTCGACCGGCATACATAACAATGACTCGATCAACAAGATTTGCCACAACCCCCAAGTCATGAGTGATCCAAAGCATCGACATTTGGCGTCGTTTTCTCTCGCGTGCCACTAAAGCCAATATCTGCCGCTGAATTGTCACATCCAGGGCGGTTGTGGGCTCATCTGCAATTAGCAGCTGTGGTGATAAGAGAAGTGACATCGCAATCATCACTCTTTGACGCATTCCCCCAGAAAATTCATGTGGATAGCTATCAAAAGCACGATCTGGATCAGCTATTCCAACCGCAGCCAAACCATTGAGAATATGGGCTTTTCTATCGGCGATTTCGTGTTCGTGTGAGTCTAAAACCTCCATTAGTTGGTCGCCGATTTTCATGACCGGATTAAGAGCGGTCATCGGGTCCTGATAAATCATCGCAATTTGATTGCCTCTGATTTCGCGCATTTCCTCAGTTGAAAGTTTTAGCAAATCCTTGCCTTGGAAATTTATTTCTCCTGAATCAATCCTTAAGCCCCTCGCTAGAAGACCCAGAATAGAAAGGGCTGAAAGGGTTTTACCTGAACCGCTTTCGCCAACAACACCTACCGCCTCACCTGCTTTTAGTTCAAAACTGACATCGTTGACTAATACTCTTTTGTCATCGGAGATTACAACCGATAAATTCTTTATCTCAAGTAAATTACTCATCCGCTGCTCCTTCTTGCCGGATCTAGAGCATCGCGAAGTCCGTCACCAACAAGATTTAAGCCAACCACTACAACAGTTATGAATAACGATGGGAAGAACAAAGACCACCAAGCAAAAGCGGCTAATGGTTGAGCTTCAGAAACCATCAAGCCCAGAGACGCATCTGGTGGTTGGGTGCCAAGTCCCAAGAAAGACAATCCAGATTCAGTCAGAATAGCCCAAGACAGTGAAAGAGCAATCTGCACAACAATCGGCGCTAAAACATTTGGCATGACATGACGAATCAAGATTCTTGGAGTTGAGAAGCCCAATACCCGAACTGATTTCACGTAATCCATCTCTTTTACCGTTAGTACCGGACCGCGAGCAACCCTGATAAAAATCGGGGTATAAACAATGGCAATTGCAATTGAGGTATCAATCCAGGAATTACCCAGACTGTTTACGATAGCTAGCGCCAACAGAATCGCTGGGAAAGCGAAAATAACATCGCTGGCTCGCACTACCAATCCATCGAGCCAACCACCGAAAAACCCTCCAATGACACCTAGAAATACCCCAACCAGCGCCGCGATTCCGACTGACAGCAAAGCCACAGATAATGAGCGGCTCATGCCATCGATCGAACGCGAAAAAATATCTCTACCAAATTGATCTGTGCCAAACCAATAAGTGCCACTAGGTCCTTTAAGGGCATCTACTGGGTTTTGCTCGAGTGGATCAATTGGAGCCAAATTGAGCGCCGAAATTATGGAAAGCGTGACCATGATTAGCACCAGAATTAAACCAATGACTCCACTTGTGCTTTTAAAGTAGTAATGCACCCAGTCTTTACTCGATGCTGCTTTTGTTTCTTTACTCATTTGATTCTTGGATCCACCTTTCGATAAACCCAATCGGTGATCAAGTTAATGGTCACAAACAAAATTGCAAAAACCATAATGCTGCTTTGCACCGTGGCATATTCACGCTTATTGATGGCGTCCAAGATTTGTCGGCCCATTCCGGGTAGCGCAAATATTTTTTCAACAATGACCGCTCCACCAAGAAGATAGCCAAATTGAATACCAGTCATAGTCACGATAGGAATCAATGAATTTCTCAGTACATGTTTTAATCGGACCACCCTAGGTTTAACACCTTTACCATATGCGGTACGAATGAAATCTTTGTCTACCGTTTCAAGTAATGCTGATCGGGTAGTTCTCATAATTGGTGCGGCAACCGCTATCCCTAAAACCAAGCTTGGAAATAACATCTGTTGCAGATTCATAGATAGATCTTCAAATGGGGTCATATATTCATAGCCATTTGGGAAATACTGAAACTTGTTGGCCATTACCGTCACAATGGTTGTGCTCAAAACAAAACCTGGGATGGCTAAGGCTAAAAGACCAAAAAATTGACCCAGAAAATCACGTGCGCTACCGGGCTTACGGGCGCTGAACATGCCGATTGAGATACCAATCAAAACCCCCAAAAGGGTGCCAAATAAGGCTAATTGCATGGTTACCAAAAGCGCTGACTTGGTTAGATCCCAAACAGGGGCACCGGTCGAGTAAGAAAAACCTAAATCACCGGATAAGAAGCTGCTCATCCAAGATAAATATTGACCAATTAGTGGTTGATCAATTCCATAATACTTACGCAAGCTCTCGATTTGCTCTGGAGTTAGTACACCAGTTTCAATACCAAGTGAGCTAGTAATTGTGTCACCTGGAATTACTCGTAAAACTACAAAAACAAAAACAGAAATACCAAATAGTGTCGTCAGCACTGAGGGTAAGCGCTTAAGAAAAGCCATTCACCATTCCTTGTTTGAATTCACTTGAAATTGTTAGGGCGTGTGGAGGTTAATCCACACGCCCTAATTAACTACTTTTTAACCAAGCTGAGCGGAACGAAGCTGTAGCAACGATCCGTTTGCTAGTGCGGAGAATCCACGTAGCTTCTTTGTTGCTACGCGATACTCAAATGGAGTCGCAAGCCATACCCAAACCGCATTGTCTTCAAGCTCCTTGGAGATTGCGACATATGAGCTCTTTCGATCTGCCACTTTGCCACTTGCTTTGCCCTTGATGAAGTTTGCATCAAGAGTTGCAGATGAATAAGTAGCAACCTTGTTTAGGTTTCCAGTTGAGGTGAAGTAGCGGGTGTACATGGTGTCTGGATCAATACGTCCACCATTGTTAGCCAATGTTGCGGTGAAATCCGCCGCTAACCAACGAGGCACGTAAGTCGCCTGCTCAACGATATCCAAATCCATTGTGATATTTACCTTAGCTAGCTGCGCCTTTAGGTTTTGTGCCATCGCGACTGAAGTTGCCCAGCCAGTGCTGGTAACGAGAGTTTTGAAAGTTACACCTGAAGACTTTCCTGCAGCTGCTAGGTATTCCTTAGCTTTTGCTAAATCCTGCTTAGGGCAAGGACGAGCAAGTGGGTCAGAACGGAAAGCTGGGCTGGTGATTGGACCAGTTACTTGGCCTTGGCCAAGCAAAGCGGTATTAATCAACTCATTACGGTCAATCGCACACTGAATAGCAAGACGTACGTTCTTGTCATTCAAAGGTGCGACCTTTGTGTTGAACTGCAATGCGTAGTAACCAAGAGCTGGGGTCTTGAACATCTTCAGATTGCTCTTTACCTGACGCGCAATCAGCGGATCAGTAACAATTCCCATTCCAATTGTTCCTGCATTAAGCGCTGAAAGAATTGAAGCTTCATTTGGGATTACGCGGATTGTTACATCCTTGATTTTTGGTTCGCCCATGAAGTAATCAGAGTTAGCAGTCAATTTCAATGATTGAGTTGGCTCCCATGAAACCCACTTGTAAGGACCGGTTCCGTTTGGCTTGTTAGCGCCACCAATCTTTCCGGCATCAATGTCAGCCTTGGAAAGCATCGCCATGTTTACACCTTCAAGTGCAGCGAGAATCGGTGCGTTTGGAATAGACATGTTCAAAATCAACTTACGGCCATCTGCCTTAATTGACGTGATTGTTGCGATATTTGCACGAGCAGCAGCGCCGGTCTTTGTATCAAGAATACGCTCTAGAGATGCTTTTGCATCATCTGCATCAAAAGTTGATCCGTCGTGGAACTTAACGCCTTGACGAAGGTTGAGAGTTAGAGTCTTTCCATCTTTAGAAAAAATCCAAGAAGTTGCCAGACCACCCTTGATTGCGTTTTTGGCACCAATCTCAATCAAGCTGCCATAAACCAAACCAAGTCCACGAACTGTTGCGAAGTTTGTCGCGGTATGTGGATCTGTTTTATCGATATCTAGAACGCTGCCAATTACCAAACTGGTATCTGCAGCTCTTGCGGGCTGGCCAACGAAAATGCCGCCGAGCATGGCGGTAATCGCAAGGCCGGTCCATACTTTACGTAGTTTCACTTGCTTTCCTTTCAACGAGGGATAACTCAATCCTTCTCTTTAACGACCTGTTGGTCAAGCACGTTAACTGAGAGAACTTCGTTTTGATACTGCAGATCTTGATACATCCAGAGCGGTTTTGGTTTCACTCCAGTTTCTCTGTGCCATTGCGACACAGAGACAGTCAACCACCGTTAATTGTGCTATTCGTGACGCAGTTGCCCCACTACGGAAGGTGGTTTCCGTAGCTGAGGTGTAAATAACTAAATCTGCAATATCTACAGCTGCACTTCTAATTGAATTTGTAATCAATACAATTACCACGCCGCGGCTTTTGAACTCTCGCATCACATCTATTGTGTCTATTGTGGAACCAGAGTGAGAGATTGCAACTAAGACATCGCCTTTTTCTAAAACCGCTATTGAAGTCATTGCGGCGTGGAAATCGGTCCAAGCAATTGCTCGTTTTGAGAGTCGATTTAGTTTTGCCTGAAAGTCTAATGCGACAAAACCGCTTGAGACTAATCCGAACAAACCAATGGTGTTTGATTTTTCAAACAACTTTATTACATCTTCTATCGTTTTGAGATCCATTTGTCTGGCGGTGGATTCAATTGCTCGAGCATCAGAAAAAGTTATCTTCTTTATTATTTCTGAAAGACTATCTGAAGTAGTTATTCCACCATCTAACAACTCGGTATCTATTTGCTTTGCGCTTTTCCATGACAATTCTCCAACTAAAGCCATCTTAAACTCTGGAAAGCCGCGATAACCTAAAGTTTTACTAAATCTAACTACTGACGAAACGGAGGTCTTGCTGTGATTCGCCAGCTGGGTAATATTCATAGAGGCAATTTTGTGTGGATCTTTTAAAACACAATTTGCAATCGCAGCTTCGCTGGCATGAAAGTTATTTATTTGACTTTGTATTGACTCCAAAAGATTTGGATGGGGCGTGCTTTGCACAATCGAAAGCGGTTTAGCCACAATCTCTCCCATGAAAAAATGTTTCAGCGGTTAATCAACTTGGTGAAAATTATCGCCTCCGAAGGCAAAGGTCAAGGATTTCCGGCTTTTTTTATCGCTTCTCTTACCTTCGAATTTGCCTCATTCAGAGCGTTCTCGGCAACTTCGCGGGGCACTTGTAACAACAACATGACGATTGCGACCTTGACCTGGTTGTTGGATGCAATCAGGGCTTCTTCTGCAGTTTTAGCATCAGCTTGTGTCGCGGCCTGAATGATACGGATTGCTCGATCTCGTAGCTTTACATTGGTCACCTGCAAATCGACCATAAGGTTTCCAAAAGTCTTACCCAAATTAATCATGGTGACCGTTGAAATCATGTTCAAAACTAATTTCTGAGCAGTTCCAGCTTTCATTCTTGTCGACCCAGCTAAAACCTCGGGTCCAGTATCAACTTCGATAGCCACATCAGCGTACTTCGACATTTCAGAGTTTGGGTTACAGGTGAGCGCTATAGACAATGCACCGATTGATTTTGCATACTCCATAGCACCAATTGCATATGGTGTTCTTCCGCTAGCAGCGATTCCAACCACTGTGTCTACATTAGAGAGCTTTAGCTTTTTTAATTCTTGAACTGATGACTCTCTATTGTCTTCCGCACCTTCAATACCTTTACGAAGTGCAATATCGCCACCTGCAATTAATCCAATTACTACACCTTCCGGAATTGAAAAAGTTGGTATGCACTCTGATGCATCTAGAACGCCGAGGCGGCCAGATGTACCGGCACCGACATAAATCAAACGACCACCTTGCGACATGCGCTTTGTAGTCTCAAGAATTGTTTGCTCAATTTGTGGCAAAACTTTTGACACCGAAACGGAAACACTTTGATCATTCTCATTAAATAGCTTTAGGAGTTCTGATGTTGAAAGAAAATCAATTTGGGAATATCTCGGATCAATTGTTTCCGTATTTAGCTTGCCAATGTTTTCCGCCATGATGCCTAACCCTAGTAACCTTTAGCCATGGAAACCAAGTACTTATTGGCTGGAATCGGCATTTTCTTGGTTTTTGTTTACGCAATTGGCTCTGGAGTTTGGGTTTCTAGCTCCCCTAGTTGGTATGCGACTTTAAATAGACCAAACTGGCAGCCGCCGGATTTCATCTTTGGGATTATTTGGCCCTACAACTTTGTGGTCCTGGGCATTGCTGCATATAACGTTGCGCAGTCGCTATCTCGAAATTTGGCTCTAGCTTGGATTGTCGTATTCGCAGCCAGCGTAGCCAGCGCCCTAACTTGGGCTTATCAATTCTATGTTCCGCACAATTTATCTATTGCTGCAACGGCCTTAATAATTGCAGCGATACTGACGCTTCCGGTTCTTTATCTGACCTTTAAAGCATCGATACTGGTAGGAATTCTCCTTGTTCCGTATCAAATTTGGGTAATCATCGCCAGCACTTTGGCTTGGGGTTATTCAACACGAAACTAGCGCTTTACCAGCAAATCCATTACTTGATCTACAGCAGCATTGGATAACTTTTCATAATCCAAGGTCAAGGCCGAAATCTCTTCTAGTTGCTTGCCATCGAAAATACGCGCCAAATTTGTTTGGTACTTCTTTACCAGCAAAGGTAATCCTTCTGCTCTACGACGTTTGTGTCCGACTGGATACTCGATAGCAACTTCATCCAAAACTGTGCCATCTTTAAGTGTGATGGTCATAGCGTTAGCGATAGAGCGTTTTTCTGGGTCATGGTAATCCTTGGTGTACTGCACATCTTCAACGCAAATCATCTTTTCACGCAGCGCATCAATTCGTGGATCTGTCGCAACATCATCTTCATAATCACGTGCAGTCAACTTTCCAAAAATTAACGGAACCGCAACCATATATTGAATGGTGTGATCGCGATCTGCAGGGTTGCGCAACGGTCCTTTTTTATCGATGATTCTGATACAGGCTTCGTGAGTACGGATCTTGATCTCTGCAATATCCTCAGAACTCTTGTCCATCTCCTGCAGTTTGGCATAGAGAATATGGGCCGCCTCGACCGCGGTTTGAGCGTGAAATTCAGCTGGGTATGAGATTTTAAAGAGCACATTTTCCATTACATATGAGCCATAAGGGCGTTGGAAAGCGAACTGCTTGCCTTTAAATGAAACATCGTAAAAGCCCCAGGTAGGTGCAGTTAAAGCTGATGGGTATCCCATTTCACCAACCTGTGCCATAAGCGCTAATCGCACTGCACGCGATGTGGCATCACCTGCGGCCCAGGACTTTCTTGATCCAGCATTTGGAAAGTGTCGATAGGTGCGTAGTGATTGTCCATCAACCCAAGCTAAGGAAACCGCATTCAAAATTTGTTGGCGATCAAGCCCAAGCATCTGAGCAACAACTGCGGTTGAGGCAACCTTGACCAAAATAACATGGTCTAATCCAACTTTATTAAATGAGTTTTCTAATGCAATACAGCCTTGAATCTCATGTGCTTTAATCATGGCGGTAAAAACATCTCGCATTTTCAGCGGCTGTTGGGATTTGGTTAACTTATTTCGAGAAATCCAATCAGCAACCGCCAAGATTCCACCTAAATTGTCAGAAGGATGTCCCCATTCCGCCGCTAACCAGGTGTCATTGAAATCTAACCAGCGAATTGCGGTACCGATATTGAATGCGCCCTGTACTGGATCAAGTTCATAATCTGTACCAGGAACACGAACTCCATTTGGGACTCTCTGCCCTGGGGCAATAGGTCCCAACAATTTGGTACATGCTGGATACTCTAAAGATTCTAATCCGCAACCAATTGTGTCGATAAAACAATTCCAAGCTGTGGTGTAGGCCAACTCGGATGTGATCTCGTAACTCATCACATAATCAACGATGTCTACAATCTCTTTATCAAAAGGAAGATCTGAGACGGTGAAGTTGGCTGACATGTTTTATCTCTTCTCTATCGGAATAAAGCTCCGATTTTCCGGACCGGTGTAGTTTGCAGATGGCCTAATAATCTTGTTGTCTTCCCGTTGTTCAATTACATGACCCGCCCAACCAGTTAAGCGGGCAAATATGAAAATCGGGGTGAAAAAGCTAGTTGGGATGCCCATTTGGTTGTAGGCCACCGCGCTAAACCAATCTAGATTTGGGAACATCTTCTTTTCATTCCACATCACAGATTCCATCCGCTCAGCGACCGCAAAAAGGTTTTTGTCTTTATTTTCCTCTGAGAGCGCGCGAGCAACCTCTTTAATAATGGGGTTGCGTGGATCTGCAATTGTGTAAACCGGATGCCCAAAGCCGATTACTACCTCTTTGTTGGCTAATCTGAGTTTAAGATCATTTTCTGCTGCATCAGGTGAGTCATACCTTTGTTGAATCTCTAGCGCTACCTCATTTGCTCCACCATGTTTAGGGCCACGGAGTGCGCCGATGGCACCGGTCAAGGCTGAGTAAATATCTGAACCTGTGCCCGCTATAACCCTAGCGGTGAAGGTAGATGCATTGAACTCATGTTCTGCATAAAGAATTAGTGAAACCTGCATCGCCTTGATCCAGGATTGCTGAGATTGCTTTTGATGTAAAAGTGTTAAGAAGTGCTCGGCCACTGATGAAGCCCCAGTATTCAAATTAATTTTTTGCCCGGAGTTAGTGAAGTGGTACCAATACAGCAATGCAGATGGGGTTGATGCGATCAATCGATCGGCAACATCTCTTGCCTTTTGTGGCGTGTATGGCTCTGACTCTGAATAGAAACTGCCCAAAGCGGAGGTTGCGGTACGAACCACATCCATGGGGTGTGCTGTCTTTGGAATGCGCTCCAATATTTCTTTTACTTCAACCGGTAGATCACGTAAGGTTTTTAGTTTTTCCTTATATGAATTAAGTTGAGTTATATTGGGAAGTTCTCCATAGAGTATTAGATATGCGACCTCTTCAAATTCGCAGTTTTGTGCTAAATCATTAATGTCATAGCCACGGTAATGCAAATCATTTCCAGTGTGACCAACTGTTGATAATGCGGTGTTTCCTGCTACTACCCCTGATAAAGCTACGGATTTCTTTGGTTTTGGCGCGGTCATGAGTTACGGAATTTATCCAAAGAGCTTTCATACTCGTAATAATTAATCCGCTGATAAAGCTCGTCTCTGGTTTGCATGGTGTCTATGACATTTTTTTGTGTGCCATCTCGGCGGATTGCTTCGTAAACATTCTCCGCAGCTTTATTCATAGCTCTAAATGCAGATAGCGGATAGAGCGCCATGGCAACCCCGGCTGACCTCAATTCCTCCACCGTAAACAAGGGAGTTAATCCAAACTCTGTGATGTTAGCTAGGACTGGAACATTTACCGCCGCGGTGAATCTGCGATAACTTTCTAAATCTCTGATTGCTTCTGGAAAAATCGCATCTGCTCCAGCAGCAACGTAAGCCTGTGCGCGTTCGATTGCGGCATCCATTCCTTCAACCGCAATTGCATCGGTGCGCGCCATGATGACAAACTCATCATCACCACGTGCATCAACCGCCGCCTTTACCCGATCAACCATCTCCTCTTTAGAAACAATCTCTTTATTGGGGCGATGACCACATCGTTTTGCGCCAACCTGGTCCTCCATATGAACTCCAGCAGCCCCCGCAGCTATCAATGAGGTTATGGTGCGGGCGATATTGAAAGCTGATGGCCCAAATCCGGTATCGATATCTACCAATAAAGGCACTTTGCAAACATTAACAATTCTTCGAACATCAATTAAAACATCTTCTAATGTTGTAATTCCCAAATCCGGCAAACCAAGTGAACCAGCGGCAACTCCACCACCTGATAGATAGATTGCACGATAACCAGCGCGTTGTGCAAGCAGAGCATGATTGGCGTTTATGGTGCCGATAACTTGTAGCGGATATTCTTCTGCAATAGCTTCACGAAGTAATTTGCCCGCTGATTTCTTCACCTGATTAACCTACCACTGGCCTTTACAGCTCATCATCACTCAAAGTAGTTACTGAGACCACACCAGCAGATGCGATTAATGCAGCTAGACCAACAAATACCGCCGCGCTTCCAAAAGGTGCGGTTAAAGCACCGGCCCCAAGTGGGACCAAGAATTGGCCCAGGCGATTTCCAAATAATCTGATTGATATGGCCATCGCACGCTCTTCAATCGGCGTCTTTTTAGAAACTATTGACATTGTCAATGGCTGTCCAATTCCCAATAAGAATCCGATAATTGCCATTACAACACCAAGGGTTATTTCAGTGGTTGCAAAAACTGAAAGAAACAAAAAGATCGCCGAGATAAGGATGCTGTAATTCATCACATTTGCTGAACCAAATCGCTTAGTTAATCTTCCCAATGAGAATCTAGAAATCATCGCTGCAATA
This sequence comes from Candidatus Nanopelagicaceae bacterium, assembly GCA_018883365.1. Taxonomy (GTDB): domain Bacteria; phylum Actinomycetota; class Actinomycetes; order Nanopelagicales; family Nanopelagicaceae; genus MAG-120802. The sequence goes on from VEQF01000010.1 coordinate 32,126, forward strand.
GAGCGAATCGAAAGAATGGCACCAATCACTACGGGATTAATTCCTAGCTCTGTTCCCACCAAAGGCAGAATTACTACCAACACATCATTGGTGGATGCAACCACTAGTGAGGTCCAAATTGCAGGTTTTATGCCAGGACGTTTTAAAACATTTCGAGCTTTAATGGAGCTTGCAGCATCTCGCTCCTCCTGCGACTTAACCTCTTTGATGCCTTTGAAAAGCAGGAAGGGGAGTAAAGCCAACATTGCCAAGATTGCCGCAAATACAAATGCAGAGGATGATGAACGGGGAAGTACGCCCGATGATCCCGCAATCACTCCACCCAACATCGGACCAAAAGCATGTCCCATTGAAGTTGAAAATGAAAAATAACCGAAGTTTTGATCTTGTAGTTCACGGGGACTGCGACTTGCAACCATTGCCTGGCTAGCGGCGACATTGGATAGATGAGCAATACCTGCCAATGCTGTTGTTGCAGCAATGGCATAAATATTATTTAAAAATGCAAAGGCGACTCCAATAGCAATAAAGGAGATACAGCCAGCGAAGAGCAGAGGAATCTCACCGATGCGACCCACCCAACGACCCATTTGCACTGCAACCAGAAGTGGAACTAATGCATAGATTGCTGCAATGGCTCCGACCTCATAGCCAGTGGCGCCATTTTCTAATGCTCGATAAGTGATCATCGGCCGCATCACGTAGATGCTGGCTTGGGCAAGAGCGACATTGATTAGTAATGCCCATAACCATGGCTGACTCTTATCCCTAATCAATTGCCTTCCCTAGCCCCGTTCTTCCAACGTCGATAAATCGGTGGGATGAAAATCAACAGCACTAAGAATAGGTACAGAGATTTGGTCATCATTCCCTCATATAGAACGGAGTGATCACCTTGGCTGATTTGTAGAGCCCGCTTGTAATACAACTCCGCTAGCGGACCGAGTATTGCACCGATAACCAATGGGGTAATAGGAACGCCAAACCTTCTAAACAAATAACCGATGATTCCCACACCAAGTGCAACCTGCATGTCGAAAATAGAGCTATTTAAAGCGTATGCCCCCAGTAACGCAAAGGTAGTGATTCCTGCATACAAATGAGGCTTAGGAATGTAAAGCAGTTTCACCCAGAAACGAATAAAGGGCAGGTTAAGAATCAACAACAAAGTATTGCCAATAAATAGCGAGGCAATTAACGCCCAAACTAACTCTGGATTAGTTTGGAATAACAATGGTCCAGGTTGAATTTGATAACTTTGAAAAGCAACTAAAACAACAGCTGCGGTTGCAGAGGTGGGCAATCCCAAGGCAAGTAGCGGAACCAAAGCTCCTGCAGCATTTGCATTGTTTGCCGCCTCAGGACCTGCAACACCTTCAATTGCGCCTTTTCCAAACTCTTCCTTGTTTTCACCTTTTGCTAATTTCTTTTCGACTGCGTAGGAAAGAAATGTTGGTACCTCAGATCCGCCCGCCGGTACAACACCGAGTGGAAATCCAATTGCGGTACCGCGCAGCCACGGTTTCCAGGAGCGCTTCCAATCTTTGCGAGATAGAAAGGCTTTTCCATTTACCGAGAGAATTTCCTCTTTGTCATGACGTAGTCGGCTGGCTAGATAAATAACTTCGCCAAGTGCAAAAAGCGCAACAATTACCGTAACTGTTTCTACCCCATCAATTGCGGCGGTCTGGCCAAAGGTCAAGCGCAGTGATCCAGATTGCAGATCTGCACCAACCAATCCAATAGTTAAACCAACCGCCAAAGATAGTAATCCGCGCACTCGAGAGGAACCCAACAAGGTTCCAACCGTTGCAAATGCGGTAATAATCAAAGCTAAGAAACCTGCAGGCTGAACTTGAATCGCGATTTCAGCTAACTGCGGTGCTGCCAAAGCCAAAGTAAATGTGGCGATTGTTCCGGCGACAAAGGAGCCAATAGCCGCGGTCGCCAAAGCAGCGCCAGCACGACCAGCCCTTGCCATCTTGTTACCCTCAACAGCGGTAATTACCGAACCGCTTTCACCTGGAGTATTTAGCAAGATTGAGGTGGTAGAACCGCCATACATCGCACCGTAATAAATAGCAGCAAACATAATCAACGCTTGTGTTGGTTGAACTGTGAGAGTAATCGGCAAAAGCAAGCCAATCGCTAATGCTGGTCCGATTCCAGGAAGAACTCCAACTAAGGTGCCTAAAAATGTACCGATAAAACCATAAATTAAATTACTAAAAACTAGGGCATCACTAAAACCATTTAGCAACTCTCCGAAATTATCAAACATTAGCTAGCCGCCTGACTATTCAAGTCGGAGATTAAATTTTCTAGAATCCACTTTGGAAGTTGAATATCAAGTAGATTGGTAAAACTAAAATAAACGAGGGTTGCAAATAGCAATGCAATCACACCGGTCTTCACAATCTTCTTAGCACCAAAACTGTATGCGACCGCCCAAAATGAAATTGTGGCTGAGATTATGTAACCAGTTCTTTCAATCAAAAAGATGTGTAAGCCGATCGCCACAATAATGATAAACATAGGGCGCAAATCAGCTTTTTTAAATGAATCGCCCAGTTGCGTGCCTTCGGGGATTCCTTCTTTTCCGCGTAGCACCTGCCAGGCAACGCCAAGTGAAGTTAGCATCAACAATGTTGCAACAACATAAGGAAAGGTGCGAGGACTAACAACGGTGTTGTTGGTTGGCAAAACTAGGGAGTGTGTATCCCAATAAACAATTAGAGAAACAAGGAAGAGGGCGCAGGCAAAAACCAGCTCCCCCTTCCCTGCTTTGGAGACCTTCAACAACTAGCCACCGAGGCCTAGCTCTTTAATTACTCCAGCAACTAGTGGCAACTCGGTCTTCAAGAATGCGCCGAAGCTCTTTCCTGCAGCCCATTCGTCATCCCAGTTGTATTGCTTCAAATAACCTTGCCAGGTTGCGGTGCCGCGCATTGCATCAAGCACCTTCACCATATTTAGGCGATCTGCCTCTGAAAGATCAGCGGTAGCCATAACTCCACGCCAGTTTCCATAAACTAGATCAACACCCTGCTGCTTCAAAGTCTTAGCATTGAAGCCGGTTAGGCGCTTCGCTGATGAAACTCCCAAAACGCGAAGTTTGCCTGCAGCAACCTGTGCTTGGAACTCCGCAGATCCTGATGTACCTGCAACTGTTGCACCTGAAAGAACTGATGCAATTACCTCTGGTCCGCCAGAGTGAACTACAAAGTTCATTGCTTTCGGGCTAATGCCTCCAGCTTGTGCTAGCAATCCAATGAATTGGTGATCCGTGGAACCAAGTGATCCACCTGAGATTGGAAGTTTTGGATTTGCCTTCCAATCAGCCATGAATTGCGCCAAAGTCTTGTACTTGGAGTTAGCCGGAACTACCAATGCCTGGTATTCACGCATTACCTTTGCAATTGGTGTAGAGGACTCTAACTTCAATGGTGATTTGTTGGATGGAATTCCGCCAGCCATTGCAAGGCCAGTAATCAATACTGATTCTGGTTTTGCTTTAATTTCTTGGAAGAAACCAAGACCAACTGTTCCACCAGCACCTGGTTTAAAGGTTGAGCTGTAGGTGGAAAGTAGTCCTTCCTTTTTCAAAGACTCGCTAATTGCAGTTGAAGTTTGCGAATATCCGCCTGGATTTGCAGGAACAACCCAATCCAAATTCTTAAGTGGCTTTAGATCTGGATACCACCAGCGAAGTTCGCCGCTTGCAGTTCCGTAGGTCATCTTCAAGCAACGAAGATCCGAGCCTTCTGCGCCACGCGCTTTTGCAACTAGACCTGCACGTCCGCACTCATCGCCAGCTTTCGCTTTTGCGGAAGGAACCTTCGCAGCGGTTGCTGGTGCGGTGCCTGTGAATACAAGAGCAAGTGAGGTTACGACCGCACCTGCGCTAGTAAGTACTTTTTTCAAAGACATATGTCTCTCCTAGGTTTCTCTTGAGGGTGAGAAGTGAGCCCTACCGTATCGGTGAATTCCCGCGTAGAGAAGTGCCTTCAGGCGTCAGATAGATAACGATTTTAAGAAAATACCCGTAAAACTCATGAAATCATGGACCCCATGAAGTACTTCGCCCCTCAGGTTATTACTAGCGCTGGGGTACTCAAAGAT
>VEQF01000011.1 GCA_018883365.1 Candidatus Nanopelagicaceae bacterium
AGGCATTAGCCCACGCAGAGTTTCATACCCCCGCCCAAGTTGGCAGAAAATTGCGCTCTCTTTTTGCACAGGCCTCTCCTGACTCATTTGAAGAAACGGTGGCTATCGCGCGAGATACAAGATCAGTCCGTATGTATCCAGAAAGTGATGGCATGGCCACGATAATTGCTTTGCTTCCTGTCGAGGATGCTCAGACGGTTATGCTCGCTATTAATTCTCTTGTCTCACTAAAAGATTTAAAGTTTTCTGAAAAAGTTAAAGGTCAAAATTCTTGCGACTCTAGTCAGATTAATTCCAGCCAGATGAATTCCAGCCAGATTAATTCCATTAAGATGAATTCCAGTCAGATAACAAATATCGCGAATCGTAATGATGGATTAACCAAACGCAACATTGAAATGAAAAGAGCAGATGCTTTGTCGGAAATTTGCGGAGATCTATTGGCCCGAATTTCAGATGAATATCAGCCGCACCGTCGCCCAGTTTCAATTAATATAACCATGGATCTTCACACCGCACTTGGGCTAGCGGATAACCCAGCAGAGTTGGCAGGGTATGGACCAATACCAGCATCGATTGCTAGACAGTTGGCTAGCGACGGAAAATGGCGGAAATTTATAACAGATCCCGGCACGGGAAATCTCTTAAGTTTTGGCAGAGAGAGCTATATTCCTCCCCAATCTTTAGCTGATTTCATCGCCGCTCGGGATCGAATTTGCAGATTTCCCGGCTGTAGTCAGCCAGCTCGCGTTTCCGATATAGATCACGCTATTCCTTGGGAAGATGGTGGTGAAACCTCAGCCGAGAACCTTGGCTTACTGTGCAGACGCCATCACAGAATGAAAACTCATGACGGTTGGCGGCTTCAAAGCAATCCCGATGGTTCATGCAACTGGGTCTCCCCTGCCGGGAAGGAGATTTTCGTGCCTGCCAGACCTATAAATGAATCTGCGTGAAAACTGATACTTACTTGTTGGCTCTCGGAATAACATGTCTATGAGCTCTCGGAAAGCATGAAGAAAAGCTCTCGGAATAACATGTTTATGAGCTCTCGGAATAACATGTCTATGAGCTCTCGGAAAGCATGAAGATAAGCTCTCGGAATAACATGTTTATGAGCTCTCGGAATGAAACATTTATGAGCTCTCGGAATAACATATTTATCAGCTATCTAAATAATACGTTTATCGGCTCTCCAAATGACATGCCATATTTCAGATTTTGGGTCTAGCATTCCTATATGGAGTCCTTGGCTTTACTAGTAGCGATTATCTTGTCGGTCGCTATTGTGGGAGGTCCGTTGTCACTGTTGTTTGCGTTTCTATACCAAAGAAATAGTAGGAAGTTTTTCAATAGAAGCGTTTTTAAAACTCGCCTTTTTTTGATTCTTACAATCTTATTTGCTGTTCCCGCTATATTGGTCGGAATTCGACTACTTACTCTAAACATAGCCTTTGGCGGAAAATTTTTTGGGGGTCTTGGAGTTCTAACCGGGGCTTCATCTCTCTATAAAGTATTTGAAGGTAAATTTAGAAGTCACTAGTGCTTAATGCCGAGAATGCAATCGGAGCAGCTCAGAAATATAGATAAATCGCCGCTCTAATTTTATGTAGCGCAAATCAACCGCTGGTGGAGGTGCCGGGAATCGAACCCGGGTCCTTCGACACTGATACAGGGCTTCTACGGGCGTAGTGTGCTAATCGCTTTCTCAGTCCCGGTTCTCACGCACACAAGTAACCGACGAACTCAGTTGTGTTTGATTTCCTTTCCGACAGTCACAACGCTATCGGTTAGTAAGCTCTCTATCGACGTTGGCACCTGAGGCGAGAGCAAGCTCAGGACAACGGATTACAGCGCTCGCTTAGGCAGCGAGATCGTAATCAGACGAAGTTTTATCTGCGTCTGTATTTATGCACGGGTTTTTGTGGTTAACGAGATCATCCCGGCTTCCTCGGCCCGCTTCCCCTGGCTCAACAATCGAAGTCGAGACCGTTCACCCCCGCGATTAACGTGGATTAGAAGCTGAATGAGAATTGTACGTCAGTAAAAACACAACCAACAACAAAGATATTCCCGCTCGAAGACAACCAAGATATTCCCGCTCGAAGACAATCAAGATGTTCCCGCTCGAAGACAATCAAGATGTTCCCGCTCGAAGACAATCAAGATGTTCCCGCTCGAAGACAATCAAGATGTTCCCACTTCTGTATCTAGCCAGCCAAAACTATGGGTTGGCCACAACCTGATTTAAAGGTCAAAACCGCATCACAAGATGACTCTGAAGATGACCTCAGTACTCTCTTTTTCCCGTTGAGTAACTATCTAGGCAAAAGCAATTTCCACATAAAACTAATCTCACTCAAAACTGATTTTGCCCGGGAAACTTCCTTCATGCACAACGACTTTTTACTAATTAAACCTCTGTCTAGGTTTTTAATATCTTGCCAAAGGCAAAAAAGTGAATCAATCGTCGAAACTGCCTCGTCGAGAACCACTGCCTTTACCTGAGGAGCGACGAGATAGTTCTCGATCAACCTCTCGACTAGCTTGCTTTTCCATCAAAGTAGCTCGCTTGTCATGGGCCTTTTTGCCACGTGCTAATCCCAATTCAACTTTGGCTTTTCCATCACTGAAATACAACGAAAGTGGAATCAAGGTGACGCCACCCTCTTTTAATTTTCCAATCAACTTTGAAATCTCTTTTTTATTTAAGAGAAGCTTTCTTTTACGACGGGGTTCGTGATTTGTCCATGATCCCTCGTTGTATTCAGGTATATGAATTCCATTAAGCCAGAGCTCTCCATGCTCTACGGCCGCATACCCATCAGTGAGAGTCGCTCTTCCGGCCCGGAGAGATTTAACCTCGGTGCCCATCAAAACCAATCCAGCCTCAAAGACCTCATCAATGAAATAGTCATGACGCCCCTTCTTATTCTGGGCAATCAATTTCTTTCCTATTTCCTTAACCACGGGCCAAGGGTATCGAGTTTACGGCTCACTTATCTGCGAACATTCAGGCCGCGATTAAGTTTTACAGGTTAGGCACAACTCCCACTTATTTCTTCGCAATTAGAGAAGCCAATCCACCGAGTACTTGAAGCGACTTTTCCCCAATTTGAGATGCTGGAACTTCGAGATCTGGAGTTATGCCAACTTCATCAATTACTCGACCACTTGGTGTTCGATAAAGCGCAACAGTTAACTCAATTTTTGAGCCATCGCCAAGAGTGACAAACTCCTGAACCGAGCCTTTTCCATAACTGCGCTCTCCCACTACTACGCCACGATTTCTATCCTGAAATGCTCCCGCCAGAATTTCAGCTGAACTCGCAGTATTTCGATTTATCATCACAATTACTGGGGCTGTGACTGGATCTGGATTTGATGCTTTAAATAGGCGCTCTGCTCCGTTTACTTGGTATGAAACGATTACACCTTTTTCAATAAAAATCTCCGCAACTTTAACAGCCTCTTCAATCAGCCCTCCGGGATTGTTGCGTAAATCAAGAATCACCCCCGAGTCGAATTTCAGATTTTCAAGAGCGGCCTTTACATCTTCTGCAGTTCCTGAGCTAAATGATGTTATTTCAATAAAGGCAATTCCGTCACTAACCTGGCTAGCCTCAACGGTCCTAACCGCAACTTTCTTAGTCGATAAGCTAACTAGAACCTTTTTATCATCTCTCGAAACCACAAGTTCAATTCGTTTTCCTACGGCACCTCTTATCAAGGCAATAACTGAAGTTAGCGATGCCCCTCGGACATCTGTTCCATTCACCTCTAGAACCTGATCGCCTACCAAAAGATTTGATTTCTCTGCAGGTGATCCAACTTGGATAGAGGAAATCTTTATCTGGCCGCCTCGAGATTTACTAAGCCACACTCCGACGCCTGTGAACATACTCGAGCTCTGCTCGCGCAACACCTGTAAAGCGCTCTTGGGAAAGTAATTGGCCCATTCATCTCCAGTGGCCTTCAATACACCTTCAATAGCAGCCCGCTCCAGAACTCTACGATCGAGCTCCTTTGCTCCTGTGTTCAAAATTGTTTCGATTGCGTTGTCGACGAGTGCATCACTATTTCGAGTTCCAACTTCGACTCCGATTGCAAATATTAATCCAGCCGAAATTGCCGCAATAGAGCCCTGTCTAATCTTGTTTCCAGCGGTTATATTCCCGCTTGCTACTCGTCTTGGTCCTTGATTAATAGCTGAGGTTAATTCGCTATTTAAGTATTGATTTAAGTTAACTTCGACTTCGCGTGTTTTGATCTTTGCGGAAGCTGTTTTGTTTAAATTCTGCTGGCCACGTATTACGGTTGGGCGACTCTTATTATTTTTCGATGAGGAACTGATAGATTGCTTAGTTGATTGCTTAGTTGATTGCTTAGTTGATTGCTTAGTTGATTGCTTAGTTGATGAACCGCCTCTTGCCTTCTTGTCTTGCAAACCAGCCACTTGTTAATTCCTTCTATCTGCATCAGAGCTTTGGGGAGTTTAAGCCAGGACAATTCTGCATGTTAAAGCTGATATCTACAACTCACTTTGACGAGCGAATCGAGCAGGCTCAGACCGCTTTGATGCAATTGCTGTAGGCGCAAGTTGGATGAGCTCCTTTCTTGCACCCAAAAGACAGCCGTACTTATAACGGCAGTAGTCTTTAAACCTTTAGATATTTGCGAAGCGTTAAGACTGAGGCCAACGAAGAAACCACGATTCCAGTGGCTAATAAATAAGCTGACGCTAACCAAACATCACTCCAGGTGAAGAAATTAGTAAATGTGAGCAAAGGTGCGATTCGATCGTCAATTACAAACTTCAAACCAGAGAGAAGTCCGACAGAAAAACCCCAACCTAAGATCGCAGAAAAAACGCCCTCAAGAATGAAAGGTAGTTGGATTGAAAAGGAACTAGCTCCAACCAATTTCATCACATTGGTTTCGCGTCTTCTGTTGAATGCCGCAATTCTCAATGTATTACTGATCAATAGTGCAGCAGTTAAAACGCTGGCAAATCCAATCGCCAGGGCTCCATCACGAAGAACATTGAGCAATCGGAAAAACTTCTCCAAAATCGACCGCTGATCTTGAACCACATCGACCCCAGGTCTGCCTGAAAAAGCACTTTGGACAACTGCGAATTGAGTTGGATCCTTTAGCTTGACTCGGAATGATTCAGGAAGCTGATTTGCAGTTACATTTTGTGAAATCGCAGAGTCTTTAAATCGCTCTTGAAACCTTTGGAATGCTTCGGTTTGAGACTCGTAATAGACGGTTTCCACTACTGGAAGCTCTTCAAGATCGCTTTGAATCTCCAAACGCTGCTCCGGGGTGACAACTCCACCAGCACATGAAGGAGAGTCAGAGAGCGAGCCGCAGAGATACACAGAAACTTCAATTTTGTCGTACCAATAATCCTTCATGACTCGAACCTGCGCGTTGGAAAGAAGTCCGAAACCAAGTAGAGATAGTGAAATCGCAACTGTAATTACAACCGCAAATGTCATAGTCAGATTTCGACGCAGGCCAATTCCAACCTCGCTCATGATGAATCTAGCGCGCATTGCTCACCAACTTTTCTAACTTTCTAAGGATGCTATTCATATCAACCGGTGTATCCATAAACACCGCGAGCTTGATCACGGATTACCTGACCTTTATCCAACTCAATAACTCTTTTTCGCATCTGATCAACAATTCCCGCATCATGCGTTGCCATTACAACTGTTGTGCCTTCTCGATTAATGCGGTCCAACAGCTTCATGATGCCTACAGAGGTTGCTGGATCAAGGTTTCCAGTCGGCTCATCCGCAATAAGAATCGCCGGATTGCTGACGTAAGCTCGCGCGATTGCCACTCTTTGCTGCTCGCCACCGGAGAGCTCTCCAGGTTTACGATCGGCTTTATCCTCAAGTCCTACTAACTCCAAAACCTCTGGAACCTCGCGAGCGATTTCCTTCTTTGAAAATCCTAAAACATGCAATGTGAAGGCCACATTTTCGGCCACTGTTTTGTTCGGAAGCAAACGAAAATCCTGGAAAACCGTTCCAACCTGACGACGCAACTCGGGAACCTTCCAATTAGAAAGTGTGCCCAAATCTTTTCCGGCCACATGTATCTTTCCTGAGGTTGGCTTTTCTTCTCTGAGAACTAATCGAAGGAAAGTTGATTTACCCGAACCAGACAGACCTACCAAAAACACGAACTCGCCTTTTTCAATATCGATGCTCACATTGTCGAGCGCGGGTCGATCCGTCTTTGGATAGACCTTGGTTACATTTTCGAAGCGAATCACGGGTGTGATTTTAGGTAGATGAGGGGTAAAAGCTTCGGAGAAACCCGCGTATTTCGAGTGAGAAAAAACCCAGATTACGCGTAACTAAAAAGAAAAATCACTTATTTTTGACGACGCCAGCGGATGCCGGCAGCAATGAATCCATCAAGCTCACCATCTAGAACGGCTTGAGTGTTCCCAGTTTCAAAATCGGTTCGATGATCCTTAACCATTTGATACGGATGAAGCACATAGGAGCGAATCTGATTACCCCACGAACCGCTGGTGTCTCCACGAAGCGCATCTATTTTTGCCCGTTCCTCTTGATTTCTTTTTTCAAGTAGCTTTGACTGCAATACCGCCATTGCTGTGGCACGGTTCTGAATTTGAGATCTTTCGTTCTGGCAAGACACCACAATGCCAGTTGGAATATGTGTGATTCGAACTGCGGAGTCGGTCGTATTTACCCCTTGACCTCCAGGTCCAGATGATCGATAAACATCAACTCGAATATCTTTCTCATCAATTTCAATGTGATCACTTTGATCAACCACTGGCACAACTTCAACTCCGGCAAATGATGTATGCCTGCGATTTTGGCTATCAAATGGAGATATGCGAACTAGTCGATGGGTTCCTTGCTCTACAGACAAAGTTCCATATGCGTAGGAGCCATTGACTCGAAAAGTAGTTGATTTAATTCCAGCTTCCTCCGCGTAAGAGGTTTCTAAAACATTGACCCCATAGCTGTGTTTTTCGCAATATCGGAAGTACATCCGCGAAACCATTTCCGCCCAATCAGCGGCATCTACGCCACCAGCTTCGGATCTAATTGTGACGAGTGCATCTCGATGGTCATACTCACCGCTAAGCAGAGTTTGAACTTCGAGTTCGGAGATTGCAGTTGCCAGTGAATCCAATTCTTTTTCAACTTCACTCTTGGCGCCAGAATCTGATTCGGCGTCGGCCAACTCGAGCATGATCGGCAAATCCTGAATTCTGGAGCGAAGTGAAGAAACCTTATTAATAGTGGATTGAACACGTGAAAGGGCGCTTGTTACCCGCTGTGCATTTTCTGGATCATTCCAAAGATCCGGCTCCCCGGCCTTTGCTTCAAGCTCAATCTGATCTTTTCGAAGTTTCTCTACATCTAGAACAGATTCAATTGATGCCAAAGTTGAACTCAAAGCACCTATTTCAGAGTTCAAATCGCGTTCGGCCACGGGTAGAGAATAGTGCAATATTCAAAACGATTGAACTTAATTGCTGAAGGCCAGCTTCGCGACTAGTGGTAGTGCATTACAAGAGGAACTGGGTGAATGAAGAAGTAAAGTGAGTAGAGGTGCTGGGTGAATGAAGAAGTAAAGTGAGTAGAGGTGCTGGGTGAATGAAGAAGTAAAGTGAGTAGAGGGTCTAGGTAAATATGACTGTGTCACTGCTAGCGATATTGCGAAACTATTGTTACAGCTATTCTATTTGTGTATGACTCTAACTTAAGGACTCTTGTGGCGAATGGCAGCAAATGCTCTTGCCTAACTTCTGCTTTTAACACACGCCCGTTGCACTGAAAATCAGTAATCTCTGGAATGGCCAGAGGATCTTTGGTATTCAAGAGCTGCAATTCTCTGTAAAAAACCCGTCCGGCATCACTGCAATTTATAGGTACGAGTTGAATATCTTCTCCAAACGAAGTAGAGGTAGGAACTTGGTAGTAATAAACAAATTCATCCAACTCTTGAGCAGCTTTTGAAAGTGCGGCCTCGGTCAAGTTGATCAAATCTCGTCGCGCCACGTAAGTCGAAGCTACATTTGCAATCACAAAAATCGCCAACATCGCCAGAGTAAAGTAGAGCGTAATCAATGGTGTAATTGATCCTTCTTCTCTGTTACCCGATTCTGTATTCCGCACTTTACGGGCGTCCATGCTCAGATTTTTGCGGACATTTTTGGTTTTCTCGCTATTAAAAAAATTGGCCAATAAATTGCTCATCATGATTCCAAATTCGGCATTTCACGCCACTTATCAACATACGTTCTTGCAATTGCATTAGCTTTTCTACTTTTTGAGTCGCTAACGCTTTCGTTCACTTCAAAACTCCTGAAAAGTTCAAGCTCTACCAGCGAACCGGGGGTCAGGCACTTCTCTGCACCGCACTTTATGTTGTAGGTAAATCCGTACTTACCGCCGGAGACTCTCGAATTAGAATTTTCAATTTCGGCAAATCGATCTAGAACATACTTCACTCTTGTATGTCCCATTTGAAGATCTGAGGAGGTGGCGAAGGCTCTAACCGCTTGGCGGGCTATATGTGAAACATTTATCTCTTCACTAGCGGTGGAATGCAGGGCATTAAAAAAGAGAATGGCAGGCAGAAATAATGGAGTCGCCACCATTACAAATTCCGTTACCGCGGAGCCTTTTTCATCAAACTCCATGCCACCCCGACCAAACTTTCTTCTCAGGAATGAAAGTGTTGAGAAAAATTCCCAGTTATTCACTAATCGCAATTGCTTCAGCTTTCATGAGCGGATTTTGCGTAATTAAATTCGAGACTCTTGGTGAGGAAATCTCTGAGTTGGCAAGAATTAGCTCTCCTCCGCCAGGCATTGATTGATATTTGTAATTGAGGGTCCGATTTGGGTAAGCCTGTCGCTCCCCTTCACTTTTATCTCCCAAAGCAAACTTAGTTACCATACTTTGCAATTTCATAGTTTCAACCACCTGGTAGCTTCCCGAAATCACTAACTGCAAAGTAAGCAGGAAAAAGGCTGTAGTCGGAATTATGGTCAACCCGGCTTCAATTGAACCTCGTTCTGAAAGGAATGCGCGATAGGCGTTTCTACTTCGATTAATTTTCACCGAATTCCATTCATTGCATCGAGAGAGTTTTTAAGAATTGCACTTAAACGAGGTGCGGCAATAGTCCAAATTGCGGTAACTAAACCAGTGGTCATTAAAACCACCAATACCCAGCCAGGGACATCTCCTCTTTCATCAAAACTATAAGTCCGGGATTTGACACTGGATGAATCAGTTTTACCTAATTCGCTTCTATCTCGTCCCTCTTTCTTCTGTTCATCATTAATTTCAATCTCAGTTCTTTCTCCGAGAAATCCATCATTTTTTGAATGTGCGTCAGCAACTTTGTATTGGGCGGCAATGTTGTTGGACTGTGCGTCAGCAACTTTATATTGGGCGGCAGAATTGTTGTGATGTATGTTAGTGTCGTAGAGATGGGTGTCAGTATTGTTGGATTGGGCTCCAGAATCGTTGAGATAGACACCAAAATTATTGTGATTAGAGATGGATGATTCAGGTCTTATATTTATCAATTCATGGAATTGAGCACGAACTTTTCCTATGTATCCTTGTAAATCTGACTCAATTCTAAATATCTGCTTTTTTGTGTTCACAACGATTAATTCAAGATTCATAGCTTCACTCCTATAGTTTGTTGGACTTTTGCGATCCTCTTCATAGTCATCGACTTGATGCTAATCTCGGGGCTCTAGTTCGGTGCTTCAGTTCGGTGCTTCAGTTCGGTGCTTTAGTTCGAGATAGGCAAATGATTGCTTTGTGCTGACTTATTTCGGATAAGTTCGCGCTTTCTGTGGAAAACCCCGGTTGTGGAAATCAATTACCTCAATCTCTTCCTTCACACTTCCCTCCATCTTCGATTTAGAACTCCCTCTTCAACGCACATGATCACAAGAACGAACCCAGTTGATTGAATGACGGCCAAAGCGCGAAAAGAATTGAGATGGGAAGAATGAGGAATACAACTGGAATCATGAGTCCAATCTCAGCTTTTCCTGCTTTCTGCATAATCTCCGTTTTTTGTGCCAAACGAGAATCTCGCACCTGTGAAATCAGAATCGGACTCAACGCGGATCCTCTTTCAATTCCGAGAATTAAGCTTGTTACGAAGCGTCGGAGAGAATTTGACGCATATTGATTTTTCAAATGGTCTAGCGCTTCAACGACTGACCATCCCTTTTTAATATCTTCAACAACCCTTCTGAGCGCAAGCGAACTAACTGAGTTTGATCGCTCTGATAGAAGCTCGATTGATCTTGCAGGGCTTATTCCTGAAGAGATCAAAATAGTCAATAGTTGAATTTGAGCTGGTATTTCTGACTCTATTTCCCTTGTAATTTGGGCTAGAGATTGCTTCTCTCTTTTTCTCATTATTGAAATGAATGTAGTCAAACATAATAGAAGAAAGACGGTAGGCAAAAACAACCTAGTGCCTTTTGTCGCCAAAAAAATCCCCGCCAGAATCAAAAATGTGATCATAGAGAAATAGATAGGTAGGATTTTTTTTCTTACAACTCGGGCTGAGTTGTAGTTAAAAACATTCTTCTGCAATTGACTCCAGCGATTTCTAGAATTCAATTCATCGAAACTCTCTTCACTGATAATCCAGATACCCCACATCAAGATTGGAGCCATTGCCGCCAAAGACAGGGTGAAGAGATTTGAGTTAAACATAATGAATGCTGCCTTTAATCCTCACCTAAGCGCCCTTGCCGGCCGCGGTAACTTCCCAACTTTTTCCATCCAGAGATATGCGACCGCGGTCATTACTACGCCCAACATCAAAACGCCCAAACCTGAGCTAGTTGCGAAAGCCTCTACAGTAGTTTTTTGGGAGGAGAGTAGAACTAGTAGTAGCCATGGCGCCGCACTTGCTAAGGCAGCTGAGTTTCTAATCCATCCAAACTTTGTCCTTATTTCTTCCACAACATCTATATCGTCTCGGACAAATTCAGATAGAAGCCGAAGTGCGTTATTTGAATCCTTACCTCCGAATTCACGGGCCAGAAGTAAGGTTTCAAAAACTTGATCTGATACTGCGGAGTTCAAAAGACTTTTTTCCTCAAACACGGAAACCTCTAGAGATTTTTCAGCGCGAACACCGCTTTTGATTCGATTGAAAGAAGGTCGAAGTAGATGCGGGCCATGGTCAGATAGCGATAGCAGCGCATCGCTAATCGAGACGCCAGATTGCAGAGCAGAAACCAAAGAATCTATGGCTTCAGGCCAAGCTAATTCACGGGCTCTTTGAACTCTCTCTATTCGATTCTTGTTAATCAAGAATGGTATAGAGGTTGCAAGTAAAGCTATGGCTGCTGCAATTGATGCAGAGCCGATTAACAAAAATAGAGTTGCATAAACTGTTGCGGCAGTAGCAATCATTATGAGAATTTGTTTTGAATCCCTCGATGCCTTCTGCCCGCCTTTCTTACCTCCGGTACGCAATGCTCTCCAATGCGAATCGGGAAGCTCCTTGGAGAGAATCATGTATCCCAATCCACATAGAAATGCGCAGCTCAATCCAACTAAGGATGCTTGATTAGATGCAGATACCGCTAGCATTTCAAATTCACCTAGCAATTCCCTTGCGATACTTGCCCTGTTCCCAACTGTAAACATATTCAATCTCAATGTTGAAGTTCTCAACTCTGCTATTTACTTTGCATAACTGAAGTAGGCGCCGATCACCGTTTTCATCCAAACCAACATGAATCACATAATCGATTGCGCTTGCCACAGTTGGAGTTATGAAATCCTGGGTAATGTTTTCTCCGGCCAGCATAGGAAGGACTTGAAGTTTTCTTATGGCCTCCCGCGCCGAGTTGGCATGAATTGTTGCCATCCCAGGAATGCCAGAATTCAAAGCTATGAGCAAGTCCAGCGATTCTGCTTCGCGAATCTCTCCGATTATCAATCTTGAAGGCCTCATTCGCAGAGCCTCCTTAATTAAACGCCTAATACTGACTTCTCCGACACCATCTAAGCTCGCACTCCTGGTTTGCATCGCAACACAATCAGGCACCCTAGGTTTCAATTCAAATACTTCTTCTATGGTTATGACTCGTTCAGAGATTGGAACGGTGCTTGCTAAGGCATTGAGCAAAGTTGTTTTTCCAGCTTGAGTAGATCCACTGACCAGAATGTTTTTCCGGCTCTGAATTAAATGTTCGAGATACGATCTGAGTTCTTCATCGAATACCCCCAGCTCCATAAGTCCGGTCAAATTCTTTCCGCGCATCAAATGTTTTCGAATGTTTATCGCCCAATGCTCTGCCGTTATTTGAGGAATTGTTATGTGCAATCTGCTCCCATCAGGCAATCGCGCATCTAAAAACGGATGGGCTAAGTCAATCCGCCGACCACACCACATCAAAATTCGATCCATAATTGCTTGCAGCTGCGCAGCGGTTAAGACAATATTGGTTAGTTCGGATTTCCCTTTGCGGGCAACAAAAATGCGTTGAGGTGAATTGATCCAAATCTCCTCAATCTCAGCATCGTCAAGAAGTGGCTGAAGGGCTCCATATTGAGAATTTGACTTGGATGTCGAAGAATCCATTTCTACTGCTGCTACGCGCTTTAATGATGGTGATATGTTCACTGGGCATGCTTAGGCGTTCGACCACCGACATCCATGCGCGAAAGAACTCCAAGCTGTTGATAACAGAAAGTTCCGCCGATTCGGTATTCGGGCATCTACTTTCCGTGTATTCAGGAGTTAAGGATTCATTGCCAAATACTCGTTTTCGCTCTCTGTTGATGGGCGGGTAGACTACGGGCAACAAGTGAACATGGTGGGCGTAGCTCAGCTGGTAGAGCACCCGGTTGTGGTCCGGGATGTCGCGGGTTCGAGCCCCGTCGCTCACCCCACTTTTTCACTTTGCGACTTTCGTAAAACTGAACCAAATTAAATTTTTCGGTCAAAAGTCCCGCCAAGATTATCCCGTCTTGTTTTAGAGGCTGATTGGTCGATTTAGAGGCTGATTGGCTCAGTAAATAGATATGGCCGTTAACTTTTAAGAACTACTCATTAACAGCAACTAATTAACGGCAACTAATTAACAACTACTTATCGACAATTACTCATTAACAACTACTTAGAATTCGAGTCATTGTTTCCTTTTCTGACTTAGTAACCCAAAGACCATATTTCGCCTTTACCTTAACCTGTAGCGCCACATAATTGCATCGGAAAGATTTATTTGGCGGAAGCCAAGTTGCTGCATCTCCATCGCCCTTCTGTGAATTGAGCGATCCCTTTACTGCCAACAAATTTAGAGGATCATTTGCAAATTCTGTCCGAGTCTTTAGATGTGCTTTGAATATTCCAGTTTGCCATGCATTAGATAATGAAACCACGTGATCAATCTGGACTAACATGCTAGTTCGCTCGCCGCGCACAAATTCAATAACAGTATTTGAAAATGGATCCAATAACTTTCCAGTCTCAACTACACAATCCCGCGTTTTAGCTCTAAAAACAATATCTGTTAAATCGCGTTTTAGAATGTCATTTCTAGTATCGCAACCATTTCTATCAATATCTGACCACTGAGGACCGAACGCGCTTCGTGAGTAACCCGTTTTGGGAGCTCTTCCCTTTACTGGAATTTGTTCTAGCGTCTGAACTAGCTCTTCAAATTCGATTTTCGCTTGTATTGCATCTGACTTCGCATGTGGTACTTGAATTCCAATGCTAAAAATAATGTTCAGAGCGAGTACAAATAGAGCAGATCGTGAATTGGCTCGCCTAAAGCTCTCCTGCCAAATCGACCTCACAGCTTAATTGTTGCTCAAACAGCTCAAATAGACCTTGCAGGGCGAGATTCCAAGAGGAATGAAAGGCAGGTCAACATTGAACCTTTTTCCCTTGAATTGGTTTAAGGCACCTCAAATGGTTATAGTGTGCCCCGCTTGACCACGAAAGTGTTCAACGGGTTGTTAGCTCAGTTGGTAGAGCAGGTGACTCTTAATCACCGGGTCGTAGGTTCGATCCCTACACAACCCACCCAGCATTTTTCCCACCCTGCACTTTTTCTCACACTGCACTTTTTCTCACACTGCACTTTTTGCCACCCAGCATCTGTTCAGACAGGCAATATCGGCAGTAATTAAAGCCGAACGCTAACTACCCGATTACTGCGTTACCGCCGCGAAGGCGAACCGGAATTCGAGTTAATCTCGAAGTAGCTGGACCGAGCAAAAGGTCGCCATCAGATTCAAATTCAGATTGATGTGCCGGACACACCCAACCATTTTCTGACTTAACCACCTTCACTCCTTGATGTGGACAGGCCAAGCTGAAAGCAACGTACTTCGTATCTCCGGTACGTGCTAAACCAACTGGCGTGCCTTTCAACTTTCCGATTTGAACCGCACCACCAATGCTAGCTAGCTCTGGAATTGACTTAACTCGAACAGAAAGTCGTCCATCTGACAACCTCTTAACTGAAGCATTTGCAGCAGATGGAATATTCACAAAGCCCATCGTAAGTATTGCGCAAGCTCCAGTTAAAACAGCTCTCCTAGAAAGATTTTCCATTTGGCTTTTCCCTGATTGCTACTTCTTAACAATCTTCTTAAATGTTAAATCCGCGGAACCAAAAGCTGCAGTTTCGCTAATCGCGTTTGCGGGCAATCCCAAAAGAGAATTCAAAGTTGCCGCGACTCCTGGAGCAAGACTCAATGTCGCGCCTGCATAAGTGGTAGATCTGATTTGGGTTCTCTTATCCGTGCTCGACTTTGCTTTAATTGCTGCAGCATTGGTAACGGTCAGTACGGTGATTGTTTGATTTGAAGCTTGTGGAACAGTAGCGGTGACAATCCCTTTATCTAGGTCAATCACTGGATTGCGAAGCTGGACCTGAGAATTGTTGTTGGTATTGAAAAATACGATGTTGCTGCCTTGATGCTTCACTGGGCTTTTAGTTGAAGTAATAGGAATGTGAAAAACAATTTGGCTGTTCTCTGCCGCTACTGAATCTCCGATTAACCCAAGAGTTGCTCCGCCTTGCACGAAGAACACCACCCCAGCAGATTCAAGGGCTGAAGCAAGGCCAGGCGCGGTTTTCATGTGGGTAATGCTTTGTCCTGGTTGTACGTCCGCTGTTGCTGATTGCGATCCAAGAAATAGAGCCAATGCTGAGATTCCTGCCAAAACCTTTGTTCTCTTTAACATTTCTGGCTCCTTCGCAAGGCTGAGATTTGATGGGCTATGTCCCACTATTTAATGATTGAACGGTAAGTGCTGTCCCTACGGGTTGCAACTTGAAATCGATTTAATGCACATGGGCTCATTTCAGTTAAATGTTACTAACCAAAATGAGCCCATGCAGAATATGTTCAGAAAACTTTAAACCAAATCAAATCGATCCGCGTTCATAACTTTGGTCCAAGCCGCGATGAAGTCAGAGACAAACTTCCCCTTGTTATCATCTTGAGCATAAACCTCTGCATAGGCGCGAAGAATTGAATTGGAACCAAAAACTAAATCAACCCGGGTCGCAGTAAATTTAACTTCGCCGGTGGATCGATTGCGTATGTTGTATTGATTACTTCCAGTTGGCTCCCATGTGTACTTCATGTCAGTGAGATTTACGAAGAAGTCATTGCTTAGTACGCCCTCTTGCTCGGTGAAAACACCATGCTTGGAGTTTGCATGATTTGCTCCGATAACACGCAATCCGCCAATCAACACAGTCATTTCCGGTGCGGTGAGCCCCATTAATTGAGCACGATCGAGCAATAACTCTTCCGGACTGACAACGTAATCCTTTTTTACCCAGTTTCGGAAACCATCATGAATTGGTTCTAAAACTGAGAAGGACTCAACATCTGTTTGCTCTGGAGAAGCATCTCCTCGACCAGGAGCGAATGGAACTGTCACTTGGTGTCCAGCGGCTTTTGCTGCCAACTCCACTCCAAGGTTTCCAGCAAGAACAATTGCGTCAGCAATACTTGCGCCAAACTCCTTTGCGATTGGCTCAAGCACAGCAAGTACCTTGTTAAGTCTTTCAGGTTCATTGCCGATCCAATTCCGCTGTGGTTCTAATCTGATTCGCGCTCCATTTGCACCACCGCGCTTATCGGAACCGCGGAAAGTACGGGCGCTGTCCCATGCGGTTGCAACCATCTCAGATACAGATAATCCCGAAGCTGCAATTTTCTCTTTCATTTTTGCAACATCGTAATTCTTGCTTCCCTGTGGAACTGGATCCTGCCAAATCAAATCCTCTTTCGGAACATCTGGTCCGATATAGCGAACCTTTGGGCCCATATCGCGATGAGTTAATTTGAACCATGCGCGCGCAAAAACCTCGCTGAAGTAAGCAGGATCTTTATAGAAACGCTCTGAAATCGCACGATAAGCGGGATCCTTAATCATCGCCATATCAGCATCGGTCATTATTGGGTTGTAACGAATTGAAGGATCTTCCACATCAACTGGCTTATCTGCTTCAGCAATATTGATCGGCTCCCATTGCTGTGCTCCTGCAGGAGATTTCTTTAACTCCCATTCATACTTAAATAGAAGTTCGAAGTAACCGTTATCCCACTTCGTTGGATGCGTAGTCCAAGCACCCTCAATGCCACTTGTAACAGTGTCACGGCCAATTCCTCTAGTCTTGTGATTGTTCCAACCTAAACCTTGTTCCGAAATATCAGCTGCTTCAGGTTCTGGACCGAGGTTCGATGCTTTGCCATTTCCGT
This sequence comes from Candidatus Nanopelagicaceae bacterium, assembly GCA_018883365.1. GTDB lineage: Bacteria > Actinomycetota > Actinomycetes > Nanopelagicales > Nanopelagicaceae > MAG-120802. Next base: position 16,800 of record VEQF01000011.1, read on the forward strand.
GAGCTTTTCCAACGGTATGACCACCAGCGGTTAGCGCAACGGTTTCTTCATCATTCATCGCCATTCGCGCGAAGGTTTCACGAACATGTGCTGCTGTTCTCAATGGATCAGAAACGCCATTTACACCTTGTGGATTTACGTAAATAAGTCCCATTTGAACCGCTGCCAATGGGTTCTCCATTGTGCTCGGATCTGAAAGATCTCCATATCTACTATCACTCGGTGCAAGCCACTCTTTTTCGGATCCCCAGTAAGTATCAATCTCTGGCGCCCAAATATCTTCTCGGCCAAAACCAAATCCAAAAGTTTTCAAACCCATTGATTCATAAGCGATATTTCCCGCCAAAATCATTAAGTCAGCCCAGCTAACTTTGTTGCCGTATTTCTTCTTAATCGGCCAAAGCAAACGTCTTGCCTTATCTAAATTTGCATTGTCTGGCCAAGAGTTAAGGGGCGCAAAGCGCTGATTTCCAGTTCCGCCTCCGCCACGACCATCCGCGGTTCGGTAAGAACCAGCAGAGTGCCATGCCATGCGGATGAATAATCCACCGTAATGACCCCAATCCGCTGGCCACCAAGATTGGCTATCTGTCATCAAATCATGAAGATCTTTCTTTAAAGCCTCTACATCTAGTTTCTTTAACTCTTCCTTGTAATCAAAGCTCTCACCCAAAGGATTTATCTTGGTGTCATGTTGATGCAAAATCTCTAGATTAAGCGAGTTTGGCCACCACTTCTCTTTCGCGGCGCCCATCGAAGTCAACGAACCATGAGGAACTGGGCATTTAGCTGCAGAGTTTCCGTTTTGATTAACCAATTGATCCGAACCTTGATTGCTCATTTACTCCCTCATCTATTTCTAATCTAGTTTCGTTAACATTTTCGCTCACGTTTTCGCTCACGTTTTAATTGACGCTATTTTCACGCGGGCCAATGCCCAGAACCTATCAACCGGCAAGATTTAAAGCAGCTTGAAATTGGGTCGCTGCCAGTTAACGGCCGCGCGAAAACGGTATGGCTTTTATTCCTCTTTTTTCTTTGATAACCATGACCTCATCGCTCCGAGTCGACTCAATCAAATCAATCACTTTCTGTCGATCCCATCCAGAAACCCCATTTTGAATTGATTTCGCCGGTTCAGATGACTTTTGTACGGTTCCAGGTTGCTCCTGGTCCTCTGATTGCCACATCTGGACATGTCCCCCGAATTGCAGCTGAATTGCGCGGGCGAGACTCTCATCACGCGGGCCTACCAAAACCACGAACTTATCTTTCCGGGCCTTGCGAACATTCACTTTTCGTTCATCTCGATAGATATTCCAGTGGTACCAACCAATTGCCGCATTGGATACCAAAATTGCGATCGCAAAACGCATTTGCCGCAAAGTTTCTTGGCCCAATTCATTATTCAAAAGATCATCTAAGAAAAGAAATACCGCAGTCAGCACACTGATGACAGCAGCAACGGATGCAACGCCAAACAACATTAATAAGAAGATTCTTCTAGTCGGCGAACTAATTTCCTCACCATCGGCTACTAGGTGACTTTCGATTCTGCTCCAAAAGAAGTACCAAATTGGTGCGCCAACAATCAATAAAGTTATTGCAACCATCAAAGTATTTGTGGAGCTAGTCGTAGATACAACTTCACCTGGAGTGACGGATTCGATAATTGCCACAAAAATCATCATCATGCCCGCAGCGGCCGCGATTAGGCTAATTCCGGAAATTATGTACTCGTAAACTCTTCTCACTTCATCTCTAGACTTAGTTGCAGCGCTCGTTTCAGCAACTTGCGTACTTGCTTGTGAATTAGCTGCTGCATTGACCGGTGAATTAACCACATTTGCGTGATACCACCAAGTAGCTAAACCAACTATCGCAGAACCTAAAGCACCTGCACTGCTATCAAAATGCCGAGCTGCCAGGGTTTCTTGTGGATCACCCACATACCAAACCAATAAATCGTAAATCATGACACTGCCAGAAATGACTAAGGTTAAAAATCCGCCTGCTACTCCAATTAACAATGTGTAGGAATACCAAAACAGTTCCCGTTTCATACTTAAAGATTTTTTCAACCAATATTGATACCAAACTGGCAAGGAAATAATGATTAGTGAAATCGCTTGAATTGTGCGGTTTCCGCTATCAACTAAAAGAGATTTTTCATCACTTTCAATAAGCGTGCGCGCAGTGCTTGCAATCAGGCCGCCGATTCCAAACGCTAAAGTGCCTAGACCAACTAATGATCCTGATATGTAATGAGCCCTAGCTTCCTCTTCCCTACTGCCGGTTTCTATCAACTGCCAGTGCGCAACCCATACCAACCCCCAAATCAAAAACTGGGATAAATCTGCGCCTCGAAACGGCTCTTCTCCCAGAGCCCAATTCAGAACCCGGAAAGCTGCTGTCATTGCAGTTATCAAGGCTGAAATTGAAACTATTGAAAGGTAAGCATTCCAAGCGACTGAATGCCTCTCGCTCGGATCTTCATTCAAGGTTCGTCTCGTCCAGCGACTCATAGCAAAATAAAGAGGAATTCCAATAATCGCAAAAGTTATATCGCGGGCTAAATCTGTCCTGCTGGCAGCAATTACCTGCCCGGAATCAAAAAGTCGGCCAATCAAACCGGAGACGCCGGATGCAGAAACAACTAACAAGCCAAACAGCAATGCATACTGGAAAAGTCTGCGAACTGAAAATGTGCTCGGTGCACCGTGGCTATCTCGGGAAAATAATTTACGCGCGACAACAACTAGCACCGCAAGGGAAAGAAGCGGGATCAGGATTCCAAATATCATTTTCCGGGCTCCTCACATGAATACATCGGCCATGGAATTCCCATAATCTTCCAACCTCCAGATTCACGGCTCATTCGGAAATTGTGTTTCTCGGTGTAGTAATCATCAAATGGGCCGCCTGATGAAAGATCAATCACGACCTCGACAAAAGCTTTGTCTCCCTCTAAATCAACATTTGCTAAATTCACTCGAACTGTTTCAGATACCCAGGTGCGGTCGATATCCGTTGCATCGCACTGTGAATCAGTCGCGAAATAACTCGCTGCAGTTTCATTGCGACCCGCTAACACCGCTTCTAGGTAGCGCTGAACGACGCCTTCTGGCGTTGAAATCGCGTACTCCTTAGATTCTTTTGAAGCGCTAAAAAAAGCCGCTACGGCAGCTAACGCGATAGTCAAAATGACAATTACCGAAAGAACCTTTTGCGAGCTGGCTCGCTGCTCACCATTCATGTCTCAATTATCACCTCCCGCGAAGTTTTTCCCTCGAGTTGACCTCACAACTTGCGCTCAGAATTCGGTATTTCCGCTATTTGTCTCTCCTTTATTACATTTATTATTATTGTGAAATGGCGGTTTCGAAGATCATTCTCTACTACGGATTTGCCCCAGTGGCAGATCCAGAGGCGGTGCGCCTTTGGCAGCACACGCTCTGTGAATCTTTGAACCTCAAAGGACGAATTTTGATTTCAAACCATGGCATCAATGGAACTTTGGGTGGCAGCCTCGCCGATCTAAAGAAATATGTAAAGGCCACTAAACAATATCCCGGATTTAAGAAGATAGATTTCAAATGGTCTGAAGGAACAGGAAATGATTTCCCCAGACTGAGTGTGAAGGCTCGAAAAGAACTAGTAACTTTTGGGGTTCCTGATAGTTTGCAAGTTGATTCAACTGGAATTGTTGGCGGCGGAAAGCATTTGAAACCTAAAGAAGTGAACAAATTAGCCGCAGAACTTGGCGATGATTTAGTTTTCTTTGATGGTAGAAATGCGTACGAAGCCAAAATTGGGAAGTTTAAAAATGCTGTAGTTCCTGATGTAAAAAATACGAAAGATTTCATCGCTGAATTAGACAGCGGCAAATATGACCACCTAAAAAATAAAACTGTTGTTACCTACTGTACTGGTGGAATTCGATGTGAAATTCTCACAGCGGTAATGAAACAAAAAGGTTTTAACGAGGTCTATCAAATTGAGGGCGGAATCGTGCGATACGGCGAAAAATTTGGAGACCAAGGTCTATGGGAAGGATCGCTTTATACATTTGATGGTCGCAAAACCGTCGATTTCTCTGAAAACACCAAGATTATTGGTAGATGTGATGTCTGCACCTCTGCTACGAAATCTTTCTACAACTGCGCAAATGATTTCTGTCATAAGCAATATCTTTTGTGTGATGCTTGTGTTGCTGACTCCAAAAATCTTCAATGCACTCATGAAGATGCCAAGCAACAAATGAACGCTTAATCTTTCATCGGTTAATTATCTAAATGCCTAATTCCCAAAGCCCTAGAGGCCGCAGCTCTCAAGCCCAAAAGTCTCGGGCTAAGAAGGCTCAAGCCCAAAAGTCTCGGGCCAAAAAGCAGATTTATATGCAAAAAAACACCGCAAATGGTGGTCGCAGGCCGCTGGAAAAAGAAGATCACAAATACAAACGCGGAGTTGTCGCAGTTGCCGCAGGTTCGGAGAGATTTCCAGGAGCTGCAACGCTGGCCGTTGGCGGTGCGCGCCGAGGTGGAGCAGGTTATGTGAAGTTTGTTTCTAAATCTGCGCCTCTAATTCAACAGGTTATTAATCAATTTCCTGATGTGGTTCCAATAAGGGAGCTCTTAAATCAAAAAATTGATTCACTAGTTGTTGGCCCTGGAGGTGTAAGCCTGCGAAAACTTCCAGCAATTCCGCTAGTGGTACTTGATGGCGCTGCTATGAAATTGGCGGTGCAGGTAATTCCGAGTAAACGCACAAATCAAATCATCGTTCTGACTCCCCATGAAGGCGAGCTGAATCTGATTGGTTATGTCATGCCGAAGAACTACAAAGAGCGAACACTTGTGGCACAAAAAGTTGCAGATGAATTAAATGTCGTGATTGTTTTGAAAGGGTCTAAGACCATCATTGCAGCACCGAATTTAAAATCAATAGTTGATGAAATAGGTGGCGCAGAGCTGGCGACCGCAGGGTCGGGAGATGTATTGGCAGGTTTAATTGGAGCATTTCTTGCAAGTTGGAAGCCCGAGGATTTAACTACGGCCCAAAAAGTGGTGGCGGCAGCGGTAAAGCTGCATTCAAAGGCCGGCGTGCATGCCGCCAAAAAATACTCTTGCGTTGTTGCAACTGACCTTCTTGAGTCCTTGGCACACTGCTGATTAGATTGGGGAATGTCAGAGTTCACGCCAAATCCCGCCCGCGGTAAAGAAGTTTTTGATTTAGATCGTCAATATGTTTTTCATTCTTGGTCCGCACAGGCACAAATCTCACCACTGCCCGTTGCGACCGGAAAAGGCGCTTATTTTTGGGACTTTGACGGCAAAAAATATCTAGATTTTTCTTGCCAGTTGGTTTTTACCAATATCGGATTTCAGCATCCAAAAGTTGTTTCTGCCATTCAAAAGCAGGCCGAGGTGCTTTCAACCGTGGCGCCGCAAGTTGCAAATGAGGCCCGTGGCGAAGCTGCTAAGCGAATTGTTGAATTAGCCAGCCCAAGACATGAAAAAGTTTTTTTCACCAACGGTGGAGCTGACGGTATTGAAAATGCCATCAGAATGGCGCGTATTCATACTGGACGCCACAAAATTCTCTCTTTCTACCGTTCGTATCATGGAAATACAACCTCAGCTATCTCTGCAACCGGAGATCCAAGACGTTGGCCAAATGAGTTTGCTTATGGACACGTGCACTTCTTTGGCCCATACGCGTATCGCAGTTCTTTTTGGTCAGAGAATGAGGCTCAAGAGTGCGAAAGAGCTCTTGCCCATTTAGAAAGCGTTATTGCTTTTGAGGGCCCACAAACTATTGCTGCAATTTTGATTGAATCAGTCGTTGGCACCGCCGGAGTTTTGGTTCCACCGAAAGGCTATCTCGAAGGTGTTCGCGCTCTCTGCGATAAATATGGAATTTTGTGGATTGCCGATGAAGTCATGTCAGGTTTTGGCAGAACTGGAAAATGGTTTGCTTATCAGCATTCAGATGTCGAACCGGATTTAATTGTTTTTGCGAAGGGCGTTAATTCAGGCTACGTACCACTTGGTGGCGTGGTGATTTCCAAAGCGGTTTCAGAAACCTTCAATAATCGAGTATTTCCTGGTGGATTAACCTATTCGGGTCATCCGTTGGCTTGCGCGGCTGCGGTAGCAACTATTGATGTCATGAAGGAAGAGAAAATAGTTGAACACGCAGCAAATCTGGGCGAAAAGGTAATTGGACCCGCTTTGCGCGCCTTGGCAGAAAAGCATCCAGTCATCGGAGAGGTCCGCGGTTTAGGTGTTTTCTGGGCTCTAGATCTGGTCAAAGACCGTGCAACTCGAGAGCCGCTGGCTCCTTATGCCGGCACAAGTCCAGCAATGAATGAACTTGTTGCAGAGTGCAAGAAACTAGGTTTGATGCCGTTCACAAATTTCAATCGAATGCATGTGGTGCCTCCTTGCAACATCTCTGAATCTGAGTTCCTTGAAGGAGTAGAAATACTAGACAAAGCATTCACCGCAATTTCAAATCACTATACAGGTGGCAAGGCATGAGCGACATTAAACAAATAACGCATCACATTGGTGGAAAAGTTTGGGATGCAAAGAACGCTAATCTTGCTGGCCAAGATACTAAACAACCTAGACAAGGTGATGTTTTCAATCCTGCAACTGGACAAATTACTGGCAAAGTTGATTTCGCATCTGTTGAATTAGTTGATTATGCAATAGAGGTTGCCACTAAGGCGCAGGCTCAATGGCGCGATACCTCTCTTGCAAAACGTACTCAGGTACTTTTTGCCTTCCGCGAAATTCTAAATGCGCGCAAAGAGGAGGTTGCTGCTCTAATTACCGCCGAGCACGGAAAAGTTCTCTCAGATGCTTTAGGAGAGGTAACTCGCGGCTTGGAGGTAGTCGAGTTTGCCTGCGGCATTCCACATCTTCTTAAAGGCTCGTACTCCGAAGGTGTATCAACAGATATTGATGTCTACTCCATTCGTCAACCCGTTGGTGTTAGCGCAATAATCTCGCCTTTCAACTTCCCAGCGATGGTTCCAATGTGGTTCTTCCCAATCGCTATTGCAGCAGGCAACGCTGTGATTATTAAGCCAAGCGAGAAGGATCCTTCGCCGATAAATCTGATCGCTGAATTCTGGAAAGAAGCTGGGTTGCCAGATGGCGTTTTCAACGTAGTTCATGGTGACAAAGTTGCAGTTGATAGATTGCTAGAACATCCAGGAATTGCCTCAATATCCTTTGTAGGATCAACTTCGATTGCCCGCTATATCTATGAAAATGGCACGAAAAATGGCAAGCGGGTACAAGCTCTGGGCGGAGCAAAGAATCACATGTTGGTTCTACCTGATGCTGATTTGGATTTAGCTGCAGATGCTGCGGTGAATGCGGGATTTGGTTCTGCGGGTGAGCGCTGCATGGCAATTTCCGCACTTGTCGTGGTTGAACCTGTCGCTGATGAATTAATTTCGAAAATCAGCTCACGCATGACTCAACTAAAAACCGGAGATGGCACAAAAGGAAGCGATATGGGTCCTTTGGTGACCGCGGTTCATCGCGACAAAGTTGCTTCATACGTGGATGCTGGCGTTAACGAGGGTGCACGTTTAGTTGTGGATGGAAGAAATCCTCAAGTCTCTGGTGCGGCGGATGGATTCTGGCTCGGTCCAACTTTATTTGATCAAGTAACACCTGATATGAGTATTTACCAAGATGAAATCTTTGGCCCTGTTTTATCGGTGATTAGAGTAAAAAGCTACGAGGAAGGTCTTGCTCTAATTAACAAACATCAATATGGAAATGGCACCGCAATTTTCACAAATGATGGAGGCGCTGCCCGTCGATTCCAAAATGAAGTGCAGGTTGGAATGATTGGAATAAATGTTCCAATTCCAGTCCCAACCGCTTATTACTCATTTGGTGGTTGGAAAAACTCACTGTTTGGCGATACTCATGCCCACGGCACTGAAGGGGTTCACTTCTTTACCCGCGGAAAAGTTGTCACCAGTCGCTGGCTTGACCCAAGCCATGGTGGAATTAATCTCGGTTTCCCGCAAAACCGTTAGTTTTCACCGGCAACTCTTAGTAGCTCTAAAGCTGCAATTGCTGAGTCATAACCCTTGTCTTCCTTGCTGCCAGCAACTCCGCTTCGTGCGATAGCTTGGGCAACATCTTCAACAGTTAAGACTCCAAAGCCGATTGGTTTAGATCGACTTAAACTAACCTGCATAACTCCATTGGTGACGCCTTGGCAAACATAATCAAAATGTGGAGTTTCGCCTCGCACCACAACCCCTAAAACCACTGCCGCATCGGCGCCCGCATCTAATGCGTACTGTGCAGCTAGCGGTAGTTCAAATGAACCAGGAACGTAGATAACTTGATTTTGCGAAACTCCAGCTTCACTAAGTGCGCGCTGCGCTCCTGCAACCAAGTTGTCACAAATCTCTTTGTGCCAGCTTGCTGAAATGATTGCAACTTTGCAGCTACTCATATCTCTAACTTTTATCTGTGGTGCAACTCCAGCCATTTATTTATGCCCCAATCTTTCTTGCTTAGTTTTGATGTACTTAGCGTTGAAATCATTAATTTGACCCGGCAAGGATTCAGCGTGAGCTTGAATTCCAGCATCAATCAAGGTTTGTAGTTTTTCTGGATTGTTTGTCAAAAGTTTGACCCTTGATATTTCAAGCGAATGCAAAGCTTCAACCGCATCATTGAACTCTCGAACATCTACCTCATGTCCAAGTGCCAAATTGGCCTCGATAGTATCCATACCCTGATCTTGCAACTCGTAAGCGCGAATCTTCTCCGAAAGCCCAATTCCACGACCTTCTTGATCACGTAGATAAATCACTAATCCCGCACCTGCCGCCTCAATCTGCTCCATCGCAGCACTCAATTGAGAGCCACAATCACAACGCAAAGAGCCAAGAACATCGCCAGTTAAACACTCTGAATGGATGCGAACTAGAACCGAAGTGTCTGCAGGCGGATTTCCCAACTTCATAATGGCGTGATCAACCCCAGCGCGCCCGGAAAATGTTGCAATCTGCCAGGTTATTGGCTTCTGCTGAACTTTGGAGAAACGGGGCAAATCCGCCCAGTGCCATTTTGTTTGAGGTAAAACTTTAGGAACATAATTTTCTTCATCTACATTTCCATCTAATACTTTAAGTAATTCAGCGATAGTGACGATTGGAATGTTATGTGCCTTTGAGAAATTTTCTAATTCCTCACCTCTCATCATTGAGCCGTCTTCATTTACTAGCTCGCTGATTACTCCAACCTCAACTTCGCCCACCAAACGACACATCTCAACCGCAGCTTCAGTATGACCCTGTCTTGCTCGCAATCCATTTTCATTCGAAATTAAGGGAAATATGTGGCCAGGTCTAACGAAATCCTCTGCCGTCTTTGATAAATCCCCTAAAGCCTTGATAGTGATTGCACGCTCGGCAGCGCTAATACCGGTTGTGATTCCATGCTTGGCATCGACGGTTACTGTAAAAGCGGTCCGCTTATTATCTTGATTGTTCTTAACCATTAATGGGAGATGCAGCTGACGAGAGCGCGCTTCAGTCATCGGAACGCAAATCACGCCCGAGGTGTGACGGACCATAAAGGCCAGCTTCTCGGCGGTAGCAGCGCTGGACAACAAGAACAAATCGCCTTCATTCTCTCGACCTTCATCATCAGTAACTATGACAAACTCACCGCGCTTGAATAAATCAAGTGCATTTTTAATCTCTGTAGGCATTAATTTGTACCTTTCTGAGATGAGTTCTGACTTTGTTGCGCCAAAACCAAACGTTCTACATATTTCGCCAGCACATCAACCTCAAGATTTACTTGATCCCCAGCAAGCTTCTCCCCCAAGGTGGTTTTAGCCAAAGTTTCTGGAATCAGCCAAAGAGTCATTTGATTAGTTTCATCATTAATCTGACCCACAGTAAGTGAAACACCATCAACACAGATTGATCCTTGATTAACTATGTACTTTTTCAAATTTCCTGGAACAGAAATCACAAACTCATGCCATTTTTCTCCTGGCTCATTTGAGACGACATGTCCGACCCCATCAACATGTCCTTGAACAATGTGACCTCCGAGTCGAGTATCTAATCTCGCAGCCAATTCGGCATTAACCTTATTTCCTTCTTGTAGGTGTCCGAGGTTTGATAATTTCAAGGTTTGAATCATTACATCGGCAGTAAAGGAATCTCCAGCTACAGTAACTGCTGTTAAACAAACCCCATTCACCGAGATTGAATCACCAACGTTCAACTCATTTGCAAGTTGGGTCTGAATTTGAACCCGAGAAGAGTCTTGTCCTTTTTCAATCTTTAGCACTGCTCCAACATCTTGAACTAGACCAGTGAACATTTACTTGGCACCTCCCCAACTCAGTGTTTTGTTGAAAATTTCAGAGAATTCCGGGTGGTTCACAAACAAGCTAACTCTTAGATCATTGCCAACTCTAGAAACCTCGCCAAAATTGAGCACCTTACGGTTCGCGAGGGAGGTAATTCCTAAATCTGCAATGAAGTTTTTACCCGCGCCTAAAATTGATGGCGCCATATATATGACAAATTCATCGACTAAATCAGCCTGGAGCAAGGCGGTATTAAATCGACTTCCGGCCTCAACCATCATTTGATTCCACTCACGGCTACGTCCTAACTCCACTAATTCCGAAAAATCATGAGAGTTAAGAAACACGGTTTCAGCCTCGTTTTCGTGGATTTTAAACTCATTAGGAATAGCAGAGTTTCCCATCACCACTCTCGCCGGATTGCTTGACCTTGGCAAAACCTGAGATTCTGAAGGGAATCTTGGAGTTAATTGAGGGTTGTCGGCCAACACTGTTGCGGTGCTGGTAACAATGGCATCAGATTGGTTTCTAATATGTGCAACATCAAATCTAGCCTCTTGCGAGGTAATCCATTTTGAAGTTCCATCCAAAGCTGCGATTTTCCCATCTATCGTTGCAGCGATTTTTGAAACTATCCATGGTCTCTGATGTTTAATTTTATGCAACCAAGCCCGATTGGTATACGCGACATAATCATTTTGAATACCTGCTACAACTTCTATTCCTGCATCTCTTAATTTATTGGCCCCTCCAGATGCAATCAGGTGTGGATCAGATACAGCAAAAACAACATTTTTAATCCCAGCTTGAATTAAGGCCTCGCTACATGGAGGGGTTTTGCCATGATGATTGCAAGGTTCAAGAGTTACCAGCAATGTGCAATTTGTGAAATCTTGCACGCCTTTCGCTCTAGCATTTTTTAGCGCCACAATTTCAGCGTGATCTCCCCCGGCATGAAAGCCATTTGAGATCTCAACTCCATTTTGATCAATAATGATTGCTCCCACGATGGGATTGGGAGAAGTTGTACCTAAACCTTTTTTAGCAAGATTGTTGGCGCGCAGCATTAGGCGCTCCAGATCCGAGGTAGAGACCCTCGAAGATCCTCCAGCAATGTTGCTCATCAAGTTAAACGCCTTCCGGAAAAAATGTGGACTCCGGGGCATGAAGAGACGCAAAATGGACGCAGCAGAGTGCGCTTGACGCTTCCTCTCATCCGGACTTTAACCGTCGGTCTTGGAATTTCACCAAGTCCACCGTTAGCTGGCTGCCAACGGGTCGCAGACTTTAACTGCCGGTTCGGAATTACACCGACCCCGGAAACGACCTTGGAATTCTACTTAATTGCCATCCCAAAGCGCCATTTCGCGCTTGAAAGGGTCAAGTCCCATCGGACCCAAGTTCAAGGCAAAGGAATGAAACTTTTTGAGCTCGAATTTTGCTCCCAAGCGTTGTTTAGCTGATTCGCGACATTCCATCCAGAAGCGCTCTCCCACCTTGTAGGAAATTGCTTGTCCGGGCCAACCTAGATAGCGATCTACTTCGCTGCGAGCTGAAATTTCATCCAATAATGCGCGTTCATGCAAAAGTTTGAATGCAGATTCAGCGTTCCAAACCTCTCCATTGAAATCTTTGTAGCCACAGTGCATTCCAATATCTACAACGATGCGTGCTGCACGCAAACCTTGAGCTGATAGATATCCCATTTCATATCCAGGATCTTCAAATGCTCCAAGTTCATCCATTAGACGCTCTGCATAAAGCGCCCAACCTTCGCCGTAGCCAGATACCCAAACTCTGTTGCGCTGGAATCTGTTTAGTCGATCGGTGTTAATTTTTGTAGTCGCAACTTGAAGATGATGTCCCGGAACCGCTTCGTGATACCAAGTTGAAACAATATTCCACCAACCAAAAACTTTACGTCCCATGGTTGGAAACCAGGTAGTTCCAGGACGAGACAAATCTTCACTCGGCCCCATGTAATAAGCAGCAGATGCACTGCCCTCGGGCGCCAAACGAGCTTCACAGTTTTTAATACGTGGATCTATGTCAAACTCTTTTCCATCGAGTCGCTCCACGGCCTTAGCTATGAACTCTCTAAGCCGCTTCAATAATTCTTCTTCACCCTCAACGGTATAGCGGGGATCGTTATCTAGTCGATCGGCAACTTCTCGAAGAGTTTTTGCATCTGGATATAACTTCTTGGCTGCGACCCACATACGCTCATTGATGGTATTTAGTTGATCAATTCCCCACTCGTAGGTATCGCGTAAATCCAAATCCGCTCCAGTGAAGTGTCTGGCCCACATTTTGTAGCGTTCCTCTCCAACGCCATCTTGAGGTGCACTTTTCGGAGCGTATGAATCCCTTAGCCAAATAGCTAACTCACCACAGGCTTTTTCCGCGTTTTTGGCTGCGTTTAGCAGCTCTTCATTTTTTCCAGTGCCATCAAACTTGGAGGCCACAGCTGTAAATGCGCCTTTTGAGAAGGTTTCTAGCTGCCCCACTGTTGCCAATACCTGTCTACGGGAGTTCACTTTTCCTTTTTCAGCGGCGAACTCCAAGGAGGATTTCCAGCCCGCAAAAGCTCCCTGAATTGCATTTAATCTTTTCACTACATTTGAGATTGTCTCTGGATTGTCCTTATTCATCATCTCAAAAACTTGTCTGACTCTAGTCACAGGTGAAGCGATTAGGTTGAAGAGAATATTTGACTCGAGGGTTTCACTTAACTTTAATTCTGATGAAAGTCGTTCAACCGCAACATCTCTTGCAATTCGATCAAATTCATTAACTGGTGTTTCGGCTTGTATAGCGCTTAAAGTACGGCGCGCTAAATCAGCCTGTTTTTCCTGACCAACCATAGAAAAGTCATCCAGCTGATCATCTAGTCCTGGAACTCCAAGCATCGTTGCGCCAATTGGAGTTAGTTTTATGCCCTCTTCCATGAAGTTATCTAGAATTTTAGATATTGGGGTATTGGACATTGCTATCTCCATTCTTAGAAATTGCTAGTGAAATTGAACCGATTAATTCTTTCCATCTTCTAGCTCTACAAGATCGAAATTTCCTTTTCCGATTTGACCTTGATTGCGATACATCTCGAGCTTGGCACGAGTATCTGCAATATCAAGATTTCGCATCGTTAATTGTCCGATTCGATCCGTGGGTCCAAAAGCAGCAGATTCGGTGCGTTCCATAGAAAGTTTCTCAGGGTGATAGCTAAACCCGTCTCCTTTGGTGTTCAGGATTGAATAATCATCACCGCGACGAAGGCGCAAAGTAACCTCGCCGGTTACCGCAGAGGCAACCCAGCGAGTTAATGATTCACGCAGCATCAAAGACTGTGGATCTAGCCATCTTCCCTCATAAAGTAACCGCCCAAGACGGCGTCCCTCTGCGTGATAGTTGGCAATTGTGTCCTCGTTGTGAATCGCCGAAACTAAACGCTCGTAGGCAATAAAAAGCAATGCCATTCCAGGAGCTTCGTAAATTCCTCGACTTTTGGCCTCGATAATTCGATTCTCAATTTGATCTGACATTCCAAGTCCATGACGTCCACCAATTTCGTTGGCCATCTTCATTAGCGCTACCGAATCAGAGAAGTCAGTCCCATTAATTGCGACTGGTCTTCCTTGCTTGAAGGTTATTTTTACATCCTCAGCGGCAATCGAGATATTTGTATCCCAGAACTTCACTCCCATTATTGGTTCAACTAATTCAATTGAGGAACTTAGCTCCTCCAATTGTTTAGCCTCGTGGGTTGCTCCTAAAATGTTTGCATCAGTTGAATAAGCCTTTTCAGCACTATCTCGATATGGAAGATTATGTTTTACTAACCACTCGGACATTTCCTTACGGCCACCGAGTTCTGATACGAAATCTTTATCAAGCCATGGTTTGTAAATTCTTAAGTTTGGATTTGCTAATAAACCGTATCGATAAAAACGTTCGATGTCGTTGCCTTTGTAGGTAGAACCATCTCCCCAAATTTGAACGCCATCTGAAAGCATGGCACGAACCAACAAAGTTCCAGTTACCGCGCGACCTAGCGGAGTGGTATTGAAATATGCTCGCCCGCCGGTTCGGATATGAAAAGCGCCGCAGGCAATTGCCGCTAAGCCTTCTTCTACTAATGAACTCTTGCAATCCACCAAGCGAGAGATTTCTGCACCATACTCTTTAGCTCGATCTGGAATGCCGTCAATATTTCCTTCATCGTACTGACCGAGATCTGCGGTGTAGGTACACGGTTTTGCGCCTTTGTCTCTCATCCAGGCGACCGCTACTGAGGTATCAAGTCCTCCGGAAAATGCGATTCCAACTTTTTCGCCAATTGGCAAAGAGGCCAGAACCTTGCCCCCAGAAATTTCAGCTGACATACGGTAAGCCTATCTAAACGAGCTTACCTATCGAAGTTGCTGCAGCTCTTCATGCAATAAATTCAACAATTTGGGCTTAACCTGCCACTGCTCAATGAGCAGCTCTAATTCCGCCATGCCCGCATCAGGTTTGGAACTATCTTGAACTACATTGATTTTCGGGTCTTTTTGCTTAATCGCTCTAATCATCAAGTTTTTTGGAGTGTGATCACCGGCGATAAACTCAATAATGTCGGTGCGATAACCCAAGAATCTCAAAGTTTGGGCTCTAACCGTTTCAGTGATGATGTCACCAATTCGTTCTTGGAGGATTCCATAACGGGTCGCAATCGCCCAAGGTTTAGGAGCCTGCGAAATCTGTCTCTGGATATCGTGTTGGCAACAAGGAGCAACCAAAATCGCTTTGGCACCACTCTTTACCGCCCAAGCAATTGCATCATCGGTAGCGGTGTCACACGCATGCAAAGCAATCGCGATATCTACTTGATCCAAACTCAAATCAGAAATTTTCTGTGCTGCAAACTTAACTTTGTCAGAAATTCCTAGCGCATTTGCGATTTCTGAGTTTCTATTCCTACTATCTACCCGTTCATCAACTCCTAAAACTTCAACATTGAAATCCTTTAGCTCTAAGTACCTGAAGGCTGCAAAAGTTAAATAAGCGTGTCCACAACCCAAATCGACAACTTTGATTGACTTGCGAGCTTCAGTCTTGGAATATAGCTGCTCAATTACGTAATCGATATTTTTTAGAAATTCCTGGACTTGCTTGAACTTATCGGTCTTGCTCGGCTTCAGCTTTCCATCAAGATCTGATATTCCCAAATGTGTAAATATTGGATCGCTTTCTAAAAGTAATCTTTGTTTTGATCGATCATGCGCTAGTTCAACAAATTGAGTCGCTTTTGTATTAACTTTTTTCATATTCAGCTGAGCCTGGCCCGATTTTGTGACCCGCAAAGTTAGTTCTGTTTCATGATTTTCAACTATCAGGTTGGCGAATCCATCATCTAGATATCCCCGCAAATCTAAACTGTTTAGCGGCAAGTTCTTGGTGAAGTCTTTTTTGCCGTCATGGCTAACCTCTTGCCAATTCAGTCCCGCTTTCAATAGCACCGGCCTGATATCTATGCGAATAAAGGGCGGATTTTGATTTCGTTGCCGGCCAGAAATGACGATACGCCTCACATTTTGAGGTTCCTTCAACAGCGGTAGGGCCTCAGAAAGAGCTTTATCGATCTCGACTATCAATCCCTGCCTCCTTTGTTGAATTCACTAATTAAAAACTTCGGATTGAAACCGCCTACGGCGTAACCACTCAGTTAGTCTACGGCGGTGAGAAGCACTCGGCCCATTTTTTGGATTTTTGTGCCTGTTCTATTGGCTATTACCTCGGCTGCAATTTGGAGTACTTTTCATTTTGGTCCGATAGGTAAACCTTCACAGACTGCTGCTGAATGTACAGCTTTGCGCCAATTGATAGTAACCGAGGAGAGTTCCGGAAAGGTTTCCTGGTTAGAGTATCGAGAACTGGTCGATGAGTTTTTGAAACTCGATCCCGATAGCACAGACCGCATCCCACTAATTGAAAAAATGGCGGGATCCGTAATAGAAGTATTGGGACATGATTTAACTATTTATTCTGAATTAGAAAAGTTTCCTAAGTGCGTGCTCCAAAGCAAGCGTGATGAAATTCCAGGTTTTATCCAAGAAACTGAAACCGCAATAAATTTCTTGAGTGGAACGACTCCAATAGATGGCACTTACTTTGACCCAAAAATGGGAAGCTGGAATACCACTTATTATGAAGAGTACTTAAGTGCTTTAGATTTCCTCAAAAATGAGAGTGGCTCCAAGAACGATCTTCCAGAACAGGATGCAGACGTTTAGTTTTTCCCGTTGGCTTCAAACTAATCATCATCTGCTGAAAATCCGTAGCTTCCTGAGCGTAGTGCGATCTACATCCTTGCTCCGCTCATGTTTTTTACGGAGTTGAAGCTCCATAGCCTCCGCTGCTTCATCGAACGCAGCTAGGTCATTAAAGCCCTCACCTTCAGCACGAATCAATGGTCCCGAGCCATGCGTTGTAAGAATCACTCGATGGGAGTTTTTACCGAAATGTGGATTGGATTCATGCCTAACATCAACGTCAATTCTTTCAATTGGGACACTGAAACGAGAAAGTCGCTCTAGCCGTTCAGTAGAAATTTCCGTGAAATCCGAGGCCAATACTGCTCCGTGGTTGTGAATGATGATTTTCATAGTCACTCCTCTAGCTTGGGTGATTACCAAGTTGAAACCGCTGCCTGAAAAGGTACTCCTAGCCAAGCTAGTTGGGCAATAGCCAAATTCGACTAGAACAAAAAAGCCACAACTAAAAAGGAAAGAATTTCGGAGGCTTGCTTTCAAAATTAAGTGTTTGGGTTTAGCCTTTATATATATGTCCGATTTCAAGCCAAGAGCACGATTAACATTTCTCAGCGAATTCAATTATTTATCGGACTGGAAACACCTTTTTGATTTCTGGCGGAAAGATTTGTTAGCCGGTGTTTCTGTAGGTGTAGTTGCACTCCCGCTTGCGCTCGGATTCGCTATTACCACTGGTGCTCCCGCCAGTGCCGGATTGGTAACCGCGATCATTGCCGGATTCATCGCGGCACTTTTCGGTGGCTCTAACTTCCAAGTGACTGGACCCACCGGAGCTATGACTGTCGTGCTCGTGCCAATCGTCACAAATTATGGTTTGAATTCGTTGGCCATTATTGGTTTCGGTGCTGGTCTATTAATAATAGTGATGGCACTGTTAAGGATCGGCAATCTAATCGATTCGGTTCCAATCTCAGTGATGGAGGGATTTACACTCGGTATTGCGGTAATAATCGCATTACAACAAATTCCACTCATCTTTGAAGTTGATAAAGCGGCTGGTTCTCACACTTTAGAGGTTGCGCTGAAAACGACACAGGCAGCGCTTTCGGGCGGCGTAAATTGGGTTTCACTTTCCTTAGTTGTATTGACTCTGTTGGTGAAATTTACTTGGCCCAAATTGCGTATGAAATTCAAGTACCTCTCCTTCATCCCCGCGAGCATCGTCGCTGTAGTGATTTTAAGCTTGGCTTCTGAGTTGTTTGATTTAACTGTGAATCGGATTGGTGAACTTCCAAGAACCCTTGAGCTCAAATTCAACTTTAATTTCAGTGAGGTTCCGATATCAGGATTGATTTACGCGATTATTGCTGTAGCACTTCTCGGAGCTATTGAATCGCTGCTGTCTGCC